>JAUNGE010000003.1:0-80342 GCA_030524675.1 bacterium
GCTGCCATTCGGATATGCGTTCCATCAGGGAATAAAATTCCTGCTCGGTCAGTATTTTTACCTCCGGCATGACGCTCTCTATCGCCGCCCCACGGGTAATGAGCCGGTGGTTGCGCTGCTTGCGGGAACCGCTTTCCAGATAGGATTTCCGGTTTTCCAGACGGCGCAGCTTACGACGTTCCTGTTCCAGCTTTGCGGTGTTTTCCTCGTATTCCTTTTGTAATTCTTCCAGTGTTTTGTTCATGTGACAATCCCTCCTTTGCTATGGGATAAGAAAAGACCGTATGGATAACGGTCAAGTGTCGGTATTCATCTATCAGCCTTTGTGGATGTGACAAGCCGGTAACGGGTTGTCGCAGACACAAAGGACACAGGGGATAGCCGCTTGAGCGGCGCAAGGGGGTGTAGCCCCCTTGTACGGAACGAAGTGACGCAGATAGCTCCGCAGGACGCACGATACATGGTCTATGGACTATGTATAGAAGTGCGCCCTTTCGTTCCTCAAGGGATTTCTGCCGTTTCCGGCTCCGTTCTTTTTTCTCTCGCTCCTTTATGGGAACGCTTGGAAAGATACCTCGGACATTCGATCACAACTGCCCGGAAGCTCTGCTTGCAATCGTGCTGGCATTTCCGGCATAATTCGTTATAAGTGACACGGTTTCGCTCATTTAAGAAGAAAGACAGCTCCAACCGGCGCTTCTTACTCATTCTCGGCATAACAGGCTCCTTTCCCCGTTTCTATCCGGCATACGCAGACAGATGGTTTTTGTGTAGCGTTTCGGTATCATTTTTAAGGTTTTTCCCTCTGTATGCGCCTTAGAAAAGGGCGGCAGTATTCCAGACAGGGGAAGATACCTTTCCCTCATTTGTCGCTTCCCGGTACGGATTCAGTCCCCTTTGCCATCCAGTCAAAGAACGCCTTTTTGCTGACTTTAATCAGCCTGCCGCTCCGAAATGCCGGAAAGCCGGGCGTGTGTACCAGCTCATAGGCGCTCACTCTGGAAATTCCCATAATGCGCCGGATGTCCGCCACGTCCAAAACCAGCGGCAGCTCGTCATAGTTATTCAATCTCTTGTTATCGCTCATTTTGTTCCTCCCATACTTAAAATCAGTTTCAATGCTTCCTGTTGCCGTTCTCCCCAAAAGCCGTTGTCCTAAAAGCCGCATCCCTGCGGCTGCCCCATTCCTGCGGCGTATCCCTGCATTGGTGCGCTTCATGCGTCACTTCTCCTGCCGGTCATATCCCTTTTGGACGGTCATTTACTTGTCAAGGTACTGTATGGCACTAAATTACCATGTGCAATCATCATAGCGACTTCTTCTTGACAAAACAAGACTTCTGCGATACCATGAGTGTAACAGATATGACTAAATTATAAAATTACCATAAGTAAAGGCAGGGGGATAGGATGGAAACAGGATTTGTGCGGCATGAGCCGTGTTATGACCGGATTTTGTTTGTCCTGACGCTGGACAGGAAGAAGATGAAAGAGCGGATTTTGATTGGGAAAGAATTGCAGGTGCGCTTCCGTTTACAGGGGGATAGGGATGCGGATGTGCTGTGCGACACAACCCGTCCGCTTGGCACTTTCCTTGCGGACTTTGAGTATGACCCGGACGGGGAATGGAACCGATTGGGGCTTGCTCCGCTACGGGAAGCTCTGCACTCAAACCGCTGGAAGCAGCCAGCGTTGGAGCAGGCCGCCGGTGACTTCCTCCAAAAGAAATTTGACAGCGGTGATCCGCTGCGGATGTATGCGGCTTTTCGGATTTGGAATGGTTATCTTGTAACAAGGGAATATCGGGAACGGGATAAAGCCTGTGACCGCTTCATGGATAAAATGAGCCATTTTACCATGATGTTTCAGCAGAGAAGCCCTCTGCAATTTGACAGCGATACCGGCAGGCCAGAACCTTTCCATATATCCAGCCGCATTTTCGGCTCCGTACCGGCAGCGGAAACACGGCTTGACCTCTGGTATCCAGACAACCGACGCACAACAGAATGTGTTGCCGCCTATGCCACGTTTTATCCGCTGATAACCTACTATCTGAACCGCCTGAATGACTGGGGGCTGTGCTTCCGAAAATGCAAAGTCTGCGGGCGTGTTTTCCTTGCAACAAGCCAGCGGTATGAGCTGTGCGGCGATAAGTGCCGGAAGAAACAGGCGCTTCAAAATAAGCGGGAGTTTGACGAGAGGGCAAGGGAAAACAACTACGATCTGCTTTACAAAAACGAGTGCCAGAACTGGCGCAACAAGATCAACAAGGCAAAGAAAACAACCGGCTTCCCATCTGACCGGCTGGAAAAAATGCTGGCTGCGTTTGAAGCGTTCAAGAAAGAAGCACTGCAAAGGAAAAAGGCTGTCAAAGAAAAAACAGCCAGTCCGAAAGAGTTTACGGACTGGCTGTATCAGCAGAGTAATATTATTACGGGGCTGGCAGATTATTAGTACACAAAATAATTTTCTATAATACTATTTTAAAATATCTAATTGTACTTCCGTTGCCGGTGTAGTGAAAAACAACGGAATAGAAAAAGAATACTTACGCCCTGTTGCATTGTCTGTGCATTCAACACAAATTGTATCAAAAACACCTTCCTTGGGTTTGGTATAGTCGAACGATGAAATATCTTTATTGCTAATTTTTCCGTTTTCTGCGGAAACAATATAACTAAAATCCTTTTTGTCAGCTAAAATCATACAGGTTATTGTTTCTTCCTGCCCGCTTTCTAAAGGTGTTTTATCAACCACTACTTGGAAAGGTACAACTTCGCATTCCATCGTGACAACTTCTTCCACAGACAAAGCAGAATTTTCCTGATAGCCGTGGAGAATTTGACAAAGAGCCATACCCAAAATCATGAATATAACGAACCCTTTTTCCATTATCCACCACCTTTACATCATAATATCATTTCGCAAAGCGTCAGCTAAATCAGATTCAAGCATTCTTTTTCCGCCTATATAATAGGCAAGCCCAACAAATCCAAAAATGGCTAAAATAAACGCAAGAATCGGGATCAATGGCGCTTTTGCTAAAAATTCCATTGGGTCTAAATAACTTGCTGTAATCATAAATGCCACGACTATGACCGTCAACGGCAAAGTAATGATGAGAGGTCGGCCTGCAATCACGGACGCTTCAATGGTAAACATTTTCCGCATACTTTCCGGTGTCATTCCAACAGACGCATATCGTGCAAATTCTCTTTTCCTCTGCCGCAGGAAGCCCAAAGTATTAGAAAATACATTTGCTATGCCAATGACCGCCAACAGTACACAAAATGCTCCCAATATTAACGTAGATCCCTTTTGCATTTCATCATCCGAAATCTTTTCCTGAATACGGTTTTCAAGTGTAGCGGCAGAATCCTGATGAATCGTTTCTGAAATTACAGACTGCAATTCATTCAGTTCGGAAAGCGTGATGCCCTCTTTTCCCAATATCCTGATATAAGTATCTGTTTCAATATCGCCGATCTTCCCTGATATTTGGTTCCATAGGGATAGGGGAATAAACTGTACCAGTGAATAATTGTCATATTCCTCTCTCAAAATCGGTGTTTTCTGCGTGTAAGTAAGCACTGGAATTTCTACTGTATTTTCGGGTTGTACAGTATTTTGCAGAGTGATAGCAGTCTGTCCTTCTTTCACAAAAGGAATGTAAGTTTTATAGCGGAAATTGCTATTTACACTGTCCCAAATGCGATTTAATACAACGCTCCCATCCAATTTTGGTTCAATGCCGATCTGCTGACAGTATTCTTCAAACCCAACATCATCCATGATAACAATCGGTGCTTTTACAGAATAGGTTCCATCTCCGACTATGGAAACATTTCCGGCAACCGCTTCTAGTCCTCCTATTCCCAACAGTTCATCACTCATATCGGATTCAGGAAGTAAGCAGATGGCTATTGCTTTTTGATAAGCAACACTGCTTCTGACACCTTGCAGCTCCCTGATTTCCTCTCCCTGACTAAAATCTCCAATTTCAGTATCTTTCAGTGTCACCATCACATCCCATGCGTTCTGATACCGCTCGAAGTAGGTGTGATTTGTACTGATACCCGTCAGTGTAAAAAAGCAGAGCATTACTGTAAAGCTCAAAAAAGAAAGTGTCAATGAAAGCGTAGAGGTACGAAGCGCCTTTTTCTGTGCTTTTAAGGCATTTCCTGCCAATTCACCTTCAACGCCAAACAGCAAAGATAGGATGCGGGAATGTTTTTTCTTTTTCAGGCTCAATTCGCCCGTATTGCGTATCGCCTGAAGCGGCGTCAATTTGCTCAATTTTTTCGCAGGCAGAGAAGCGGAAATAAAAACAGTCAAAACCGAAGCTAAAATAGTTACCGCAAACACAAAGGGATGATACTGGAAAACGGCTTCATGTCGTCCCGCTATTTCCGCTGCAAAAAAATTCATCACTTGTATGGCTCCTGCGCTGCCTACAATGCCTATACCGCTGCCAATCAAAATAGGAAGACCACAAAGGATTGCGGCCTCCTGCATAACGCAGGCAAAAATCTGTCCCGGTGTAGCGCCTATACTGGAAAAGATTCCAAACTGATGAATCCTTGCATCCATAGAAACGGCAAAGGAATTATGAATAATCAAAATCAAAGAAACGGACAGTACCACCAGCAGGACTAAAAAGAAAGCCATCAAGAGCGGCGGGGTATTATCCTGCGGGTCATGAACCATATACCGTGAAAGCAATAATTCGTGATAGGATACTGTACTGCTGTCAATATCCAACATTTGAGCGATCAATGGCATATCACGGTATACCGATTTTACATTTTGAAAGTAGACATCGACCACGATATTTTCCTTGTCCGACAAGGACTGATTTACTTCCGCTTTTTCTACATTTGCGAAATTTTCGATTGTAGTCAAATCATTTTCACTGATTCCGGCGATCCTGCCATGCCAGCCGCCTTCCTCTATCGTAATTTTCTCAATCTCATAAGTCCAAAAGTTATAAAACAGGCTGCATACCAGAGATAAAAACAGAGCCGAGATAAAAGCCGCTACCATAATAGATATGCTGGAAGCCTTATTTTTTTTGATAAAGGCTGTTGAATAATCTTTCCACATTCCGCTTACCTCCGTTTCTGGTCGCTGATGATGCGTCCGTCCTCTACGGTTACGATACGGTCTGCTTCCAACGCAATCTTTTCGTCATGTGTAATCAGCAAAATCGTTTGATTCAAGTTACGGTTAGATAGTTTCAGCATATCAATAATTTCTTTCGAGTTTTTCTGATCGAGGTTGCCTGTCGGCTCATCAGCCAAAAGAAGCGCCGGACGGTAAATCAACGCTCTAGCGATTGCCGCCCTTTGCTGCTGTCCCCCGGATAATTGATTGGGAAGAAAATCCAGTTTATCAGCAATTCCCAACGAATTTACTACTTGCTCAAAATACTCCTGATTGACTTTTCTCTTGTCTAGCAAAAGGGGCATCAAAATATTTTTCCGAATGGTAAGCGTTGGAATTAGATTGTAAAACTGATAAACCAGTCCGACCTTCCTACGCCGAAAAATTGCCGACTGTGTTCGGTTCATAGAAGAAATGTCAACTCCTTCCACAATGACTTTCCCCTTTGTGGGCTGATCCACACTGCCGAGAATATGCAGAAGTGTAGATTTTCCTGACCCGGATGCCCCAACAATGGCAACAAATTCCCCCTTATCCACTGAAAAATCAATCTTGTCTAAAGCAATTACCTGATTGTTGCCAGAACCATATATTTTTCTGACGCCATCACATTTTAATATTTCCATGTCAACCTCTCTTTCCTGATGCGTACCAAACTTCCTATACGCTTCCAGTATAGCAAAGAAAAGTGACATCTTAGTGACTGTAAATACGAATTTCAAAACAAGCGCCGCCGTCCGGCAGAGTACGGGCAGTAATGTTGCCATTTTCCAATTCAAAAATAGATTTCGCCAGTGACAAGCCAATCCCGATTCCATTTGGGGTAGCTCTTTTTCCACGGTAAAATCTTTCAAAAAGATGTGGCAGTTCTTCCTGACAGAAGCCCTCGCCTTCATCCCAGATTAGAATTGTCACATAAATAGGATTTCCAGAATAATCGCAATGTACGGTTCCTCCCTGTGGCGAATGTTCCATACAATTTTTCATCAAATTCAAAAGTGCTTCCATTGTCCACTCCATGTCGCCCATAATGGAGATACAGCCATTATCTGGAATGGATACAGAAATTTTTTCTTTTTGCAGCAGATCGCTCAAATTATCTGCCGCTAAAGTGAGCGCCGTATAAATATCGACTTTCTCATGTTCTAATGGCAAAGTTCCAGCGTCTATCTTGGATAATGTGAGCAGGGATTCTTCTAATGTTCCTAACCGCTCCAACTGCTTTTTCAGTTGCCCCACCCTAAAATTAGGCGTTTCTTTTTCCATCAACTGCAAGGAAAGAGAGGCCGCAGTAACGGGGGTTTTCAGCTGGTGGGCGATATTTGCCAAATTATTCGCAAAATTCACTTTCGCGTTTACCGCCGCATCCCTTGTCTGATAGAGTTCCGTTACTGTTTTGTACATCTCATCCTGCAAGGGGGAAAATTCATCTTCCTTTGCCTGCACAACGGTTCCTTCTGCGCCAATATTGATTTGTTCCAAATAGTGTGTCATTTCTGCGATTCTTCTTTTCTTTTGCTTGCCCATATACCAAACAGAAACTAAAAAGGAGCCAATTATCAGCAGGCACAAACTCAAAGACAGCACAAGGAATTGCCAGCCCAACTCCCTGCAAAAATGATTACTCTCATATCCGTATTGTGTCAGAAACGAATTTCCGTCAATTTCGTCCTCCGTGAATGTGTGATATTCTTTCAACGCAGCTAAAACCTGTTCCTCTGCTTCGGGGTTATCCTGTATGATAACTTCACAAAATTTCGAGATATGTTCAAACACAGATTGTTGATACCCATTCAACCAGAAAACAGATACCGCCGACATCCCAATCACGCAGACGAATACTGGCAGAAATATAAGGAACTGTCGTTTTCTTCTTTCCGTCATATGCTGTCCTCCATACGGTAGCCGAAACTACGAATCGTTTTCAGGCAGGTCGGATTATTCAACTTTTCCCGCAATCGTTTCATTGTAACTGTCAACGTGTTATCATTTACATAGTTACCATTGCTATCCCATATCAGTTCCAGTAATTGTTTTCTGGTTATCGTTTTCCCCTTGTTTTCCATCAACAGCAGGAGCAACTGATATTCCGGTTGACTTAATGTGATTTCCCGTTGCCCACAAAAAACAGTCATTTTTTTCTTATCCAATAACACATCATCGCAAATCAGACAGGTTCTGCCTGTTTGCCCGGCTCTGCGAAGCAAAGCAAGAATACGAGAATATAAAATGTTCAGTTCAAACGGCTTCACAACATAATCATCAGCGCCACGAGAAAAACCTGTCACAATGTCGTGAGAATCGCCCCGTACCGTCAGGAAAATAATCGGCAGATTATCCCACCGCAACCGAATCCATTGACAAAACTCATTTCCTTGCCCGTCTGGCAGGTTCCAGTCCAGCAAAACAATCGTGGGTATATATGCTCTGAATGCTGCTTTTGTTTCAAGAATCGTATGAAAAATGGACACTTTACAATCTCGCTGTTCCAGATATTCTTTTACAGCCTGTGCGATATTTTCATCATCCTCAACATAATAAACATCTATCATCCTTCTGCACCTCTGACATAAGCATAGAATTTTGTAATTATTATACTGTACTTTGAGTTTGTTCACAATCCATGATTTACAGCAAACGGGAATAGGCTATCCTATTCCCGTACTATGCGTTAGTGTATAAGCGTGGTATTGTTATATCTGGTGTGGTATCTTTAACTATGGGAAACTCCTCTCTCCCATTTACTGACTGCTTTGTCTGTCACATGAATCTTCTCGGCAAGCTGAGATTGGGTCATATGCTTTTCTTTTCTCAATTTTGCAATATATGCGCCAAATACTTTTGCATCCAATTTTATAAATCTCTCCTTTCTGCTGCAATATATGTATGGATATAGCAGCTGACAGCCGATCAGCCTTTATCCATCTGTTTATAGTATACATGTTTGTAAGAATTCATTCAATCGACGTATCGTTTATATGGGCACATTGCAGGGATACAGAGTGTTTCTTCTTTTGCGAAGAAGACGAAAAAGGTGCAAAAATAAAGAACAGGGATATTAAGGAGAAAAAACAATACAATGGGTAATACACAGGAAACATCGTATGTAAAAGAATATATGAAATATGCATGCTTGAATGTTTTGGGGATGATGGGACTTTCCTGCTATATTTTGGCAGATACTTTTTTTGTATCGAAAGGACTCGGGGCGAATGGACTGGCGGCCTTAAATCTGGCGATTCCAGTGTACAGTTTTATTCATGGGTGTGGACTGATGCTTGGCATGGGAGGGGCGACGAAATATGCGATTTATAGGAGTCAGGGAAGGAGTCGCAATGCAGACAGTATGTACAGCAATACACTATTTGTCTCTGCTGTGTTTGCAGGAATTTTTTTGCTCGGCGGAGCGTTTCTGTCAGAACACATCACAGCATGGCTGGGAGCCGACGATGAAATTTTTGCTATGACGAATATATACTTGAGAGTGATTATGCTGTATGCCCCAGCGTTTATAATGAACGATGTGCTGAACTGTTTTGTTAGGAATGACGGCAATCCGAAACTGTCTATGTTTGCAATGCTTGGCAGCAGCATGACAAATATTGTGCTGGATTATGTGCTTATTTTTCCTCTGCATATGGGGATTTTTGGCGCTGTGTTTGCGACAGGGCTTTCTTCCACAACTGGGATTCTGATTTTATCGGGACATTGGTGGAGCAGAAAAAATAAGGTTCATTTTGTCAAAACAAAGATGCAATGGAGGAGAATGTTTTTTTCAGTGTCTCTGGGCTTTCCTTCTCTGGTTACAGAAGTCTCTTCTGGTATTGTGATGATTGTTTTTAATATGATTCTTTTAAATCTGGAGGGAAACATAGGAGTAGCCGCCTATGGGGTGATTGCAAATTTATCTCTCGTTATCACGGCCATTTATACGGGAATCGCGCAGGGCGTCCAGCCTCTTTTGAGCAGAACATATGGGACGAATGACAAGAAAAATATGCGCCGTCTGCTGTGCTGCGCCATGGCAACTATGTTTGTGTTATCCTGTGTAGTGTATGGTTTGGTCTTTCTGTTTGCCGATCCGATTACACAGATTTTTAACAGTGAACAGAATAGGCGGCTGCAGGAGATTGCTGTGAGCGGCCTGAAGCTGTATTTTACTGGAATTGTGTTTGTGGGATGTAATATCATACTCTCTGTCTTCTTCACTTCGACAGAAAAAGCATTTCCTGCACACATCGTTTCGCTGATGCGGGGGTTGATTTTGATTGTGCCGATGGCATTTCTGCTCTCTTCTCTCTGGAAAATGACCGGTGTGTGGCTGGCGCTTCCGGTGACAGAGGGAATTGTGGCTGTGCTGGGAGTGATTTTGTATAGAAAGTTTGGGAGAAGGACATGTGCTTAAAGCAGGAATGCATGTGAGAACAACAGCTAGACAGGATATGGGTTGTATTGTAGAATAAAAGGTAGATTTGTTATATAATTGCGGCGAAAAACCACGTGCTTGCGTGTGGGATGAAAGCCACAATTATATAACAGAATAGCTGGATGTTAGGAGTATTAACCATAAATATATTGTAGTAGGAGGGAATTTTATGCTTCGAAAAAGATGCTGTAAGTATAATGGATTCAAGAAAATAGGACTTTGGATTTGTATCATGTCTGCTGCGGGGATGCTTGCTGCGTGCGGGCAGGCGCAGGAACTGAGTACAGAAAAGAAAGCGCCGCAGAGCGTAGAAAGAGAAGAATCAGAAACAAACGAATCAGAAGAGGAAGAATTAGGAGAAAAAGAATTAGAAGAACAAGAGTCGCAGACATTTGAAATTTTCGCAGAAGAGAATTTGGAAAAAGAGAGCGAAGAGAACAGTGTCAATACAGATAAAAAGCCTACCGACAAAGAGGATGCTGTGAAAAAAGAGGCCGACGCAGTGGTGAGAGCGGACGCCATGAGAGAAAAATTTGGCGAAAATTGTATTGTGGACCAGACGTTTGAGGTGGGACTGAGTGAGTATCAGGGAAAGGTCTATTTTGTCCCTTTTATGCCTTCAGAGAGTGGTTCGGGTTCTTCGGATTTCCAGATGCAGTTGATTCAGGATGGAAAGATTCTCACAGAGATAATGGCTTATATTCCAAAAAATTTGGCAGGGACTGCATTTGGCAGTCTGGACGCAGTATCTTTTTACGATGTGAATTATGACGGCAACACGGATATTGTGTTGATTGAGACATATGGAAATACCAGTTTTGCTGTCATTTATTATGGGTATGGAGATAGTACAGGAGAATATGAGCCGTACTTTGTTGTGCAGGAAACGCTTTCGGAAGCCGTGTCAAGCCAGGCAGAGCAGATATCTATTTCTGGAGTCCGCAGCTTTTTGGCAGACGGAAAGAAAAACGGCAAATTTTCCAGTTATCAGGAAGCATATCTGGCAGTCAGCACGCTGTATGAGGTTGAAAGAGCGTCAGAAGGAGAGTATCGATATAATCTGATTTATTTTGATGAGGATGAGATACCTGAGCTGGTTGTCGGAAACAATGGATATTATATGAGTTTGTATACCTATCAGGATGGAACGGTATATACGCTGATGGACCACTGGGGATATGGTGCGATGGGCAATGCAGGATATGAATATGCGCCGAAAAAGAACAATCTGAGGAATTACAATACAGACTATGCGGGAGCCATGTTGTACACGACTTACGAGAAGGTCAGTGAACAGCATACAATGGACATGGTTGCGCAGATACAGACGTATAATTGGGATGATGTGAATGAAAATGGAATTCTTGATGAGGAAGAACAAGGGTCGGTTGGAAGATACAGTGTGAGTTATATTGACGGCAGAGAAGTGACAGCAGAGGAGTGTGTAGCTTACGATGCAGGCGAATATGAATATATAGAGGCTGCGATGACTCTGGAGATGCTGCAGGAAAGACTGAAATGATTTGTTGTATAAAGAACGGCTAAAAACGCAGGAGAGAGAAGATGTTTGTGACAGACATCTTTTCTCTCCTGTATTTGTTTTGTCCATTGAAACTATTTTGAATCCTTTGTGTCCGACTGCATCTTAGATTGCGTATCTAATAAATCTTTTGCAGTCTTAATCAAATAGTCTTGAAGAACAGGGGATAATTCATCAAAAATATCAAAAAATTCTTTTTGCTTTTTCTGATTTTCAAGAAACATTGTTCCAGTGCCGGTGCGTAACCACGTTTCGTTGACGCTGAATTGAGAACAGATGGTCTTAATATTTTGTTCTGTGACTGTGGCACCATTTTTTTCCATATAACTGATAGCATTTTGTTTTAAGCCTATTTTTTCAGCAAATTGTTTTTGACTGAATCCCAGTGCTTTTCTTAGTTCGCGGATACGAGTATTCATTGTCAGCACCTCCATTTTCTTATAATATCAATAAATGATATAAATGTCAATGATAATATCAAAAGCGGATTGACAAAAATCAATAATTGATTTATTATTACTTTATAAAATCAATAAAAGATAGAAAGGGAGAGTTGTCCATGGCGAATAGAAATTCAGATATGCAGGCTGTTTTTAATCAGCTTTCAGAGAAGAACAAAGATATTGTGATTTTGGTTGCAAAAGGCATAAAAATTGCTCAAGAGGAAAGTGAGAAAACAAGAAAATCTCCGAAACAGACGGTATAATAGTTTAATTGGAAAAAATATTTGTACATAAGACTTAAAAAAATAGATTTTTTTGAAAATATATAAATTTTACAAGCATTTTTGAGCAAATATCTTGACAAAAACATAATAATAAAAATTTTTGATGTTATATCTGAAAGTATATGAAAAAGATACAAACAAATACTGTCTGGAATTGTTATTTTTATAGAAGCCAGGATGAATGTCAATATTGTGCAGGGGGGAATGAATCTTTATGGAAATTATGTTGTTTAGTGAAGATACGTATTTTATAGAGCTGTTCAGCACATATGCGGCGCAGAACTGTCAGGAATTTCAGATGGCTTTCTTTTCTAACGTAGAAAAAGCGATGGTATATTTAGAAGAACATGGACGTGAACTGGAAGCTGTAGTGGCGACAACCGCATTTTGGAGGAAAAATCCAAACAAAGATGAAAATTTGGTTGAGGTGGAGATTGGAAATCATACAAGGATTGGAGAAGAGGGAAGAAGAGCGGTTTTGAATATCTATCAGCCTGGAACGGATATTATTGGAGATTTAAAGAAAATCCTAGTGGCTTTATCACAGGGAGGTATTACATTCCACAATGACAGAAAAGAGAAGATTATTACTTTCTTTTCTACAGAAGGGGGAAGTGGAAAGACAACGCTGGCATACATGCTTGCATTGCAGTTGGCAAAGACAGGGCAGACAGCGTATTTTAATTTGGAAGAAAATCCGTATATTGAACATTTGTATCATCAGGAATATGAGACAAAGATGGAAGATATTCTGTTTGCTTTAAAAGACAGAAGGAGTCTTGCATCTGTTCTGGTGTCTGGTCTCAAGAAAAATAACCATAATGTATACACGCTGCCACTGATGCAAAGCGTGAGAGATTTTGCAGAGATTGGTCCAGCAGATGTGGAGTTGCTTTTGGAGAGCATGATAGAGCTGGAAAATATGGAATATCTGGTGCTGGATGTCAGTAGTGGTTTTTCGCCCTTAAATAAGAAAATTTTGGAAATGAGCGATGCAATTTTAATGGTGTACTCTTCCACTGTGACAGGACGGGGAAAGAAAGAGCGTTTTGTGAATGACCCTGGAATCCGGCAGTTGTCTTATCGAGGAAGAATTCGCTATATCTTGAATAAATGCCACTATCGAGAAGATACAGAAGGATTTTTTTCTGTATTTCCTGACTCAAAAAGTATAGAGCAAGGAATGTCAGTAATAGACGCGCTAAATCAGGATAAAGAATTTGGAAAAGGATGTGCCATGCTGACAGGACTGTTGAAGGGTGAAATATCATGATGATTTCGGATGAATTATTGGAGCAGATTACAAAAAAAGTATCCCTGCAGCTGGAGGGGCAGCGCGATATCAGCGACGAGACGATTAAAAATACAGCATACCAGATGCTGGAAGAAGTGACAAATCATGAGTATGTCAGCATCAGTGAGAAGATGCGTGTAGTGGGACACTGTCTGAATGTGATGAAGAAACTAGGCCTTCTTCAGCCAATTCTGGATGACAAGAGCGTGACAGAGATTATGATTAATGGACCGCAGCATATTTTTGTTGAGCGTGCAGGGCATTTGTATGAGCTGGAAGAGCACTTTGAGAGTGACAAGCAGTTGGAAGACATCATTCAGAAGATTGTGTCAAAAGTGAACAGAACGGTGGACAGCTCCAATCCTATCTGTGATGCCAGACTGGAAGATGGTTCCCGTGTCAATATTGTGCTGCCGCCGATTGCACTCTGCGGAGCGACTGTGACGATACGAAAATTCCCAGAAAAAGTGATTCAGTTTCAGGATCTAATCAACTGGGGAGCAATCACAAAAGAAGCTGCTGATTTCCTGAAAAAATGTGTACAAGCAAAATATAATATTTTTGTGAGCGGCGGTACAGGCTCTGGAAAAACCACGTTTTTGAATGCGTTGTCCAATTTTATTCCATCTGATGAGAGAATCATCACGATTGAGGACTCAGCGGAGCTGCAGATTCAAAGTGTAAAAAATTTAGTTCGTCTGGAGACAAGAAATGCAAATACAGAGGGAAAAGGTGCAATTACAATCCGCGATTTAATTAAATCGTCTCTGCGTATGCGTCCTGAGAGAATTGTGGTAGGCGAGGTGCGCGGAGCGGAGGCATTGGATATGCTTCAGGCAATGAATACAGGGCATGATGGCTCTCTTTCTACAGGACATGCCAATTCGCCGGAAGATATGCTGTCCCGTCTGGAAACGATGGTCCTTACCGGTTCGTCTTTCCCGATTGAAGCGATTCGTCAGCAGATTGCATCTGCGATTGATATTATTGTGCATTTGGGGCGCATGAGCGATAAGAGCAGAAAAACGCTGTATATTGTGGAGCTTTTGGGGTATGAGAATGGAAAATACAAAATAAATCCTGTTTTTACATTTGAATTAAAAGAAGATTCCACTCCAAATCATGTGAGAGGGCGACTGGAGCGGACAAAGAACCCTTTCTATAATATGCACAAATTTACAATGGCGGGGATTCCCTGCGAGGAAATTAACAGGGGGATAACAGGATGCTAGGGAAGAAAAAAGAGAAAGAAGAGATAGAGAAGGCAGAACAGGAAGGAAAAGCCGCAAAAAAGAGAAAGAGGAAAAAAGAGCAGGAAGTAGCTGTCTATGAGAATGGGGCAGTGAATTACAACGTTTATGTGATGAGCGTGGGAGAAAAAGTATTTTATATTCTGCTGGCAGCAGCGGGGCTTTGGGTGCTTGGATATATTTTTTACCGTTCGCTGCCGCTTTCCTGTGTTTTGGCACTGCTCTCATTGAAGTTTCCAAAATACCAGACGCAGGTGTTAATGAAAAAGAGAAAGCAGAAACTCAATCAGCAGTTTAAAGATATGCTGTACAGCCTCTCTTCGGCTGTCAGCGCGGGAAATTCTGTGGAACGGGGATTTGCGCTGGCCCTAGATGATATGATGAACCAGTATGCAGATCCGAATGCATATATTGTGAAAGAGTTGGAATTGATTGTGTCAAAGCTTTCTCTCGGACAGAATATCGAGGAAATTTTGCTGGATTTTGGACAGCGCAGCGGCTTGGAAGATATTGTGACATTTGCCAATATCTTTGAAATCTCGAAGAGAACAGGCGGAAATCTGGTGCGGATTATCCGGCAGACGACAGATACGATTGCAGATAAGATTGAGATTGAGTCAGAGATTGATACCATGCTTTCGGGAAAGAAGATGGAGCAGAAAGTGTTGGTAGCAATGCCGATTTTTCTGGTATTTGTGCTGACACAGACAACAGAAGGGTTTATGACGCCGATTTTTACGACACTTGGAGGAAGAATGATAGCTACATTTTCGTTGCTCTTAATTGCAATTTCCTATTTTTGGTCAAAGAAAATTACAGATATTCAGGTATAAGAGAATAGGGGGAAGAGATGGAATGAATGAGACAAATCCAATCGCGGCAATCTATTGTTTGATTTGTATATTGATATTTGTAGTCTGCTATCTGGGAGGAAAAAAGCGGTTTTTACCGAGAGTTGCTGCACTGGATAAGGACGAATTTGGGCTGAAAGATTTCTTTCCGGCGGGATATTATCTGATGCAGAAATTGAAGTATAAGTACAACAGCCCGCTGGACAGAACTTTGCGCCGTCAGCTCAAGGAGCTGTATGACCCAGAATTTACAGATTTTTATTTGCAGACATACTGGGCGGCTTCCGCAACATATGTGCTGATTGGATTCTTTTTATCTGGATTATTGGCACTCAGCGGACAGTATTCCATGTCCGCGGCAGCCGTGGGATTTGGATTTATCCTGGCTTATGTAGGACTTACAGATTTAAAGAGCAAGATAGACAAACGGCACCAGAGAATTTCGATGGATATGCCAGATTTGACGAATAAAATTGTGATTTTGTCAGGTGCTGGAATGACGCTTCGGGGCGCGATTGAAAAAATAGCCAGTGAGCTGTCGAATGACAGGCCGTTGTATGAAGAACTTTCTTATGCTGTGCGGATGATGGGAAGAGGAAATACGCCGGAAGAGGCATTTGACCGTTTTACGATGCGGTGCAATATGCCGCAGGTGCGCCGATTTGTCTCTGTGGTTTTGCAGAATATGCACAGAGGCGGCGATGATGTGATTCTGGCTCTTGGAGAAATTGGAGCAGAGCAGTGGGAAGAAAGAAAAAATGCTGCCAGAAAATTTGGGGAGGAGGCGTCTACAAAGATGCTGTTTCCCATGATGCTAATGTTGTTTGCGGTAATTATACTCACAGTCGCACCAGCGGTTATGAGTATGAATTTATAAACAGTTACTTATGAAAAGTGAAAAGAAAAAAGAAACACATGCCGGAAGGCGGGAAGGAGAACATGAAAATGAAGAAGTGGATGGAAGAATTTTGGAAGGAAGAGGAGGCTTTTGGAACAGTTGAGATGGCAGTACTTATTGGAGTATTAGTAGCAGTAGCTTTTGCGTTTAAAAACTTTTTACTTGGAGATGATGGTTTTCTGAAAAAAGCGTTGGATAAATCATTTAAGGATGCTATTGATTAAAAGTATTATAAAAGGGGAGCAGATAACATGTACTGTAAGCATTGTGGAAATCAAATTGATAAAGAGACACTTTATTGCCCATACTGCGGTGGAATGCAGGAGAAAAGTAAAAATAGTTCATCGTTTCAATGGAAGAGAAGCGATATTTTCTTTTATGTATCACTTGTGTTAGGCATTGTATCTGCTCTTCTGGGTTTTAAGGACTGGGTGAATTTCTCCATTCCATATTTATATTCTGGAGATTTTCATTTATTTGATTTGGTAAAAGGAATGTCTGAATTATCAGAGTATTTGGATAATACAGGATTATATATGGTAATTCTTGGCCTTCCGCTTATCTTTTGGGCACTTGCACTGTTAAATTTTGCTTTTGTCCTCTATATGTTTATCAATCGAGAGAGAAAAGTAAAAATGATGCAGAGAATGAGTTTCAGCACCATTTGTCTTATGATTTCTTCCTGCCTCGCTATTGTGTTGGCATGGAGAGTCAACTATCTCATAAGAGAGGAAATGGATGGATTGCTGAAAATGGATTTTATTGAGCTCAAAAAAATGCCATATGTGATGTTAGCGTTGGCAGCAGTTACAAGAGTTGTGCTGATTTCACAGTTTTATAAAGAAAATTACTATGAAAATCAGTAATTATGAAGAAAGCCAGTGGTAAAGAGGCTATACAGCAATGGACAGGTTAATAATGGTATGAGGAGAACAATGGGATGAAAAAAATAGCAACAATGATTATGACAGGAATTATGGCAGCTGTAATCAGTATGACAGCATTTGCCGGTGAATGGAAAGCAGACCAGAATGGTTGGTGGTATGATAACGGAAATGGTACATGGCCAGCAAACTGTTGGCAGTGGATTGATGGTAACAATGATGGGACAGCAGAGTGTTATTATTTCAATCAGCAGGGATATTGTCTGTTAAATACAGTGACACCGGATGGATATACGGTAAATGCAGATGGTGCATGGACGACTAATGGAATTCTTCAGACAAAATTTGTAGGACAATATACAGTAGAAAACGAAGATTATCTGGGTAAACATGATGATAGCCAGTCAATCACATCGGTGCTGGCAGTTGACCTTGTTACAGATGCATACGCTAATGACTGTATATACACAGTGGGAAAGAGTGAAAAAACGGAAATAACTTGTATGTACCGCATACCAAGAGTTAATCTATCCAGTAGTGATGTGGAGAAAATCAATTCGGAAATATATAGTTCTTTATCCCCAATAATTGAAGATGCCGTTGTGGAAATCGACGAGTATGGATATCCTTGTACAAGCAATGAAATTATATATTATTGGTCAGTTAATGGCGATGTTCTGTCACTTGTAATAAGAAATAGCAGTTATCCAGATTTTGGTGGTGGATATGAATATATGGTTTACAATATCTCTGTTTCTACCGGAAATAGATTATCTAAAAATGAACTAATCTCTGTGGCGAGGATATCACCGGAAAATTATCATGATACGTTATGGCAAGCATTAGGTTCTGCATATTTCCAAGATAAAGAATCATGCATAGCTCAAATGGGATATGATGATTTCTTTCGCACACAGTTAGAAAAAACATTATCCGAGGATAATATTCAGAACTGTGTTCCATATTTTAATGAGGATGGTCAACTCTGCATTATTGGAGCAATATATTTGCTTGGTGAGGCTGATTTTTATTATCACGAAATCAATTTAGGGAATTTTGTTATCAATGCAGCATTTAGTGAGTATATGGAAACTCAAGCCAATGCTGTCAATAGTGATGCTTTCGCTGAACGATATAAGGCAATATTATTACAACATCCTGAGTCTACGCCGTTTTCTTGGGGGTCCAATACAATTTATATTGATACTGAATATACGCTCTATGATGTAGACAAAAACGGAATTCCTGAACTTATAGTGAAGGAGGATGGGTCGAAGTATTATATTTACTCTTTTAACGGAACAGATGTTATTTCAAGTGATGTGTGTTATTGGTCTTATGGTGAGTGTTTGTATGAGTATGAAGGAAATGGAATTGCAATCCATGATGGCGGTAGGGGAAGCATGAGAATTGAGTACGTCTCATTATATTCGATGGTGAACAATAAGTTGGTATGGTCAGAGGAACTTATGAGTACAGATGAGTGCTCCTTCGATGAGTTATACTCTTTCTTGGATAGTCTGACTCCAATCAACGATTTTCATTCGATTACTGATGACTCGTATCTGTTCAATTAACTGAATTAAGCAAGAATAAAGATGGGTGTCCAGAATGGTACAATCCCTCGGCTCTGGGTTTCCAATAGGGGCGAGTAGCATCCCTGTTGGCACACGATTTTCCGTAGGAAAGTCTAGTGTATTATACCTTTGCTGACCGGAAAAGGAGGCAAAGGTATATATTAGTCCTCGTTCTTGCCACAGAAATACGCCTATTCTTTGTCCTCTGTGGGTAGCTTCAAGATTTGTTTTGCAAGCTGCTGTAACAGTTCTGATGTACTTTCATCCATTGGGAGCATGGGATTGGAATGTAGCGGATTATGGAATGTTATGTGCTTCCAAATCGGATTTTATAGATTGCGGCAGTTATTATGAAGTAAAAAATCAGGAATTAAAAGCAGTGAAGCAATACGATGCAGAGTTTGAGGGAGAAAATGCATATGCCAGTCATAGATTGCCAAATGGAAAATATGCATGGCATAAAGGAAATAGAGAATATGAAAGCACATCCATATATACAGGAAGTTTGTATATGATGAAAGATGCAGAAATTATAAATTGTGATGATAGTGCGGATAAAAGAGTGGAAATTGTATTGCCTTTGGAGGAATATTTGGAAAAGTGGGAGGAATTGCCTGGGATAGAACAAGGTATTCTGTGGGGATATATCTCAGAGGAAAATGACAAAGGCTATATAACAAAAGTTCAAATAAAATAATATAGCATTGTTTATATCGGAAAATGAGAAATAGAGAGAAGGAGAACAGACTCATGAAAAATTCTCAGCAAGGAATGTTTACAGTGGAAGCCAGTATTATTTTTCCGGTTATTTTTATCACCATTCTTTCCATTCTGTGGATGGGAATGGCGCACACGCAGAATATCATGGCGGCGAGCGCGGCAATGCGTGCGGCAAACCGTGCCGCTTCCTACTGGGAGTATACAGGAGGCTCCAATCCGACTGTTTTTCAGACAGTGGATTCCGCAGAAAATCTGGTAAATGCTAACAGCTTCAGCAATCATGACCCCTACCGTTATCTGTTTGAAGGACTGGAAACAGGGCAGCGGGTCGCGAATACAGAAACGTATGTGAAGAAATTAACAGGAGATATGCCGAAACTGGTAGAGGAAGAGAAGTCTCTGCCACGGGTGGAAAAAACAGGCGGCCTATTGAAGAAGTATGTGCAGGTGACAGTCGAGAAGGAGTACATCAATCCTTTGGCTGGCATTATGAAAAATATGGGGTTTCAGGACGTGGACATGAATCAGGAAGTGGTGGTTCGTGTGCCATTGAATAATCCAGGCGAGTTTGTCAGAAATGTATCTATTATTTACGATTTGTACAAGGGAATCCTGCTGGATTGAAAACTGAAATGGTATCAAAAAAGCAACAAACGAAGAGTTGAAAGCAGCAAATGAGGAGTTGGCGGGGGAGTATGAGTGAGAAGACGAAGAAAAACTGCAGAGGAGTTATCAGTATTTTTCTGATTATAATATTTATTTCCTGTTATGTTTTGACAGGGCTTCTGGTGGATGGCGGACGTTACCGTCTTGCTATGACAATGGCGGAAAGCACACTGGATACTGCCAGCAATTCTATTTTATCCAGATATAATAAGCTGGTCTACGATTTATACGGGCTTCTGGCTACAGATTCCGTAAAAGAAGAAGATTTGACAGCACTTTTTACCCATTATGTCGATGACACATTGCAGCTTTCTGATATTGATTATTCGAATTTGAGCACGATTTTGGGTGATGCCATAGTGGGTGCCGCAAACGGCGAACAGGATGCTTTTGTGGATTTATATGATTTTCAGGCGGAAATTACCAGTGGAAGTTCTGTAACGCTGGCAACCACAGAAAATGTGGAATATCAGATTTTAGAGCATATGAAATATCGGGCGCCGATTCAGGTAATGAAGGGAGCGGACGGTTTTTTAAATAATATAGCAAGTTTGCTTACAGTGAAAGACCGCCTGCAGGCCGCTAAGGAAAAAGTTGGTGTCACAAAAGAGTATGAGAGCAAGGATTTGTTTGCACATTGCTCAGAGTTAATTGATACAATCAATCGGTTTAATGAGGGGCTTCTGGCATTTTCTCTGGAACCGGATATGCAGAGGCAGAGTATGGAGGGAGTATCTGATACAGGTCATGCAAAAGATTGTATGGAATATATCAGAGAATTTGACAGAAAGGCAGCAGAAATCAGCAGGCAGGAACAACAGAAGCTGGATGAGAGACTTCAGGAAGAATTGGAAAAGAAAAAGAAGGAGAAAGAGAAGAATACATCCAACAGTGGAGACAAGAATAAAACGGATGAAAAGGAAGAGGATTCCTCAGATGAGGAAGAAGTGACACTGACAGAAGAGGAGATTCAGCAGATAAAGAGTGAAGTGTGGACAGAATTCTGGCCGCAGTATCAGGAAGCTGAAAATGAACTTATTTTAAAGTACCAGAATATGGCACAGCAAGCTTCTGCTTTCTATGATACAGCGAATACTCTGCGTGATGAGATAGAGCGGGTATATCAGGAGTATGAGAAGTACATTGCAGCTCTGGAAAACAAGATGAAAGAGCACAGTGGCAATGAGGATTATAAGACAGTATTTGAGCCGGAGATTGAACTGGCAAAATCAAATTGCGGCGAAGTACTGAAAAATCTGGATATTATTTTGTCTTCCAGAAAATATGCCCGTGAAATAGGGGAAGATACTTTGACGGATGAAGTCTTGAACTCTTATTTGGAGAGCGCTGCGAATCAGATGATTGTTAATTTGCGAAATGGTACGGGCTATAACAGCTTAGAAAATGCAGTGCAGGCAGAGAGGGGAAGTTCCACCATGTTTGGACAGATTGGAACGTATACTCTTGATGTTGTGAATCCAAATTTAAACAGTCTGTATGATATGTGTCACTATTTTTATACGGGGCATACGCAGGAGATTGATGTTCGCAATGCAGATACAATTAAGAAAGAAGAAAAACTGGAGAAGGAAAAAGAGGTAAAAGAAAAAGATGACCTCCGGAATCTGGATGCAGCGAATTTATCCGTGAATTTTACACCGAAGCCGGAAACAAATCCCAATATGTGTCAGGTTAGTGCTGATTTTCAGAATGGAGACAATGAAAACATTGATGTAGAGCAGACCATGCAGAACGGGCTGAATCTGATTCAGGGGATTGCGGATATGTTGGAAGGCGCCAGAGATAATCTCTATGTCAATGAATATGCTCTCATTACATTTCCAAATGTAGTTCACCATTACAACATGGACGAGAAAGCACGTGAGAAAAAGGAAAAAGAGATTGTCACACATCTTTTGGACAAAGAGTACAATAAGTACAATGCAACGCAGGCAGAAGTGGAATATATCATCACAGGAAATCCAGATACAAAAGCAAGCGTGGTGAACATAGAAGCAAGGCTTCTGGGAATTCGTACTATACTGAACCTGGTAGCTATCTTTACGGACACAGCAAAAATCTCACAGGCGAATACAATCGCCGCGGCAGCAGGACCGTTCGCACCGTTGGCAAGTATTCTGTTACTGACGGGATGGGCACTTGCAGAATCTGCGATTGATGTCTCCTATTTGATGAATGGGGAGGAAGTTCCTGTTTTAAAGCGTTCAGCTGATTGGCAGATTTCTATAGAAGGAGTTTTGAAAAAAGTAGTGAAGCAATTTGCAGAACAGGCAGCGGATTATATCAGTGATAAGTGCAGTCAGTATTTGGATAAAGCGGAAGAAAAAGTGAACGGAGTGATTTATGAAGTCTATAAAAATGGCTCAGATGTAGGAACTGGCATTTCCACAGCTTCTTCTGAGATGAAAGTATGGATAGATGCGGGAAACAGCAGTGGGATTGCGGAAATTCAGGAAGTGAACAGTGAATTTTTTAATGGCTTTCAGCAAGAACTGTATGCTGCTGGAAATACGTTAAATGACACATTTTCTGACGATGCAAGAGAACAGGCAGTGGCAGCTGTCAGCAAAGCATTTAAGAATACGAAGAAGAATGTAAAAAACAGCATTAATACCAAACTCACAAATATGACAGACAGTATGATGGACAAGTTTGCAGAAAAGCTGCCGATTGGACAGGTAGTTTCCGGAGGAAGCAGTGAGGGTGAGGCTTCCATTAAATTTGATTATATCGATTATATGCGGGTGTTTCTGTTGTTTATGGATCAGACTGTGAAAGTACAACGAATTCAGCAGTTGATTCAGGCAAATATACGGTACGGTCAGGGAAATACAGAATTTTCTCTGGAAAACTGTCATACAGGAGTCTGGGCGGATATGAAATGCTCCATTAAGTTTCTGTTTATGTCAGAGGCGGTAGTACCAGAACAGCTGAAGCAGAACGGAAGGCTGCAGTTTACCGTACATTCAGCAAAAACATATTAATACATACTGATAGGGTACAAAGAAGCGTGCGAGACAGAAGAAAAACAGCACGAAGATGCAAAGGAGGGATACAGAAATGGGACAGGAAAGAGGGTCTTTGACCGTGGAAGCAACGATTACATTGCCTGTTTTTATTCTGGTTCTTTTATTTATCATCAATTTTTTAAATATTTTTTATCTGCAGCTTGTCATTCAGCAGGGATTAAATAATGTGGGGAACACAGTGAGTGAATACTGTTATGCGATTGATTTGGTGGAAGGAATTGAGAATTTTTCTCTCTCTGAGGAGACAAAAGGAAAGGAAACTGCTTTAAAGGGGGCTGTGGAAGGAATGATTTCTTCTGGCACAACAGCACTGTCTATTTTAAATGGAAATCTGAACTTGGATACACTGCCAACTCTGGTTGAGAGTGGAAAAAAACTGTATGAAAGTGTAAAAGAGGCAGAAAGTACAATCAAAAGTGTTGGGGTATCAGATGTCAAAAGTTATCTGTTTTCTACAGCTGTGGATGTCGGAGGAGGAAGTATTGTATCCGTTATGATGGACGAATATATGAACCAGGTCAAAGTCAATCGAAATATGATAGATGGAGAGATTCAATATCGTGTATTTATTGATGCGGCCAATCAATATGATTTGGTTTTTGTGGCAACGTATCAATATCATGACTCTCTGATGGACATGTTTCAGAAAAAAGTATCACTGCGCCAGGTGGTTCGTGTACATCCGTGGGTAGGAGGCAAAACAGAAGGAATTCGCCAGAGCATTTTTCAATAGGAAGCACTATCAAATGAAATGCGTCAGAAAGAGGACAAGATGGGAACTGGGATGATTGTAGGCTTGACATTTTTTATTGGAGCAGGGGCAGGAGTCTGGGACTGGTTTGTAATAAAATATTGTGCGCCTGAAGTAACAGGAAGAAAATGCAGAGGAGTTGTTATCAGCAGCGCGATTCTCTTATCTTTTTTTTCTTTGTGGCTGTGGAAATTTTTGACATATCCATTTTGTGCATTTTTGATTCTGACAAACCTGCTTCTTTCTATGGCTGTGATTGACCGGAGATGGAAATTGATACCGGACAAGGGACTTCTTCTGTTTTTGCCATGGATTGTGACATATCATATCTGGGCATTGCCAGCAGGAATTTTGTACAACAGTATATTGGGAGCGGCTTGCGGAGGACTGGTTTTGTTCTTGCTATGGTTTTTCAGTAAAGGCAGCATTGGATTTGGGGATGTAAAACTAATTGTATTGTGCGGTGCGTTGAGCGGCTTTCCAGGTATATTTTCTCTGTTGTTTAGAAGTATGTTTTTGGCTATGTTGTACAGCGTGATTTTGCTTATAAAAAAGAAAGCATCTTTAAAAACAGAGCTGCCATTTGTGCCGTTCCTGTTTTTAGGAGCTGTTTTATAAAATATCTACAGAAAACACAGATAAAAGTAAAAAGAAAGAGAAGAATCTGTTTGATAGTATCAGGGTAAAGGGAAAAAGAGGAGGAGAAGTAAAATGGGCCAAAGAGAAGTTACATATCAAGCGATTGGAGAGAATACCTATCTGGTGATTATGCCTCCAGCAGAGGCAAAAGTGATTCCTTATCTCACAAAGATGGTGGAAAACAATAAGATTTTAGGACTGCTGCCCATGGCTAGTCAGACGATTGATGGAAGAACGAAATTCAGCTATGAGATTACAAGAAAATCCAGATTGATTGATGTGGTATCTGGAAAGCAGGTTGGAGCAGCGCAGGGTGAAAAAATTATTGGGAATTTGGTTCAGGCGCTTTTAAGGTTGGACCGCTATTTTCTGAGAATGTCACAATGTGTGTTGGAGACAGAGTACATTTTTGTAGATGACGCATGGAATGTGTATTTGCCCTATTATCCGGTTGAGATACAGGGAATGACAGATGGGAATAAAGCAGTAAGTGAGTTCTTTTTAAATTTATTGGGTACTTGCTTTATTACAGAAGAACGTGTTGAGTATTATGATAAGCTGATGCGTTTTTTAATTATGCCTGGTTTTTCTCTTGCGAAGTTTCAGGAAATTGTGATTACCAAAAAAGAAGCGCAGGCAGTTTCTTCAAAACCAATGGAACAAACAAATTACAAAAAAACGGAGCAGAATTCTCTGGATGTGGCTGCTCATTCCATAATACAAAAAAAAGAAGAAAAAGGGTTATTGAAAAAGGAAGTAAAAAGACAAAACGATTCTTGGCAGGACAGCATTGCGATTCCAGGGGGAGGCAGCAGAGCAGAGAATGTAGAAATAGATCAAAAGCCGGAGAGACTTGCAGAAAAAAATAAAGTGGAAAAAAAGAAAAGAGATGGAAAAAGTTTCTTTGGATTTTCTTTTAGAAAGAAGGAGTCTCAAAACTTAAATATGGAAGAAGATATCATGATGATTCCGGCTGGAGCCAAGAAGGAGGAGAAGAATTTTTCTACTCCTAATATTCCAGGAAGAACATTTGGCGGAGAAAACAGGAAAAACAAAGCAGATGATTTTGCTGGAACGATTCAGATGAATGAGGAGTTAAATGCTACAGTTATACTGGGAGAAGGGGCTAGGAAACAGCCATATTTGTTGTATCAAGGCAGAAAAGAGGAGATAACAAAACAGGCATTTAAGATTGGAAGGTCAGGAGGAGATTTTGCTGTTCAGAAAAAGACAGTTTCGGAACCCCATGCACAGATTGCATGTATTCAGGACAGTTATTATTTGACAGACTTGAATTCTACGAATCATACCTATCTGAATGGAACTATGATAGACCCTTATAAACCGCAGGAACTGCACAATGCGGACGTGATACGGCTGGCAGATCAGGAGATGACGTTCTATGAAGGATAACAGAGAAATTGTGCGATGTACGAACACGCAGAATCGAGGGAGACATGGCAAGGTATCGGTATGAGGTAGAAATGATGACAGACTGCGGAAATGTTCGCCCGTATAATCAGGACAGCCTTCTTTGCAGAAAAGGAAGTTTAAATGGAGACGATTTCTTTCTTTTGGCAGTGGCGGATGGCATGGGAGGAATGGAGAGAGGAGAACTTGCCAGCAGTGAGATTATGAATGTGCTGGACGGATGGTGGAAGAACTCTCTGAAAATTGTACTGGAAAATGGAGTTCAAATAGAAGAAGTCAGTTCAAGTCTCTCTTATGCGATTGAAGCAGGAAACCGAAGAATCCGAGAATTGGCAGAAACAGAAGGAATTCATACCGGAACGACATTGTCTCTTATCTTTCTTTATAAAGAGCAATATTTGATGAAACATATTGGGGATAGCCGGATTTATTGTCTGAGAGAGCATGCTGCGTATCAGATCTCTGAAGATCATACCTGGTGCCAGCAGGAAGTAGAAAAGGGAAATCTTTCCAGAGAAGAAGCAGAACATCATACGATGAAACATGTGCTGACCAATGCAATCGGAGGAAGAGAGTCATTGCGTATTGATACCAAAGTAGGAGAGTTTCGTAAAAAAGACAGAATCGTGTTGTGTACCGATGGTTTTTATAATTATGTTTCCAACAAAGAGATAGTGAAATTGCTGGGAGGAAAAGAAAAGCCAAAGCGAAAGCTGCAGAAAGCATTTATGGCGGTCAAGGAAACGACAGCTTCTGATAATATTTCTGTGATTTTGATTCAGAGGAAACGACAGTGGTTATGGGGGTAAGAGGAAAACAGCATGGAAACTGTAGCGCAGGGAATTTGTTTTTTATTTCTGCTTGGTGCAGTCTGGCAGGATATCACTACAAGAAAAATAAAAAACTGGTATAACATGACTGGTGTCTTTGTGGGAATAGTACTTGGCATATTTGGAGGAGTGCATGGAGTCAAAGAAGCTTTCCTGGGATTTGGAATCGCTTTTCTGATTGGAATAGCAGGATACGTGTTAGGATTGTTTCGTGCTGGAGATGCTAAATTTTTGTGGGGAATCGGAGCTATGAAAGGGTGGTTTCGCTTTTTAAACTGTTTTATCTTGGGAATTTTAGCAGGCGGAATGATTGCTTTTGCGATTCTGCTTATAAAAAAAGATGGGAAAAAGCGTATAAAGCATATGGGTACCTATTTAAAGTTTCTCTGGTTAAACCGCTCATATACCCCTTATGTGTCAGAAAATCAGAAAGAATTTCCGTTTTCTGTACCTGTCGCATTAGGCGCGGTTTTGGATGTCTTTATTTTGATTTTATGATTGCGTGAGTGCGTAGCACGGAGCAATCCGTGGTATCAGGGGTTAAGTTTCATATTTGCGCTTATATCAGATAGATACTGGGGTGAAAAGGTCACAACAAAACAGATACATTGGGGGCATACAGATAGTAATGCAGGATACAGGAAAGGGGCGGGAAAGCCATGATATATTATGAAATACGAACTCACCAGGGAAGTCGGGAGAATAATGAAGATTATGCTTCTGTACAGATAAAAGGAAAGGAAGCTTTTTTTGCGTTGGCGGATGGCCTTGGCGGGCACGGAAGAGGTGAAGTGGCTTCCCAGATTGCAGTGGAAACAGCATTGCAGAGTTTGATGAAAGGTGATTCCATAGCCGAAAGTTTTATGAAGGCGGAGTATGCAGTGGAACAGGAACAGGAAAAGCGGAGAGCCTTTGATGAGATGAAGACAACATTGACATTGCTGAAAATCACAGGTGAGACAGCAGAATGGGGGCATGTCGGAGATTCCAGAATGTATCATTTTTCCAGATGGCGCATGATAGAGAGAACACGGGACCACAGTGTTCCGCAGATGCTTGTGGAGGCGGGAAAGTTGAAGGAAAAGGAGATTCGTCACCATGAGGACAGAAATCGGTTGCTCCAGGTGATTGGTGCAATGGGTGAGAGAAAAGTTCTGGAGTGTGACAGTAAAAGCGGGAAAAAAGTGAAGAAAGGACAGGCATTTTTGCTGTGCAGCGATGGTTGGTGGGAACTGATTGAAGAAAAGCAAATGCTTTCTTGTCTCAGAAAGGCAAAAACCGTGCAGGCATGGATGGATTCTATGGAAGCGGTTATTCAGGAAAGTGGAAGGGAAAAAGATATGGATAACTACACTGCAATCGGAATCTTCCTTTGAGGGTTATATGGAAATGTGCAGAGAGACAGATAACAGGAACAAAAGCGGACAATGTGAAAGAGTTAGAGATATCAGGCGGTGACATCAGGGGATATAAAATGGGAGTATTTGGAAAAAAAGAAATACAAAAACAGTTTTCTGGTGAAAACAGGGAAGAAAAAACAGTTTTGCTGGATCAGGACATTCAGGAAGAGATTCCAAAAACAGAATTGTTAGAAGATATAGAAGTTATAGAAAAAAATGATGTTGAAAAAACGGTTCTTCTGGAGGAAACGGTAGTAGAAGAAAGAGAAACAGAAGAAGAAAAAGAAGAATCGACAGAACGGTACCACACGAGTACAGATACAACAGTGCATATAACAGAAAATAAAAATGCCGGAAAGATACATAGATGCTTAAACTGCATGAAGGAATATGATACAGAAAAAGCAGATATTTGTCCGCATTGTGGTTTTCAGATAGGAACACCGCCAAAAGAACTGTATCATCTCTATCCAGGAATGGAGCTTTCAGGACGTTACCTGATTGGTACTGTGCTGGGTTTTGGTGGATTCGGTGTTACATATCGGGCCTGGGATCAGAAGTTAAACTGTGTAGCGGCTGTTAAAGAGTACTATCCAGCTGGAATTGTGAATCGAATTCCAGGAGAAAAAGAAGTTATTTTATACAGCGGAAAAGGAAAAGAAGAGTTTCAGAAGGGACTGGACCGATTTTTGCTGGAAGCAAGAAATACGGTTCGTTTTAACAGTCATCCGAATATTGTCCATGTGTTTGATTTCTTTGAGGAAAATCGTACTGCTTATATGGTTATGGAACTTCTGGAAGGCATTTCCTTGAGAACGTTTGTCAAAAACGAGGGAGGCAGTCTGCCATATCAGAAAGTTACAGAGATTTCTCTGGCTGTTATGGATGCGTTGTCAGAGATTCATAAAACAGGGATTCTGCATCGGGATATCAGTCCAGATAATATCTTTCTCTGTAACAATGGAACAGTAAAAGTATTGGATTTTGGAGCTGCGCGTTTCTCAAAAGGTCAGGAAGATCAGGAGCGCGCATTGACTATTATGCTGAAAATCGGGTACGCCCCTCCTGAACAGTATCATTCTAAAGGCAATCAGGGTCCTTGGACAGATGTGTATGCATTGGGGGCCACCATGTATCGTCTGATTACAGGGATAATGCCGGAAGAATCCACAGATCGGGCAAAAAACGATCATTTACGGCCAATTCGAGCGCTAGTGGAAGATGTGCCAGCTTATCTGGACCATGCGATTATGAAAGCAATGGCTATTGAAATTGATATGCGTTTTCAGACCGTCGAGCAGTTTAAGAAGGCAATTCTTCAAAAAATTCATGTGGAAGAATTGAAAAAAGAGAGAAAAAAACGGAGAGTTCGGAGAATACGCAATGTTTTTACCGTAGCGGCGGTCATCTGTGCGTTTTTTGGAGTAGGTTTTTGGGAGTATCAGAAAAAGCAGAACGAGACAAATCTGACAGAAACAAAACTTTCTGTCTGGCTTTCTTTGGAAGAAGGAGAAGAGGAGACAGAAAAACAGCAGATATATCAGGAAATGGCAGAAGAATTTCAGCGGATGTATCCATATGTGGAAATCGAATTTTTCTGTTTTCCAGAAACTGTATATGAAGAAACACTGCAAAAAGCAATGGAAGCGAAAGAAGAAATGCCGTCTTTGTTTGAAAGCAGCCATATAACGCAAAATGAAGATTGGATGACAGACAGCACGTCGGTTTTGGAAATGCTGGATTTGAGTGAATATTATGTGTTGGAAAACGATTTGGATATGTCAAAAGCACACCTGAAAATTCCATTGGGAATGAATGTGGCAGTTGTGTACCGCAATGATATAGCTGATACAAAACAAGATGTTGCTGATATAACGAATCTGCAAGATGAGGTTGGGCAGAACGGAGGGTTGGAATCATTTTTAAATCAAGAAATTTCCTTCTGTGTATCTGATACCAGTCATTTTTATCAGATTCAGGAAGCACTTTCTGGCTTATATTCGATAGAATCTGTCCCTGATACTGGTTATTTTGGTACGCCAGAAGTATTTTTCAGTGTTAATAAAAAGGTCTCAACAGAAGAACAGACTGCGGCGCTTCGGCTGCTGTACTATTTTCTGAGTCAGAGTTCTCAAGATATTCTGCATTTGCAGAATGAAGGAGAAATACCGTTGTTGAAAGAAGTGTTTGATGAATTTGTGCAGGTAAATCAGGAATTGGAATTTTTGACAGATGAGATTACAGGTATGAACTGGGTGGAGATAGAGGAGTTTGAGAGGAAGAAAGAGGAAACATATCAGAAGATTTTGCTGTCAGAAGAAAATGAAAAGATAAGAAAATGAAAAGATAAAAGAAACAGCAGTTTAGAATAGTAAAAGAAAATCAGAATGTAAAAGATGTATCACGTGAGAACGTACAATATGAAAAAAGAAAGGGACAACTTTGTATGAAAAAGCGTTGTATGGGATGTATGGAGGAATTGCCGGATGGTGTGGCTGTATGTCCGCAGTGTGGATATGTAGAAGGGACTCCGGCAAAAGAGGCGTATCATATCGTACCTGGAACCATGCTGCGAAAGAGGTACATCATTGGAAAAGTCCTGGGATTCGGCGGATTTGGTATTACGTATCTGGGATATGATACCGTTTTGTGCGTGAAAGTGGCAATCAAAGAGTATCTCCCAAGTGAATTTTCTACCCGTGTTCCGAATCAGACGCAAATAACGGTGTATTCGGGCGAAAAAGCAGCACAGTTTGCCTCTGGAATGGAGAAGTTTTTGGAGGAAGCAAGAAAGCTGGCACAATTTCAGAGAGAAAAAGAAATTATTCATGTGTTTGACTGTTTTGAGGCAAATGATACTGCTTATATTATTATGGAATATCTGGATGGCGAATCTTTGAAAGAACGATTGGAACGAGTGGGAACAATACCAGTTTCTGAAGCAGTTTCTGTGATTCTTACTGTACTGGATGGTTTGAAGAAAATCCATAAAGAAGGGATGCTTCACAGAGATATCGCACCAGACAATATTTATCTGACAAAAGATGGCAGAGTGAAAATTATGGATTTTGGTGCTGCACGCTATGCAGCAGTAACACATACCAGAAGCCTGACTGTGATGATGAAACCAGGCTATTCGCCGATTGAACAGTATCAGAGCAAAGGAAATCAGGGACCTTGGACGGATGTGTATGCAACAGCAGCAACTTTGTATCGGATGATTACTGGAATTACTCCAGAGGAATCTTTGAAGAGGGAAATCAAAGATACGATAAAACGGCCATCGAAATTGAAAATTCCGATAGAAAAGAGCCAGGAAACGGCTCTGATGAATGCACTGGTGGTTGCCCCAGAAAAACGGACGCAGACAGCAGAAGAATTTTCCAGACAGCTTTTGGCGGCACAAGTAGATGCAATTAAGATTAAGAAAAAGAAAAATTGGTTTTTTATAGCAAAACTTCTGCTTTTTGCTGCAGCAGGCGCAGTGGCTGCTTCTCTGGCATTTCTTGCAGTGCGCGCCAGCAGCCTGGTGATTCCGCAGTGGGTTCAGGAGGAGATTCCGGAAGGACAAGTCAGAGTACCCAATTTTGTGAATGATACGATTGAAAGTGCCATGGCGAGAGGAGAAGAAGTTGGGCTGACCGTACAGATTACGGACAAAGAATACTCGAATGAGATTCAGGAAGGCAGAATTTTATCACAGTCGCTGAAGAAAGGGAGCATTCAGGAAAAGGGAAGTACAGTTGATGTGGTAATCAGTGCTGGTATTGAGAAAACATTGGTGCCAGAGGTGGTCGGGCTTATGAAGGAAGAGGCGGAGAAGATACTTTTTGACGCCGGATTTAAGGCAATGTATCAGGAGGAAGAATTGTGGGTGGCTCCTGGAGCAGTTATAAGCCAGAGCTTGGACGCCGCTTTGTCAGCAGACACCGGAACAGAGATGACTGTGATTGTCTCCAAAGGCGTCTCGGGCGGAGATGCAGGAAAAAAACTGATTCTTCCGGATATCACACAGATGGAGTACGAAGAAGCAGGAGAGTATCTGATTCAGAATTTTGTGTACCTTCTGAGAAAAGAAGCGGTGTATGACGCACAAGTGCCGAAAGGCTGTATCATCAGCCAGGAACCGCAGGCAGGAACAGAAGTGTCTCAGACTTCTAGTGTGAAGGTAGTAGTGAGTCTCGGAAAAGAACAAGTTTTGGTTCCGGATGTACAGTATAAAACAAGAGAAGAAGCCGTGCAGATGTTGGAAGCAGTGGGACTTCTCTGTGAAATCGGCGAGGAAGCCAGCCGCGAGGTGGCATCTGGAAATGTTATCCGCCAGGAAATAGAAGCAAATACTATGACTGACAAAGGTAATACTGTCCGCGTTATTATTAGTACAGGACCACCGCAGCAGGTACAACAGACGCAGCCAGCAACTACGGCTCCGGCCAGAACACAACCTAGAACAACTGCATCTACGACAGCGGCGACAGAAGCTCCAGTGACAGAGGCAACAACAGGAGCGCCGCAGACACAAGCCCCAGTGCAGGAGCAGACAACACCAGCACAACAGCAGGAAAATTCTCAACCTGCAGAGGACGATGGCATGAGTGATATGCAAAAATTAAATAACGCATTAAAAGATAATGGACTATAGGAGAAACAAAAGTAAGGAAAAGCAGTGAATAGAAGCAGTAGTTTGCATTGTACAGGGAAATGGAGGAAAAAAGTAATATGAAAAAAGAAATTTTAATGTTCAGTATGACTGCTGTAATGACTGTAGGAACTCCTTTTTTGGGGTTTGCAGATGAGTGGAAACTGGATACTGTCGGATATTATTATCAGTATGCAGATGGAAGTTATGCAAAAGATGGGTTTGCAAAAATAGGAGATGACTGGTATTATTTTGACGGGAATGGATATATGCAGACAGGATGGAAACTGCAGAATGGACAGTGGTTTTACATGGCACAGAATGGAAAAATGCTCACAGGTTGGCAGAGTATTGATGATGCTAGATATTACTTGGATGAGAATGGTGCCATGCAGGTGAATCAGTGGAGAAAAAATGAGGACAACTGGAATTATGTAGGAGCAGATGGAAAGGTGGTATCTGGCTGGCAGCAAATTGATGGAAAGTGGTATTATTTCAGTCCTTATGGAACGATGCAGACAGGCTGGTTGGAGTTGGATAAAAAACGATATTTTTTAAAAGAAGATGGAAGTCTTCAAACGGGAATTTTTGAGCAAGATGGAACTTGGTATGGTACCAATGCTTCTGGCGCTATCTATAAAAGCGGAAGAAATAAGGCAGATAAAAATTTTCGGTATGGGGATGATGGTTCTATTCTGCGTTACAATGAAGAAGAAGGCGTCTGGGAGTACATGGCAGGAAAAGAAGAAAGTACAAAGATGCTGCTTGATAAAATGGAAGAGGACTATATGGCTGGAAAGTATCAGAGTGAAACAGAGTTTGAGCAACATGTAAGAGATTCTCTGGCAGCTTCTTCACTTGCAGAGAAAGAAATACAGGAATTTATTGACAGGGTAGAACTCCGCTATATGCTGGAAGGGGAGGATACTTATGAAGAATACGAGGATTGGAATCAGGCTTACATGGATGAAGGAGATTATGGAGATTCCGAGTATTATGAGGAACTAGAAGATACCGACGAAGAACACTGGTACAGCTACATGGAGAACGGAGAAATTTATCTGAGAGCACCGGATGGAAGTCTGTATTTACTGGAGGAAGGCGGAACTCTATGGCGAATAGAATAAGTTTATAGCTTTTTTATAGAAGAAATCGGCATATATAAAATAAAAATACTGGAACTATTTTACTTTTGCGGGGGTATATGTTAAAATATAAAGTAAGCAAGCAGCAGGAAATGCAGACTGCAAAAACAGTTGGCAGCTCTGCAATATCGCTGAGAGATTGGAAAAACGCTTGCAAAAGGTGTTTTAACAGAGCATAAGAAGGGAAGGTATTTATCTGATGAAAAAGCATATGAAAAAGGTTTTAGTCGCATCGCTGCTTATGAGCGTATCCATGCATAGCTTGGTCTACGCAGGGGAATGGAAACAGGACAATATTGGCTGGTGGTGGCAGGAGGAAGATGGTTCTTATCCAACAAACAGCTGGAAATGGCTGGACGGCAATAAAGACGGAATTGCAGAGTGCTATTATTTCGGAGACCAGGGATATATGTTGGCAAACACAGCAGTAGAAGGATATACGGTAAATGCAGACGGCGCTTGGACAGTGGACGGTGAGGTACAGGTGCAGACTGTCGAATATGATAATGACGCACAAAATCAGGCTCAGCAGGAGGAGAAAGCAGGTGAGCAGCTCAGTCGGAGAGAAAAGCTGGAAGCGGCGCAGGACAGATTGTATGAGGTAGAATACGCAAGCCTGGAAGAGAGAAAGGAAGTGTTATATGATTACTTTGAGATACTCGGCGTCGATCCAACGGGCTTGATAATAGAAGAGGATGGCGTCAAATATGTCTATTCTTCGTTTGGGGGAGGAGACTCTACATCCAGGAGTTTTTTCCAGTACCCCGATGTATTGACATCCATTATGCTTTATATGGGTGAGAGAAAAGAGGGCATTGATACCATCAGTACAAGCGAGGGAAAATACAGTTTTCCGGCATATTTGATTGTAATGACCAGAAGAGCGGCCAGTGCATTGAAATAAAGCAATCGAAATTGCGTTTTAGAATAAATATTTTGTAAGATATTAGAATAATTGAAACTATGCTTTCTGTTTTTTTCTATACAATGAGAGAAGCTATATAAAGGCTAAAAGGAAACGAATTGTATGGTTCAGAAAAGGGACGGCAAGAGAAAGAATGAATGCAAAAAGAAACCAGCCAAAATCCGTTTTCAGACTTTGGCTGGTTTCTTTTTCTATATTGTATGGGGAAATACCGGATATCCCTAAAGTAAGGGAGGAGGAAGGATATCCGGCGTCGTATCAGCGTAGGTTATTTCTTCCAGCCATCCGGCAGATAAGCGATGGTATTTTCAATCATATCATCCACCAGTTTCTTTACATCTTCCTCGGACGCACGTCCCTTTACCAGCGGGTCATGCAGGAATGCCTCATAGACCAGCTCTCTGTCGCAGGTCAGGGCAGCCTTTAAGACGCGCTCATGGTTGTCGGTATGTGGCGTAATCAGAGCAAGCACGTTCTCAGGAATCTCACCTGCCACCAGAGGTTTGATGGAGTCACGGCTGAATACCGCGTTGGTTTCCACAACAGCGGAAGCCGGAAGGCTCGGACTCTGTAAGTAGGTGTTTGGAATGTTGACATTGCTCACCATGCGGGTCAGACCACACAGCGCTTTAATCAGCTGAATACCCTCCTCACCGGTAGGAACCAGCTCGATTTCCTCCTCAAAGGAAGCGAGACGGCGGCTTCTTGCCAGACGGTTCTGAAGGTCCTGCTTTCTCCAGTCAACCGTTGTCAGGCCGAATTTCCAGGATTTCACAGTCTCAGGGTCTTTCAGGTAGGTGTCGCCAGGCATGAACTCTGCCAGATGACGGTCGCCGGCAGCGGCAATCAGACCGTAGCGTCTAAACAAGTCAAATTTTACGCGGTGTGCGCAGTCAAATGTGGAGTTTGCCCAGTTTTTGTCCGGCTCATTGTAGCCTTCCTCAAAATGCTTGTCGATAAATTCTCTGTAAATCGGGAACAGGTCGATTCCCTTGTAGGATGCCTCATTGAACCAGGTAAAATGGTTGATACCGAGCACGTTGACGATGATATCCTCACGCTTTACATTCTCGATGCCGCAGCTTTCCTCCAGAATTCCCTTCAGAACTTTCTGGGTGCCGAACACTTCGTGGCAACAGCCGAATGCCTTAATCTGCGGGAACGTATGGTACAGCGTCTTGACACAGAGGCTCATCGGGTTCGTGTAGTTGATAACCCATGCGTTCGGCGCATACGCTTTGATGGCTTCTGCAATCTGAACAAACATCGGGATGGTGCGCAGGGCGCGGATGATTCCGCCAGGGCCGGCCGTATCGCCAACGGACTGGTAGATGCCCAGGCGCTCTGGCAGGTGCACATCGCTCTGCATTTCGTCAAAGGTGCCTGGAAGAATGGAGATGACAACAAAGTCGCATCCGGTCAGCGCCTCTTCTATAGTTTTGCAGGTCGTGAAATTCCATTTTCCGGAAGCTTCCGGTCTGGAACACAGATGATTTCCGATAAGCTCATTGTTTTTTGCCGCTGCCTCGTCAATATCGTACAGGCGAATGGTGCCGCTTAAAGAATCGTCCATGGAAAGGTCGGTCATAAAGGTCCATGCCCATCCGCGGGAACCGCCGCCGATGTAGGCGATATGTAAATCGGTTACTTTCTGATTTGCGTATTTCATAATGAAATATCCTCCAATTCTTTGTTATTCTTAGTTCTTTGCCATTTTTTGCTGTTCTTAGATGTTCTTAGCTGTTTTTGGCAGTGTTTTCTAAGTGCTCTCTAAGTGTTTTCTTGCTTTTTTCTTGTTTTCTTACTGACAAGAATACTATAAAATAGTATAATATTCTTATAAAATAGAACCTAAAAAATAAAAAATCATACTTTTGGCTACAGAATGATACAAAGAGAGGGAGAGATGGAGCAGATACTTTTTAAGGAGACATTGCCTGGCCTGGCTGTGGAGCAGGTGATACGGGAGCAGGAGTTTTCCATGAATACCAGGCATTTTCATGAGAGTTACGAAGTGTATTTTCTGTTAGAAGGAAACCGGTATTATTTTATTGACAGCGACACGTATCTGGTGCAGGAAGGAATGACTGTGCTGGTGGGAAGAAATCAGATTCATAAGACGAGCATGGCGGGAGAGAATTCATACCACAACCGGATTCTGCTGCAGCTGGATGCGCCGGTGTGGGACTCGCAGCTCAAAAAATGCGGACTTCCTCCATTGGAAGAGCTGTTTATCCGCTGTGAGCATGTGGTGAAGTGTAAGCGGGAAGATTTTGTGAAGATTGCGGGACTTTTGGATGAAATTAAGAGGGAAATGCGGGAAAAGCGGGCATGTTTTGAGGCGGTGGTGCGGATGAAGATTGTGGAAGTGCTGGTGCTCATCTATAGAAACAGAAGAGAAGAAATGTTTATCTCGCTGAAAGAACAGAGAGAGCAGAAAGGACAGAAGAATAAAGAGACGGCAAGTATGCCAGAGAGCGCTGCCAGACAGTATGGTTCCGCGGCGGCACGCCACAAAAAAGTACATGAGGTGGCAGAATATCTTCAGAAACACTGTGAGACCAGAGAATCTTTGGAGGAGATTGGGCGCCGCTTTTTTGTGAGCAAATCTTATCTAAGCCGGATTTTCAGGGAGGTGACGGGATTCAGTGTGAATGAGTACCAGACTTTGGCGAGGATGCGCCGTGCGCAGGAACTGCTGACGCAGACCGCACTTCCGATTACGGAGGTGGCGGAAGAAGTTGGATTTGAGAGCATCACCTATTTTGAGCGAGTGTTTAAGAAATATACCGATAAACGGCCGTTACAGTACCGGAAGGAGTATGGAAGGGAGAGAATATAGGAAAATCAAAAAAGGGATGCAAAAACAGGGATACAAAACAGAGCCTATTTGTGCTAGAATTTACGAAAGCGATAGAAAATGAGAGACAACATGGGAGGAAAAAAAGATGGAGACAAAAAAAGCAATACTGGTTGTGAGCTTTGGAACCAGCTATAAAGAGAATATAGAAAAGACAATCGGAGCGGTCGAGAAGACAATCGCTGCCAGCTGTCCAGATATTCCGCTGTTTCGGGCGTTTACCAGCCCGACTATACGAAGAAAGCTGTGGGAGAAGGAACAGATTCTCACAGAATCGCCAGAAACGATGCTTGTGCGCCTGGCAGCAGATGGATACACAGATGTCGTTTTACAGCCGACTTTTATGATAACAGGGTATGAGTATGATAAATTGAAGCAGACAGCAGCACAGTTTCAGGATACCTTTTCCCATCTGGTATTTGGAAGGCCAGCATTGTGGAGCGATACCGATGTGAGAGAGATGGGAGACTTTTTAAAAGAGATTGCGACGGAAGATACATGGGTATTTATGGGACATGGAACAGAACATGCAGCAGATGCTGTCTATCAGAAACTTCAGGAATATCTGGACAGAACCGGAAAAGGAAATATTTTTATCGGGACAGCAGAGGGAGAAATGGGTATTGAGGCGGTTCTGAAAAAAATACAGGAAAGAGGAACAAAGGAAACCATTGTTCTGCATCCGCTTCTTCTGGTTGCCGGAGACCATGCAAATAACGATATGGCAGGAGACAAACCGGATTCCTGGAAAAGCCGGTTTGAGAGAGCCGGATATCCGGTGAGGTGCGTTCTGAAGGGACTCGGAGAGTATGCCTGGATACAGGAGCGTTTTGCAGAGCGGGCAAAGAAGGGCACAGAAGCGTTTTGACGAACAAGAAAAGGGATAAAATAAGCGAAAATTAAAATAACAGAGGCGGCAGAAGAAAAGAAGGCAGATGGAACATGCAGTGCGTAAAATTAGGGTAACATGCATGTCACATCTGCTTTTTGGTTAAAGCTGTGTATCGTGTTCTCTCTGCTGTGCCAGATAATCGCTCGGCGTCAGTCCGGTGTAGCGCTTGAATACCTGACTGAAATAGCGGGGATTGTTTCCGAAACCGACCTGTTTGGCGACATCTTTGATATTGTCATTGTTGTACAGCACCAGAAGCTTCTTCGCCTCCTCCATTCTCTTGCGGTTCAGATAGTCGGAAAAGCGCTCGCCTTCCTCCTGAATGAATTGTTTGCTTAAGTACCGGACACTGACAAAGAGATAATGTTCCGCCAGCCATTTTAATGATAGGTTTTCCTCGTCCAGATGCTGGCTGATGTACGCTTTTATGAGGGCAACGTTAGATTTGTCAGCGATGGAGCAGCTTTCTGAGTCAGTATTCCTGTGAATGGACACGACAAAAAGCTGCTCATGGATAGCCTGGATGGTGGTGCAGGAGTAGATTTTGCGGAAAAAGTCGCAGGCATTGTCGAGCGGGATGGAGTTATCGCGCTGGTTTAACCACATGTAGGTGCTGAGTGCGATATTGCGCGCCGTCTCCAAGTCCAGTGTGGGTTGGGAAAATGTCTCTGTGAGCAGTTCTGTGATTTCTGCATCGCTTTTTGCATTGCACAAAGCTTCTCCGAGCCTCTCGATTTTCCAGGGGGCGCTCAGATTGTTGCGGATTTCATGGTGCTGCTCGGATTCATCCAGAAGAAGAATCCGGCTGTAGCGGGAAATCTTGTGAAGGATAGTCTCAAACAAATCCTGCACTGCAGAAAAATGCATAAAGTGGATATCCAGCTCCACAGACTGAGTCGGGTAGGAGAGCGCAGAAATTTTTTCTGTCAGGGGTTGCTGCAGCAGCAGAGAAGTTACAGGAAACAGGAAAATTACGCTGCTTTTTACATAAATAGGGGAAAACTGGAAGGAAATTCCCACATCCAAGAGCAACTGTTTGACATCTTCCACAAAGGCGTCCAGAAAGCTTTCCTCCACAAAGGAGCAGATGCAGGCAGTCTGGCAGTTTTGGGGAAGCCGCAGGACTTCTTTGTATTTCTGCCAGGTATCCATAAATTCTTCGTGCCAGAGAGCCTCGATGATAAAGCTCTTTTCTAGCGGGAAGCGCAGGGAGTCTAAAAGCTGCCGCTGCTGTCTCTTCTGCCCGAGCAGCCGCGCTTCCCTCTCTTTCCGAATCTGAATCAGAGCGTCAATCAGCTCCTGTTTATCTGTCGGTTTCAGCAAGTAATAGCGGACGCCATACTGCATCGCCTGTTTCGCATATTCAAATTCGCCGTATCCTGACAGGAGAATGAAATCAATGTCCGAGTCGGTATTCTTGGCCTTCTCAATCAGTTCCAGGCCATTTAAGACCGGCATGCGGATATCTGTGATGATGACATCCGGATATTCGTCGCGCAGAATATCGTAGGCTTCCATTCCGTTTTTGGCGGTGGCAATCAGGTCATACCCGATTGCGCTGTAATCTGTCATGCGGGAAATCGAGGTGCGAATGATTTCCTCATCATCTACTATCATTAATCTGAGCATAGTCAGAACCTCCTAATCTCTTGTGTCGCTCTTTTTGTGTTTGGGTATCGTTAAAATGACAACAGCCATGCCATCCGCATTGTGAATGTGCAGCCCGTATTTTTCACCATACAGAAGCTGTAAGCGCGAGTTGATATTGACTAAGCCCACACCGGTTCCCTGCGGCTTTATGGAATGTTGTTCCAGCTTCTGTAAGAGATTGTCCTCAAAACTAGAACCTGTGTTGGCTACCTGAATGCGGTACAGGTTTGCTTCCTCCGTGATGGCCACACGAATGATACAGGTCTCATCGCTGCATTCCATGGAATATTTGATGGCATTTTCCACCAGAGGCTGAATGCACAGCTTGGGAATCTCGATGGATGTGATGTTGTCTGGGACAGAGATCTGAAAATCCAGGCGTTCTTTGAAACGAATTTTTTGAATCTGAATATAATTATTTAAAAAAGCCAGTTCCTCAGAGAGAGGAATCAGGTCTTTGTCTCCTGTGATAGACGCGCGAAACAGGTTGGCGAGGGAGCGGACCATGATGCTGATGTCATCCGCCTGATATGCCTGCGCCATCCAGTTGATAGTATCCAGTGTATTATAGAGAAAATGCGGATTGATCTGCTGCTCCAGGATGCGGATTTTGGCATCGCGCAGCAGAATTTGTTTGTCATAGTTCTCATCCCGCAGAACTTTGACACTTTGTGTCATCTCATCGAATGCTCTGTGGAGCTGACCGATTTCATCCTCGCGGTTTGTGTAGTCATAACGGTGAACAGCGGGAAGCGCAAGGCCATGCCCGAAAGCATGAATTTTTTCTATTAAATAATCCATATGGCGGAAGATGTTTTTCAAAACGCGGTTGGTGATAGTGAGAGCAATCAGCGCGCTCAAAACAACAAACAGGATGAGAAAACACCGAAGAGTCTGCAGCTCCTGGAACAGGTGATTGTAATCCTGCATATAGAGGTAGTTCCAGTTCAGATTGGAGAAACTTCCATAAACGGTAAACATCTTTTTTCCGTCAATCGTGGGAATCGCATATCCATGATGCCTATCCTCCAAGGATGCGGCAGTGGAAATGCAGAGCTCATCGTGATACGCATAGGAAGGATAGATACGTTTATCATTATTTAAGAGAATAAAATGCTGCTCTGGAGTGGAATCCTCAAAACGGCTCAGTGTGTCCTGTATCATCTGGTCCAAATCCAACACAATGTAGAGAACACCCAACTCATTTAGTTTTAAGAAGGAGAGCTGGCGGATTTCACGCACACAGGCCACGACATGGCCTTCTTTTCCAGGAATCCAGAGGACACGGCCCTGCGCCTCTATCGCCTTGTCATGGATTTCTTCTAGGTCAAACCGTTCTTGCGTGATATCTCCGCCCATGCAGATCGGAGTGTCCCCTGTCACGATACTGATGGAAGTGATATAGGAGCTGGAATCAATGTGGGAGTAAAAGGCATTGTACACATTCCGACGAAAGGATGCAGCGCGCTCATCGTTCGGATTGTCGCAGAGAGCTTCCAGATTGCTCTGAATCGTGGGGTCGATAATAATATAATCAGAGAGGTCGGAAATTTTGTCTAACTCTGTCTCCAGATTGCTGGTGACATAGGACAGTGTGTCTGCTGTCCGCTGGTAGAGCGTTTCATCGTAGGAATTCAGAAAAAGACGCAGGCAGATGAGAAAGAAAAGGTCCATGCAGGCGACGAGCAGGCATACAATCAGAAGAATTTTCTGAAAGAGCGGAAGATTGTTAAAGTATTGTTTTATCATGATGTACAGCAGTCCTTTCTGTATGTCCTTCATGTGTCTTGACTCACAACTCTAAAATATTATACCTGAAATCACAGAAAAAGGAAAGAGAAAACTGGGGCTTTTTGCAAGGAAAAAACGTCGATTTTTTGTGCGTTTGTACTGAATGAAAATAGTAAAAAAGAAAAAAAGTCACTTTTTTAAACATAAAATGCACGTTTTTTTACTTTACAGTTGTGAAAAAGTAACATATAATAGAACTATCAAAAGTTAAGGGAGGAATTACAATTATGAAACGCAAAGTAATGGCATTATCCATGGCAGCAGTGATGGCAGCAAGCTTAGCTGGCTGTGGCGGAGGAAGTTCTTCCAACACAACGACGGCGGCTCCGGCAAACGATACTACAACTGCAGCACAGACAACAGCAGCAGCGCAGACCGAGACGACAGCAGCGCAGGCAGCTTCCGGCGAACAGGTAAACTTAAAGATTTGCTGGTGGGGAAACCAGATTCGTAATGACGTGACAAAACAGGCAGCTGACTTGTACATGTCCTTAAATCCAAATGTAAAGATTGATATTGAATTTACAGACTGGTCCGGTTACTGGGACAAGTTATCTGCAATGGCAGCAGGCGGAAATCTGCCGGATATCATCCAGATGGACTACTCCTATCTGAATCAGTACCAGAAGAGCAATCAGCTCGCTGATTTGACTCCATATCTGGAGGACGGCACCATCGACCACAGCAAGATTCCGGACAGCATCATCGAGAGTGGTAGCGTAGACGGAAAGTGCTATGCACTGAGCTTGGGAAGCAACGCACCAGTTATGATCTACGACAAGGCAATCACAGATGAAGCAGGCGTGACCATCCCAGAACAGCCGACCATCGAAGAATTGTATGACATTGGAAATACCATCTACGAGAAGACCGGCGTAAAGACGTATTATGACGGCGGCATGAACATGATGGCAATCATCGCAAGAGGAAACGGCTCCCATATTTTCGATGATATCGAGAACAATGTAGTGGACAATCTGACTAAGCACTTTACATATGTAGACCAGTTCAACAAGGCAGAGGCAGCTATCTCCCCAGACCTTCTGGCAGAGAAGAACCCAGATGTTGTTGAGACAAAGCCGATTGTTGACAGCACAACATGGAACGATTTCTCCTTCTCCAACCAGTTCGTTTCCGTTGTAAAGGCAGCAGGCCGTGACCTGGCAATGTGCATGTATCCACAGGCAGCAGAAGCAACTTCACAGCCAATGTACTTGAAGCCAAGCCAGTTCTTCTCCATCGCTGAGACTTCTCAGAATAAAGATGAAGCAGCAAAATTCCTGAACTGGTTCACGAACGATGTAGACTGCAACAAGATTCTGATGGGCGAGCGCGGTGTTCCGATCAACACAGACGTTGCAGAAGCAATTATGGGCGACTTGGATGAAGATTCCAAGCTGGTATTTGAGTATGTAACCAGCGTTGGTGAAATTGCAACACCTATCGATGCTCCAGACCCAGCAGGTAAGGGCGAGATTGAAGCATTAGGAAAGACAAAAGTAGAAGATCTTCGTTACGGCGATGGAACAGCAGAAGACATTGCAGCATCCTTCCTGGCTGAATCCAACAAGATCTTAACCGAGGCAGCACAGTAAAAAATAGTAACGCTCGAAAATACCTCGCGAACTATTTTTTATGCATCGCACTTTATGCCTGAAAGACAGGCAACCATAAACTGAAAATCCCTGGAATGTGGACAGAAATCAGTTTCCTTTTCCACATCCAGGGATTTTTAAAAAGATGAAAAACAAACTATAAAAAATTTAAAGAATTGGAGGGGGAATAACAGTGAGTAAACCTACAACAGCCCCGAAGAGAACATTGGCGCAGAAGCTGAACAGAGAGCAGGTGGCAGGCTATATCTTTGTACTGCCGTTTATCATTGGATTTCTTGCATTTCTGGCATTGCCGATGCTGATGTCATTCGCATTTTCATTCACACGTTACAACATTTTGGAAAGTCCGACGTTTATCGGTTTTCAGAACTACATTGAGATGTTTACAAACGATGCAAAGTTCGTGAAATCGTTTGGTGTTACTTTGTACTATGCATTGTTTTCTGTTCCGCTGCGTCTGATTATGGCGCTGGCAGTGGCAATGCTGTTGGTAAAGAACTCAAAACTTTCTGGTTTTTACCGTGCGGTTTATTATCTGCCGTCCATCATCGGTTCTTCCGTGGCAGTAGCAATCCTGTGGAAGCGCATGTTCGCGAGCGACGGCGTTGTCAATGCACTTCTTCAGTCCATCGGAATTCCATGTGACATTGCATGGCTCGGCCGTCAGGATACAGCAATCTGGACTCTTATCATTCTGGCTATTTGGCAGTTCGGTTCTTCCATGCTGATTTTCCTCTCTGGTTTGAAACAGATTCCGGTCAGCTTATATGAGTCCGCAACAGTAGATGGAGCAAATGGATTTCAGAAGTTCTTCAAGATCACACTTCCGATGCTGACACCGACCATCTTCTTCAACCTGATTAACCAGTTGATCAATGGTTTCATGGCATTTACACAGAGCTACATCATCACACAGGGCAAACCGCGTGACAGCACACTGTTCTACACTGTATATATGTACCAGAGTTCTTTCACCTACAATAAACTGGGATATGGATGTGCTCTGGCATGGTTTATGACGTTGTTCGTGGCTCTTCTTACCCTGATTCTGTTCAAGACCCAGAACAAGTGGGTATATTATGAGGCATAATCGCAGAAATGACAGAAAGGTGATAGACGATGGAAAAAAGTTATAAAACGAAAAGAAAAATCATCACAGCGATTTATCATATCTTTACATTTTGTTTTGCGATGGTTATGATATATCCGCTGCTTTGGATGGTGATGAGTTCCTTCAAGGACACCAACGAGATTTTCAGAACGGCCCAGAACCTGTTCCCGAGTCAGTTTAGACTGGACAACTACGTGACAGGTTGGAAGGGATTTGCAGGATATGGGTTTGACATCTTCTTTAAAAACTCGATCATCATTGCCGGTCTCTCTACAATCGGCGCCGTGATTTCTTCCGCGATTGTAGCATATGGCTTTGCACGCTGTGAATTTAAAGGAAAAGGCTTTTGGTTTGCATGTATGCTGCTCTCCATGATGCTTCCGTTCCAGGTTATCATGATTCCGCAGTATATCTTGTTTAACCGCCTGGGTTGGGTTGGTTCTTACCTTCCTCTGATTGTTCCGCAGTGGTTCGGCCAGGGCTTCTTTATCTTCCTGAACTTACAGTTCATCAAGGGTATTCCGAAAGACCTGGATGAGGCGGCCAAGATTGACGGATGCAGTATTTACGCTATTTTTATCAGAATCATTCTTCCGCTGATTAAACCGTCCTTGGTGACAAGCGCGATTTTCTCCTTCATGTGGAGATGGGACGACTTCCTTGCAGCTTTGATTTATCTGAGCGATCCAGTAAAATATCCGGTCAGCTACGCATTGAAGATGTTCTCCGACCCGACAGCAGGTTCCGACTGGGGTGCTATGTTCGCTATGGCGACACTGTCCCTGATTCCGATTTTCCTGATTTTCCTGACGATGCAGAAGTATCTGGTAGAAGGTATTGCGTCTACAGGTATCAAAGGTTAATGTGCAGGCATATGGGAACCAACAGGTGAGAGCAGATGCATGAAGGTATGCAGAATGTAGATGAAACGTGGATTTTTGCATAATGAAACATTAAAAAGTGAGAAAAAATAAAAAGTAAAGGGGGATACTCTAAAACGGAACAGATGCCGCTTTGGAGTATCTCTTTTTTAGAAACGTAGGAGTTTTTTTCCAGGCAAAAAATAAGAAAAACAGCGCGAATGTGTTTGGGTATTTTTCACCTGGAAAAGTGCTTCTGCACAGGAACACTGGTTCCAGAGATAGACAGAAATAAGGCAAGCGCATCAAAGCGCTGGCTGAGAAGAGGAAATGGAGGAAGAGAGATGGAACAGTATAGGAATCGTATCAAAGCGGTGCTGCGCGATATGGCAGATTGGCGCTACACGCACATACAGCAGGTGGAGCCAAGATGGATTCGGGAGGGAGATTACCGCTTCTCTGAGACATTTGAGAAGGGAGAGGAAGGCTGGAAGCCGTTTTCCTCCTGCGAGACATGGGGCGGAACGGACAGCCACTTCTGGATTTATGCAAAGACCACGTTGCCGGAGGAATATGAGGGCAAAAAAGCAGTGCTTATGGTGAGCACAGGGGCGACGGATATCTGGAATACGGACAATCCACAGTTTCTGGTGTACATCAATGGGAAGATGGCAGCGACAATGGATATGAACCATCATACCATCACACTGTCGGAGCAGGCTAAGGCGGGCGAGGAGTACGAGATTGTGATCTATGCGTACTCCAATGTGAAAATACCGACAAATTTCTTGTTTGAGAAAATTGCTGTGCTTCGGCCGGACGTGGAAAAACTGTACTACGATATGAAGGTGCCGTTTGAGGCTGCGGAGCTGATGCGGGAAGACGAGATAGACAGAAATGAGACGCTGGCTGTCTTGAACCGTTGTCTGAATCTTTTGGACCTGCGGCAAGTGGGCTCTGAGGCGTTCTATGCGTCTGTGCGCGAGGCGGATACTTTCCTGGAACATACACTATACAGCGAAGAAAATCCGTGTGGAATTGCAAAAAATCCAGTGACTGTGCACAGCATCGGGCATACGCACATTGACGTGGCCTGGAAATGGCCGCTCCGCCAGACCAGACAGAAGACGGTGAGAAGCTTCCAGACCGTCCTGAATCTGATGAAAGAGTATCCCGAATATCTGTTTATGTCCAGTCAGCCGCAGCTCTATCAGTTTGTCAAGGAAGATGCGCCTTGGCTGTATGAGCAGATCAAGGAGCGAGTGAAGGAGGGCCGCTGGGAGCCGGAAGGCGCGATGTGGCTGGAGGCGGACTGCAATTTGACGGGCGGGGAATCTCTGATTCGCCAGATTTTATATGGCAAGAAATTTTTCAAGGAGGAGTTTGGCGTGGAGACACAGGAAATTCTGTGGCTTCCAGATGTGTTTGGGTACAGTGTAGCGCTGCCGCAGATTTTAAAGAAGTCCGGCATCCGCTATTTTATGACGACAAAAATCGCTTGGAACGAGTACAACAAGATGCCAAATGACGTTATGATGTGGCAGGGACTCGACGGCAGTGAGATTTTGACCTATTTTATCTCCACGACAAACTATCAGGTATATCCGGAGCTGGTGCACAACGGCAGTTTTAACACCACGTACAATGGCAGGCAGAATGCCAATCAGGTAAAGGGAACTTGGCAGCGTTTCCAGAACAAGGAACTGACGCAGGATGTGCTGACGTGCTTTGGCTATGGGGACGGCGGCGGCGGCCCAACCGCAGAGATGCTGGAGGAGAGTCGCAGAATGGAAAAAGGCGTCTGCGGATGCCCGAGGACAAAACAGACCTCCGTGCGTGAGTTCTTCCATATCCTGGAGAAAAATCTGGAAGGAAAGAAAGTGCCGAAATGGTGCGGAGAGCTGTATCTGGAGTTCCACCGCGGAACCTACACTTCGATTGCGAAGAATAAGAAAAACAACAGAAAGTGCGAATTTTTGAATGTGGACGCTGAACTTTGGAGCGTTCTGGCAAAGAGCCAGGATGCGTCGTTCGCTTATCCGAAGGATAGGCTGGAGGAAGCGTGGAAACTGGTGCTCTTGAATCAGTTTCACGATATTCTGCCTGGCTCTTCCATCAAGGATGTATATGAAGATTCCGATATCCAGTATGCGAGAGTGCGCGCTCTGGATGAGGCGATGATAGCAGAGGCGAGGGATTCCTTGCACAGAAGTCTGGGGCTTGCGCCAGCGTCAAAGAAAAATGCAGCTGTGTGTGTGTACAACGACCTGGGATTTGCGCGCGGCGGCATCGTGGAGCTGCCGGAAATCGCGGGAGAGTGGAATCCACAGCTTCAGAAGGCAGAGGATGGAAAGGTGCTGTATCTTCTTCCAGACTGTGCAGCGCCCAAAGGAATTACGGTATTTCAGGGGCTGCAGCAGAAAGACTATGAGGCAGAGGAAAAGGTGATTTTTGGTTGTATTTCCTTAGGAGTAACGAAACTTGCAGCATTCGATACGCCATTTTATTATATCCACATGAGCCCAGAAGGAGAGTTTCTGTCTATCTATGATAAGGAAGCACAGAGAGAAATCGTGAAACAAGGCAGCGAGGTAAACCGCCTGATGGTATTTGAAGACCGCCCGCTGGAGTACGATGCATGGAACATTGACGCATATTTTGAGGAAAAATCCTGGTGCATAGACCAGGTGGAGAGTATCGAGATCGTGGAGAATGGTCCCGTGCGCGGCGCGATTGCAGTGCGCAAAAGATTTATGAACTCGGTTGTGGAGCAGAGGATCTATTTCTACCGCCACACAAAGAGAATCGACTTTAAGACGAAGGTTGACTGGAAAGAGCAGCAGCTTCTGTTGAAAGCCGTGTTCTCTGTCGATGTTTTATCACCCAAGGCGACGTATGAAGTACAGTTTGGAAATGTGGAGCGCCCGACACACAAGAACACGAGCTGGGATGAGGCAAAATTTGAAGTGTGCGCGCACAAATGGGCGGACCTCTCCGAATACGGCTATGGCGTGGCTCTGCTGAATGACTGCAAATATGGCTGCGACATCCATGATTCTGTGATGCGTCTGACCCTTATCAAGTCCGGCATTTTCCCAAATCCAGATGCAGACAAGGAGATTCACACGTTTACCTATTCCCTCTATCCGCATCAGGGCGATTTCAGGGAAGGAAGAGTGGTGCAGGAAGCGTATGACTTGAATTGCCCGCTCCAGGCAGAGCTGGTAGGCGCAAAAGAAGGAAGCTCCCTCTCTCTGGTACAGATAGATGCAGACCATGTGGTTGTGGAGACAGTAAAACAGGCAGAGAACGAGGATGGAATCGTGATTCGCATGTACGAGGCATACGGAAAGCGCGGAAACGTGACGATGCGCCTGCCGATGGCAGAAGGACGCAGGGATGTGTATGTGTGGGAGTGCGACTGCATGGAAACGGAGATAAAAGAAAACGGATTCCGAGTGCTGGATGGCACCATGAAATTTGAAATTCACCCATATGAGATTAAGACATGGAAGGTGAAGATTCAGAAATCATAATTGTGGGATAATTTCATGCATCACATGTAAATGCCAAATATACAGATGTTAAATGTTTATAGTAATAAAAATAGAACCAACAAGGAAGAAACCTATAATAGGGGAATTCGTGTTGGTTCTATTTTTTTGATTCAATTATAGAAAGAATTCTTGTAAATTTTATACGTTTCTATTTGCATTGAGTCTTTTGGCAACATGAACAAGAGCATGTAAATCATCGCTTTTCATTGTTTTTGACAAATCATATAATTCTTTGACCAAAATGGGTTCATCCTGCTTTGCATCAAAAAAATCTTTTGGAGTGACACCAAGATAATCACAGATAAAAAGAAATTCAGGCAAGGATGGTAACGATTTACCAGATGAAATGCTTTGAATATAACTTTTGCTGTGTCCAAGATCCAAACTCATTTTATATTCAGATACTCCTTTTTTGATTCGCAGTTCGGAGATTCTATCTCTGATATATTGTTCACTCATAATTTTACATCACCTCTTATCTGTTTTTATGATGTTTGCGCCTTGCGGGGGCTCTGTTTATTCATATTCTTTAACCTTGTATCATTATCATTTTATACAAATATAAACGGTAATAATCACGATTAAGATACCGATATTAGTTGAAATGTACCGATTTAAGCGGTATAATAAACAAAAAAAACACTGATAAATATGAATATCAGTGTTTGAATGTCGATTCTGGATGATTTTTTCATAGAGTATTAAACTCTGCGAAAGATGTAGAAAATTCCTTATAAATTCATCATTCTTCTGCATCCTGACGATTTTCATTAACGGCGATAAATGCAGAAAGTCTTTTCATATTTTCACGTTTGAGTTCCATTGTTGGATGAACATACCGATTCATCGTAATATTTACACTGGCATGTCCCAATATTTCACTCAACGTTTTTATATCAAATCCTAATTCTACACACCGAGTAGCAAACGTATGACGAAGCACATGATAATTTGCATTCTGGATACCACACACACTCAAAACATGTTTAAATCGGTTTTGCATTGTCCGTGGCTCAATAAAATGGTCATTACAACCTGTCAGAAAATATCCTGTAGATGACGTTTGATATTTGGTAATTATTTTCATAATATTTTCAGGCACAGGTATTGTTCGAACGGAACAGGAACTTTTCGGAGTAGTAATCATAACTCTTGTCTTAGAAAAACCTTCTTTTACTTGAAGACGCTGCATGGTCTGGTGAACATGGATTGTTTGTTCATGAATAGAAATGTCTTCCCAATGCAGAGCACAAATTTCTCCCACTCGCAGTCCTGTGAACATACAGACAAGAATCCCCATATTTGGTGCGTTTAAATTTGAAAGCAAATAAGCATACAGTATTTCTTGCTCTGTGCGAGTGAATATTCTCATTTCTTTCATTTTTTTCTTTATTTTTATGGAACTTCCATCACATGGAACCAAACTTCCATTTTTGGCTGCAAAACGTAAAATACTTCTTAACACTGTCATAATGTCGGCGACTGTTTTTGCGGACAATCCCTTCTTCTTTATGCCGCCTTTTGATAATAAAATATTGCTAAACGCTTCTAAATGCGTATAAGTTAGACAATAGATCGGCATCTCTCCTAATTCTGGAATAATATAGTTCTTTAAAATATTTTGATATTTGACAGCTGTGGATTCTTTGATTTGGGGGATTGTTGCTTTCAGCCAGTCCTCGGCAATATCTTTCAGCAAAGAATCATGATACTGGTTTTCGGTAGTATATTTTGTTACAAGCGTTATCGAGTGTGCTTTTTTCAAAGCTTCTTTTACATCTCTATATGTTTTTGCATAGACATATCCATAAATGGCTTTTCCATCAGGCTTCCGCCCTTTAATATATCTCCCTTCCCATCTTCCATCTTTTCGTTTATAAATGTTTTCACCTTTTTTGGGCATTCATACTCCTCCCTTCCATATGACCACTATTTTGACGGATTATACATCATACACACGTCTCTTTTTATAAATAATTTGTAATATTTCAACGAGACAAAATACTTTGTATGCATTTATTTTCTGATATATTGACATTTTTTCTGGTATTTTATATAATAAATGTCAGAAAAAATCGAAAAAAAGAATTGCAGTAGGTTCGCAGAGTTTAATACTCTACGAAAAACAGAATTTTATTACTGCAAGGGGTAATTTTGGAGTTTTTTACATAAAAGTAAGGCTGCCTATAGAAAGAATTATACCCGAAGCAGAGAAAATTATGTATCACAAAATTTTGACAAATTTTTATAGCTGAAACAGAAAGACAAGGGAGTGCAAACAAGGAAAAGTTATGGGAACATGGAAGTGCAGACTATGTGGATATGAATTGATACCTGGAAAAAAGTATTGCAGCAGATGTGGTGCGCCTACTATATGGAGTTTGGAGAAATCAGACACAGAACAGATACAGAAGAAGGATAGTGTAAATGAACAGAATGATGAGGAGAGAAAAGAAGATGGATTGTTCAGAAAAATAGAATCGGAATCTGTTGATGCGGATGAAGAAATAGGAGAAGAGGAAGAGAGGTACAAAAAGGGAGCTATTGTATTTGGAATTTGTATGGGACTCATTTTATTTGGAGCAGTTATGAGTCCGTTTATGGCGGAGAGCGCAAATAAAAATGTGAAAAGTACAAATGTGTCTTCAGAAATAGTTTTGGAAAAAAATAGCAGAAAAAACGCTGAAAGTGAATTGACAGAAGATAAAAATACAGAAAGTGTACAAACAGAAGCTCAGAGTACAGAAAGCCTCGTCAGTGAATATATTCTTGCTGGCAGCGACAGCAGGTATATTACAAGAGAAGAAATAGAAAATTTGAGTTTGGAGGAATGTAGATTAGCCCGCAATGAATTGTATGCGCGCAGAGGCAGATATTTTTCAGATAAGGAATTACAGGATTATTTTAACGCATGCTCTTGGTATGAACCATATATTCAGCCGGAAGATTTTCAGGATTCTGTTTTCAATCAATATGAACTTGCTAATCGAGATTTGCTTCTCCAGTACGAAAGAGAATTGAACTGAAAGAAAATATAGAAATAGGGTGAAAAATTTTTCAAAAATACATTCAATAGAGATATAGAAGCAAACATAAGAAGAGTGGAGAGGGAAAATGGTTGTATATGACAGATACCAAAGAAGATTTGCACTAAAAAATCCGGTAAAAAAAGTATCAGATGGAGCTGTTTACAAATTACCAAATGAATATGGCAAGATGGTAAAAATCTATAATGGGAATTGGCGCACACCAGAAAAAGAACGAGAAGTGGTGGAAGCCATCAATGGAACAGGCGTTATGCTTGGAGAAGTACCAGTGGACGTGGTATACGAGAATGGCAAATTTGCAGGTTATATTCTGGAAGAAGAGACAACAGAAGAAGAAAAGGTTGAATTTTCGGTAGGAAAACAAGAAGCTGCGAAGATAAATGCTGTGGCAGGAATATTTATTTCTTTGGCTACAGGAGGAATTTTAAGCGCGGTAATCTATTTTTTGATTTTTCCTGTAATTTCAAAAAATATGAAAGCTTATACGGTTACTTTCAGTTTTGATGGAATTCCAATGATTATGGTAGGATGGATAGCTTTGCTGATTGCTGCATATAAAACGAGAGTAGAAGGAATCACTTCTTTGATAGTGTGTGCTTTCAGTTATATGATTGGCGCTGCGTTGATTCAGCTGCTGATTGTATTGCTTGTAAGTTTGATTCAGACTGCATATGCCATACTTGCAGCAGTCATACCAACCATTCTTACAGCAGCGATATTGATATGGATTGTTCGTGCCGTTTTTTCGAGGTGATAGAATATGGATAAAGTGTATATTGAACTTTGGAAACAGATTGATTCAAAATTGCAGGAGCAGCAGAAGAACTGTTATGAGAATATGACAGATTCTCAGCTTTGTGAAGAGAAAGAAAAGCAAGAAAAGGAAATGAAAACCACAGAGTTGACCATAGAACAGCTGCGGCGAGTCTACTCTTCTTTTTTTCATGAGACATTGTGGGAGGAGCCTATAGCGGATTTTGCAGAAAAAAACACATTTGAAGAAGCAAAGTATGCAAGAAAATTGTTGGAGCAGGAATTTAGAAAACCGTTTCTTCTTGCACCTCCGAGCGGCATATGGACCAGAAAACCCAAAAAGCCGGATTACCAGCGAGCGGTTTCTTCGCTTCAGATTTTGAAAAAAAGCCAGCAGGATTCGATACGGGAAATTCAAATACATTTGAGTGCAAAACAACATGGCTCTCAAAATCCAGAAGATATTTTGATGAGAAAAATAAAAGAGATACAATGGAATCATTCAGGTGGGGAAAGTGGCTGGAAGGAATACAAGAAGCCCGATGGGAAGCATCCAGAACTGTATCTTGGTGATATCTTGGAGCCTTTGGAAGATAATTATAATAAAAACAGCGCAGTAAGTCAGAGATTATCTGCAGAGGGGATGATTTTTGATAAATGGATTCGGAAACCATTTTACTACAGCGCTTATGAGCCATTTCTCTTGTTTATAGAAGAGGTGGTAGATCCTCTGCATAAACAGGAATATCAGCCAATCGGAACGAGGATTCTGCGGAATCTGATATATCAGATTGTACATGGAATGCCTGCATATTCTTACGAAATTTTTTACTTGGATTTGAAAAGAGAGGGAAAGTTTTTGGAGGAGTTTCAGGAACTTTCTGCCATTGAAAGTAAGAATGCGTTCTGGATGGAAGAGCGGATTTTCAACCATACTTATAAAATGTTTCATAAAGGGCTTAAGAAAAACGACTGTCAGGAATGTCTGGAGAAATTAACCAGACGAATTGCCGACATCAATGAATGGTACTGGTATGAAGCGGAAGAAGGAATCGCTGCTTATAACAGAAAGCAAATGGATGAAACGGGAACTTATCACAACAATTCCCAGTTAATACCACAGCAGTTTCTTATTTTTGACAATACTTATGAAGCACTGGATTCTGGTATTGCGGCAGAATTGAATAAGATTGCAGTGAATGCGAAGAATTGTGGTATTTCCATGTTGATTTATTCCAGGAGGAATGAAAATGAAAAAATGACGCAGATGGAACAGCGGCTGCAGGACGAGATAGGACTGGACAAGCTGACTATAAGCAGACATGGCTGCTCCATGCAAATAGATGGAAAATGGATGGGCAGAGAAAAAGAATATTTGTTCTATGGATTTGAACCGGCTTCTGAAGTAAGAGCCAATAGAATCTTTTTTGAACAGATGAGAGAAACAGTCAAACCCAGATTTGATTTTAATACAGATTTTAAATATAGATTTGATTTGGATGGTACATGGGGGAACAAGTATGCAGAGAGAAGCATTGAGATTCCGGTCGGCATCAACGAAAAAGGGGAACTTGTTTATACGACACTGGGAGACAGCGATGGTGCACATGGTATGCTTGCAGGAGGTACTGGATGTGGTAAATCGACATATTTGCAGGGAATCATCGGCAGCATCATTATGAGCTATCGTCCAGAGGATGTACAAATTTGGATTTCTGATTACAAGTCCAATGAATTTCAAATTTATATGAAAAATACTCCAGCACATATTACCTATATTTCATCATTGACAACAAAAGACTATTCATTGGCCTTTCTGAAACGGATTGAGGATGAAATACGTGCGCGGCAGACATTATTTAGAGAAATTGCAGATTTGCCGCAGTATCGTCGCGTGCACGGAAAATATGCACTGCCAAGAATCTTGATTATTATTGACGAATTTCATAAGATGGCAAATCATGTGATAGAAGAACCTAGGTATAAAAGGATGCTGTCAGAGTTGTTGCGAGAAGCGAGAGCCTTTGGTATTACGTTCCTTCTCTCGGATCAGACCTGTGAAGCGGGACTGGGTGGTTTATCAGAAGACGCAAGAATGCAGTTGGCCAGACGCATGGCGATGGTGTGTGCAGATCCAAAAGAGTACAAGGCGGTTTTTAATATCGAAAACAAGGAAATGGAGCAAGCGCTGCCATCTGTTATTGAACCATATCAGATTGTGATTAGGAAGAAAAAAGAAATTACAAACCGAGATGGTGAAACGAAGAAAATCTATTTTTATCAGATGCGTCAGACTTTGTATATTGACCATGACGTCACGATTCCAGCTTTACAAAAAAAGGCGTTAGAAAAATACGGAGAAGCAAAAGCTCCTGTATTTTTTGTAGAAGGCCGTGTAGAGGCAAATTGGAAGAAAATTGCAGAACAACAGGAAAAGAAGCGAATTTCCATCTTCTTAGGAAAGCCAAAAGATTTATCAGAAACTTTATGTGTAACTTTTTTTGAAACTATGGATAATAATCTGATGAGCGTAGGAAGAAGTAAGGAACTTCAAATTTCCATTTTTTATCATGCGCTGGAAAGTATCCGGCGAAGTGGAAAATTATATGAAATTTATCTAATGGCGGACGAATTTGACAGCTTATATCAGAGCATGGAACCCTTCCTGGAACATTTGGCAAAAGAGGATGCAGCATTTTATCTGGTAAACGATATGGAAAAAATCTGCGAAACGATTCCCAAGCTGTTGGAAACCATGAAGCGCAGACGCAGGCAGAGAAATGTAGAGAAAAAAATATTTATTTTCTGGCTGGGAATTGCAGATATGATGCAGGAGTTTGCCGATTACCCCAAAGAACGACCTGGTATGGGAAATATTGAAAAAGAAAGTTTGTTGGTGCGAAAAGTATCATCTACACCGGAGGAAGAATGGGAGAAATATTTTGGCAGTTCAGAAAATACACCATCTGATAACCATCCAAACTTGATAGGGATGGAAGAGGAAGAAGAGTGGAATGTGTATGATGCGGCTGATGATATGGTTCAACTGTTGGAAGGAGGCGCCAAACAAGGGATGTTCAGTCTTTGTTTCTATACTTCCTACATAGAATTTAAGCGGATACGCCGCATTAAGAAAGACTATTTTGTTCATAAAATTGCTTTTGGGATGGGGACTGAAGACGCGGTAGATTATATAGGAAACAGCCGAGATGTGAAAGATACGGAGGGGAATATAATGGATGCGCAGACGGCGCTGTATTCTAATGGTGAAAAAGCGTTTCAGTTTCAGCCGTATCTTGTGCCAAAACAGATAAAAAGTAAAAATACGGGAGGGAATTTAGAGTGAGCAGAGGAAAAGATGTAGATTATGATATTGTAATTCCGGCATTAAAACGGATAGAAGAAGCAATTTCTGGGATAGAGGCGAAAGGAAAGGAATTAGAGGGGAAGGCCGATGATGCCGAAGCCACCCTGAGAGACAATATTGGAAAAAAAGACGCGCAGAGAGTGCGGGAATTAGCACAGGCTATTGTAAAGGCAACAGATACCGGAAAAGAGAGAATAAGAGAATTGATTCGTTCTTATGAAATAGAGCGGGACATTGCTGAAAGATTAGAAGAAGAGCGCTGAAGAAAAGAGGATGGACTATGGCAAAAGTTTGTGGAACACCAGAAGAAGCAAGAAAACTCGCAGGAGAGATTAAAAAAATAACAAGAGACGTAATAGATACTACAGGAGAGCTGAAAAAACAGATGCAAAGCATTTCAGGCGGTCTTCGTGACGGGAGGGAACAAGAGATTGAAATAATGTGCAATAGCATAAATAAAGCTTTGCTGGCAGCAATAGAAAACGTGGCAGCAACCATGCAGCATTTGGAAGCATATGCAGTCTTGTTAGAAACAAAATACTATAAGGGGAACTAATAAGGTATGAACAGAAAAAGAATGATGATTTTACTGACAATGACGCTGCTTTTTTTGTCTGTGGCAGGAAATGGCGCTGTCTGTTTTGCTGAAAACAATGGGAAATTTAACCGCTGGAATATTGTGTTTGTGATGGATGAGAGCGGTTCTATGAAGAGCACAGACCCGAACCGACTGCGCTACGAGGCGGTACAGTTATTTACTGCTGAAATTGCAAATTCAGGAAATTATATGGGCAGTGTATCTTTTGGAACAGATATTCTGAATGTACAAGAAATTCAGGAAATGAATGGACAAGCCAACAAAAAAAAATATGTGAATGTAATTGCTAATCAGGAAGTCAGTAATTATACGAACATTGGAGCCGCTTTGAGCTGTGCAGTGGATTTGCTGGACGAAGGGCGGAACGAAAATCTGAAATCAGCCATTCTTTTTCTGACAGATGGAAATACTGATATGGCAAAAGCAGAAGAAATTCAAGAATCTCTGGATATAAAAGCAGAAGCTATGGAGAGGGCAAGGCAGGCGGGATATCAGATTTATTCTATTTGTCTGAACGCCAATGGAAAAGCGAATTTGGATGAACTGGAACAGCTTGCAACAGCCACCGGCGGTGCATTTACGGAAATTAAAAGTGCCAGTGATTTAAATGAGGTGGAGACAATGTATTATCAAATGATTTTTGGCGGAGGCAATGATGAGGGAGAATTTAGCATCAGCCAGGATGGTACATTGACAACAACATTTGAAGTACCGTATGTCGGCGTCGAGGAATTGAATGTTTTGGTGAATGGAAACGTAGATTCGATAGAGTTTACAAAGCCTGATGGGATGAAAGTTGATACACAGACGATTGAAGAAATGACAGTGCGTGGCACAGGATACCTCATATCAAAGATCATAAATCCAGAAGGAGGTATATGGAAGGCAACCATCTATGGGGATGCAAATGCCAAGATTCATCTTCGATGGATGTATAATACAGATTTTTATATTCGTGCGGAGATTTCTCCTGAAAGCGGGTATATGCTGGGAGATCAAGTGACCTTTAAAGCCTCTGTGTATGATAAAAATGGAAAAGTAACAGATAAAAAAAGTTTATCTGATGTAAAAGGGGAACTCATTGTTCGCCAGGGAAGTCTGGAGTCTGTAAAGAATATGCAGATTATGGAAGATGGTCTGACTGGTGAACTTATACTTAAGGAAGAAGGAACCTGTTATGTTTCTGTCAGAGTTTACAACGATATGATGTCTGACGAGACAGAGGAGCCTTTTGAAATCAGTGTAAACAATGAAACTCCTGTTCCACCTGAGGAAATGCCAAAAGTACATACAAACATATGGCCCATTATTGGAGGAAAAGGAGTACTTGAACTGGATGGACTTGTCAGAGACCCAGAAAGTGAAAAATTGACCTACAGCGTAGAGAGCACAGCATTTCATGAGGATGATTATAGTCTGGATGGGAGCATGCTTACTGTAAACAATTTCAGTATATCCAAAGGTTCATTTCGAATTCGCGCACAGGATCCCAGAGGGGCATATTGTACGTTTGATGTTTTGATGACATCCACTAATATCGGGCTGATTATGGGGATTACTGTATTAATTGGCATTTTGATTGCGCTGTTTTTGGTGGTATGGACCATCCGTAAGCTGTCAGGAACTCCGTTTATGGGAACGATTGAGATTGAAAAATATGATGCGAATTCCTATGATTTTAGCCAGCCTGTCTCTATGACGCCAGGAAGAGGAAGTAAGAGGCTGGAATCTTTTGGAATAGGCAGCTGTGGTTTGCCAAAAGGATGCCGGATTCAGGCAGGTGGAAAGAAAAAAGAAATTTATTTTATCAGCAAGCAGCCTGTCTATGCAGATGGTGCATATGGTGCGGTCAAAAAAGTGACGATTGTCGGAAATGGAACAGAAGTACGGATTTGTGCGGATGCAGAACAGAGCCATGGCATAAAAATAAGATTCCAAAGCATCTTGAATCATGAATTTGGTTTATAAAATATTGGGAATCAGGATATAAACAAAAAATAAGAAGGGGGGAGGAAATGAGATGTACAGACAATTATTATTGAACACCGGCGGAGGGGTACTGAGCAACAATCAGAAAGAGAAACAGGCACAGTGTGCAACACTGCTCATTGGACTTGGAGGGACTGGGATAGATTGTTTGAGAAATTTAAAGCAGAAGGTATACAGCTGCCTGCAGGCAGATGACCCAAATGCAGTGGTACCGACATATTCTCATATCAAGTTTTTGGCGATTGATGCAGATAAATACTCATTGAGAGATAGGGAGAACATTCATTCATTGGATGAAAGGACAGAGTGTTTTGATATTTTCAGTAATCTTGCTGGAGCGCTGTTCGTCCAAGAAATGTTTGCTAGACAACCGGAGTACAAATGGCTGAAAACAAATAATCCAGAAACCGGAGAACGGGGACTTAAGATTTTGAGCGCTACAGCGGGTGCTGGCGGAGTTCGTCAGATTGGGCGTCTGCTGCTGATGCAGAAGTCTGATGAATTGGTCAATAGAATTAGTAATCTGATTATAGAGGCGAAAAGAGGATTCTCAGAGCAGGTGGATGTTAATATTCATATTTTTTCAGGGATGGGAGGAGGAACCGGATCCGGAATATTTCTGGATGTCTGCTATCTGGTACAGCGGGCTTTGGAAAACATAGGAGAAGATGGACATGCACTGACCTGCGGATATTTCTTTTGCCGGACGTCAACCTCAGCATTCCAGAAGTAGCGGCAAAGAAAGATATTTCGAGTTATATTATGGCAAATGGTTTTGCAGCCATGAAAGAACTGGACTATTGTATGAACCTGGAAACCAATGGCGGAAGCTGGGATCAGGAATACAGAGGATTTCATATTGGTCCTGTGAGAAGACCGCCAGTACAATGCTGCCATTTGATTTCTGCTCGTACTATGGACGAAGCAGTATTTGACAAGGGATATGAGTATTCTATAAATGTGGTAGGAGATTTTGTTCTGCAGTTTCTGGTAGATAATGACCTCTATAAGGACCATATGGCGAATTGTTGTGCCGCCATACAGCAAGTGCCAGAAGAAAGTGGGGCAAAATACATTGTGCTGGGAGCGTCGAAGGCAGTGGTTCCTATGCGTGAAATTACAACATATCTGGCAAGCAGGTTCTTTGAATCCATGTCCCAGGTACGGACGCAGTTCCCTACGAATGGAGCGATTGAGACTTTTGCAAAGAATCATGAATTGACATATGAACAGCTTTTGAAATTGCTGTTGGATAAGACTTCTTATCATATGCCAGTGATAGAACTCGAAGAAAAACTCTTTCGTGATATGTCAGAGGAGGACTTGAAAAGTGATGATACATTAATTCTGCCGGAAATGGTTTTACAGCCATACCGCAATCTGCGTGCTAAGATGGTCGGTCAAATAGAAATAAATGTGCAGGCGCTGCTATATCCTTGGGAAAAAGGGAAGCTGAAAGAAAAACAGAATAGTATTTCGCGAGTTTGGCATACGTACTATGCATTGAGCGATATTGTTTCAAATCCGGAATATGGACCTTTCTATGCGGCGGCTATGTTAAATGGGAGTGGAAGAAAAAATCTGGTAGACGGTCTGAAAGGCGTATTGGAAACAGTTCAGACAAAACTGAAACAGTGCAGAGGAGATTTGTTTTTGCGTATAAAAGAAGTAAAACAGGCGCGGCATGCCTTTCTGCATCCTGGTCTGTTGAAGAAAGATCGTAAAAGGTTGTTCAACACCTTTATCGCTGCCGTTGCACGGTACATGTCTGATACGTGCTTCATTGATGTTTTGAGCAAAATGGAAGGCATGCTTCGAAAGATGATAGAACAGTTTACTGGTCTTTATAGAGAATGTTTTGAACCATATGCCCAGGTGAATCAGGAGTTAATGGAAACATTCCACGAAAATTATCAGATAATTTCAAGTGACTCTGTTTCTGCCAGCCTGGAAGATCCGTTTGTTATGCCGCTTTTTAAAATGGATGAAGATATGAGAGAGACATTGGATAAAGCAGTGGAATCTATGGATATGGTACAGGAAACAACAAGATTTCAAGCAGCAATGTTCTCTGATATGGATGTATGGATAATGAGAGAAGAATCTAAAATTGTAAAATTTATTTCAGACTATATTGTAAATGCATTTGCTGTCTATACGCAAAAATCAATTACGAATTATTTGCAGATGTATTTTGGAACAGATAAACCAGAAGTGGTCGCAGCTAAAACATACACAGAGATTTTACGTCCGCTGAGTATGAAAGCAACGCCTCTTTTCTGGAAAAAATCATACTACTATCCTTTTCATAGGGGGCTGGAATGTTGTTTTGTTCCAGATGAGGAAACAGAGGTTATCCATGCGGCAGAACGGCTGCTGGCATCCAATCCAAGTTTGCACCTGGTAAAGAGTAAGTCTGCGAATCGTATTTTTATGCTCAGATGCCTCTGTGGTATTCCCATGTTTGCCTATAATGGTGTTGAGATGTATTATCAGAAATACATGAGTGATACGTCTGTTGGGAAGCATTTGTATGAATATACTTCGCGGGATATACGCGACTGGCGCACACTCCCTAATCTGCAGTTATAGAGTATTATTGAAAATAAAGGAAATAGAAATGCAAATTTATAAATCGCTTTATGAAAAATTGCTATCTGAGTTACCTGTATGTCCACCAGAGGTTGGCGGAATTTTGGGGACAAATCAGGATGTAGTCATACAATATTGGCTGGATAAAGGGATTGAAAGTTCAGAGTACAAAATTTGTTCTTATATTCCTGATACACAGAAGATGAATAAAAAAATATCTGAATGGTGTGATGGTGGAATTACTTTTGCAGGAATTTTTCATACACATTTTTGGGGGAATTTTACACTATCAAAAGGCGATATTGCTTATATCAGAAAAATAATGAACCATATGCCTGAAACGATTGAAAAATTGTATTTTCCTATTATAACCATGCCGGAAAGAAAACTACATGTCTATGTTGCCATAAAAGGAATAGAAGTGATTATCAAAGAAGAAATATGCCAAGTTAAGGAGGATAAACCATGAAAGAAAAAATTATTATTCCACAAGGGGTTTTTGAAGGAAACTGCTCTGACGATTGTATCTATGCAAATTTCCGTGACAGAGACAATCAGGGAAGAGTGAAGTGTGAAGGTGGCTATGGCGGATATAACCACCCAGAAAATCGAAATGGCTGTTTTTATTATGAGAGAAGATAAATAGAGTTTATTTTTTAATCATAGTCACAGAGACATGAATTTTTAGTCAATGCTATTATATCATATCTGATCAGAAGGTATTTTGTAACAAGAAAAAGCCCGATTTTCGGCGTTTTACAAATACCTATTAAAATAAGAAGGGGGAAGAAATGAGATGTACAGACAATTATTATTGAGCACCGGCGGAGGAATATTGAGTAACAATCAGAAAGATAAGCAGGCACAGTGTGCGACACTGCTCATTGGACTTGGAGGAACTGGGGGAGATTGCCTGAAAAATTTAAAGCAGCAGGTATATAGCCGCCTGCAGGCAGATGACCCAAATGCAGTAGTGCCGACATATTCTCATATCAAGTTTTTGGCGATTGACGCAGACAAGAATACACTGAAAGGCGAGAAGGATAAGGAGAAAGGCAAGAAGAATAAAGATAACATTTATCCATTGGATGAAATGACAGAGTTTTTTGATATTTCCAGCTCTAATATCGAGACGTTGCTGATCAAAACAAAAGAGCTTTCTGGAAAACCGGAGTGCAAATGGCTGAAAACAACTAATCCAGAAACCGGAGAACAGGGACTTAAGATTTTGAGCGCTACCGCGGGTGCCGGCGGAGTTCGCCAGGTTGGGCGCCTGCTGCTGATGCAGAAATCCAATGAACTGGTTAATAAAATTCAGAATCTTATTCAGGAGGCCAAACGAGGATTCCCAGAGCAGGTAGATGTCAATGTCCATATTTTTTCAGGAATGGGAGGCGGCTCTGGCTCTGGAACATTTCTGGATGTTTGCTATCTAGTACAGAGGGCTTTGGAAAACATAGGAGAAGATGGGCACGCACTGACCTGCGGATATTTCTTTTGCCGGACGTCAACCTCAGCATTCCAGAAGTAGCGGCAAAGAAAGATATTTCGAGTTATATTATGGCAAATGGTTTTGCAGCCATGAAAGAACTGGACTATTGTATGAACCTGGAAACCAATGGCGGAAGCTGGGATCAGGAATACAGAGGATTTCATATTGGTCCTGTGAGAAGACCTCCGGTAAAATGCTGTCATTTGATTTCTGCTCATGCCACGAACGGCGCAACGTTGAACAAAGGGTATGAGTATGCTATGAATGTGGTAGGAGATTTTGTTCTGCAGTTTCTGGTAGATAATGACATCAATATGCAGAGTCATATTTCGAATTATTATGCCTCCATGCAGCAAGTGTCAAAAGAATGTGGTGCAAATTATCAATACATTTTACTGGGAGCATCGAATGCAGTGGTTCCTATGCGTGAGATTACAACATATCTGGCAAGCAGATTATTTGAATCCATGTCCCAGGTACAGACGCAGTTTCCCACGAATGGAGCGATTGAGGATTTTGCAAAGAGCAATGAACTGACATACGAGCAGCTTTTGAAACTGCTGCTGGATAAGACTTCTTATCATATGCCAGTGATGGAGCTGGATGAGAAACTCTTTCGTGATATGTCAGAAGGTGATTTGGGAAATAATGATACATTAATTCTGCCGGAAACGGTTTTACAGCCATACCGCAGCCTGCAGGCTAAGATGGCAGGTCAGGTAGAAACAAACATGCAGGCGCTGCTGCATCCTTGGGAAAAAGGGAAGCTGAAAGAAAAACAGAATAGTATTTCGCGGGTTTGGCGTACCTACGGTGCATTGAGCGATATTGTCTCAAATCCGGAATATGGACCTTTCTATGCGGCGGCTATGTTAAATGGGAGCGGAAGAAAAAATCTGGTAGACGGTCTGAAAGGCGTATTGGAAACAGTTCAGACAAAACTGAAACAGTGCAGAGGAGATTTGTTTTTGCGTATAAAAGAAGTAAAACAGGCGCGGCATGCCTTTCTGCATCCTGGTCTGTTGAAGAAAGATCGTAAAAGGTTGTTCAACACCTTTATCGCTGCCGTTGCACGGTACATGTCTGATACGTGCTTCATTGATGTTTTGAGCAAAATGGAAGGCATGCTTCGAAAGATGATAGAACAGTTTACTGGTCTTTATAGAGAATGTTTTGAACCATATGCCCAGGTGAATCAGGAGTTAATGGAAACATTCCACGAAAATTATCAGATAATTTCAAGTGACTCTGTTTCTGCCAGCCTGGAAGATCCGTTTGTTATGCCGCTTTTTAAAATGGATGAAGATATGAGAGAGACATTGGATAAAGCAGTGGAATCTATGGATATGGTACAGGAAACAACAAGATTTCAAGCAGCAATGTTCTCTGATATGGATGTATGGATAATGAGAGAAGAATCTAAAATTGTAAAATTTATTTCAGACTATATTGTAAATGCATTTGCTGTCTATACGCAAAAAACGATTACGAATTATTTGCAGATGTATTTTAGAACAAATAAACCAGAAGAGGTCGCAGCCAAAACACATACGGAGATTTTACGTCCGTTAAGTATGAAAGCAACACCTCTTTTCTGGAAAAAATCAAACTACAATCCTGTTCAGGGAAATCTGGGATATTGTTCGATTCCAGACGAAGCGGCAGAGATTATCCATGCGGCAGAACGGCTGCTGACATCCAATCCAGATTTGAGACTAGTAAAGAGTAAGTTTGCGAATCGTATTTTTATGCTCAGATGCCTCTGCGGCGTTCCCATGTTTGCCTACAATGGTGTTCAGGTGTATTGTCAGAGATACATGAGTGATACTTCTGTCGGAAAACATTTGTATGAATATACTTCGCAGGATTCACGCGACTGGCGCACGCTTTCCAACCTGCAGCCGTACAGTATCATTGAAAATCCTTCTTCAGAGATGCTTGCAAAAGAACAGGAATATGAGCAGGCGATAAAAAGAGAACTGGTTAGAATCAATCCGCTGACAGGTGTAGATTATCAGTTGGTACAGTATAGCGGAATAGAAGAATTGGAAAAGTCGGCAAAGAAAGCAGAAGCAAGCAGAGATGATGCAGAGATACAGAAAGTAAAAGCAGAAATTCAGGAATATCGAATGGAACGAAAACCTATAAAATACTTTGCAATTCCAAATGATGGTGCGAGAGGGCATGAAGAAAAAGTAAGAAAAGACCATGTTATGGATTCTAAGGTGCTGACGGACGTCATCCATGAAGAACTGGAAAAATTAAACCGATTGGATGCGTGGGATAAGAAAATGAACGAGATTCTGGAAGAAGAAGAACAGAAACGCAGAAACAAGATGGAAGAAGAAGAACAGAAACGCAGAAACAAAATGGAGCAGGAAACAAAACAGGAACAGTTCCGCACTGCGGTTTATACAGGCGTCTTCTCCTATGTGCTTCCAAAAGTGATTTATACGAAAGTAAAATTCGGTATGACAAAAGACATCATTCTCAGTGACATTAAAACAGAACCATTGGGGAAGATGGTGCCGTTATATCAGGCATATCTTACATATCAGGCAATGCCGGAAAAAGAGCAGAAAGAGATTGCGGATGAATGTACTAACAGACTGGACGATTTGCAGGAATGGGGTAAAAAAATCAGTGAAACTATGACTGCTTTGGAGACGACTTTCAGCGACCGTTATATGAATACTATGCAGAATCAGGCAAAGAGAGTTCCAGATATGACAGAGGAGATAGAAGAATTTTTGCTTGATTTCAGACAGGGAATGGAAGAATTCCGCATGATGTATGGAATTGTGTAATCGGTACAGATACAGGAGAAATGTATGAATGACAATACGATACAATTCATGTCTGAATTGCTTGAGACATGGACCAAACGTCTGGATAATCAGTTTGTGAATCATAATACTGGCAATATGCCCCATTATCCTCTGCTGCTGCTGTTTCATGGAGAGAATGCTCTGGAGGCGCAGCAGGAGGTTTCTCTGGCTCTGCATCGCGGATGGTCTGGCAGAGCAAATGCCGTTGGACAGATATATCAGAAGGAAGGAACGTCCTGGAGAATAGACGCGGCGGAAGGAACCAGGGAAGAAATGGATGAATATGGATTCCAAGATATGATAGATGAGGTGCAGGCGGACGATGAAAATTTTCAGTCCATGCGTTATCTGATTCTGTGCAATATCTACAGTTCTAGAGACTATGAAAGCTGTGAAGCGTTTCAGAGAGAATTTGAGAGAACAGTAGCTTTTGTACGTCAAGAACTAGGATTGACAAACTGTATGGTGCTGCATATCGTATTGCTGGACGAAGCCAGCAGGGGAAGAAACATATCACGTGAGATTCTTAAGTATCTTCAGGAATACCTTCCAGAAAAAAGGCAGGAAGAGTCTATTGTTGTTCTTAGCAACAGGTTGAAAAATGGAGTTCTTTTGAATGGAGAAAAATTGCGTGAGAACTATACGTTGATTGGAAGTCTGCTGGTGCTTTTGAATAGTTCTGATTCTCGGCACCAGATGGTAATGGAAGAGTTTTTTCCAAGAAGCAGCAATTTTGTTTTAACAGTTTCTTATGTTTTGCTTGAACGGCCGAATAAAAAGATATGCATGGCTGTCATGCAGTCCGCTTTGAACTGGATGGACGAGAATCAGATTCTGGATATGAAGCTCGACTTTAATACGGTATGCCAGAGACTGCAGATAAGCGGCGGCAGTATGAAATGGCTGGAGGAATTTTATAATTTACAAGTAAAACCTCAGATTCCGCCGGTAGAAGTGCTGGAATATTTGCCCCGCCAAGACGCTTCTTTGAAAAGCATCAGCAGTATGAGTGTTTCTGTATTTGAACAGGAAACGATGGGGACATTTGCAGCATTTTCAGAGAGGCTGGACGTATTTGATGAAATGGTATTTATTACATTTACAAATGAATTCTGCAAATTTTTAAGAAAGACCATATCATCAGGAGAAGCGGCAGTTTCTCTGTCAAATGAAACAGCGGAAAGGCTGTTGTCTCAGATTCACAGAAAGGAAAGTTCTTCTGAAATATCGGCAGGGGAGTATATGATGGATTCTTTTAAAAAGAGATTTTTGACTCGGGCATTGGAGATTTGCAAAGATGAGATGAAAAAATATCATGAAGAATCTTTAAAAAGAACCAAACAGTTGAAAACACTGCGGAAAGAATTTCAGCAGACATATCATATGGCGGCTGCCGACAGGGGATTGAAGGAGTTTTATACGGATCTGACAGACTCTTTTTTGAAAAACGGATATGGGAACGAGTTGCTTCAACGTTATAGCGAAGGCGGAGAAAAGCAGATTTACAATGTATTAAACAGGTTTTTTGATATATTTACAAGTACGGAGGATATTTTTTCTAAACCGCTGGACCAGGAAATGGCGATTCGCATGGGAGAGGATAGAGCCAGAGTCCAACAGGTAATCCGCGAAGAAATCATGAGCGGAGTAAGTGACAGGGCACGAATTCAGACGCCATTTTCCCTCAGTACAATCAGCAAGACGATTATGACAAATCAACAAGATGAAAGAGCGCATGATACTACTTTATTTCAATATTTGAAGTCGCTGTTTTCTTCTGATGCAAACATTAGATTTTATGATACAGGAGATAGAAACCGGATTGAGGTGATATTTCTGCATCAGGTGGGTGATTTGGATATGTAAGGCTATCAGGGGCAAAATATGGGAGATACACCTTTTTGCCCCGCTCTTTTGTAAGGAGAGAGTATGAAAATTGAATTTAACAGGGAAGAGAGAGAACGGTATGTCGTTAATCCGCGGACAGAAAAGCGGAATGGAAAGAGATATTTAAAAGCAGACATTTGTGGATGCGAATACATCATAGTTTGGATGTTTCCTCTTCAGAAAATGAGAGAAATTTTTTCTGAAGAAGTAAAAGATGCATTGAAACATCTGGCAGAAACAAAAGGTTCCTATTTCCTGAAATTGACGGAGGAAGAAATAGAAGGGACAGAAAAGAAGTTCAGTATTTGTGCATTTGTGAATTATAAGAGAAGCGGCGATGCAGTTGAGATTCCAGACCGACCTGCAAGCCTCGCTGTGTGCGGTGCAAAATATGATAAATCATCCGATACCTTTGTGATTTATCTGCCGGATGAAAAACTGAACTATAAGACGGATATTTCTATGGAAATCCGGTATATGGTAAGACCATATCAAACTGCTAGAGTAATCTCGAAAGGTTTCTTTCGTAGGAAGATAGTGGAAAACAGGGAGGAGCAGGGAGTATATGAGGTAAAATTTGAAGCTTCTTCGGGGTATACAGATGCGGGAATCTGGTATGAATTTGTAATCAAAGGCAAGAAATACTGTTATCCGGTTACCGCAGTTATGCTCGGCAAATCTGTGCGGATTCGCTGCCCAGAGGGAAACAGCCTGAAGTTTCAAGCTGTTTCAGGGATTGTGTTGAAAAAAGTGGAGGGATTATAAAAAATGCCAATATCAAATATGAAAATTACGTGTCCTTATTGTTTTGGGGAATTTTCTCATACAAAAGTTCATTTTAGAATGGAAACGTATTTTGGTGCAGACGAGTTGAATGATGAAGGCAGGATGTGGGCGGATTTGGAGAAAATGGAAGAGACACCCCATGTCGCAGAGCTGAAAAGGCAGACAAGGATACGGAGTCCTTTTGTATATAAAGATGATGAGAAGTATATCAAGTTCTGGAAAACATATGGTGAGACAACAGAGATGGCAGCAGGATTAGACAGAGAACTTCCTTTTCCAGTTTATCAGCTTGCAATCCTGGATCCGGCAGATGAACTCGGGCAGCAGGGACTGAAAGTGAAAAATCCAAATGAAACGGGGGAATTGCAGTACCTGGAATTTGATCAGGATGGCATGGCAGTAGCGGTGACGGATATATTTGGAAAAACGACAAGGAGAAGAGTGTGTCCGGAATGCCATAATCCGCTTCCATTATTATATGGGAAAAATCCGGTCAAATTTATTTCTGTAATCGGTGTGACAGGAGCAGGAAAAACGGTGTATATCTCGCAGCTGTTAAAACATATGTCAAAGTATAGCGCATATGCGAAGCTGGTGCCGAATTTTACGTCGAATCATGAAAGCAATTTTATTGAACAAAATCCGGTAGAGAGAGATAAGCCGCTGCCCAATGCGACCATGCGCGGACAGCTTTCTCAGCCTCTGTTCTATGATATTCTGCAGGTAAATGCGTGGGGAAGGAAAACAACAAATACGATTGTAATCTATGATATTGCGGGTGAAGACTGTATTGACACAACTGCTATGGATAATAAGATGCGGTTTGTGGAAAAAGCAGATGGTATTATTTTGCTAATTGATCCGAGTCAGCTGGAGTTGACACAGGAAACTCTGGAGAGAAGTGCAGAGCCGGATTTGGTACTGCAGACCATACATACCAGTTTTGTGGCAAGCAATTCAGGAAAAAATGAGAAATATAATAAACCAGTGGCAGTGTGCGTATCCAAGAGTGATAAATTTGCCGATAATCTGGAATTGGTAATGCAAGACATTTCTCCTGTGATTGATGAGAATTCAGGAGAAAATCTGCCGCTGTTCAATGCGACTGATTACAATGTGTTGGAGCCACAGATCAAAGCTTTGATGAATGATGCTCTGAAAGTACGCCTAGAAACAGAGTACAGCAATTTTAATTATTTTGTATTTTCTGCGACAGGCTGTCCCGTGGAGGAGCGAATGGATGAAAGAGGGAGAAGACGGTCATTTTTGGCAGGTCCTCCTTTTCCAAAGCGGATTGCAGAACCTCTGTTATGGATGTTTCATCAGTTTGGGTATATCAAATCGGATATCCCTGTCAGATTGCCAGTTAAAAGACCAGAATATCGGGTGCGCAGAGAAGAGATAAGAAAAGGATTTTTGGGCTTGGGGAGAAAGAAAGTAACTGTAGAATCAGAAATGACGCCAGAGCAGAAAGAACAGCTCTGGTATGAAGAACCCAAGTACTCCGAAAGAAAATTTTAACTGGATGAGACAGTACAGAAAGGGGACGTATGGATAGACAACATTATCAGGCGTGTTATACTCGAATCGGAAGAGTCAGTAGTAAGCATGTAAATTCGGAAATATCTGTGTCCAAAGGATATCAGTCTGTTCATTGCTTTCCAGATATGCCCTATGGAATGAGACAGACATTTGAAAAACGTATGCGGATAGACAGCCCCCGTCCAGGAAGCATATATGATATTCGAGACCAGATGCTGGAGATTATGAGTGAGGGTGGATTTGCCGGCATAGGGCAAGTGCGTTATGATGCGGTAGATGACGATGGGAGAGAAGTGTTTTTTGCACAGATGTTTCTGTTTACAGATGCATACGAATTTTTGAAAACACCAGAAAAACTTTTGAGAATCGATGATACTAATTTTGGCACCAATATTGAACAGAACGATGATATACAGAAAGTCCGTATGGAACGAGAAGGCGTAATTTGTTGGTGTTTGGATCATACATCCAGTGAACCAAAGAAACTGGTGCTGGCAGAAGAAATGAGTATGGAGTCGGCTCTTGCATACTGTGGTATGACCTATGAAACTTATTATAAATTTGTTGTATGTGTGTATCAGCAGGCATTTTTCAGCAGCGCAAGGACAAGTATTTATATTCGGACTGATGGCGACAGAGAGAAAATGAGACAGCTTTTATATCTGCTTTATATCACTTTACCATATTCTATGAGAGAGAAGATATCCGCTGCTGAATTTACTGTGAAAAATCAGACGGGAAGTTTGTTGCTGTTTTGCATTGAAGTTCCAGCAAGACAGAAATATGTGGATCCTGTAACTGGAGAAAACAATGTGATGGGAAAGGATACAGAACAAAATCTCAGGGAACGAGCGCCTTACCTGGAATATGTGTTTCGTTTGAATATGAAAGAACGGACAGAGTATTTTGACGCAATGGAGGTTTGGCTTGAAGAAAGAGGAAAATCTCAGTCCAGTCAGACAGAGTTGCTGCGTCTTGCGCATCAAATGATAACAAGACAGCAGAAAGATGTCAGAAATATTCCAGGACTGTTGTATGACTGTTTAAATGCTTGTACTTTATCAAATGAAAAATGGGAACAGGATATCAATGGACTGCTACAAACAGTTGCTGCGGAAAATCTGTCCTTACCGCCAGCCGTTGATTCTATCTTGAAAGCTAAGATGAAAACGACAGCTTCTGAGAAATTGGAGAAGACGTACTTGGACTATCAGGCGTCGGTTGTAAAAAGTATGTCGGCCGAAGAGGCTGCAAACTACCTCATTTTTGTGGGAAAAAAATCGGCAGTATATGGAGAATTGCGGAGACGATTATCTGCAGATGAGAAAGGACAGTGCATTCTTCATAGAGCATGCATGATTCTAGCTGAGGAAGCAATTACACAACCTGCACTTACCTATAGAGAAATTCTGGAAATTTATGAAGAAACACGTATGCTCAAAAATGCGAATGATGTTCTGGAAATTTTGGATACGTTGGCATATCAAATTGCCTTGAAACAGCAGGAATCAGGAGAACAGCATTATAGAAATATTTATAATGAGTACAGCAATGTAGTTCTAAAAATGCATGGAAACATCGAAACTAGAAATTATCAGATAAATTACAGGTGTTTGATGAATGCTTATGATAGAAAATGCAGAACGCATCTTTTGAAACCAAAGCTGTTAAGCGGAGAGTATTCTGAATTTTACAGGGATTATGGAAGTTTTTTGGAAAATCGGGAGGGAGAAACGTATATTCAGGTACTTATCGATATTCATGCCGGAAAATATGCACAGGTGATTGCTTATTTAAAAGATGAACAAAGGTCTATAAGCTTTGTCATGCTGGAACAGATAGAAGATACTATGATATGTGAGGATAAGAAAAAAAAGAATGTTCCTCTGGCTGTATGGATAGCATATGCAGATAGAATAAAAGAAAAGCTGGAATATCTGCTGATAGATGCAAAAGCATCTGTCTTGTATGATGCAGAACTGTTGAAAGAGTCTCTGATTAGAGATGACTACTGGAAGAATACGTTTGCTGTGGAACGTCAGATAACAGCAATCGAAGATAGGCTGCAGGAAGAATCCGGCAATGAAAATACTCTTGAGATGAGTCTGGAAATTTTGACAGAGGAGGAAAAAAGACGGAAAAAACAGATAAAACAGAGAGAAAAAGAAGAGCGCAGTTTGATAAAACAGGAAAAATTCGGGCGATTGAAAAAAAAAATAGAAGATAAGATTTTCTTTGAGAAATCGAACAGTATGATGGATGATACAGATTTGCATAAAGATAAGAAAAGTACAGAAAAAGAAGCAGAGAAAACAGGATTTGATAAAGAAGAATTGAAAAAGAAACTTTTTGGGCTTTTTGGAAAAAAGGAGTGATGAAATGGATAAGAAAACAGGCTCATTAACACAAAAAATGCAGAGATTTTTGAAAGAAAATGGCATTATACTCAGTGTTTTAGGCGGATATAATTGTTATGAGCTGCAGGATGATGGGGAAAAAATAAGAGAATATAAAAAAGTAAATTGTATCCACATGCCATCTGGCACACCATGTCTGGCAGTTCCTAGTATGACAGCTACAAAAGTATGGAGAGGAAAGCGCATTACACAGCTTGGTAGAGAAATTAGTGATCCGCCAGAATCTAGCGCATTTGAATGGCCCGTGGATTTGGCAGTTTATAAAAATGATGGCACATATATTTACAGTTTAATTTATGATATGGAGAGACAAGCTTTAAAAAAAGGAGTTTTATTGAAAGAGATTCTCTATCAGAGTTTGGACAGTAAGGTCTTAGATTGGCGGCATGAAGATATCCAAAATCTCATAAAAAGTTTTTTAAGAGAAATGATTTCTTTTCGGAAAAGCGGATACCTTTATTTGGATTATAATATAGATAAGATTTATTACTGTAAGGAAGAACAGAGTTTTTATTTTGAGTTTATGCGCTGGACTGGAAGGACAGGGAAGATAATCAGATATAATAAAGATCTGGTGTTGAAAATTTTTTCCAAGGAATTTGCCAGACCTCAAATATTTCGAAAAGACTGGGATGGAACATTGGGCGAGTATGAAGATAATTTTGCAATTACTAGTATGTTGTTCCGTCTGATGATTGGTCGGCTACCATATGAGGGAAAGGGAATGGATGACAAAGGAAGAGTGTTTCACCCAGAAATTGATATGGGGCAAGCAGAGTATAATGAGTATTTTGAAAAGTATCACAGTTATCCGTGCTTTATTTTTGACTTGAATGATCAGAATAATTCTTTAGGTCCTATGGTAGAAAATGACCTTCCAAGAGAACGGTGGGAAGCATTGCCAGAAACAGTAAAAGCTATGTTTCGGGGTTCCTTGGGCAGAGAAGCAGCGGAAAAAGCGCAAGGGGACAGTTATGGTCCTAGAGAGTGGCTGCGAGTAATACAATCATTAAAAAAGTTAAAAGAATAGGAGATAATTTGTAGTAAAGGGGTCAGGGCTATCTTTTGACCCCAATATTTTTGTTAAACGGTTTCTATGGTACAAGTAGAGAGGAGAATGAAGTATGGTAGCTCAGATGCTGAATGAGCTGTTTGGTCAAAACATTTTGAAGAGTACAATGCAAAGAAACTGGCCTACTGTGAATGGTCAGATTTTGCGTGAGATTGTGAACCAAAAGGGGAGAGATATTTATAAAAGAACAGAAGAATTAGAATTGCTGCTTGTGAAATATAAAGTAGATGCGGTTGAAATTCACCAAATTTTGCTTGCAATTCAGGGAAGTTCCATAAGACGTTATCTGGAACAGCGGTGTATTTATGCAGTAGATATTAATAATATTATTCGCAGTGCTACAAGAAGTGGTTTATCCAATAACACAGCAAGAAAAATAATAGCTGATTTATTGTACGGATTAAATGTACCATTGTCAGTAGAAGACCTTTTGAGAGAACAGACAGAGATAGATGCAGTATCTGCGACACTCTATGTTCCTCCAGAAATCTATGAGGATGAAATGAAGAAAATTTTGGAGGAGTTAAGTGAGAATGGAAAACTGTCCACAGAAAATATGTCTCGGCTAGCAGCATTTGCTAGGGCATGCATTCCAGAAGCGAATCGTATATTAGGTTACCTTTACTACTATGGAACCAGCGTGACACAGAATTTGAAACAGGCAAAAGAATATTTACGTCAGGCAGCAGCAAACGACGATGCCGAAGCAGCAGGACTTCTTGGAGATTATTTTTTTGATGGAGAAGAATATGAAAAAGCATATCAGTTTTACACATGTCCTGGTGCTTTGATACAAAACGAGATGAGAAGTGAACATATGTGGACGTTATTAAAAATGAAAGCGCAGAGTGAAAAAAACAGTGTTTTCTGGGTGGGAATGTATATCCTGATGGAAATGTTGATGTTTTTTGTTTTTCCATTAGTATGTTTAGGAGAAAGTCACATATTTCTTACGATTATTTTTACATTCCTGAATACTGCTGCTATCGTTCTGTTAATTGCGATGAAACGAAGCCTGCCATTCACAGGTCTTCGATATAGCGGGAACCTGTTGTTATCAACATTTATTGCGTATACTGTATTATATATTTTACTCTAGGAGGTATGTATGGCAGAGTGGAAGAAAAATAGTATTTTTCTGTGGGGAGTCTGGCTTATATTTATGATTTTTGTGCTTTCTGAAAGATTTTCATTAGAAAATCTGATTATCTTGACTGTGGCAGCGCTGTTTTTGCTGGTTCGTTTTGTGACAAATACGGCACCTGCTGATAGTGTAGTGGCATATCATCTTGGAGAAATGGTTACAATAACTGGCATGGTTATTTTGACATGGTATTTTTGTTCTCTATGGATACTGAGTTCGATAACAGTTGGGGAGATGATTCTTTGTATAAAAAAGTCGTTTGAGATGCTGCCGTATGGTTTTATTCAGAACAGATATTTTGTTGGTGTTGTTTTGGGAACAGCAGGAATAATAAAACTCATGAAGAAAAAGATACCATATTTGGAATGGATTGATACGTATCTGATGCCAATACCAACCGGAGTTTTTATATCCGTTTTTTATATCTGGACAAATAGTATGAGAGTAGTCTGGTTCTTTATTCTGTTTACTATGTTTATGGTTGCCATTCGTTTATTAGAAGAACTCATTGAGATGAGCACTTCTTTCTGGTATTTTTTTGTATTGGGAATTTATTTGGTTATTCTACTAGCAGTTTTTGAGCAGGCAAGGGTACAAATGGCGGAACCAGGGTATTTGGAATATAAATTTCTGGTATCTACTTTAAGAGTTCCATATGTGGCGGCAGGTGTGCTGGGAATGTTGTTTTTATTTGTAGTTATGTGGAAGCAGACATATACAATCAATCTATATGTTTTGATGACAGGAATAGGTTCTTTGCTTATTGCTTATATGCTGCAGATTCAGTATGTGGGGTATGGATGGGCACTGGGAATGCTTTATTATATTTTCTTTATGATATGTACAACACATTTTTCATCTCATAAAGAACGGATATTTAAGATATATATAGTAGGGGTAGCTGCCATGCTTTGGTTGATTTTTGAGGCTCACAGGTGCAGATTGGCAGTTGGAATCTGCAATCTTGCAGTTATATATATTTTATGGAATATGTATCAAAAATCAGATAAAAAAGGTTCATGGAAAGAGATGATAGGTTTTCATGGTAGATTTTTAGTGGGTATAGCTGTTATTACAGGTACGCATCTCTGGCACGCGCGCAGAGTAAGTGGAAATTTTATTTTGCTTGCAATCTTGCTTGCGATTTTCCTTTTCTGCTTGCCGATTTTAGATAATGACAGGAGTTTAAAACGACATATATCATGGTATTCTGTGTATTTTCATCCAGCGTATTCTTATTTTACACTGCTTTTTCTTATTTCTTGTTTGGTATTGAGTAGACAAGGCGGAACAGATATACGAATGAAAAAGGCGGAAACGTTGAAAGATGCTTATTATCTGGAGATTACGCCTAGAGGAAAGAATAATTCTGTTGTTTCTGTAAAGGCAGAAATTAGTGGGGATATTACACAAGTTCTTACAGGAGATATGAGGATGGAAGAGATAGAAAATATTTCGTTGGATGTTTTGGATTTTCATGAATTTTATCCATTTAATGGAAAAATGGAAGTGACCGTGACAGACAGCAATGGAATTGTTACAAAATGGGGAAGATGGAATTATATATGTAACTATCAGGAATGAGTGCCAACGAATATTAAATAAAAGTTTGATAAGTACGAAAAGGAGTAGGATTGAAACAGTCATTTTCCCAGAAAAAGAAATGATAAGATCCTTTATTATGACTGTTTTAATTATTATTTTGAGGTTGAATTAGAAAAGAAAGTTCTTGGAGATTTCGGATGCCAGAAATTTATTTATTGTAGTGATGAAGGATTTGGTCCTGAATTTATCAGGGAATATAACCATATGAGAGAACGGCTTATGTCGTAACAAAGAACAATAAAAATGTAAGTAATATTAAGAAGAATTTTATAGAAACAACCGCAGGGACATGCTATGATAAAAATATCAAAATCCAGCATATGAAAAAATTTAAAAAAAGGAAATAAAGGGAATGGCAGGAGAAAAAAGGCAAAATGTTGTTCGGCGCCGGAAACGGACGGATAGAAAGGCAGAGACATGGATGACAACCGGTGTCAGAAGGGAGGAAAAGTTATGAAAAAGAGGAAGATGGCTTTTGCGGCATGTGTGACCGCAGTGGCATTTTTGGTCGGATGCGGAGGAAGTTCCGGAGCGAGTACATATTCTGCAAAAAACGATATGATAGTGATGGAGACGACGGCAGCGGCCACTGCAGCTGCGTATCAGTCGGCATATGGCACTGCGGACAATGGAGGCTTTGAAGGGGAGTATGTCACAGAGACTCAAGAAGATACACAGGCGCAGACATTGGAAAATCCAGACGGGATTGATACCAGAAAACTGATTAAAAACGTTGACTTGTCTGTGGAGACAAAGCAGTTTGACCAGTTTCTCACGATGATTCAAAATAAGGTTTCTGCACTGGGAGGATATATCGAACAGTCCAATGTCAGAGGAAACAGTTATCAGGAGAGCGGCTCCAGAAGGACTGCGAATTTGACTGCACGCATTCCTATTGCACAGATTGATACTTTTGTGAATGGTGTGTCAGAGGAATGTAATGTCCTCAATAAATCCGAGTATGTTGAGGATGTGACGTTGCGCTACACCGATCTTGAGAGCCGCAAAAAAGCACTGAAAGTCGAGCAGGACCGTCTGTTGGAGCTTTTGGCGAAGGCAGAGAGCATGGATGCAATCATTGCGATTGAGCAGAGAATGTCCGATATCCGCTATGAGTTGGAAAACTACGAATCGCAGCTTCGCCTGATGGACAATCAGGTTTCCTATTCCACTGTCACTATATATGTTACAGAGGCGGAAATTTTTACGCCGGTGGTTGAGGATGGATTCTGGATGCAGGTTCAGAAGGGATTTGGAAGAAATCTGAAACGGGTAGCGAGCGGGGTTGAGAGCTTTACGATTTGGTTGCTGAGCTCTTTGCCAGTTCTGGTATTCTGGGGTGTGATTTTAGCTGTGGCTGTAGTAGTGGTTGTTAAAATAATGAAGAAAAATGAAGCGTATCACAGAGAAAAGGACGCACAGAGAAAGAGGGAGAAAGAAAAACGGAAGGTTGCAAAGGACTCTGGAAAAAAAGAGGACTGTTTCCAGAAAAAGGAGGGTCAGGCGGACAGTACTCGAACAGAGGAAACTTTGAAAGAAGAGACTGCCGAGATAGAGAAAAAAGAAATTTAGAAGGCGAAAACAGAATTCTGTCGTAATTCTTTGTTTTAATAACAGTTTTGTGTTAAAATAATATATACAAGAATGCAGCAAAGCGGACAGCGGGCCCTGTGGGTATTCCGAATGTCCGCTTTATTAAGATGGAGGGTACGATGGCAGGAACAATACAGGAAATAGCGGATCGGGCAGGCGTTTCCCGCGGGACGGTAGATCGCGCGCTGAACAAACGCGGGAGAGTGAAGCCGGAGGTGGCGGAGAAGATAGAACAGATAGCAAAAGAGATGGGGTATATTCCGAAACGTCGGAAAAAGGAGCTTCATATCGGCGTGGTGACACAGCTTTCCGGCTCTTCGTTTATGATTCAGGTGAATCGAGGCATCCAGGAGGCTGCTGCGGTTCTGGAGAATAGGGGGATTCATCTGCTGCTTCGAGAATGTTCTTCTGTCAATGAAGAGGAACAGAAAAAGGCGATTGAGAGCCTGCAGAAAGAGGGGATTGACGGCCTGGCGATTATGCCGGTGGATTCGGATAAAATTCGCGTGAAGCTGAACGAGCTGACAGAGCAGAAAAAGATTCCGGTTGTAACCTTTAACTCAGATATTGTGGGAACAAAGCGAACTTGCTTTATCGGGTTAAACAACCAGAAAAGCGGGCAGGCGGCAGCAGGACTGATGGGGCTGATGATGCAGGGGCACGGAAAGGTGCTGGTGATTACCGGCTATTTCAGCAACAGCGTCAGCAGCCGCCGTGTGGATGGGTTTGTGGAAGAGATGAAGCGTCAGTATCCAGCGATGGAGTTAGTAGGCGTGCAGAGCAGCTTTGACCACACGGAGGAAGTGGAGAAGATTATTGTGCAGACCATGTCCGTGTATCCGGACCTGAGGGGAATCTTCGTGGCGTCCGGTGGGCAGGCAGGTGTGAGACAGGCATTTGAGAAGTTGAATTTGAAAAGACGTCCCTATGTGATTATCTATGACTTGACACCAAAAAATGAGGCGGCCCTTCTGGAGGACACGGTGGATTTTCTAATTGACCAGGAAGGGTACGAGCAGGGATATCAGGCGCCGGTGATTCTGGCAGATATGTTGGAGAAGGGGGAAATGCCGGAGAGAGAATATCTGTATACCGAGATTAAGATTAAGACAAAGTACAACGTGGGAGAATAGGAGAATGGCAGAAAAATGACATTTGCGTGCATTTGCGTGCTAATTTTAAAAAAACGAAAATAGACCAAAAAATACAACACAATATTTTAGCAAAAAAACCAAAAAATAAAAATAAAATTGTGCAAAAAATAGAAAATATGCAAAAATCTGGAATCGGCTTGCGATAAAAATGGGAATGTGGTATGATAATGACAGAAATAAAGCACATAAAAGCACGCAAAAGTGCCCGCAAAAAGCACAGGGCAAAAAATAAGCTATTGGGAGGAAGAAAGCAAAATGAAGTATGTAGAGTTTGATGCGTCAAGACCGCTGGATTTGATTTTACTGGGACGTGTAGCGATTGATTTTAACCCAGCGTACAATGACCAGGTAAAAGAGGAGTTCAAACCTCTGAAAAAAGTACATATGTTTGAAAAATTCGTGGGCGGTTCTCCTGCAAATATCGCAGTGGGAGTGACCAGACATGGACTGAAGGCTGGATTTATCGGAAAAGTATCTGATGACCAGTTCGGCGAGTTTGTGGTGGATTACTTCAACGAGCAGGGAATTGACACATCCCACATCACAAAATGCACGCACGGCGAGAAGCTGGGCCTGACCTTCACAGAGATGCTTTCTCCGAAGGAGAGCAGCATTTTGATGTACCGCAACTGCATCGCAGACTTGCAGCTTTCTGTAGACGACATTGATGAGGACTACATTAAGAGCGCGAAGGCCATCCTGATTTCCGGCACTGCGCTGGCAGAGAGTCCTTCCAGAGAGGCTGCTATCAAGGCCGTGATGCTTGCAAAGAGAACACAGACCAGAATTATCTTTGATATTGACTACAGAGAGTACAACTGGAAAAACAGCGATGAGATTTCCATCTACTACTCTATCGTGGCAAAAGAGGCAGACATTATCATGGGTTCCCGTGAGGAGTTTGACCTGACAGAGAAACTGATTCAGGAAGGCAGAAGCGATGAGGAGTCCGCAGCAGCATGGCAGGCATACAATGCAAAGATTGTTGTGATTAAACATGGCATGAAAGGTTCCACTGCCTACACATGCGACGGACAGAAGTTCTCCATCAAGCCGTTCCCAGTGGAGGCAAGAAAGGGATTTGGCGGCGGAGACGGATATGGTTCCGGTTTTCTGTACGGTCTGTACCAGGGATGGGAGATTATCGACTGCCTGGAATTCGGCAGCGCAGAGGCTTCCATGATGGTGAGAAGCAACAACTGTTCCGATTCTCTTCCTGGACCAGAGGAAGTGCATGCATTCATCAAAGAAGAGAAAGAAAAATTCGGCGAGATGATTGCGAGAGTATAAGGAAATATTTCGGAAAGAATCAATCACAGAAAACATCAATCAC
>JAUNGE010000003.1:80352-150177 GCA_030524675.1 bacterium
ACATAGAAAGAATCAATATAGAAAGAATCAATAAAGGAGAAAAACGATGGCAAAGACTGTAAGAATGACAGTAGCACAGGCGATTGTAAAGTTTTTGGATAATCAGTATGTTTCCATGGATGGGGTGGAGACAAAATTTGTAGAGGGATTTTTCACCATCTTCGGCCATGGTATTGCAGTAGGTCTCGGTGAGGCTCTGGACACCAATCCAGGCGGACTGCGCGTGATGCAGGGAAGAAATGAGCAGGGCATGTGCCATGCAGCGATTGCGTTTGCAAAGCAGAGCAACCGAAAGAAAATCATTGCATGTGCTTCCAGCGTGGGTCCAGGTGCTGCAAACATGGTGACAGCGTGTGCGACGGCAACCGTAAACAACATTCCGCTTCTGGTATTTCCGGCCGATACATTCGCATCCCGCCAGCCTGACCCAGTGCTGCAGCAGCTTGAGGTGAGCTCCAGCCTGGCAGTGAGCACAAACGATGCGTTTAAGCCAGTATGCAAATATTGGGATAGAATCACTCGTCCAGAGCAGGTTATGACTGCTTTAATCAGCGCGATGCGCGTCCTGACTGACCCAGCTGAGACAGGTGCGTGCTGTATCGCTCTGCCGCAGGATGTAGAGGGTGAGTCCTATGACTATCCAGAGTATTTCTTTAAGAAGAGAGTACACAGAATCACACGTCCGGTTGCAGTGGAGGAAGAGTTGGATGACATCGCTGAGGTGATTGCAAATGCAAAGAAACCGCTTGTGATTGTGGGCGGCGGCGTGCGTTTCTCCGAGGCAGGCGAGACCGTAGAGAAATTCTGTGAGGAATTCAAGATTCCGTTCGGCGAGACACAGGGAGGAAAGAGCGCATGTATTTCCAGCCATCCGTACTGCCTGGGCGGTATCGGTGTGACCGGTACTTACGCTTCCAACGTGATTGCAAAGGATGCAGATGTGATTATCGCTATCGGTTCCAGACTTTCCGACTTCACCACCAGCTCCAAGTGGCTGTTCCAGAATGAAGGCGTACAGTATGTAACCATCAACAACTGCCGTTATCATGCGTACAAGATGGATGCAGTGAAGGCAGTCGGCGATGCGAAAGTGACTGTGGAAGCTCTGGCTGAAATCCTGAGAGCAAAGGGTTATGTTTCTTCTTATACAAATGAGATTGCAGAGGCAAAGGCTGTCTGGGATAAAGAGATGGAGCGCCTTGCTGGCATCACTTACACAGGCGATGATTTCGAGCCGAATATCAAGGCAAGAGACCCGCGTACCGTTCCGGAGTTTGTAAAACTGACAGACGGAACCATTACACAGACCGCAGCTCTCGCAGCGCTCAGAAGAACCATTGATGCAGATGCAACCGTTATCACAGCAGGCGGTTCTCTTCCGAGCTGTATGCAGCGTATGTGGACCACTGACAAGCGCGGCGGATACCATGCAGAGTACGGATATTCTTGTATGGGATACGAGGTGGCAGCGACTCTGGGTGTAAAGATGGCAGAGCCGCAGTACGAAGTCTATGCGGTTGTCGGAGATTCCAGCTTCCAGATGCTTCACAGCGAGATTATGACTATTATGCAGGAGAAGAAGAAAGTGAATATCCTGGTATTTGACAACTGCGGATTTGGCTGCATCAACAACCTGGAGATGAACCATGGTATCGGAAGCCTTGCGACAGAGTTCCGCTACACAGACGGCAAGAAACCAACTGGCGACCTGATTCCGGTAAGCTACGCAAAAGTGGCAGAAGGATACGGCTTGAAAGCATACACCTGCCGCACCATTGATGAGCTGGTAGCTGCACTGGAAGATGCAAAGAAGCAGGAAATTGCGTGTCTCTTTGATTTAAAAGTCATTCCGAAGACTATGACAGACGGTTATGAGTCCTGGTGGAACGTGGGTATTGCTACCACATCCGAGAAGGAGAGCGTGCGCAAAGCGTGCGAGGGCGTAATGGAAGGCCGTGCAGCTGCAAGACAGTATTAATGGAGGGAAAGAACATGGGAAAAGTGTTTGGATATCCTAAATTCGATGAGAATGGGGAGAAAATTCTCACTACATATGACAATGAGTACAAGGAAATGCTGATGGACATTCGTGTGTACCGCATGAAAGCCGGAGAGACGAGAAGCTTCAAAAAGGCAGATGAGGAGTGTGCAGTTTTGCTGCTTTCCGGAACTATCACATACAAGTGGGATGGCAAAGAGGAGACTGTCAGCAGAAAAGACGTGTTCACGGAAGGCCCGTGGTGTGTGCATGGATGCAAGGGCACAGAAATCACAGTGACTGCACATGCAGATTCCGAGATTTTGGTGCAGTGCACAAAGAATGACAAGGAGTTTGCTCCGAAGTTATACAGACCGGAAGATGCGCCATGGGGATATTCCAGCGTGGGCAAATTCGGAAATGTGGCGAAGAGAAGAGTCAACACAATCTTTGACCATGATATCGCGCCAGACTCCAACATGGTTCTCGGAGAAGTGCTGAATGACAGAGGAAACTGGTCTGGTTATCTGCCTCACAGACATCCGCAGCCAGAGACCTACTACTTCAAGTTTGACCGTCCGGAAGGATTTGGCGCAAGCTTTGTGGGAGACCAGGTATTTAAGAGTGTGGAGGGAAGCTTTTCCGCAATTCCTGGCGGTGAGCTGCACCCGCAGGCCGTAGCTCCTGGTTTTCAGATGTATACCTGCTGGATGATTCGTCATCTGGATGGAAATCCGTGGCTTCAGACAGACCGCTGTGAGGATGAGAGATATACTTGGATGCATGATGCAAAGTTCTGATGCCGACACCACTATGATATGAAAGTCGATTGCTTCGCGTTGGGCTTTCTTAGGAAAAACGAGCCGCCAAACGCCCTAATTATAAATAGGGAGTTTGGCGGCTTCGCTGTTTGTGCAAAGAATGTTACAGTTCGTCTTTTTTTGCCAACTGGATGCGGCATCCCTGCTCGCGGCAGGCTGCACGGAACTCGTCGCTGGGAAGCATTTCTGTCAAAATGTACTGGAACTGTGAGATTTCCCCGTACGTCATCAGGGAAGATTTCTCGAATTTTGAGGAATCTGCAAGCAGGTAGTGCTTGTTGCTGCGTGCGAGAGCCATTTTTTTGATGTTGTACTCCTCTGTGGATGCATTGCACACGCCATGCTGCACAGAGATGCCAGTACATGCCATAAAAGCACGCACAATGTTGAAATCTTTCAGATAATCTGTGCAGGAAGCGCCGACTAGGGATGCTGTGTCGCGCTTTAACGTTCCAGGAAGGCTGATAAGGTTGATATTCGGGTATGCCATGGCGCGGTTTATCACTTGAATACTGTAAGTGATGACAGTGACATTGGCAAGATGACTCAGGTGGTCAACGATGCCAACTGTGGTGGTTCCAGTGTCAATAAAAATAATGTCTTTTTCCCGCACATAGGTAGCAGCGAGGGCGGCAATTTGGTTCTTTGCCTCGCGGTTTTTGATATTTCTCTCATTAAAAGAGACCAGCTCTGGAATTCCGGCGAGAGTATCACAGGCGACCACACCGCCATACACTTTTTCGATATTTCCGCGGGTTACCAGCACATCTAGGTCACGGCGCACAGTGTTTTTGGAAATCTGAAATACCTCGCAGAGTTTGTCTATCGAGACGGATTTGTGTTCCAGGATATATTGTTCCAACTGTTCAATTCTGGACATTCTCACGAAAAATACCTCCTTTTTAGTCAGATGAAATGTTTGCTTTTTGTATACAGCAAGGATTGCAATATTCTATTACTAGGATACCAGAAAAACGCAAAAAATACAAGAAGTTTATCAAAATGTACTCAAAAGCTTTGATGCGTTTTACTCAAAATGTCTAAAAAAATAGAATAAATAAAAAATAAACTTGACAAAATGACATAGAAATGCTAAGATATTACCAGAAAAAACAAAAAAGATAACCAAAAGATGTGCAAATGGTGGAAGGAGTTCAAATGGGCAGAGAATTTATTATGCCAGGCCAGATTGTGACGGGAAGCCAGGCTTTGGAGACAGCAAAAGAAAAACTAGGTGCATTGGGAACGAAAGCATTGATTGTCACGGATGAAGTGATGAAGAAGCTGGGAAATTTGGATATCGTGACAAAGGCACTGGACGAGCAGAATATCGCATATGAAGTGTACACAGGAATTTCAGGCGAGCCGACAGACACGATGATTGAGACAGGACTTTCCATTTACCAGAGTACAGGTTGTGATTTTCTGATTGCTCTGGGCGGCGGCAGCCCGATTGACTCCATGAAAGCGATTGCTGCTCTGGCGGCAAACGGCGGTTCTATCTCTGATTATATGGGAAAAGTAATCGGCGGAAAGTTAGCTCCTATGGCAGCGATTCCTACGACAGCCGGCACAGGCTCTGAGGCGACACAGTTTACGATTATTACCGATACAAAGAAAGATATCAAGATGCTGTTAAAGGGTGCAGTTCTGATGCCAGATTTGGCAATCATCGACCCGCAGTTTACCATGACAGCGCCGCCTAAGATTACGGCAGCGACGGGGCTTGACGCTCTGACACATGCAATGGAAGCTTACACATCCAGAAAAGCACAGCCACTTTCTGATGTATTTGCACTTTCTGCAGTAAAGCGTATTTTTACATATCTTCCGACCGCATTCCACGATGGAAAGAATGTGGAGGCGAGAGAGCAGATGTCCATTGCCGCACTGGAGGCAGGTATCGCATTCAACAATTCTTCCGTCACGATTGTACATGGCATGAGCCGCCCGATTGGTGCCTTGTTCCATGTAGCGCACGGAATTTCCAATGCAATGCTGCTGAAAGCATGTTTCACATTCGCACTGGACGGTGCATATGAGCGCTTCGGCATCATGGGAAGAGAGATTGGCGTTGCGACAGAGGAGGACAGTGACGAAGAGGCAAGCCGCAAGTTCCTGGAAGCAGTTATTGGCATCTGTAAGGAACTGGAAATCCCGACTCTGGAAGAGTACGGAATCGACAAAGAAAAATTCTTCTCTGTGATTGACAAGATGGCGTCCGATGCGATTGACAGCGGAAGTCCGGCAAATACACAGAAAGCAGTTTCTGTGGAGGATGTAAAACAGATTTATAAGAATCTTTGGGAATAAAGAGAAATGGAAAGAAAGACGAAAAACAACGAAAAAATGATATAGGAAAGGGGGAGAGAACAATGGGACTTGTGACAATGAAAGAACTGCTTACCAAGGCGAGAGAACAGGGAAAGGCGACAGGGGCTTTCAGCGTAGGAAATCTTGAGATGGTGAAGGGCGCCGTCCAGGCTGCAGAGGAGATGAACACACCCATTATTCTGCAGATTGCGGAAGTGAGACTGAAACATTCTCCGCTTGGGCTGATGGGACCGATGATGGTACAGGCAGCGAGAGAGGCGAAGGTGGATGTGGCAGTGCATCTGGACCATGGCCAGACATTTGAGACACTGCAAAGAGCACTGGATTTTGGATTTACATCGGTGATGTTTGACGGTTCTGTGCTTCCTTTTGAGGAAAACATAGAAAAGACAAAACATGTAGTGGAGATGGCTGCGAAGTACGGTGCGACTGTGGAAGCAGAACTCGGACTGGTAGGCGGCAGCGAGGACGGCGGCAGAGGCCATGGAATTCGCTGTACAGATCCGGATGACGCGAAAGTCTTTTGCGAGAGAACAGGCGTGGATGCCCTGGCAGTTGCCATCGGAAATGCACACGGAAATTATCCAGTGGCGCCGACTCTGGCATTTGATGTTCTCGAAAAAATCAACGAGACAACAGGCGATATTCCGCTGGTACTTCACGGAGGTTCCGGTATCACACCAGCAGATTTCAGAAAAGCGATTACACTGGGCATCAACAAAATCAACATTGCGACAGCAAGTTTTGACAGCCTGACCGCAAAGGCGGAAGAATATTTAAAGACTGAAGGACGCCACAATTACTTCAGTCTGAATGAGGCGATGGTGGCAGGCGTTTATGAGAATGTAAAGAGACATATCTACATTTTCAACAATGTGGGCGAGTTATAAACACAAATATCTTTTGACTTTAACATCATGAAATAAAAAGAAGGAGATTCAAAATGTTTAATAAGGAAAAAGTAAAATTGGGAATTGCTCCAATCGCATGGACAAACGATGATATGCCAGACCTTGGTAAGGAGAACACATTTGAGCAGTGTGTCAGCGAGATGGCTCTGGCTGGCTTTACCGGTTCTGAGGTGGGAAATAAATACCCGAAAGATGTAGAGACTTTAAAGAAAGCTCTGAATCTGCGCGGCATCGAGATTTGCAATGCATGGTTCTCCACATTTTTAATCAGCAAGCCATATGAGGAGACAGAGGCAGAATTTGAGAAACATGTTGCATTCCTGGCAGCTATGGGTGCAAAGGTAGTTGGTGTTTCTGAGCAGAGTTACAGCGTACAGGGCCAGATGGAGACTCCGGTATTCGGTCACAAATATGTGATGAACGATAAAGAGTGGGATCTGCTGTGCGACGGTTTAAATAAGCTGGGCAAGCTGTCCTTAGAGAAATACGGTGTTGCACTGACCTTCCATCATCATATGGGAACCGTAGTACAGAGCGCAGAAGAAGTAGAGCGCATGATGGCAAACACAGACCCGAAGTATGTGAGCCTGCTGTTTGACTCCGGCCATTTCTCCTACTGCGGTGAAGATCCGGTTGCTATGGTTACAAAATATGTCAACAGAATCAAACATGTACATTTAAAGGATATCCGTCCGGACGTAGTAGCACAGGTAAAAGCAGAGGACAGAAGTTTTCTGTGGGGTGTTCGTATGGGTGCATTCACCATCCCAGGCGACGGCTGCGTAGATTTTGATTCCATCTTCAAAGTACTGGAAGAGAACAACTACGAGGGATATATGGTAGTAGAAGCTGAACAGGATCCGGCAAAGGCAAATCCGCTGGAGTACGCTATCCGAGCAAGAAAATTCATCGCTGAGAAGACTGGTCTGTAGGAGTCAGAACAGGCAGTACAGCAGAAAAACAGTACTGTGTGATATAGAGTTAGAGTGAAAGAATAGAAACATAGGATAGAAGAAAAACTATCCGCATATGGAGAGGAGATTGTTCAAATGGTAACAGTAGGAATTATCGGAGCAGGAAGAATCGGTAAGGTACATACACAGAGTATCTGCAATTATGTAAAAAATGCAACCATCAAGACCATCGCAGATCCGTTTATGAATGAGCAGACTGCAGCATGGGCAAAGAGCATGGGCGTGAAGAACACAACAAAGGATTACAAGGAAATCCTTGCAGATCCGGAGATTGACGCAGTGTTAATCTGCTCTTCCACAAACACCCATTCCCCGATTTCTGTAGAAGCAATCAAGGCTGGAAAGCATGTGTTCTGCGAAAAGCCAATCGACCATGACATCGCAAAAATCAAAGAAGTTATCGACGCACTGAAGGACAGCAAGGTAAAATACCAGGTAGGTTTCAACCGCCGTTTTGACCACAACTTCGAGGCAGTAAAGAATGCAGTTGTTGCAGGCAAGATTGGTGAGCCGCACATCATCAAAGTAACTTCCAGAGATCCGGAGCCGCCGAGCGCAGAGTATGCAGCAGTTTCCGGCGGTATGTTCTTAGACATGACAATCCATGATTTCGATATGGTTCGTTTCCTGGCTGGATGCGATGCAGAAGAGATCTATGTACAGTCCGCAGTTTTAGTAGATCCGGCTATCGGTGAAGCTGGCGACGTAGATACTGCTGTTATCACTCTGAAGATGGAGAATGGCGCTATCGCAGTGATCGACAACTCCAGAAGAGCAGCTTATGGCTACGACCAGAGAGCAGAAGTGTTCGGTTCCAAGGGTATGGTTGCAACTTCCAACGATACAGAGTCTTCTGCAGTTTTGAGCACTGTAGACGGTGTGACAGGTGAGAAGCCGCTGTACTTCTTCTTAGAGAGATATATGCAGTCTTTCGCAAAAGAAGTTACCTGCTTTATCAATGCAATCGAGAACGATACCGATACTCCACTGGGAGTAGAGGATGGCTTAAAGCCAGTTCTGATGGGAATTGCAGCAAAGAAGTCTGTAGAAGAGCACAGACCAGTTAAGATTTCCGAAGTAATGATGTAAGAATAGGCCAATTTGAGAGGGCAAACAACACTGGGGGAAAGTGTAATAAAGAGACTGTTGTTATCCGGCAAAACCGGATACAGCAGTCTCTTTTTTACATGTCTGTTTGTTGGAGACGTATGCTCATAAAAAGCACGCACTATTAAAAAATGACTCTCTGTGAAATGCATGAGACACTGCTTCGACTTTACAGAGCGGTCTGCCAGCTCTTTTTGAACTGCCCAGGAGTGCAGCCGGTGATCTGGCGGAAGGAGCGGATAAAGTTGGAATAATCATTAAATCCCGCCATGTGGCAGCTTTCCGTCACTGTGTGTCCCTGTATCAGAAGTTCCTTTGCGAGAGCAATTCTCTTGACAAGAATGTACTGAAAGATGCTGCTCTCTGTCTCCGACTTGAACAGGCGGCTCAGATAGTATTTGTCCAGAGAGAGCGCTCTGGCGATGGAATCGAGGGACAGAGGTTCTGTGAGGTGATTGTCCACATAGTTCATGATCGCCTGCGCGCGGTGCGGCATGGGGTTGGACTCGGGTGCCTGCGAACTGCGAAAATATGCCTGATTGATCAGAATCAGAATCTGAAACAGGAGTGACAAAGAAAGCACGTCCTGCCCATACTGAGGGTCTTTGGAAGACTGAGAGAGCGTGCGCGCCAGGGAGAGAACAGTCTCCTGCTCCTGCGGCGTTAGGGAGAGAAGGTTGGAAACACCGGGTTTGTGATGGAAACAGGAGAGAAGATTGGTCTGCAGGGTGCAGTACTGGCGTATATAGGAAGGATTGATATGGATGACGGCCCGCTCAAACGGTTGGTCCGAGAGGTTGGTCGCCTTGTGTATTTCCTGATTGTTGAATAAAATGACATTGCCGCTGGTCATGTGATAGCAGGACTGTTCCACAAAATAATGGATGTTTCCCTTCACTAGCATATAGATTTCATATACATTGTGCATATGAAAGTCTGAGTTTCCGGCTCTGGTATCTGTGCGAAATGTACAGCTGTAGGGCACGTTCAGGTGGTCGTATTGATAAGAATAGGCATTTTGCATAAAAAATCTCTCCATTATAACAATATACGCATGTTTTTTATCAATTTGTGCAAAGACATTGCGTTAAAAATATTGTATAATAAAAAATAACTGAGTGCAAGAAGAATGTAACTGACAAGTTATTTTATGACAGGAGGAAAGTTCAATGCTTAAAGTAGGAATTGTCGGATGCGGCGGAATTGCAGCGGTTCATGCAATCGCACTGGCGCAGATGGAAATGATTGAGCTGACAGCATTTGCGGATATAAAAAAAGAGCGTGCGGATTCTTTTGTGGAACAGTACGGAGCCGAGGGCGCAAAGAGTTATGGCTCGATAGAGGAGATGCTTGAGGAGAGCGGGATTGAGGCGCTTCATATCTGTACTCCGCATTATCTGCATGTGCCAATGGCGGCCGCAGCTCTGAAAAAAGGAATTCATGTATTTATGGAAAAACCGCCGGCTATCACCAGAGAGCAGGCCGAAGAGTTGAAGGCGGCTGTGGAGGCGAGTGATGCCAAGCTTGGAATCTGTTTCCAGAATCGTTACAATGCGACGACGAAAAAAGTGGACGAGCTGCTGCAGTCGCCTGAAGTTGGAAAGATTCGTGGTGCCAGAGCCTTTGTGACATGGCACCGCACAGAGCCATATTACACGGAGAGCGGTTGGAGAGGCGCACTGGCGACCGAGGGCGGCGGTGCTTTGATTAACCAGTCTGTACATACATTGGACTTGTTGGTCCGTTGGATGGGAACTCCGATTGAGACAGAAGCTTCCATGAGCAATCACCACTTAAAAGGTGTGATTGAGGTGGAGGACACACTGGAGGCATACATCCGCTTTGACACGGACGGAAGAGAGACGACTGCGTGTTTCTATGCGACGACCGCTCATGTGGACGATGCGCCGGTTATGATTGAGTTGGCGTGCGAACATGCGACAATCCGCCTGGAGGACACCAATGTCATCTGCAAATACCAGGATGGCCGTGTAGACACCTATTCCTGCGTGAAGGCAAACATTCCAGGAAAGTCTTACTGGGGCGCTGGACATGCAGACTGTATCGCAGATTATTATGACTGCCTGACATCCGGACGCGATTACCCGAATGCGCTGCCGCATGTGGAGAATACACTGCATGAGATGCTGGATATCTACGAGTCTGCGAGAGAGCATAAAGTCGTGAAATTCTAAAAGATGTTTATCATGCCAGCCAGACGGTCAGAAATCTGATGCAGGATTGCGGGAGCACATAGTGCGGAGCAATCCGGTATCAAAGGGGTCAAAATACCTTTTGACCCCAACATCATAAAAATGCATAACAGGATGTAACGATAAAAATTCATATATGAATGACAGGAGGAAAAAGAAATGGACAAAATCAAATTGGGCATTATCGGTATCGGTAATCAGGGAACGATGTATTCCAGAAAGCTGGTAGACGGAGCCGTTCCGGAGATTGAGCTGGTTGCAGTAGCCGACAGAAGAGAGTCAAGAAGAGACTGGTGCAAGGAAAATCTGCCGGAGAGCGTTAAGATTTTTGTAGAAGGAAAAGATTTGATTGACAGCGGCATATGTGATGCAGTTGCAGTGGTAGTACCGCATTATCAGCATCCGGAGCTGGTTATGTATGCGTTGGCACATGACCTGCATGTTATCTGTGACAAGCCAGCGGGCGTGTACACAAAGCAGGTTCGTGAGATGAACGAAGCGGCTGCAAAGAGCGACAAAGTATTTGCGATGATGTTCAACCAGAGAACAAACTGTGTATACCGCAAGATGCACGAGCTGGTAGCAGGCGGCGAGTTAGGTCCGGTGAGACGTGTCAACTGGATTATCACAGACTGGTACCGCACACAGTCCTACTATGATTCTGGAAGCTGGAGAGCAACCTGGGAAGGTGAAGGCGGCGGTGTTCTTCTGAACCAGTGTCCGCACAACCTGGACCTGATTCAGTGGATCTGCGGTATGCCGAGCCGTGTGCAGGCATTCTGCCACGAGGGAAAATGGCACAACATCGAAGTTGAGGATGATGTGACTGCATATCTGGAGTACCCGAACGGAGCAACAGGCGTATTTATCACAACTACGGGCGATGCGCCAGGAACCAACCGCTTTGAAGTGACTATGGACGGCGGAAAACTGGTATGTGAGGACGAAAAGCTGACTCTGTACAAGTTAAAACAGGGTCTGACCGAGCACTGTGCAACTTGTCCTGGCGGATTCACAAAACCAGAATACGATGTGATTGAGGTAGAGACAGACGGCCAGAATGAGCAGCATATGGGCGTATTAAAGGCATTTGCAGGCCGTATTCTGCATGGCACTCCGCTGGTGGCAGAAGGATATGAGGGTATCAATGGCCTGATGCTTTCCAATGCTATGCACTTATCCAGCTGGCTGGGACATCCTGTTGAGACTCCAGTGGATGAGGAACTGTTCCTGGCAGAGTTAAATAAGCGCCGCGCGACCTCCAAGCACAAAGAGGCTGTGGAAGTGACATTTGATACAGAGGGAACCTACGGAAGCAAGACAAAATAAAGCGTGGGAAAGCTGGAAAAGGAAAGGAATGTTTGGCATGTGGAATGAGATTGTATTGTCCGGCTTTGCGGATGAGATTGACCCAAATCTGGATAAACAGATAGAAGTGATTAAGAAGCTGGGCATGAACCATATCGAGATGAGAGGCGTAAATGGAAAGGGCCTGGTAGAGTATTCTCTGGATGAAGTAAAAGAGATTAAGAAGAAACTGGATGCAGAGGGAATTAAGCTCTCCAGTATCGGCTCTCCAATCGGAAAAATCAAAATTACAGACGATTTTGAGCCGCATTTTGAGCTGTACCGTCATACGGTTGAGATTGCAAAGATTATGGAAGTGCCGTACATCCGTATGTTCAGTTTCTTTATTCCGGAGGGAGAAGAACCAGCAAAGTATAAAGACGAAGTGTTTGCGCGCTTGGCACGCTTTGTGGAATATGCAAAAGAGCATGGTGTGATTCTGCTGCACGAGAACGAGAAAGACATCTATGGCGACATTGCGCCGCGCTGCAAGGAAATTATGGAAGCGTTTTATGGCGACCACATGAAGGCAGTCTTCGATTTCGCAAACTTTGTACAGTGCGGACAGGACACTCTGGAAGCCTATGAGATGATGAAGCCATATATCGAGTATGTGCACATCAAAGATGCGAAGGCAGAGGATGCGAGCGTTGTTCCGGCGGGACACGGAGACGGCAATGTGGAGAAGATTTTGGGTATGTTAAAGGCAGCCGGTTATCAGGGATTTTTGTCTCTGGAGCCGCATCTGGCTGATTTTGCCGGATTCTCTGCGCTGGAGAACAACGGTGCGAAGATGAAGAAGATGGCAGGAGATGAGTCCTTCACTCTGGCACATGATTCTCTGGTGGAGATTTTGAACAGACTGTAAAGGCAGTGGAAAAAACTCGCTGTCAGCTTTAATAAAATAAGCGAGGATGGAAACAACCAGATGTAGATTCCAGACAACAGAAGACAGCAGAAAACAGTAGAAAAATAGTATTCAGAAAATACCTGGATACAGGATGAAACAAAGAAAGGCAGAGGGCCGATAGAGATTACCGGTTCTCTGCCTTCTCTGTTTTTGGTTTGTTCCATGTGACAGAAAATGTGGTTTTTTTCTGCTCGCCGCTCTCGGCGCAGATGGTGCCTTTGTGTGTCTCGGCGATGGTTTTTGCGATGGCGAGTCCGAGTCCGAAGCTGCCGTTTGCATTTCTGGCTTTGTCGGAGCGATAAAAGCGCTCAAACAAGTGCGGAAGGTCTTCCGGCGGGATGGGAGGGCCGTCGTTGGAAACGCTGAGGCGAATCGTGTCATTTTCCTGTTTCAGAGAAAAGAGAATCTCTCCGCCGCTTTTTCCATATTTGCATCCGTTATCGAGCAGGATGGAGAAAAGCTGGCGAATCTGCGCTTCGTCCCCCATGAAGGATAGATTTGGCTCGATATCTTCCGTCAGCGTGATTTTTCTCTCGTAGGCGACAGGTTCAAAGGCGAGCGCGCAGCTCCACGCCGCATCGCTAAGGGAAAATGTCTGGAATACTGGCTTTAATTCCTCGGAATCGGCGCGCGCCAGAAACAGAAGCTGCTGCACCAGCTCCTTCATGTGTCCGGCTTCCTCGCGGGTGTTGGAAAGCCACTGCTGCTGGCTGCGGATGGTGGCGTCCGGTGAGGATTCAAGAATGTCGAGATTGGCCAAAATCACGGTGAGGGGGGTTTTCAGCTCGTGCGATGCGTCTGCAATGAACTGTTTCTGCTGCATCCAGCTCTTCTCGACAGGTTTTATGGAGAGATTGGCGAGAAACAGGCTGATACAGAAAAAAGCGGCGAAACTCAGGGAGAAGCCCAGAACATATTGCAGCAGAGAATAGCGGAAGGTGGCTGTCGGGTAGCTGGTATCGACGAAGGCTAGCTGTATCTTACCGCCTCGCTGTCGGATGCGGTAATGCAGATGCAGCTCAGGAACTTTTCCTTCCTCTTTTTCCTGAGCCATGACAGTCTCAATGAGGGAGGAGAGGTCCTCGTCTGCCAGATTCAAATTCTGTGTGCGAACGGATGCAATCTGATTGTTCTCGTCGAGAAAGACTGTGAATGCGGAGGAAAACGGAGACGTCTCCATCTGCCTGCGCTCAGACAGCTTGGGGCGGGAATCCTCTGCAGGGATGTTGAAGGCATGTTCCAAGTCAAAATGGATGGCCATGTTCATTTTTTTGTAACTGCTGATAGCGAGAGCAGAAAACACGACAAACAGTACAATGCTCACAAACAGCATGTAGATGAAGATAAAATGGCGCTTTAACTTTTGAATCATTGCGGCACCTCCAAGCGGTAGCCGACTTTGCGGACAGAGACCAGCGTGGTTTTGGAGCCGAGAAAAGCGAGTTTTTTGCGCAGAAATGAGATATATGCTTCCACATTGTTGTCCTCTGCATCCGAATCGGCGCCCCAGATTCTGGTAATCAGCATTTCCTTGGAGAGGAGCGTCCTGCCGGATGACATGAGAAGCTTCATCATCTCATATTCCTTGTAGGCTAGATGAATGCTTTTTTCACCGCAGGACAGGTCGTTGGAGTTGAGATGGAGTGTGAGGTCTCCCAGCCGCAGTTCCTCGGTGGTGTACTCGCCATGACGGCGGGAGAGTGCGCGGATGCGGGCCAAGAGTTCTCCAGGTACGAAGGGCTTTGTCATATAGTCGTCAGCACCGTAGTCCAGCCCGTGGATTTTGTCGGAGACATCGTCCTTTGCCGTCAGCATAATGACAGGCGTCATCACATGATTGCGGCGCAGGCCTTTTGCGACCTCGAATCCATTGGTTCCAGGCAGCATGACGTCTAAAAGAATCAGGTCATACTGCCCGCTCAGGGCCATGGAATATCCCTCGTCCCCGCGGTAGGAGACATCCGCCTCATAGCGGGCTTCTTTTAAAATCTGTACCAGCGCATCTGCAAGGCGCTGTTCATCCTCTATCACTAAAATTCGCATGGTAACCTCCTTATATAGACGGACATGCCCGCCAGTGCAGCGGAGTGCGCAGTCCTAATTGAGCTTGTTTCGGCTAAAGGGTCCAAATAAAAAATTTGGCTCCTGATATCACGAATTGCTCCGTGCTGCGCACTCACGCAATTCTAAAACACCTCAAATCCGCTCATTTTTCTACGAAAAATGGCTACTTTTCGGTGTTTTGGCGGGTCAACTGGACAAAAATCCTCCTGCAAGCAAGCTTGCATCGGATTTTGTGTCTATTTGACCCTGATATCATCATAACATACCGAATGTAAAAAGTATAACACCCTTTGCTGAAATTAGGCTGAAAGAAATGGAACAAAAGAGAAAAAGAATGGAAAATGTAAATCTTGACGCAGACCAAGATACAAGATACAATAGTCAGATGATAAAAAGCAACAAGACGGGGAATTCCTTACTGGCCGTAAGGGATAGGAACCCTACATATATGACAGCAGAAAGAGGGAAGAAGAGGAGTCAGGATGGAACTGATTATTGGAGGATGTTTTCAGGGGAAATCTGCTTTTGCAAGAACACGGTATCAGGAATTGACAAAAACGGTATGTTCGCAGGAAAAATGGTTTTCGATGGCGGCAGATGGGAGAGAAGATGCGTGGGAAGCGGCGTGGACTGCTCCGGCTGTGGAACATGTGCAGCAGTATATCAGAAGAATCAGCCTAGATGAGGGCACAATGGAGGAAAAAAAGCAGCGGATTTCTCAGTGGATGGAGACGATGAGGGAAAAAAATCCCCAAGCCATTCTAGTCATGGATGAGGTGGGCTGTGGCGTGGTGCCCATGGAGAAGGTGGAGAGAGACTATCGGGATTTGGCAGGATATGCAGGACAATGTGCGGCCAAAGAGGCAGAGCGCGTGTACCGTGTGTTCTGCGGAATAGGGAGGCGAATCAAATGAGAGGATTGTTGGGAGCGTTTGCCATTGCATTTTCGATGTATTCCAGAATCCCTGTGCCCCGCGTGGACTGGACAAAGGAGAGGATGCGCTATGCGCTGTGCTTTTTTCCGATGATCGGAGTGGTTATGGGAGCGGCGCTGTATGGCGGAATGTGTCTGGCAGAGCGCTTTTTCCCGCAGGGGCAGTATCCTGTGCTCTATGCGGGCATTGGCACAGCTTTTCCGCTTCTGGTGACGGGCGGGATTCATATGGACGGATTTTTGGATGTCACAGACGCCAGGTCTTCCTACGGAGAGAAAGAGAAAAAACTGCAGATTTTAAAAGACCCGCACACAGGTGCATTCGCCATCATCGGATGCGGCGTCTATCTGCTGTTGTACGCTGCCTTTTTCTCTGTGCTCGACCGAAAAAAACTGGCATGTTTTGCCGCTTCTTTTGTGATGGAGCGCGCTCTGAGCGGACTGTCCGTGGTGTGTTTTCCAAAGGCGAAGAATACAGGGCTGGCAGCGACATTTTCTGGCCAGGCACAAAAAATAGCGGTGGCAGTCTGCATGGTGCTCTGGTTTTTGTGCGGCAGTGCATTTTTGTGCTGGCAGTCCGGTGTGGGAAAAGCTGCTGTCTGCATCATAGCTGCACTTGTGGTATACGGGTATTATGGATGGATGGCAAGGAGAGAGTTTGGCGGAATCACAGGAGATTTGGCCGGCTGGTTTTTGCAGGTGTGTGAGCTGGTTTTCCTGGCCGCTGCCGCATTCCTATAAAACACATCCGGTATCAAAAGGGAAAGAAGAGATTTGGCCCCAAACTCATAGCATCAGGGAGGAGAGAAAGACATGCAGTATGTGCGGTATCGTGTCGTTGTGATTTTTTGTGCCTTCATTCTGGACTGGATACTTGGAGACCCGCAGAACCGGTATCATCCGATTTGTCTGATTGGAAATCTGATTGGCAGAATGGAAAAAAGAATTCGGGCGAGCCTGCCAAAGACAGCGAAGGCGGAGAAAATGGGAGGAATTTTTCTGGTAGTTTCGGTTCTGCTGATTACAGGCAGTATCGCAGGTGTGATGCTGCATCTGGCATATCGAATCTGGCTTCCCGCAGGTGTGATATGGGAGAGTGTTTGCTGCTATTTTATGTTGGCGGCCAGGTCCCTCAGAGATGAGAGCATGAAGGTGTATGATGCTTTCTCGCGGGAAGATACGGAAGGCGCGCGGTATGCGGTCTCCAGGATTGTCGGCAGGGATGTGGAGACATTGTCAGCGGAGGGTATCCAGAAGGCGGCGGTGGAGACTGTGGCGGAAAATACTTCGGACGGAGAGATTGCCCCGCTGTTTTATATGGCAATACTTGGCGGCCTGGGAGCCGTTCTCTATAAGGCTATCAATACGATGGATTCCATGGTGGCCTATAAAAATGAAAGATATCTGTATTTTGGGTGGGCGGCAGCGAAGCTGGATGATGCGGCAAACTGGATTCCGTCGCGCCTCGCAGCGCTTTTTATGATAGCGGCGGCATGGTGTCTGGAGAGAAGAAATCCCGTATTTTCGGCCAGAGAGGCGTTTCACATCTGGAGGCGGGATCGGAGAAACCACAAAAGCCCAAATTCTGCACAGACAGAGGCAGCATGCGCAGGCGCCCTGTCTGTGCAGCTGGCGGGACCAGCTTGGTATTTTGGAGAATACTATGATAAGCCGACTATCGGGGATGCAGGGCGCACTGTGGAGGCAGAGGATATCCGAAGAGCAAACCAGCTGCTCGAAGTGACGTCCGTATTGTTCTGGCTCGCAGTCTCTGCCTGTGTGGCGCTCTGGCTTGCATGACACCTGGAAATGGAAAGAAACGGAGGAAAAAAGCGTGGAATACCAGCATGGAGGAGATATCTACAGCAACAAGGTGGCGCTGGATTATTCGGTGAACATCAGCCCTCTGGGGACGCCGGAGAGCGTGCGGTGGGCAGCGCAAAAGGCGATTCTAAACTGCAGCCAGTATCCTGACAGCCAGTGTAGAAAACTGAAAGAGGCTATCTCGGCGCACTTTCATGTGCCGCAGGAGTGGATTTGCTGCGGAAATGGCGCTGCAGACTTGATTTTTGCCGTGGTGCTGGCGCAGAAACCAAAAAAAGCGCTGCTTCTTGCACCGACTTTCGCCGAGTACGGGCAGGCGCTGCAGACCGTAGGATGCCAGGTGGATTTGTATAAACTGACAGAGGAGGGTGGATTTTCTCTGACAGAGAAGACAGGGGGGCTGCGGGAAGATTTTGTGCGGCAGATAGAGAAAAATCCATACGATATGGTGTTTCTTTGCAACCCGAATAATCCTACTGGCTGTGTCACAGGGCGAAAAGCCATCTTGCAGGCAGCGGAGCTTACAAAAAAGAAAGCGTGCATGTTGGTGCTGGATGAGTGTTTCTGTGATTTTCTGGAGGAGGAGGAAGAGGTGACATTTCTTCCCTATCTGGAGAAATTTTCCCATGTGTTTTTGCTCAGGGCATTCACAAAGCTGTATGCGATGCCTGGGCTGCGCCTGGGGTATGGATTTTGTGCAGATGCAGGCTGGACTGAGAACATAAATCAGGTGCGCCAGCCTTGGAGCGTGTCGGGGATTGCGCAGGCAGCAGGAGAGGCCGCTCTTTTGGAAACGGAGTATGTCAGACGTGTGAAAATGCTGATACAAAAGGAAAAACCGGTTTTGGAACAGGCCCTTTTGCAGGCAGGATGCCGCGTATTTTCGGGGAGGGCAAACTATATCTTTTTTGCCGTCCCTGCGGTGTTAAGACAGCAGGAAAAACGAGAAGCGCTGTTTTATCAGAAAATGCTGGAGAGAGAGATTCTGGTGCGGGACTGTCGAAACTATCCTGGGCTTTGCGGCGGGTACTACCGCATCTGCGTGAAAAATTCTCATGACAATGCTGTTTTTATCAAAGCGATGAGAGACGTTTTGAGGGAACTCGAATCGGACGAAGAGCATGGAAGAAGAGCGACAGGAAGACAATGGATATAGAGAAAGAACCAGGGAGAAAGAAATATGGCGAAAGTGATTATGGTGCAGGGAACGATGTCAAATGCAGGAAAAAGCCTTCTGGTGGCAGGACTCTGCCGGATTTTCCACCAGGATGGATACAGAGTGGCGCCCTTTAAGTCGCAGAATATGGCGCTGAACTCGTATATCACAGAGGAAGGGCTGGAGATGGGGCGGGCGCAGGCTGTGCAGGCGGAGGCGGCAGGCGTGAAGCCGGAGGTGGCGATGAACCCCATCTTGCTGAAACCCACGACAGATGTGGGGTCCCAGGTGATTGTCAGAGGCGTCCCGATTGGAAATATGAAGGCGAGGGACTATTTTGCCTTTAAAAAGCAGTTGATTCCGGAAATTTTGAGCGCTTACGAAACTTTGAGCCGCAAGTATGATATCATTGTCATAGAGGGCGCAGGAAGCCCTGCGGAGATCAATCTGAAGAAGGATGACATTGTAAATATGGGGTTAGCAGAGCTGGTGAATGCGCCGGTGCTTTTGGCGGGAGATATAGACAGAGGCGGTGTGTTTGCGCAGCTGTATGGCACGGTGATGCTTTTGGAAGAGAAAGAGAAAGCGCGCATCCGCGGTCTGATTATCAACAAATTCCGCGGGGACAAGACGATTCTGGACCCAGGCATCCGCATGATTGAGGAGTTATGCGACATTCCAGTGGTAGGTGTGGTGCCTTACATGCAGGTGGATATCGAGGATGAGGACAGTCTGAGCCGTCACCTGGACAGAAAACAGCGGGGGAAGGCACCTGTGCAGATAGCGGCTGTGCGCTTCCCGCGCATCTCCAACTTTACGGATTTTCAGGTGTTTGACATGATACCAGAGGCGGAGGTTTACTATGCGTCCTCCGTGGAGGAGCTTGGAAGGCCGGATTTGATTCTTCTTCCAGGCACCAAAAATACAGTGCAGGATCTGCTGTGGATGCGCCAAAACGGCATGGAGGCCGCTATCTTAAAGGCACATGCAGCAGGAACTGCGGTGTTTGGCATCTGCGGCGGGTATCAGATGTTGGGGTATGAAGTGAGCGATGTGCTTGGCATCGAGGGAGAGCCGCAGACTGTGCGCGGTATGGGACTTCTTCCTGTGAAGACGGTGTTAGAGACAGAGAAGACGAGGACACTGGCGGACGGTGTGCTGGGAAATCTGGACGGAGATTTCAAAAATTTATCCAAAAAATTAGTGACGGGATACGAAATTCATATGGGACACACCACATATCTGGAAACGGAGGCATGTGCGCTCGGCACAATAACAGCCAGACAAGGAGAGCAGGAAGAGGAAAAAGCGGATGGCTGCTTTTTTGACAATGTGTATGGCACGTATCTTCATGGCTTCTTTGACGCACCGCAGATTGCAGAATGTGCGGTATCTGCACTTTTAGAAAAAAAAGGACTGGACGCAGTCGGGATAAAAGAGTATTCTTATAGCAAATACAAAGAAATGCAGTTTGACCGTCTGGCAGACGGGCTGAGAGAAAGCCTGGATATGGAAAAACTATACGAGATCCTTGGAATGCGAGCATAAAACTGCGGAAACTGTTGTATAGAAGATGGAGGAAACATGAGATGAGATTTGGAATTTGCACAGGACTGGAGAATTTGGAACTTGTGGAGAAACTGGGCTTTGACTATATTGAGCCGCAGGTGTCAAAGATTGCAGAGTACACCCAGGAGGAATTTGATTCTTGGAAGGAAAAGCTGGCGCAGGCAAAGATTTCCTGTGAGACATTTAATGTACTGTTTCCAGGGACGATTCACTGCATCGGTGAGGAGTATGACGAGGACACTCTGGTAGAGTATCTGAACCGTGCGCTGGCACGTGTGGAGGAGCTGGGCGGAGAAATCGTGGTGTTTGGCAGCGGAAAGCAGAGAAGCTGTCCGGACTATGTGCCGTTTGAGGAAGGCGTGCGCCAGCTGGTGTATGTATACCGCCTGGTGGGTGAGATTGCGGCAAAGTATCATCTCACTGTTGTGATAGAGCCGTTAAACCGCACAGAGACCAACATGATCTGTACGATGGCAGAGGGCGCGATGCTTGCGGGCATGGTGGACCTGCCGAATGTAAAGCTTTTGGCGGACTATTACCATGTGGCAAAGGACAATGACCCGATTTCTGATATCTCCAGAATCGGAAATCTCGCACACACGCATATTGCCACAAAGGAAGGCCGCAGATACCCGCTTCAAAAAGAGGGGGACCAGTTTGACGAATTTTTCAAACAGTTGAAAGGCATTGGATATGAGGGGCGCGTCAGCATAGAAGGCGGCACAGACTGCATGGAAGAGGACGCCAAGAAAGCGCTGGCATTTTTGAGAGAGCTGGATAAGGAATGTCAGGAAATGGCATAACAGGATGGATTTTGGAAAATCAGGAGGCAGAAAAAGCAGATGGAACATCAGAAACTGGAGCAGGTGCTTCCGGCAGAGATTGAGAAGAGAAGTTTTGAGATTATCACAAAAGAGCTGGGCGAGAGAAAAATTGCTCCGGAGAATGAGCTGGTTGTAAAGCGCGCCATTCACACGACGGCAGATTTCGACTATGCGGATACGCTCGTGTTCTCAAAAGACGCCGTGAAGCTGGCATGCGAGGCGTTAAGAGGCGGCGCTTCCATCGTGACTGACACCAATATGGGAAAAGCTGGCATAAACAAGAAATCGCTGGCGCGTTTCGGCGGAGAGGTGCTCTGTTTTATGGCGGATGAGGATGTGGCAGAGGAAGCTAGAAAGAATGGAAGCACGAGGGCCGTGGCGAGCATGAACAAAGCCGCTGCCATGAACAAAGATTTTATCTATGCCATCGGCAATGCCCCGACCGCGCTGGTGCGGCTGTATGAACTGGTACAGGAGGGAAAGATTCATCCGAAGCTGATTATCGGTGTGCCGGTGGGATTTGTGAATGTGGAGGCGTCCAAAGAGATGATTCTGACGCTGCCGGATACCCCGTACATCGTGGCGAGGGGGCGAAAGGGCGGCAGCAACGTGGCTGCTGCCATCTGCAACGCCCTGCTGTACCAGATATGAGGGAGAAATCTTGCTATGCAGGCACAGAAAATTGTCCGCCTTCCGGCAGGCAATTCCCTGTATGCCCCATAATCGGTGTTGGATAAAGAAACTTTTTTACATTCAGTCTGCCCGCAGGGCCAGGCGGCTGTTCTGGTACTCACCGGAGAAAGTGACATCTTCCCCGAACCAGGTGGGAGGTACAAAGGATTCGGCATGTTCCTGGTCGGAAAATTCCACTTCAACCAATGCCAATCCCTGATATATGCCCTCAAAGAGGTCCAGCTCAATGGTCAGGGTGTCTGCGCCAGGAAAAGACTGCGGTGTGCCGAAAGAAGAAAACGGCAGCAGATAGCGCTTTTTGGTGAGAATTCTGCCGTCCGTTTTTGGTTTTAAATGTTCATACGCTTCCTCTGTGAGAGGAAGATTATATTCTTCCCGAATCAGGAGACCTTTTGATTTGTATGTCAGATAGTACGAGTCATCTTCTTTTCGGATACGGATAACCGGATTTACGGAGAGATATGCCTGCTCAATCTCGTGGAACGGGCAGGAATCGTACCCTTTCGGAAGCGAGGAAACAAGATATTTACGTTCAATTTCCATAAAGAAAACCTCCTTTGCATTCTTTTTAAAGATAAAGTAAGTATATCATAGTTTGCAGAGAGGAACAAGGAGAAAGGAGTGTCTTAAGATATGTGGACAAGAGCAGAAATAAAGAGCCGCGCGAAAGAAGCGCTGAAAAAGTATTACTGGTACGCCGTGCTGATGTGCTTTATTGCAGGAATCCTCGGCGGTGGAGGGTCTGGTTTTTCCACCTCATTTAGAACAGGGACGCAAAATTATTCATCAGAGCAGTATGGATACGGCGCGCAGACGATACCGAGCCGGTTGCTGGGAATTATGATGGTGCTGGGCGTGATTTTCCTGATTTTCTGGATATTTGCGCTGGTGTTTTCGATTTTTGTGGGAAATCCGGTTCAGGTCGGGTTAAAGCGCTATATGCTGGAAAGCCGTGAAATCGGCGGCTCCGCAGGGATTGCGAAGCTTTTTTGGGTATTTAGCAGCGGGCATTATCTGAATATTGTCAAAATTATGTTTTTGAAGGGCCTGTATACTACACTGTGGGGACTGCTGTTTATTATTCCAGGAATTGTCAAATCGTATGAGTACAGCATGATTCCGTATCTGCTGGCGGAGAATCCGCAGATGGACTGCCAGGAGGCATTCCGGATTTCCAGAGAGATGACGATGAATGAGAAGGCATCTATCTGGGTGCTGGATTTGTCTTTTCTTGGATGGGAACTTTTGGGAATTCTGGCGTGTGGAATCGGCGTTGTGTTTGTGACTCCATACGTTGAGGCGACTTATGTGGAGCTGTATCTGCTGCTTCGAGATAAGACAGATGGTCTGCCATATCGCGAATTTGGACGCAGCAAATCGTATACGACCTATGACAGTGGATATGATACATATGACATCTAAATCCGCATACCGCACTCTGTTAGAATACCGAGCGCGGATTGAGACAATGAGATGCTCTGCTCGGACAGTTTTCGTGCCGAGCCGTTTATGAAAGGAATGATGGGACAATGAAAAAAGTATATGCATGTATGGCAGAGGGACTGGAGGAAGTGGAATGTTTGGCAGCAGTGGATGTGATGCGGCGTGCTGGTCTGGAAGTCACACTGGTATCCATGGGAAACACAAAAGAAGTGACGGGGTCACACAAAATCACTGTGACGGCGGATGCACTGTTTTCTGAGATTTCTCCGCTGGATGCAGACTGCCTGTTTCTTCCAGGCGGTATGCCTGGAACAAAGCATCTGGCAGCGCATGAAGAATTGTGCAGGGCTTTGAAGCAGGCGGCAGAGAAAGGAAAACATCTGGCAGCCATCTGCGCGGCGCCGAGTGTTCTGGGCGGTCTGGGGCTTCTGAGAGGAAAGAAGGCGACCTGCTATCCTGGATTTGAGGAAAAACTGGAAGGCGCTGTGTACACAAAACAGGGTGTTGTGACCGACGGAAATATCACGACAGCCAGGGGTCTGGGCTATGCCCTGGATTTGGGCCTGGAGCTGGTGAGGATTTTAGTAGATGAGAAGACTGCTGCGAACATAAAGGCAGGTATTCAGTACGACCAGACAGAATAGAGAGAACCGAGGAGATTAGGATGATTGCAGGATGTATTTTTGACCTGGACGGGACACTGGTGAATTCGACCTATGCGCTGCAGCGCTCCACCAATCTGACGCTGGAGCAGTTTGGCCTGTCACCGATTACCTTAGAAGATATCAAAAAAATTGTGGGAGACGGGTATAAAAAGCAGATGGAGCGGGCACTTTTGCTTCATGGGGAAGATGCCATGCAGTTTTATGAGGAGAGCCTTCCGGCCTACATGAAAAACTTTTCCAAAAACTGCCTGTACCAGCTGGATGCCTATGAGGGAATCCGCGGCCTGCTGGCATATTTAAAAGAAACTCATATCAAGACAGCTGTTTTTTCCAACAAACCGCACGCACAGACGGTCGAAAATGTGGAGTATGTGTTTGGCAAGGGCGCGTTTGATGTGATTCTTGGGCAGAAGGAGGGAAATCCGGTAAAACCAAATCCGGCAGGGGTATTCTGGATTTTGGAGACGCTTGGTTTAAAACAGGAGGAAACCCTGTATTTTGGAGATACCAACACGGATATGAGAACCGGAAAGAATGCGGGGCTTGCGACAGTTGGGGTACTCTGGGGATTTCGCGGCAGGAAAGAACTGGAGGCGCTCGCGCCAGACTATCTGATTTCCCATCCGGATGAGGCAATCCAGATTGTAAAGCAGCGGAATGAAAGATAGCAGAAGATAACAAAAGCAGGCAAAATTTCCGTTAAAAATAAAAATAGTACTGGAATTTAGAAGAAGACTATGCTATAATGGCAAATTGAAGTGTAGCGCCCTAACGGAACGGCGGTTCACATATATTTTCAAGGAGGGAACCCTAAACATGAGTTTACAGGTAGAAAAGTTAGAGAAGAACATGGCAAAGCTGACAATAGAAGCGACTGCCGAGGATTTTGAGAAGGCGATCAAAGTTGCATATAATAAAAACAAGGGAAGATTCAACATTCCTGGTTTCCGTAAAGGGAAAGCAACACAGGCTATTATCGAGAAAATGTACGGCGCAGGCGTTTTTTATGAGGACGCAGCAAATGAAGTGATTGGAAATACTTACGAGGCAGCAGCCACAGAGAGCGGACTGGACATCGTATCCAGACCGGAGATCGACGTTTTGCAGATCAAGAAGGGCGAGCCGTTCGTTTACACAGCGACTGTAGCGGTAAAGCCGGAAGTAACCTTGGGCGAGTACAAGGGAATTGAAGTAGAGAAAGCAAGCGCAGAAGTGACAGACGCTGATGTGGAGGCTGAGTTAAAGAAAGTACAGGAGCAGAACTCCAGAATGGTAGCTGTAGAGGACAGAGCAGTGGAGAACAATGATACCGTTACCATCGACTTTGAGGGCTTTATCAACGGAAAAGCATTTGAAGGCGGCAAGGGCGAGGATTACCCGCTGGTTATCGGCAGCCACTCTTTCATCGATACCTTCGAGGAGCAGCTGATTGGAAAGAACGCAGGCGAGTCCTGTGAGGTACATGTGACATTCCCAGAAGAATATCACGCAAAGGAGATGGCAGGAAAGCCGGCTGTATTCAAAGTTACCGTAAAAGAGATCAAGGTGAAAGAACTTCCGGCTATCGACGATGAGTTCGCAGCAGAAGTTTCTGAGTTTGAGACTCTGGATGAATACAAAGAAGATGTAAAGAAGAACCTGGCAGAGAAGAAGCAGAAAGCAGCAGAGACAGAGAATGAGAACCGTGTGGTAGAGAAAGTGGTTGCAGGGGCACAGATGGATATTCCGGAGCCGATGATTGAGTCCCAGACCCGCAATATGGTCGGTGAGACAGAGCAGAGAATGCAGTCTCAGGGCATTTCTTTAGAGCAGTACCTGAAATTTACTGGCATGACAGTAGAGATGATGCAGGAGCAGATGAAGCCGCAGGCAATCAAGAGAATCCAGACAAGACTGACTCTGGAGGCTGTTGTAAAGGCAGAGAGCATTGAGGTTCCTGAGGAAGAGGTTGAGGAAGAGTTAAAGAAGATGGCTGAACAGTATAAATTGGAAGTAGAGCAGCTGAAGAAGTACATGGGCGAGCGTGAGCTTGCAAACTTCAGAAGCGACCTGGCTGTTCAGAAAGCAGTAGACCTTCTGGTAGCAGAGGCGAAGTTCGTAGATGCCGCTCCGGCAGAGCAGCAGGAAAAGGCAGAATAAAAAAACTGGATGGCGGTGCTGCGGCAGGCAGGTTGCAGCACCGCATCTTTTATAGTGAGAGTTAGGAGGATATGTGGATGAGTTTAGTACCTTATGTCATTGAATCAACAAGCCGCGGGGAACGTTCTTATGATATTTTTTCCAGACTGTTAAAGGAGAGAATCATTTTTCTCGGTGAAGAAGTGACAGATGTGTCTGCAAACCTGATTGTGGCACAGCTTTTGTTTCTGGAAGCAGAGGACCCTGGAAAAGATATCCATTTGTATATCAACAGCCCAGGCGGATCGGTCACAGCAGGCATGGCTATTTATGACACGATGAACTATATTAAGAGTGATGTGTCTACCATCTGCATTGGTATGGCGGCCAGCATGGGTGCATTCCTTCTGTCCGGCGGTGCAAAAGGCAAGAGATTCGCACTCCCGAATGCAGAAGTGATGATTCACCAGCCAAGCGGCGGCGCCCAGGGTCAGGCGACAGAGATTAACATTGTCGCAGAGCAGATTTTAAAGACCCGCAAGAAATTAAATCAGATTTTGGCAGCAAACACAGGACAGCCTTTGGAAGTAATTGAGTGTGATACAGAGAGGGATCACTATATGACTGCTGAAGAGGCAAAGGCATATGGTCTGATTGACCAGGTTATTACAAGCCATTAATCAGAAGCAGAAAATAGAGCAGCTGCATGGCTTTGCTGCTGCAAGATAAATAATAGAGGTGGAACTATGCCAAGCAAAATAGAGGATAGAATCTGCTGTTCCTTCTGCGGAAGGACACAGGAGCGGGTCAGAAAAATGATTGCCAGTCCGAGCAGCGATGCGTACATCTGTGATGAGTGCATTGAACTGTGTGCAGAGATTTTGGAAGAGGAACTGGAAGCTGACGAAGAGCAGCAGCTGGAAACGCTTGGGGATATCAATCTATTAAAACCCAAGGATATGAAAGCCTACCTGGATGAGTATGTGATTGGACAGGACGAGGCAAAAAAGGTGCTGTGCGTGGCGGTTTACAATCACTACAAAAGAGTGATGGGAAAGAACCGTTCTGATGTGGAGCTTCAAAAGAGCAACATTTTGATGCTTGGCCCGACCGGATGCGGAAAGACCTATCTGGCACAGAATCTGGCACGGATTTTAAATGTGCCGTTTGCGATTGCAGACGCTACAGCGCTGACAGAAGCGGGCTATGTGGGTGAGGATGTGGAGAATATTCTGCTGAAGCTGATTCAGGCTGCAGACTATGACATCCGCCGCGCACAGTACGGGATTATTTATATTGATGAGATTGACAAAATTACAAAAAAATCGGAAAATGTTTCCATCACGAGAGATGTTTCCGGAGAGGGAGTGCAGCAGGCACTCTTAAAAATCCTGGAAGGTACTGTGGCGAGTGTTCCTCCGCAGGGAGGAAGAAAGCATCCGCACCAGGAACTTCTGCAGATTGATACAACCAATATTCTGTTTATCTGCGGCGGTGCGTTTGACGGACTGGAAAAGATTGTGGAGAACCGCCTTGGGGCCGGCTCGATTGGATTTAATGCAGAGATTGTAGACAAAAAGCACACCGACATTGATGAGATGTTCCGCAAGGTGATGCCGGAAGATTTGGTGAAATTTGGTCTGATTCCGGAGTTTATCGGCCGTGTGCCAGTTATGGTTTCTCTGGGAATGTTGGATGAGGAAGCTTTGGTGCGCGTTCTGGCAGAGCCGAAAAATGCTTTGACAAAGCAGTATCAGAGACTGTTTGAAATGGACGACGTAAAGCTTGAGTTCACAGAGGACGCTGTCCGCGCGATTGCGAAGATGGCACTGGAGAGAAAGACTGGTGCGAGAGGTCTGCGCTCGATTATGGAAAATGTCCTGATGGATCTGATGTATGAGATTCCGTCCGAGGACAATATCGGCATCTGTACAATCACAAAAGACACTGTAGAGCAGCAGACTGCTCCGGAGATTGTGTACCGTGATACCGTTGTTCCGCGCAAAACCAGGTCTTCAAAGTTGAGAAAAGATAAATCAGGCGAGATTGCTTAGTATTGGTAAAGGAAGGGGAGAGCTGCAAACCAGGAATGTTTTGGCAGCTCTCCTTTTGCATCCTTTGGAGAATTTTGACGAGACTTTGTAGTGTATAAAAACATAGGATACATATAAAACAGGCAGTATATAGAAATAGGTAATACTTAAAAGACAGGCAATATATAGAGGCGACATGTTCGTTTAGGAGGAAAGAAATGGAAGAGACAAAGATGGTGATGCCCACAGTCGCTCTGCGCGGGTTGACTGTGCTTCCAAAGATGATGATTCATTTTGATGTGAACCGTCCGCAGTCTGTGGCTGCCATCGAGAGAGCCATGGTTTCGGACCAGAAAGTGTTTCTGGTTGCACAGAAAGATGCGGAGGAATCTGCCATTTCCATGGATAATTTGTATCGAATCGGCTGTATCGCCCGCGTTGTACAGGTGGCAAAGCTGCCGCACAACACCAGCCGTGTGATGGTAGAAGGACTTAGTAGAGCAGAACTAAAAGAAGTGAAAGAAGAAAATCCGTGCCTTGTGGCAGAGATAGAGCTGTGCGGACCGGTGGTGCAGGATGTGGATTCTGTGACAGGCGAGGCGATGCTGCAGATATTGAAGGACAAGACACAGACTTACATCAATGAAAATATGCGCCAGGCAGAGAGAGAGGATATACTTGCGAAACTGCTGCTGACGAAAAATCTCTCAGATTTTCTGGAGCGCATGATGCAGCAATTCCCGTTTCATTATACACATCGGCAGAGAATCATGGAATTGGACACTGTGAGTGAGCAGTATGAATATCTGGTCAGTGTCCTGGTGACGGAGATTGAGGTGGGCAGAGTCCGCAGAGAATTCCAGGAAAAGGTCAAGGAGAGTGTCGATAAAAACCAGAAGGAATATATTCTGCGGGAACAGCTGAAAGTCATTCGCAAAGAGCTGGGAGAGGACAATACACTGGAAGATGCGGATGAGTACCGCAAAAAAGTGCAAGAGCTGCAGGCAAAGCAGGAGGTGAAAGACCGCCTGAACAAGGAGATTGACCGTTTTAAGGGGATGCCAGCGACAAGTCCGGAGTCCAATGTGCTGCGCACCTACATAGAGACATTGTTGGAGCTGCCGTGGGACAAGGAATCCACAGATTACGAGGATATCCACAGGGCAGAGGAAATTTTGAATGAGGACCACTACGGGCTAAAGAAGGTGAAGGATAGAATCCTTGAGTATCTGGCAGTCCGCATTTTGAGCAAAAAAGGCAGCAGCTCTATTCTGTGCCTAGTAGGACCTCCAGGAACCGGAAAGACCTCCATCGCGCGCTCCGTTGCGAGAGCGCTGAACAAAGAGTATGTCCGCATCAGCCTGGGCGGCGTGCGAGATGAGGCAGAAATCCGAGGCCACAGAAAGACCTATGTGGGGGCAATGCCTGGGCGTCTGGTGGAAGGGCTGCGCCAGGCAGGCGTTTCCAACCCGCTGATGCTTCTGGATGAAATTGACAAGGTGAGCAGCGACTATAAGGGGGATACGTCCTCGGCCCTGCTGGAAGTGCTGGACAGTGAGCAGAACATGCATTTTCGGGACCACTATGTGGAGCTTCCGATTGATTTATCCCGCGTCTTCTTCATCGCCACGGCCAATGATATGCAGACAATTCCGCGGCCTCTTTTAGACCGCATGGAAATCATCGAAATCAACAGCTACACAGAGAATGAAAAGCTGCATATTGCGAAAGATTATCTGGTGGAGAAACAAAAAAAACGCAATGGCATCGCCCAAAAGCAGTTGGTATTCAGCAACCGAGCACTGGAAAAGATGATTCGCTATTACACGAGAGAGGCCGGTGTGCGCGGACTGGAGCGCACCATCGGGGATGTGTGTCGAAAAGCGGCGCGAGAGTTCCTTGAGGGAAGAACGTCCGCTGTGCGCATCACAGAGGCAAATCTTTCAAAATATCTGGGAAAAGAGAAGGTACATTTCGAGAGTGCGAATGCAGAGAACCAGGTCGGCATTGTGCGCGGACTCGCTTGGACCAGTGTGGGCGGCGATACCCTGGAAATCGAAGTGAACAGCATGCCTGGAAAAGGGAAAATGCTCTTGACCGGACAGATGGGCGATGTGATGAAGGAGTCCGCACAGATTGCGCTGACCTATGTGCGCTCCGTGTGCCCAGAGTATCAGGTGGATGCCAACTATTTTGAGACACATGACCTGCATATTCATATTCCGGCAGGCGCTGTGCCAAAGGATGGGCCGTCTGCAGGTATTACGATGGCGACAGCGATGCTCTCGGCCGTCACAGGCAGAAAAGTGGACGCCAGAGTGGCGATGACCGGAGAGGTCACTCTGCGCGGGCGTGTGCTTCCGATTGGTGGACTCAAGGAAAAGGTACTTGCGGCGAAAAAAGCGCAGGTGAAGAAAGTGTTGGTGCCTGTGGAGAACCGGCCGGATATCGTGGAACTCTCCGATGAAATCACAAAAGGGCTGCAAATTGTCTATGTGAAAGAGATGAAAGATGTGCTGGCGGAAGCGTTTGGCGCCGAGGAAGCGGCAGAATCAGAAAAGCTGACGGCAAAAGAACAGCAGTCCGGAGAAAAAGAGCAGACTGGCGAAAAGCATCCGGCATGTGCAAAAGAACAGGCAGATGGCAGCAGAGAATAGAATGGAGACAAGTATGGTTATTAAAAAAGCAGAGTTAGAGACTGTGTGCGGCATTACCAGCAGGCTGCCGGAACATGAGATTCCAGAGGTGGCGTTTGCGGGAAAATCCAATGTGGGAAAATCATCAATGATTAACGCACTGATGAACCGCAAATCCCTGGCCCGCACGTCCTCCCAGCCAGGAAAGACACAGACCATCAATTTTTACAACATCAACGATGCAGTCTATTTTGTGGACCTGCCAGGGTATGGATATGCAAAGACGTCCCAGGAAGTAAAAGAAAAATGGGGCAAGATGATTGAGCGCTACTTAAAGAAATCGAAGATGTTAAAGCGCGTGTTTCTTTTGGTCGATATTCGCCATGAGCCGTCTGAGAACGACAAATTGATGTACGAGTGGATTTTATATCAGGGCTATGAGCCGGTGATTATTGCGACAAAGCTGGACAAACTGAAGAGAAGCCAGGTGGACAAGCAGATAAAGATTGTGAGAGAGGGCCTGGGCTTAAAAAAAGAATCCCTGGTGATTCCGTTCTCTGCGGAGACGAAACAGGGAAGAGAAGAACTGCTCGCCTATATTGAGGGAATTCTAAACGGAGAGCAGGAATCGTTCATGAGCATGTAGCAAAGCGGAATGCGAATGTCCGCTTTGCCGCACGTTCGGGGTCAGCTCTCTTTTTGGTCTTTGGAATCGTTCTTTTTGAAGTACTTTGCTGCCAGAATCCAAGCATACAGGATAACAGGAATGGCAACTGTGGCGAAGATGCATGCCATCAGCCAGTTCTTGGAATTGGGACTTCCTGAGAAGGCAAATACGATTGTCAGGATATATAGTCCCAAAAGAAAAATCGCACCGATGAGTGCAGCGATTCGTTTCATGGACAAAACCTCCTTAAATGTGCAGTAATAGCCAGAAACCTGCACTTTTTGAGAACATTATAGCAGAAGTTGAATTGTTTTTGCAACTGTAGTATACTATGAACATGTAGCAAAGCGAAATGCGAATGTCCGCTTTACATTAGAATGGAGGAATGGATACTATGAGAAACCTGAGAATGGGGATAAAGACTTTGCTGGCAGCAGGTGCGATGAGTGCCTGTGTGATGTCTTTTACAGCCTATGCGGGAACCTGGCATCAGGAAGGCGATGTGTGGCAGTATCTGGATGAAAATGGAAATAAAGTGGTAAATCAGTGGCTGTTTGAGAATTCTAACTGGTATTTTCTGAGCACAGAGGGCACGATGTTCACAGGCTGGAAGAAGATGGGCAATGCCACCTACTATTTTGACGAAGTGACAGGCGCTCTGGCAAAGGGATGGAAAGAAAATGAGGATGGATACCGCTTTTATTATAACGAAGAGGGGCAGATGCAGGTAGGATGGCTGGAGGATGACGGGACATGGTACTGGTTTGACGAGCAGGGCAGAATGGTGAGACATACCTGGAAGACCATCAATGGTGAAAAATATTATTTTACCGAAGATGGAGCGATGGCAGCGAACCGCTATGTCGGCCTGCTCTATATGGATGAGAACGGCCATAAAGATGAGTCCCGCGGGCTTTCTTTTGAGAAGAAGGGCAGAGTCACGGATACCGAACAGAAGGAGATTGAGGAAATTTTGGCGAATATTCCGGACTCCTGGCTGAAAGATTTTGTGGAGCGCGGTTTTCAAGTGGTGTATGACAAGGAGAAAGGCTATATTTCGAGGACAACACTGGATGACGGAAGTAAGTATTACAAGGACTACGTGCTGGAAACAGGGGCCAGAAGAATCCGCGCGACATCTCCAGAAGGGCTTCTTCAGGGATTTGGAGAATACATCGGATATCGCAGCGATATCTTTCGCAGTGAGAGCGAGTTCTCATCGGACTGGGGATTTTACTCTGATACTTTGATGGAACTGTTTGAGCTGCCGACAGATTTTGAGGACCAGATAAAGACTTGTTTTGCGGAGTCCATGCTCTGGTATCTAAGAGATGAGGACAGCAGAGAAGATCTGGAAGAAGCTGCGCCGAATCTGTGCATCTGTCTGGAGAAGATTCTGTATCCGGAAAAAGCGGCAGAACTGGAGGAGAAGGCGGCATTGCAGACTGTCACGGATATGCGGGATAAAAAGTCTCCAGGACAGAGATAGCGCGAGAGAATCAAAGCAATATGAAAAATAAGAATGATAAAAGACATTAAGAATGATAAAAGACATAGAGCATGAAAGAAGACAGCTGCCTGTGGAAAATTTCCAAAGGCAGCTGTTTGGCTTTCTATTCTTCTGCCAGCTCGGCCCACTCATCGTACAGTGGTTCCAGCTTTGCAGCAATCTCTTCCTTTTCTTTGTTCAGTTCTATCAGTCGTGCGACATTGGTGCAGATATCTGGCTGTACCAAAAGCTCGTCTATCTCGCCGTCTCTGGTTTCCAGACGGTGAATTTCTTCCTCGACTTTCTTTAAGGCATTCTGGCGCTTGCGTTTTAATGCCTGCTCTTCCTTCTGGGATTTCCAGTCCTGCTTGTTGGAGGACTCGGCGGTTCCTTCCTGCGATGCGGCAGCAGCAGTTCCCAGCGCGGCCTGTTTTACGGCCTCTTTTTTCTCCAGGTAATAGTCATAGTTTCCGATGTAATTGTACAGGCGGCCATCCTCCAGGTCCAGAATACGGGTGGCCGTTTTATTGATAAAATAACGGTCATGGGAGACACAGAGAACGGTGCCGGTATAATTGACTAGGGCGTGTTCCAAAATCTCCTTTGAGGTGATATCCAGGTGGTTGGTCGGCTCATCGAGAATCAGGAAATTGGCTTCCGAGAGCATCAGTTTGGCGAGGGAGACACGTCCGCGCTCACCGCCGCTCAAATCCTGCACGCGCTTGAACACATCATCTCCCGTAAACAGGAAGGCGGCGAGCACATTGCGGATTTCCGTGTGGTTCATGTTCGGGTACGTATCCTGCATCTCCTCAAACAGGGTCTTTTCCATGTGAAGAACCTGATGATCCTGGTCATAGTAGCCGACCTGAACCTTGGAGCCGAAGCGGATTTCCCCCTCGTCTGCCTGGACGAGCTGGTTTAAAATCTTTAAAATCGTAGTTTTCCCTGTGCCGTTTGCGCCAATCAAGGCAATCCGCTCACCGCGCTTAATCTCAAAATTCACGTGTTCAAACAGAACATGGGAGCCGAATGCCTTTGCAAGGTCTGTCACTGTGAGCACGTCGTTGCCGCTCACAATGCGCGGTTCCAGGTGGATATTCATCTCATCGCGAACCTCGGTTGGCTTCTCCAAAACGTCTATTTTTGCGAGCATTTTCTCACGGCTCTCGGCGCGGCGTATGGATTTTTCGCGGTTGAATGATTTTAATTTCGCGATGACTTCCTCCTGGTGGCGGATTTCCTGCTGCTGGTTCTCATATGCTTTCAGCATGGCCTCGCGGATAAATGCTTTTTTCTCGCTGTAGGCTGTGTAGTTGCCGAGAAAGACGGTGGCCTTTCCCATATCCAGCTCGATGACCTTTGTCACAACGCGGTCCAGAAAATAGCGGTCATGTGCCACAATCAGCACAGCGCCAGGGTAGTTTAGGAGATAGGTCTCCAGCCATGCGATGGACTCCATATCCAGGTGGTTGGTCGGCTCGTCCAAAAGAATGATGTCCGGTTTTGAGAGAAGCAGTTTTCCCAGGGAAACACGGGTTTTCTGTCCGCCGGACAGAGTGGAAATCTGCTTGGTGAAATCTTTTTCCTCAAATCCCAGACCCTTTAACACACCGACAATCTCACTTTTGTAAGAGTAGCCGTCGGCAAGCTCAAAGGCGTGATTGAGACGGCTGTACTCGGAGAGGAGACTCTCCAGCCGGTCTCCAGATGCTGCATGCATCTCAACTTCGATGCGGCGGATGCGCTCCTCCATCTCGATGAGAGGGCGCTTGATTTCCAAAAGCTCATCATAAATCGTCCGGTGGCTCTGTAAATCTTGCTGCTGAGCGAGATAGCCCAGTGTTTTGTCCTTGGAAAGCGTACAGATGCCCGTATCTGCATCCAGTTCTCCTACAATAATTTTCAGTAAGGTAGATTTGCCGGTTCCATTGATGCCGACAATCGCTGCCTTTTCATGGTCTTCTATGTGAAAAGAAACCTGTTTTAAGACATCTTTGCTTCCAAAGGATTTGCTGATATTGCTGACAGATAGTATCATAAAAATCCTCCTGTTCTGATAATGAATGGTATGTACAGCCGCCAAATGTCTGTACGTCTTTGCGTGCGAGCACGCAATCCGTACAGCCGCTTGGCAAGGTTACTTGATATGAAAGTCGATTGCTTCGTGCATTGGCACTCTCGCAATCGCCACCAGTATTCGGAATTCGGCCTGTCGGCCTACTTCCTCATACTGGCTTGGTTGCCAAATGTCTGTACGTCTTTGCGTGCGAGCACGCAATCCGTATAGCCGCTTGGCAAGGCTACTTGATATGAAAGTCGATTGCTCCGTGCTCACGCACTCTCGCAATCGCCACCAGTATTCGGAATTCGGCCTGTCGGCCTACTTCCTCATACTGGCTTGGTTGCCAAATGTCTGTACGTCTTTGTGTGCGAGCACGCAATCCGTACAGCCGCTTGGCAACACTTTCATAGTATAATACAGTGTATTTTTTTTTGCAACCACTGAAAATAGTTTGACATATTTTTGTCAAATGGTTATAATAGAACCAGTAATAAATAAGGAAGGTGACATAATTTGGAACAGCGCGAAATATCCAAAGCAGTCATTACCAGACTTCCGAGATATTACCGGTATTTGGGGGAACTACTGGAGCAGGGCGTGGAGCGGATTTCCTCCAACGAACTGAGTATCCGAATGAAGGTAACTGCTTCTCAGATTCGCCAGGATTTAAACAATTTCGGCGGATTTGGCCAACAGGGATATGGTTATAATGTAAAGTATCTGTACTCTGAAATCGCGAAGATTTTGGGACTGGACAGACAGCACAGCATTATCATCGTAGGCGCAGGGAATTTAGGACAGGCAATCGCAAACTATGCTAATTTTGAAAAAAGAGGGTTTATTATTAAAGGAATGTTCGACGTCAATCCAAGGCTGGTCGGCCTTGTGGTGAGGGGAATCGAAATCCGCAGCATCGAAGAGATGGAAGAATTCATTAAAAAGAACCATGTACAGATGGCGGCTCTCACGATTCCGAAAACCAAGGCGCCGGAAGTGGCGGACTGCCTTGTGAAAGCGGGAATCAAGGCAATCTGGAATTTTGCACATACAGATTTGGTGGTACCGGAGGATGTCGTAGTAGAAAATGTACATCTTTCAGAAAGCCTGATGCGTCTTTCCTACCGTATGTGCAGTATGCAGGACAAAGAGAAAGAAGAGCAGGCACATATAGAGAAAAAAACGGGGAAAAAGTAATGTATTGCATTGCATAATAGAGAAAAAACAGAAAAAAACAGGCAAGGGGATGCTGCAAAGAAAAAGCTCCTTTGCAGGCAGAGGGGATGCGGGGAAAAAAATCCATCTGCCAGCAGAGGTGTGGTAAATGCGGCATCCCTTTTTGCATGGCATATAGCAGGAAAGGGGATATGAAATGCGGGAGGTTGTGGGAAGAAAACAGATGAAAGAGATAGACCGCTATACCATCGAGGAAATCGGGATTGGTTCCATGGTTTTGATGGAGCGGGCAGCGCTTGCAGTTTACGAGGAGGCGGTGAAGCTGGCAGAACCAGGGGATACCATCTGGGCCGCCTGCGGAAACGGAAATAATGGCGCGGACGGGATTGCGGCAGCGAGAATGTTGCATCTGGCGGGATATGAGGTGATTGTGCTGGCGCTGGGCGAGGAGGAGTCCGGAAGCAGAGAATATCAGGCGCAGCTTGCGATAGCGAGAAATTTGGATATGGATGTAATTGAAATTCAGGATTTCCTGCCAGGGCGCTGTGACCTGCTTTTGGATGCCATTTTTGGAATTGGGCTGTCCCGCCCGATCGAGGGAAAAAATCAGAAGGCGATGGAGTTTTTGAAATCGCTGGAACCCAAAAAAGTGCTGGCAGTGGATATTCCATCGGGAGTCCATGCAGACACTGGCGCCTGGATAGGGCCTGTGATACCGGCGGATGTGACGGTGACATTTGGCTGCGAGAAGCGCGGAATGGCCGTGTATCCAGGGCGCAGTGCCTGCGGCAGAGTGGTGATTGCGGATATTGGCTTTCCGAAGGCAGCCATAGAGAGGGTGAAGCCGGAGGGGTTTGTTCTGGAAAAAAAAGATTTGGCGAGAATTCCGAGACGTCCGGCAGACTCCAACAAGGGGACGTTTGGAAAAGTGCTGATTATCGCTGGTTCCAGAAATATGAGTGGGGCGGCTTATCTGAGCGCGCTCGCTGCGTACCGCAGCGGAGCAGGGCTGGTGCGAATTCTCACGGATGAGAGCAACCGCGCGATTTTACAGACGCAGCTGCCAGAAGCGATTCTCACGACATATGAGCCGGATAGGATAGAGAAGGAGGATGCGACGGAGTGGGCGGAGGCACTCTGTTCCTGGGCGACGGTGATTGTAATCGGCCCAGGGCTTTCCAGGGAGACCTATGCGAGCCGCCTTCTGGGGCTAGTGTTAGAGAATGCCTATGTCCCCATTATTCTGGATGCGGACGGCCTGAATGCGGTGGCAGAACATCCACATTTGGCATCCTACTTTACGGATAATATCATTATCACCCCACATTTGGGAGAGATGGCGCGTCTGACCGGAAAGTCCATTGATGTGTTGAAGGGCAATCTGTACCAGGCAGCGAGGGAGTACAGTGATGCGCATGATGTCACCTGTGTGCTGAAAGATGCTGCCTGTGTGACGGCCTTTCGAGACGGCACACTGTGCATCAATGAGAGCGGATGCAGCGCCATGGCCAAGGGCGGTTCCGGCGATGTCCTGACGGGAATTCTCGCAGGATTTCTGGCGAGCGGCATGGAGGAGAAGGACGCTGTATCATTGGGAGTCTACGTGCATGGCTTGGCCGGAGAGGAAGCGGCAAAACGGCATGGCAATGAGAGTATTCTGGCGAGCGAGATTGCAGATGAGATTGGTACGGTGTTGAAAATGAGGGATATTTGAACCGCAGAAAAGAAAGAAATATAATATTATAAAGCAGCTGCCGTGAAGAACTATAACAGATTTATGACAGCCGGAGGAGAGAGACATGAAGACAAACTATAACAGAGTCTGGGCAGAGATTGATTTGGATGCTGTCCGCTCAAACATGGAGCAGATGAAACAGAATATGGCAGAGGGCGCAGAGATGGCGGGCGTTGTGAAGGCGGATGGTTACGGCCATGGCGCAGTCCCGATTGCAAAGACGATTGCGCCATATGTGTGCATGTATGCTGTGGCGACAGTGGAAGAAGGCATGATTTTGAGAAGACATGGCATCGAAAAGCCGATTCTGATTCTTGGGGTGGTACATGAAAATCAGTATGCGAAGGTGGTTTCCTATGACTTGGATATCGCCATGTTTGAGCTTCGTCGGGCGAAGCTGCTCTCACAGGAGGCTAGGCGGCAGGGAAAAACGGCAGGAATCCATTTCGCAGTGGACACTGGAATGAGCCGCATCGGTTTTTCGGTGACGGAGGAAGCGGCAAAAGAGGCAAAGAAAATTGCAGAGCTTGACAGTATCCGTGTGGACGGTATGTTCACGCACTTTGCGAGAGCCGATGAGGAGAACAAGGACGCGGCAAAGAAGCAGTATGAGAAATTCCTCCAGTTCTGTGACATGGTGCGCGCACAGGGCATTCTGATTCCACTGCTGCACTGTTCCAACAGCGCGGCGATTCTGGAACTGCAGCACATACACATGAACATGGCGCGTGCTGGCATTTCTATCTACGGCATGTATCCGTCCGATGAGATGAAGCATGAACCGGTGCATCTGACACCGGTGATGGAGCTGCACAGCGAGATTTCCTATGTGAAAATGATAGGGCCAGGGGATTCCGTGAGCTACGGGGGAACCTTCACAGCAACAGAACCCATGCGTGTGGCGACCATTCCTGTGGGCTATGCGGACGGATATCCGCGCGGAGCATCTGGAAAGGCCGATGTGCTGATTCGTGGAAAGCGCGCGCGAATTCTGGGACGTGTCTGTATGGACCAATTTATGGTGGATGTCACCCAGATTCCAGAGGCAGAAGAGGGTGATGAGGTGATTTTAGTAGGAAAAGATAAGACCTCAGGAGAGTGCATTTCCATGGAGGAGCTGGCCGAGAGAAGCGGTGGGTTCCACTATGAGCTGTGCTGCGATGTCGGAAAACGTGTGCCCAGAGTGTATGTGCAGGGCGGAAAAATCGTGGGAACCAAGGATTATTTTGATGATAGATACAGCGATTTTCTGACGCTTGAGTAAAAAGATGTTGGGGTCAAATAAAAAAATTTGCTGATATCATAAAAATTAGTTCATAAGAGGACACACACAAACTGGAAATTTCTGCATAGAATACATCACGAGGTATGAAGTTTGAAAAGCCGGTCAATACTATCGAATACATAAAGTGATGAAGTGGAGTGTGAGATAGTGGTTGTTAGACGAGGAGACATTTACTATGCAGATTTGAGGCCGGTGATTGGTTCGGAGCAGGGAGGCATCCGTCCGGTCCTTATTATACAGAACAATATCGGAAATAAACACAGCCCGACCGTCATCTGTGCGGCGATTACATCGAGGATGAACAAGGCAAAGCTGCCGACACATGTGGAGCTGGATACGAGAAAATGCGCGATGGTGAAGGATTCAGTGATTCTTTTAGAACAGCTGCGCACGATTGATAAGCAGAGGCTTCGAGAGAAAATCTGCCACATTGATGAGGAACTGCAGCGCCAGGTGGATGAAGCGCTGATGGTAAGCTTGGAGCTTACATAAGGAAATCTAAGGAAACAAAAAACAAAGCGCGAATCAGGAACATGTGTCCTGCATTCTTATAAAAAGTGTTGCAAGGCAGAAAAATCCATGATAAAATAATTGTCTGGAAAAATATAACAGACAGGATAAAAGAGGAGCGTTAAGTATGTCAGGACATTCTAAATTTGCGAATATCAAGCATAAAAAAGAGAGAAACGATGCAGCAAAAGGTAAGATTTTCACAGTGATCGGGCGTGAGATTGCGGTAGCTGTAAAAGAGGGCGGGCCAGATCCGGCCAATAACAGCAAGCTGCGCGATGTCATCGCAAAGGCAAAGGCCAACAATATGCCAAATGATACCATCGACAGAGGAATCAAGAAGGCAGCGGGTGATGCAAACTCTGTAAATTACGAGAACATCACTTATGAGGGATACGGCCCGAACGGTGTAGCGATTATTGTAGATACGCTGACGGACAACAAAAACCGTACCGCAGCAAACGTGAGAAGTGCATTCACAAAAGGCGGCGGAAATGTCGGCACTCCAGGATGTGTATCTTACATGTTTGACAAAAAAGGACAGATTATCATTGACAAAGAAGAGTGCGATATGGATCCGGACGAACTGATGATGATGGCTCTGGATGCAGGCGCAGAGGACTTTTCTGAGGAAGAGGACAGCTACGAAGTTATCACGGACCCAGATGAGTTCAGCGCTGTGCGCGAGGCGCTGGAGAAGGAGAATATCCCGATGGTGCAGGCGGATGTGACTATGATTCCGCAGAACTGGGTGGAGCTGACTGACGAGGAGGCCATCAAGAAGATGAACCGTATTCTGGACCTTCTGGACGAAGAAGATGATGTACAGGCTACATACCATAACTGGGAAGAGTAAACCTGTCATAGAAGTGCTGTCAAGCGGCCAGATGGCGGACGTGCCGCCTGGAGCCGTCCTGGCAGCATTTCCCTTGACATTTGCCCCGTGTTATTTGCCCTGTATTATTTGCCCTGTGAGAGCGAAAGTCCACCGGACCAAACTGCTCATACAGGCCATGACCCAAAAAACGTGACAGAAGAAATAGCAGCCATTGGAAAGGAATGAAGAGATAAAAATGATGAAGAAAACACAGATCGGTCTTTTGGCAGCAGCCAGTTTGCTGCTGTTGCAGGCTCCGTTTGTTTCGTTTGCAGGGGCGTGGGAAAAAGAAAACGGTGTCTATGTCAACGCCTCTGGAGGTGCCATTTCGGGTGCTGTTTCCAGAGGCGTCAGCGTATCCAAGTATCAGGGGACGATTGACTGGGCGAGGGTGCGTGCGGACGATATCTCATTTGCCATGCCGCGTCTTGGGTATCTGAACAGCGAGGACCCGACTTTTGATTTCAATATGCGCCAGGCAGCAGCGAATGGGATAGACACAGGGCTGTACCTGTACTCGCAGGCTCTGAGCGTGGAGCAGGCGAGGGAGGAAGCCAGATTTGCTGTCAGGAGAGCGTTAGAGTATCGTGTCTCTTACCCGATTGCCATTGACCTGGAGTCGCAGTGGCTGATTCTGCATGAACTCTCTGTGCAGGAGCTGACGGACATTGTCAATGCGTTCTGCAGTGAGGTCGAGGCGGCGGGATATTATCCGGTGCTCTATGTGAATCATAAATGGATGACGGAGAAGGTGGATATGTCCCAGATTCCGTATGATGTGTGGTATGCCAGATATAAGGACCTCACGGAATTTCCGGCGGGAATGGGCATCTGGCAGAGTACGCAGAATGGAAGCGTGGATGGAATCGAGGGGGATGTGTGCCTGGAATTTTCCTTCCTGGCAGACAAAAGCAAGCTTCCGGCGGATACCTGGCACAAGGTGGACGGCGCATGGTATTACTGCAGAAATTATGAGAAGCAGACCGGATGGTGCGAGGTGAACGGCGTCTGGTATTATCTGGACCCACAGAGACAGGGAATGATGGCCGCAGATACCGTTATGGAAATCAACGGCGTGTCCTGCAGATTTTCGCCGGACGGCGCATGGATGCCGGAACGCAAAGAGACGAGCCCGATGCAGGCGGGAGCCGCCGGAAATGACACATTGAGCGGAAACGGTGCGAAGAATACGCCTGGAGGGCCGGCGGACGCGGCTGGACTATAAGCAATTTGAGACATGCCCTTGGGATTTTGGTAAAGGTGGAATCACATCCATGTGCGTATCAATCATGATGAATCAGATAACAATCAGACAGTCAAAAAGGCAGGTGTAGAAGAATATGGAGAGGAAAAAGAATGAGATATTGCGCTGTACACCGGAGGAAGCAGGGATTCCTTCAGGGGCAGTGGTGGAGTTCTGTGAAAAGATAAAACAGAAGGGCGTCACAATGCACAGTTTTATTTTGGCGCGTTTTGGACGTGTGTTTGCGGAGGGATACTATGCGCCGTGGGACGCTTCCATGAACCACAGGATGTTTTCTGAGACAAAAAGTTTTGTCTCTCTGGCTGTGGGATGTCTGGTGCAGGAAGGAAAAGTCAGTCTGGATGATGCGATTGTATCTTATTTTCCAGAGTATGTTCCAAAGCAGCCGCATCCATATCTGACGGAGATGACGATTCGCCAGATGTTAAAAATGCAGAGCTGCCACAAGACCACGACATACAAGGCAGATATGACGAAAAACTGGGTGGAGAGTTTTTTTATCACAAAACCAGACCATAAACCAGGAACCATCTTTAACTATGACACCTCCTCCACACATGTGCTGTGCGCCCTGGTGGAGAAAGTATCCGGCAAAAAGATGCTGGATTATCTGCGGGAGCGCTGTCTGGATGAGATTGGCTTCAGCGAGGATGCCTATGTGATTTCGGACCCGTTCGGAACTTCCATGGGTGGAAGCGGACTGATGGCACATCCGACGGATATGCTGCGTGTGGGACTGCTCTTGATGAACAACGGAAGCTGGAATGGAAAACAGCTGATTCCAGCAGAGTACATAGAGGAGGCATCCAGATTTCAGGTGCCGACCGTTGCAAAGGGACCTGTGCCAGAGGAGAGCCAGGGATACGGATACCAGTTCTGGCGCATGAGCCGCAACGGATTCGCCATGTACGGTATGGGCGGCCAGTTTGTGATGTGCCTTCCAAAATACCAGCTTCTCTGTATCACCACAGCGAACACGATGCGCCGTGCAGGCGGAAATCAGGTGATTTATGACAGTCTGTATGAGACGATAGCAGCTGCGATTGAGGGAAGAGAGACTTATCTGGAATACTCAGAAAAAGAACTCACTTCTTATCTGGCTCACCTGAAGCTGGAGCCGGTGAGAGGAGAGCGGCAGCCGCAGGAAGGACTTCTCCCAAAGATTCAGAACGTGACATACAAGATAGAGAATGTCAATTCCCTGATTCAGAATGTGCGTTTTTCTTTCTCTGAGGAGGAGAACGAGGGAACGTTCTATTTTGAGGGTGAGAAGGGCGCACATGCCCTGTCATTTGGAATCCGCAAACCGATGGTATCGCAGTTCCCTCTGTATGAGGAACCCTGTTTCTGTACGGCGGCATGGATTGCAGGAGACAGCCTGTACCTGGCGGCGGATATGATGGGGGAGAATATCGGCGATTTCTGGATGCAGGTGACATTCAGGGACGATACTGTGACTATCTTTATGAACCGCACGATTGAGTTCTGCACAGGAGAGCTGAGTGGATTTTTGAGCGGAAAAAAGGAATAAATCAGAAACCATATGCTGGTAAAATGAACTTAAAATAGACGAGAAATCAAAATAGACGAGACATTAAAATAAACGAAAACAAATCTGTGATAAAGACAGGCAGGAGTTACACAGCAAATTTATGATGGCTGTTGTGTGACTCCTGCTTTTTTGTGGGATATATCCTATAATTCAGTGATAGTTCCATTGATAATCATAGTACGGACTGACCCGTAAAAATCCAGCGGTTCTCCGTTCCATATGACGATATCTGCATCTTTTCCTGGCTCGATGCTTCCGATTCGATCCGCAAGGCCCAGAAGCTTTGCCGGAAGGATGGTCGCCGCTTGCAGTGCCTCTTTTTCACTCATCCCAGCATTTACCAGGAGGGAGAGCTGACAGGGAAACAGTTCCAGATTCATGGAAGGGTGTCCAGTAGTTATGGCAAAGGAAATTCTCTGTTTTTCCAGCTGGCTGCCCAGAGAGAGGCTTCTGTTTTCCTCTTCTCTGGATTTTCCACCGCCATACAGCGGTCCGATCAGAAAACGGAGATTCTCCCGCTCCAGGTTTTTGCAGGCCAGTGCAGCATCGTAAGCGCCGGTAATGATATAATTGAGTCCATATTCCTCTCCAATGCGCACGGCCGTCATGATATCCTGACTCCGGTTGGCTGCGATTTTTACTGGCATGCCGTCAAAGACGCGGGAGAGAGCCATCATATTGAGGCGGTGGGAGATGGTTTCCTTTTCTCTGCATTCTTCGTGGTATGAAAGAGCTTGTCCCAAAGCGCTGCGAATCATGGCAGCAGACCCCATTCTTGTCATTGGGGATGTGCCCTTTGCTCCGAACCGTTTTCTGGGTTCACTGGTGAGAGAGAACTGATAAGCGGCTTCCCCCTTTAAAATTCTATCTTCATATCCGCATCCTCCGGTTTTGACTGCAGCGCAAGTTCCCCCGATGAGAGCGCTTTTTCCTGGACTGCTGACAACAGTTGTGACGCCGCCTTTTCTTGCCATCACGAACGCTTCATCTGAAAAGTCCAGTGTATCGAGTGCGCGAAGCTCTGGACTGATGGCTGCTGCATCATCTGCGTCATTGTTGTCTTTTCTGTACACCTGGCTTCTGGTTCCAGCCAGACAGTCTGCCTCCACAAATCCAGGCGTGACAATGGCCCCTGCTGCATCCAGTACCATCTCCCCACATTCGCCTTCTATATCGGAAGAAAAACCTGCAATTTTTCCGTCACGGACTACCAGGTCCACTTTTTCCCGATAGATGTCATTCATATTGATTAATACTGCATTTTTAATTATCATAGTTTCCTCTTTCTGACGCACTTGCTGCGTCATCCAGGTAGATTTGCATGTTTCCTTTCAAACTGGATTCCCAGTGCGAACGCTTTTTGCGTGTTATGCCAATATTACGCCGAGTACCAGACTTTTCCTGCAATCATCACAGTGCCGGCTTTGGCTCTGGTGGAGAACGGTGCCTCATCCCAGATTACCAGGTCAGCTTGTTTGCCAGGTTCAATGCTGCCGATTTCATCCCACAGGCCGATTGCTTTTGCAGCATACTCGGTAAGACCTTTGTAAGCACCCATCTCGGACAGCCCATGTTTTATCAGAAGGCAGACCTGCATGAGAAGTCCTTCCATGGGAATCACACCGGAATCTGTAGTGATGGCAAAAGGAAGCCCCTCCCTCTCAAATAGGGCTGGCGCGTCGTAGCGTTTGCCGGCAAGCTCCAGCTTTCCCTTTCCTCCGGCAATAGGGCCCAGAATGGAAATAACCCCAGCTTTTTTCAGCTCTTTTAGCAGCATATAGCCTTCTGTACAGTGTTCCAGTGTATAGTTCAGGCCAAATTCCTCGCCAATCCGTATGGCAGCCATGATGTCATTTGTTTTGTGGACATGGATTTTCACCGGCATCCCGTCAAACACGCGCATGAGAGACTGCATGTTCAGGTCAAAACTTCCTGGTTTTCCTTCTTTGATTCGTGTTCTGTAATCCATCGCTTTATATAAGGTGTCTCGAATCAGAGCCGTCTCACCCATTCGGGTTGCCGGCATTTTCCCTTTTGGACCATAGTTCCCCTTGGGATTTTCTCCCAGAGCCATCTTGATACACAGTTCTTCCTTCACAATTCTGGATACCGCAGAAGTTCCTGCACTCTTTATCACGGCAAAGGTTCCACCTATCAGGTTAGAACTTCCAGGTCCCACAGCCAGGGTGGTGACTCCTGTTTTCAAGGCAGCCGTAAAATCCGCAGAGTCGAAATCCAGTGCATCGATGGCCCGCAGTGCCGGATGGATGGGATCTGTTTTCTCATTGATATCCTGTCCGTCACAGTCGGTAAGTCCCAGGTGACAGTGAGACTCAATGAATCCAGGCGTAACCAGCCTGCCGCCAGCATCCAGCATTTCATAATCCGCTTTTTCCTCGATGCATGGGAGGATTTCCAAAAATCTGCCATCTTTGATGAGAATGTCTCTCTTTTCTTTCCATGTTCCGGCCATATCAACCAGGCGCGCATTTTTAATTAACAGCATATTTCACCTCCGAAAGTTCTGTTTGGTATCGTGCGATTTCTGAATCTGAGCCGTAAACGAAATGCCCAGGCAGAATTTCCACCATCTTTGGCTGCTCCACACGGTAATCGTGGCATTGCTGTGGGTCATAGCTTAAAATTTCCCTGTTCTTTTCAATCAGCGGATTGGGCAGCGGAATGGCGGACAGCAGGGATTTGGTGTAGGGGTGGATGGGATGTTCGTAAAGATCATCCGCATTTGCCACTTCCACCAGCTTTCCGCGATACATCACACCGATGCGGTCAGAGAAATATTTTACGACCGACAGGTTATGTGCCACAAAGATGATAGTCAGGCCATATTCCTTTTTCAGGTCATTCAGCAGATTGATGACCTGCGCCTGCACAGAGACATCCAGCGCGGAGACGGGTTCATCGGCGATAACCATGGTGGGATTTACGATGATGGCTCTGGCAATGCCGATTCTCTGCCTCTGGCCTCCAGAAAATTCGTGGGGATAGCGGTTGGCATGTTCTCTGGTCAACCCGACCTTCTCCAAAACTTCATATACCCGCCTCTCAATCTCGGCCTTGTCCCTGATGCCTCTGACGGAAAGTCCCTCTCCGATAATCTCACTGACTGTCATTCTGGGATTTAAGGATTCAATCGGGTCCTGAAAGATACAGGTGATATTTTTTGTCAGGTAATCTCTCAGAGCCGGTGTCATTTTTCCGTCAATGCGCTTTCCGTCAAACTCGATTTTGCCGGAAGTAGGGTGGTACAGGCGCAGAATGGTCCGCCCTGTAGTCGTTTTTCCACAGCCGGATTCTCCCACGAGCCCGAACGTTTCCGAGCGGTAAACCTGAAATGACACATCATCCACAGCTTTGATCTGCACTTTTTTATGCCTTGCCTTTGTATCAAAATACATACAGAGATGTTCTACATTGAGCAGAACATCGTTCTTTTTCTCATTGCTCATAGAAGTCCTGCCTCCCTTTTCATTTCTTCCACCCGCTGTTTCAGCTCTTTCGGCGGCTCGCATGGCGGCGCATAGGGGTGGAGAAGCCAGGTTGCCGCATAGTGGGTGCTGCTGACCTGGAACATAGGCGGTTCTTCCTTCAGGTCAATCTTCATCGCGTACCGATTTCGGGCCGCAAACGCATCTCCCTTTGGCGGATGTATCATATTGGGTGGAGTTCCAGGGATGGCAAGGAGGGATTCTTTGGATTTCATATCCGGAATCGATGTCAGAAGTGCCCAGGTGTAAGGATGTTTTGCATCCAGAAACACTTCTTCACAGGTTCCCTGCTCTACAATTTTTCCTGCGTACATCACATAGACTCTGTCTGCGATATTGGCTACCACGCCAAGATCGTGGGTGATAAAAATCACCGAGATTCCCCGCTCATTCTTGATTTTCTTAATCAGCTGAAGAATTTTTGCCTGAACGGTCACATCCAGGGCGGTTGTCGGCTCATCACAGATGAGGATATCCGGATCGTTTGCCAGGGCAATCGCAATCACGATTCGCTGCCTCATTCCACCGGAAAACTGGAACGGATACTGGTTATAGCGAAGTTCCGGATTCGGGATTCCCACATCGGCCATAATTGCCAGCGCTCTTTTTTTCGCCTCCGCTTTTGGTATTTTATAGTTCTGTGTATACACTTCTGCAATCTGATGCCCGATTTTCATGAGAGGATTCAGGGAAGATAAGGGGTCCTGAAAGACCAGCCCGATTTTTTTCCCTCGGATTTCCTCATACTCTTTTTCTGTTATTTTTGTCAGGTCATGTCCCTCATATAAAATACTGCCTTCCTCTATCACAGCGTTTCTGGAGAGAATGCCCATAATCGTCTTGATGGAAACGCTTTTTCCGGAGCCGGATTCGCCTACGATGGCTATGGTTTCTCCCTTTTTCAGAGTAAAATTCACGCCGCGCACAGCCTGCACCTTTCCGGCGATACTCTTAAAAGAGACTCGCAGGTCCTTTACTTCCAGCACAGTTTCCTGCTCCGTCATATCAGCTTTTTTTGTCATACTGCTTCCTCCTTCCATATTGGTTTCAGCTATTTTGTGTATTCGGCCCATCATGCATCCAGTCCGTGATGTACACATCTGATCATGTACGAAATCATTCAGGTATCAGGTCCTTTATCAGTCAGACCCGCGCATCGTCGGATTGAAGGCATCTCTGAGTCCATTTCCAAACAGATTGAATGAGATCATAAGGACGGAGATCAGCACAGCAGGGAAAAATGTCTGATAGGGATAGGAATTTAATACCTTCTGGGCATCGGAGAGAAGGACACCGATGGACGGCTCCGGTGCCTGCAGCCCCAGACCGATGAATGCCAGGAAGGATTCTGCAAAGATAGCTCCAGGAACTTCCACCATGGCCCTGGTGATGACAGGTCCGATGGAGTTTGGGAGAATGTGGCGGAAGATGAGTTTCTTATCTTTTACACCCATGACTCTGGCTGCCAGCACATATTCCCTTCCCTTAAAGCGCAGGAACTGTCCGCGCACCAGTTTTGCCGTTCCAATCCATCCGCGGATGATAAGAGCAAAGATGATGGCTCGGATTCCTGTTCCCATAAACAGAATCAGGAGAGTAGCAACGATTACCTGCGGAAAGGCCCCGATAATCTCGGTGATACGCATCATGATAATATCCACACGCCCTCCGTAATATCCGGCGATGGCGCCATATACGACTCCAATGCAGATGTTCATCATAACAGAGATGACTGCAATCAGAAGGGAAACTCTGGCTCCTCTCCACAGCCTGGTCCATAGGTCGCGGCCCAGATAATCAGTCCCCATGATAAAATAGTCGTCCGGATGACCGCTGTAAATGTAATAATCAACCTTGACATCCACCATCGGCGTGTTTTTGATTTCATATTCCCTGACAATCTCTAACACGGAACCTTCCGGAAATTTTTCCGGATTGTTCAGATTCTCTTTCCGGCTGTTGTAGATGATTCTGGTTCCGTCGGCAATGCCGAAGGTTTCAAGAACGGGAATTTTCGGCGGCATATTGACACGGTTTACATCCTGGTCATTGTAGCCATATGGAGTAAAGACAGGGCCTGCCACTGCAAAAAAAGCAATCAGCACAATAATCACAAAAGCCACAATGGAAGCTTTGTTCTTCTTCAGACGAAGAAGGGCATCTTTAAAAAAACCTATGGGTTTTCCGGAAAATGTCTCATCAAAGAGTGTTCTGTCCGCATCGAGAAACACAAAATCCTCTCTTTTTATCTGCTCACTCATGCATTTTCACCTCCAAACCTTACTCTCGGGTCTACGATTCCAAGAAGAATATCCACAACAAATGCTGTCAGCACAGAAATCAGAGCATAGAAGATCAGGGTTGCCACAGTCAGAGAATAGTCTGTCTGGTTGATGGATTTAATCATGGTGCCGCCCACACCCGGGATGGAAAACATACGCTCAATTACCATAGAACCGCCAAGCACGTTGGCAAACATGGGAATGACCACATGAATCAGCGGAAGAGAGGCATTGCGGAATGCATGTCTGGTAGTCGCTTTGTAATGGGGCAGACCTTTTGTACAGGCGAGAGTCATATATTCAGAATCCAGCACTTCAATCAGCTCACCTCTCAGGTATCTGGTAATGGTGGCGATAGGACTTAGGGAGAGCGCTATGATCGGCAGCATGAGTGAGTGGAGCTGTCCGGCCATGTCCGCAGACGGCTCATAGAGAATTGGAAACCATTCCCATTTAAATCCGCAGAAATACTGTAAAAGAGATGCGAAGACAAAAGAAGGAATAGAAATTCCCAGAATTACCAAAAAAGAAATGGCGTGGTCTATCATAGTATTCTTTTTTATGGCTGCCGCAGTTCCTGCCAGGATTCCAATGGGAAGTGCAATGAGCAGAGACATGAGATTGACAAACAGAGAGATCGGGATCTGTCTTTTTAATATCTCAAAGGCCGGAATGCCAGGTTCCACTTTTACAGACGTTCCCCAGTCATTTTCGGTGATAATGCCTTTCAGAAAATACCCATACTGTGTCAGCAGCGGTTTGTCCAGATGCGCTTTCTGTTCCAGCATTGCGACTGCGGCAGGCGGCAGGTTGGGATCGTCATACACGCTGCCAGGCATCAGCCTGACTACCATAAATGCCAGTGTCAGGATGAGGAACAGGGCAACACAGGCGGCGAGGACCCTTTTTAGAAAGTATTGCTTCATAATTTTATCGACTCCTTTTTGCTGATACACTGATACAGCAAAGGACTGTTGCAAAACATAGTGTTTGCAGCAGCCCCCTTGCTGTCAGTTCTGCCGTGTGTCAGTTTGTAACGCCCTCTCTGGCGTGAGATGGCACATGGCGAAATTGTAATGTCTATTCTGCAATATCCATCAATACCCAGTCAAAACCTACGGATGTGATACGCTCCTCAACCGGAAGAATGCAGCGGTCGGAATGGATATATTTGGAAACCTGCTGATATACCGGAATTGCGAGAACCTGATCGATATATTCTTTCTCCATGGCAATGGTTACTTCTGCTCTCTTTTTCTCATCAAGACGGCATTCCTCGGAGACGGACTGTGCATACAGCTCGTCAATTACCTTGTCGTTATACTGGGAGAATCGTCTGCTGTCTGTACTTACATACGGTTCAAACTTCCTGTTCGGATAGTAGGTAGCTGCAGTCAAATCCCATGCACCCCAGCAGAGGTCCCAGCCGTTGGTCGGTCCGTTCTGGCTTGTACGCATCAATTTTACTGCTGCGGAGTTATTCATGGCAGTAACAGTCAGTTCAAATTTATCTGCACCAAACAGCGCAGTCAGACTGCTCTGAATGTTCTCACTTGCAGCGCGCAGATCCTCTACCGCCTCATTGTAGATCAGGTTGACAGAAACTTTGCTGACGCCAGTTTCCTGTAATGCCTTCTCAAAGTATTCTTTTGCCAGCTCAGGATTGTAACTGTAGTTTTCCGTGCGGAATTCGTTAGCTTCTGGAAGATCTCTGTATTTGGTTCCGTCTGCGTATACCGGATAGGTAGTCGGAATAAAATAGTCAGCTGCGATATTTCCTGTCACCTTTGCGATCGGTGCGCGGTCAATGCCATAATACAGGGCTTTTCTGAAGTTGAGATTTCCAAGATAGGGTTTATCCGGATTTTCAAAGTTCACCTCAATCTCTCTCAGCGCACTGGACTCATAGACATACGTTCTTGGGTCATCACCATATTTGGTCTCTCCATTGCTTCCCAGTACCAGATAGTCCAGACTGCCTTTTTCAAACATCTCAAGCTGGGTCAGTTCATCCTGAACCACACGGACGGTCATTCCGTCCAGTTTTACCTCATCTGCATGGGCATAATTTTCGTTTTTCTTAAAGACACGCTCGGTTCCCTTTGTCCAGGACGTCAGCACGAATGGGCCGCTGGCCATAATCAGATCCGCCTCTGTGCCGTAGGAGTTTGCTGTATGGTCGCTGTTCATGCATGAATCGTAAAGTGGCTGATAGACAGGTCCTGTGTAGCGCATCTGGAAATGTCTCATGACATCCAGTGCACTGTACTTTTCTGTGGTAGTTACAGATACGGTGTAGTCGTCAACCTTCTTAAATCCTACATCCTCCCAGGCTACCGGAACGCCGGTGCTTTCCTGCGTATAATATGCATAGGCATTTACAACTTCGATATAGTTTTTTGCAAGGCCGCTTGGGGTGGAATACATCAGCTTCGGGTCAAGTGCCTGCTGCCAGGAATACATAAAAGTATCTGCATTGATGAGGTCTCCGTTTGCCCATTTGGCATTTGGGTCAATTTCAATGAACCAGGTATATCCGTCCTCTGTGTATGGTTCTTTCGCTGCCAGATCGGGAGCTACCATAGCTGCATCTTTTGTCTCATTGGGAATGTAGCGGTAGAGATTGGACTGGAAATAGTCCACAATTTCTGTGTTCCCCTCAAACGGGCTGATGTTGGAAGCGGCTGCTGTGCTGGACCAGTAAAAAATTTTTTCTCCTACAGAAATGTTAGATTCAGCAGATTCACTTCCACCTGCCTGTGTGGTGGTTTCCTGTCCCTGTGTTGCCTGCGTCTGCGCAGAAGTTCCAGATGATGAACCGGAACATCCGGCCAGGGTGCTGCCAAGCATGACCAGTGCCATTCCAATTGCTGCATAACTTTTTTTCATAATACATCCTCCTTATATGTTTCCTTTTGCATTGCGGTATGTTTTGGGTATTTTCTGATTTCTTCACCTCTTTTCTTTTATTGTCATATTTTAGCATTGAAAACTTAAATTGTATAATTGTATTTTTGTATACCATTCCAAAAATATTGTATATCTGGCGTTTGACATTTTGGAATATATCTTTTATACTTACCAGAAAGAATCCTGCATGGCAGGGTTTTCGCCTGAGAATAAAAATCTTGATACAGCGCCGAAAGGAGTGATATCTATGAATCAAAGAACTTTGGAATCCTTCATCAGTGCAGCTTACCATCTGAATTTCAGCAATGCTGCTCTTGATTGTCACATCACCCAGGCCACGCTAAGCCGTCAGATTGCTGTTTTGGAAGAGGAGATCGGTGTGGAACTGTTTATACGCCACAAGACAGGAGTCACGCTGACTCCGGCTGGTCAGTATCTGTTTTCCTGTGCCCACAGCCTTCTGGAACAATATCATGATGTTGTTTCCAACTGTCAAAAGGCGGCATATCATCTGTCACCGAAGCTTCGAATCGGGTTGGGACCTTTTGAACATTTTCTTCTCCAGAAACCGCTTGCGGCCATTCATGAAGAATTTCCTTTTCTGGATATCAACTGTATGTCATATACCTACAAAATTCTGACATCAAGATTTCGCAACAACAGTATAGATATCGGTATCTGCACCGAGCGGTGTGCAAAAGCAGTGGAAGGACTGGTCACAGTTTCCATATACCAGCAGCCCTGGCAGGTGGTGGCAAGCAGGGAGCATGATTTCTGGCAGCTTCCACACTTGAAACAGGAGACGCTTTTCAATCAGACGATTCTCACCACATATTTGAATGAATTTGACGAGATTTCTCTTTATTGTAAGAAACAGAATTTAAAACCATTAAATTTTTACGAGTGCAATTTTTATCAGTCTCAGCTTCCGCTTTTACAGGCAGGTATCGGTATTACACTGCTCCCGCCTTTTGTGAAGCCTTTCCTTCCGGCGGATCTTAGGATGGAGGATGTTTTATCTGTCCCCCTGGCTCCGGCCTTCGTTCTTGCCTATACGCCTCAGAATACGCATCCGGCGATTCCTCTCTTTCGAACTTCCTTGCAAAATGATTGAATCAATGTCTTTCCAGGTTTTTGACAGATTCTGTTTTGGGCTGTCGGTTTTTTACAGGGAGGCTTTCCTGTATGCCCGTTTACTATGGAAATACTGTGGAAAAAACAGATTATTTTGCAGCTGCGAAGAGAATAGAAATATTGTGAGATGCATGAGTGAAATATGTGAAATACGTGAAATATAAGGAGATAAAGGAGAATACATATGAATATCTGGGATGAAATCCAAAAAAATCGGGATAGGATGTATCAGGACAGGCGGTATCTGCACCTGCATCCGGAACTGAGCCATCAGGAGATACATACCACCGCATTTATCCGGCAGCGCCTGCAGGAGTTTGGAGTGGAGATGGAGGAATGTGCTTTGCAGACAGGAGTGAGTGCGATTATCAGAGGAGCAAAGCCAGGAAAAACCATCGCAATTCGGCAGGATATCGATGCCTTACCTATTTTAGAAGAGACAGAGCTGGAGTTTGCGTCGGTCCATGAAGGCGTCTCTCATGCCTGCGGACATGATCTGCACACGGCTATTTTGTTGTACTGTGCGAAGATTTTGCAGGAGAACCGAGAACATCTGGCCGGCAATGTGCGCCTGTTGTTCCAGCCGGCAGAAGAGACAGGAAGCGGTGCAAGAGAGATGATTCAGGCAGGCTGTATGCAGAGGGAGCCGAAAGCAGACTGCATTGTGGGAGTTCACACACATCCAGATACGCCGGCCGGAAAAATCTGTATCAGAAAAGGCCCTTTTAATGCGGGGACAGACAGCTTTAAGATAAGTATCAAAGGAAAAGGCGGGCATGGGGCACATCCTTATCGGTGTATTGACCCTGTTGTGACGGCTGCCTATGTAATCACACAGCTGCAGACTGTTGTCTCCAGAACGAATCAGGCAGTGAAGCCAGTAGTCCTTTCCATTGGCTCTATTCATGGAGGAAGCGCGGCAAATGTGATACCAGATGAGGTCGTGATGACTGGAAATTTGCGCTCTTTTTATCCGGAATCCAGAGAGAAAAATATGGAAGCCATACGCCGGATTGTGGCAGGTGTCTGTGAGGGTATGGGAGCAGAGGGGGTAGTGGAGCAGGAGGGGATGTCTCTGCCGCCTCTGATGAATGACAGTGCGGTTGTGGACGAGATTATTCGCGCTGCCAGCCAGATGATAGGCAGTGAAAATGTGCTGGAAATGAAGCTGCCATCCCCTGGGTCGGATGATTTTTCCTGCTATCTGCCATACTGTCCAGGCGCGCAGTTTTTTATCGGAACAGCAAATGAGGACGAGAACAGCAGACTGGGGCTGCACAGTTCCAGAGTGGTCTTTGATGAGCGCGGAATGGATACAGGAGTGGCAGTGCTGTTGCAGTTTGTCTGGAATATGCTGAAAACATCTGCCGAATGATGAATCTGCCAAATCATGAGATGAAAAAAGGTGTTGTCTCTGGCCTGCGGCTGCATAGGTCTCAGGTCGGGAGCAACACCTTTTCTTTTTTGTTGTGTTATGTTACTGGTTTATATAGTTCTTTGTTTTTTATATCTTTTTTCAGGATATCTTACAGGTTGAATCCAAAGTATTTCACAGCATTGTAGTAGGAGATGCCCTCGATGATCTCTTTCAGGCTCTTCATATCTGCTGGATACTCGCCGTTCTCTACCCATCCGCCGATGAGCTCGCAGAGGATTCTTCTGAAGTACTCATGTCTGGTGTAGGACAGGAAGCTTCTGGAGTCTGTCAGCATACCGATGAAGTTTCCAAGGCATCCAAGGTTTGCCAAAGATGTCATCTGGTCGGTCATGCCTACCTTGTGATCGTTGAACCACCATGCGGAACCCTGCTGAATCTTTCCTGGAACCTTGCTCTGGAAGCAGCCGATGATGGTGCCGATGGAAGCGTTGTCAACTGGATTTAAGGAGTAGATGATGGTCTTGGGAATCTCGTCGGTAGCGCTTAAAGCGTTGAGGAAATCTGCCATCTGTGCGGACGGAGCGTAGTTGTTGATGCAGTCGAAACCGGTGTCAGCGCCTAATTTCTCAAACATAAATGCGTTGTTGTCGCGCTTGCAGCCGTAGTGCAGCTGCATTACCCAGCCTCTCTTGTTGTACTGTTTTGCAACGAACAGCATGAACTCTGTCTTGTATTTGAGTTCTTCTTCTTTGGAGATGGACTCGCCCTTTAAGCTCTTTGCCATGATAGCGTCCAACTCTGCCTCAGAAGCCGGAGCGTACATCACATACTCTAATGCATGGTCGGATACGCTGCATCCGTTTGCTGCGAAGTAATCCATGCGGTTCTCAAGAGCTGCCTTTAAGGAAGCGAAATCCTTGATCTCGATGCCGCTCACCTCAGATAATTTTGCGATGTATTCTGCGTAGGTTGGTTTCTCTACGTTCATAGCTTTGTCTGGGCGCCATGCTGGAAGAACCTGCACGTCGAAAGTATCATCAGCAGCGATTTTCTGGTGCCACTCCAGAGTGTCAACCGGATCGTCTGTGGTACAGATTAAGGTTACGTTGGACTGACGAATGATGTTTCTCACGGTCATGGAGTCTTCCTGCAGTTTTGCGTTGCACAGATTCCATACTTCCTCAGCGGTATCACCGTTTAAGTAGCCGTCATATCCGAAGTATTTCTTTAATTCCAGATGGCTCCAGTGGTACAGCGGGTTTCCGATTAATTTCGGCATGGTCTCAGCCCATTTCTGGAATTTCTCACGGTCAGAAGCATCTCCTGTGATATATTTCTCGTCTACGCCGTTAGAGCGCATCTGGCGCCATTTGTAATGGTCGCCGCCCAGCCAAACCTGAGTGATGTTCTCAAACTTACGGTCCTCAAAGATTTCCTGTGGGTTGATATGGCAGTGGTAGTCCAGAATCGGCACCTTTGCAGCGTAGTCGTGGAACAGGGTCTTCGCCATGTCTGTGCTTAAAAGAAAGTCTTTGTCCATAAATGGTTTCATGGGTAATATCCTCCTTGATTAAAATTTGGTTGTATCTCTTGATATAAAGTCGGCCGCAATCGTTGTTTTGCTCGGAACATTGCCGCCGCCGAAAACACCCATAAGAGTGTTTACAGTTGAGGTGCAGAGGGCTTCAATCTTTGTGTCCACGGAGGAAATCTCCGGTTCCGTGCACAGAGAGTACATGGAATTATTATAGCCCACAATCGAAAGTTCATCCGGAATCCGGATGTGCTGTGTGTTCGCATATTTGACAGCGCCCACAGCGAGAGAGTCGTCGGAAGTGACAACCGCATCAAAAACAACTCCCTGTTCATGCAGGGAAGTCAGAAGATTTTTGGCTTCCAGAACATCCTTCGGGCACTGGTGAATCCAAGTCTTGTCGATAAAAAGCCCTGCGTCCTGGCAAGCATTGACATAGCCTGTCCGCTTATTGTGGCCGCTGTAAGATTGGCTGGTGTAGAGATAAAGAATATTCCGGCATCCGCTCTTTATGAGGTTGCTGGTCGCATCGTACACAGCACTGTAGTCGTCGCAGAGCGTGCTGTAGATGTTCGGTCCATCCAGGAAACCGTTGATTAACATAATCGGAATCTCGCGCGCAGCGTCTAATATATAAGTATTGTCTTTTTGGCGCAGCTCAATAAATTTGGAGCCTGTGAGAATGATGGCATCCACGCGCTTGGAGCGCAGAAGCTGCAGATATTTTTTCTTTGTGTCCAGGTTATATCCGGTACAGCACAGAATGGAATCATAGTGATTATTCCGAAGTTCACGTTCCAAATAGTAGATGGCGTGAGCAAGATAAGGGTCAGAAGAGTCCGAGCACATAATACCGACACTCTGCATAGTGTTCAGTCCTAATCCTCTCGCGAAAACATTGGGGGTGTAGCCAAGCTCGTCCATCACGGCGAGAACCCTGGTCCTGGTCTTTTCACTGACATTTGGGTTTCCGTTCAGGACACGGGAAATGGTGGCGATAGAGACATTGGCTTTCTGTGAGACGTCGTAAATATTCAAGTAAAGCTTCACCTCCCTTGGATTTTTATGTAAGCACTTTCTGAAAGCCCTTACATAATACCTCTATTATACATAGAAGATATAAAAAATGCAAGTCTTTTGCATTTTTTTATTGACTTCTTTCACAAAAGCAAGTAGAATTATATGTAAGCACTTACAATATTGTATTTACAGCCTGTGAGGGGAGTATCCTTTAGGCTGGGGAGGAAGGAATATGCAGGATTTTATCAGAATTCACCAAAATGATAATGTGGCAGTGGCATTGCGTCCGATTGCACAGGGAGAGGTGCTGGATGTGGCAGGCATTTCTGTGACAACGAAAGAGGAGATTCCTCAGGGCCATAAGTTTGCCATCAAATCCATCAAAAAAGGCGAGGAGATTATAAAGTATGGTTTCCGCATCGGCTATGCACAGGCTGACATTGAAGTGGGCCAGTGGATTCATGTCCACAATTTGAAGACGGCTCTTGGTGACTTGCTGACCTATGAGTATCACCCGATTGGTTCTGAACTGAAAGAGACAGAGCATGCATACTTTGACGGATTCCGCCGTACAGACGGGAAAGCGGGCGTTAGAAATGAGATTTGGATTATCCCGACCGTTGGCTGCGTAAACTCCATCGCAGCTGCTCTGGAGAGAAAAGCAAAATCCTTGATTGGCGGAAGCCTGGAGGACGTCATCGCATTCAATCATCCATATGGATGCTCCCAGATGGGAGGAGACCAGGAGAACACGAGAAAAGTGCTGGCAGATATGATTCATCATCCGAACGCTGCGGGCGTTCTGGTTCTTGGCCTTGGATGTGAGAATTCCAACATTCCGGTTTTGATGGATTATATTGGCGAGTATGACCCGCAGCGTGTGAAATTCCTGCAGTGCCAGGATGTGGAGGACGAGCAGGAAGCCGCAATGGAACTTTTAAATGAGTTAGCAGATTATGCAAAGGCATTCCAGAGAGAGAAAATTGATGCGAGCGAGCTGATTATCGGTATGAAGTGCGGCGGTTCCGACGGACTTTCCGGTATCACGGCAAACCCGACCGTTGGTGCATTTTCTGATATCCTGATTTCTAAGGGCGGCACCACGATTTTGACAGAAGTTCCTGAGATGTTTGGCGCAGAGACGATTCTGATGAACCGCTGCGAGACACCGGAACTGTTCAATAAGACCGTTGATTTGATAAACAACTTTAAAAATTACTTTAAGAGCCACAATCAGACTATCTACGAGAATCCGTCTCCAGGAAACAAGAAGGGCGGTATCTCCACTCTGGAAGATAAGTCCCTCGGATGTACACAGAAATCCGGAAGCGCTCTGGTAAAGGGCGTTCTCGACTATGCAGAGCCAGTGAAAGTGAAGGGACTGAACCTTCTGAGCGCACCAGGAAACGACTTGGTAGCAGCGACAGCGCTCGCAGTATCCGGCGCACAGATTGTTCTCTTTACAACAGGCCGCGGCACGCCGTTTGCATCTCCAGTACCGACCGTAAAGATTTCCAGCAACTCCAAGCTGGCAGGTCATAAGAACAACTGGATTGATTTCAATGCAGGTCGTATGGTGGAGGACAAGACATTGGAGGAGCAGGGACAGGAGCTGTTCCAGTTTGTTCTTGAGGTTGCTTCCGGCAAGAAAGTAAAAGCAGAGGAAGCCGGATTCCATGATATGGCTATCTTCAAACAGGGCGTGACTCTGTAAGAATACGTACTGCGCATTCTGTGAAATGACCGAGCGAGGATTGAAACAATACGAAGGTTCGAGATTTCCATAAATGCTACAAAAACGATGACAGAATTACGTGGAATGACATTTCTTGTATAAAATGCCGAAAAAATGCCTGATTTTTTGCTTTAGGCTGTGATTTTTGGTAATGTGAGACTTTACAGTTTCCTTTTTTTAAGCTATACTGATAAAGGGAATGTATAAAAGAAAAAGAAACAGAGAAGAACAGGATACGAGGGAACCTTATGAAGTTAAACCGGACAGCACAGCGCACTGTGGAAATTTTAAAACTGGCGTCGGAAAGTCCGGACGGTATTGCATTGGACGAAATCTGCAAAGCATTGCAGATGCCAAAGACCAGCGCCTATGATATTGTCACGACTCTGCATCATATGGGTATGCTCCATATGGAGAAGGGACCGAAACAAAAGTATACCGTCGGACTTTCTGCGTACCGCATCGGCGTCAGCTACACAAATCATATGGATATGAAGGAGACGATAGAGCCAGAGCTCAAAAAACTTGCTGCAGAGGCCGGAAAGACAGTATTCTTTGGGATTCTTGCAGATAATGAGATTGTCTATATCAGCAAGGCGGAGCCGGAAAATCCGATTATCACGACAGCGACTGTCGGCACCAAAAATCCGGTATACTGCACCTCTCTGGGAAAGGCGATTCTGGCGGAATGCGACAAAAAAATGCAGATTTCCGTGCTTTCTCAGGTCCGCTTCGAGCAGCGAACAAGCCGGACGATCCTCAGGCAGGAACGCTTCCTGGAAGAGTTAGAGACCGCCAGAAAGAGAGGATATGCGTTTGATGACCGCGAGCTGGAGGAGCATATGAAATGTGTCGGGTCCGCGGTATATGGAAAGGACGGCAAGGTGGTCGGCGCGATCAGCGTGTCGGGGCTTTACCGGCCGGATGAAGATTATGACGCACTGGGAAGAATGGTGAAAAGGCGGGCAAAAGAAGTCTCGGCTTTGCTTGGGTATCTGGGAAAAAACACAGATTGATATTGACAAATCGCGCAAGTAATATTAAAATTTTAATATAAAAATCGTATATATGGATTGCGTTCGTATATGCGAATAAAGAGAAAGAAGGAGAGCGCTATGAAAAAAGAACAGGTATTAACAAGATTAAAAGAAGATTGCCTTGTTGCAGTTGTTCGCGCAAAGAACAAAGAGCAGGGTGAGAAAGTGGTTGACGCCATCATCGCAGGCGGCATCAACTTTATCGAGATCACAATGACGATGGATGAAGGAAACCCAGTAGAGTTCATCCAGATGATGGCTGAGAAGTACAAAGACAACGATAAGATCGTTATCGGTGCTGGTACTGTATTAGACCCAGAGACAGCAAGAGCCGTAATTCTGGCTGGCGCAAACTACGTAGTAAGCCCAGGCTTAAACGTAGAGACCATCAAACTGTGCAACCGCTACAGAGTACCGATGCTGCCAGGCGTTATGACCCCAACCGAGGCTATCACAGCTATGGAAGCTGGATGCGATATCATCAAGGTATTCCCAGGAAATATCGTAGGACCGGCAGCTATCAGCTCCTTCAAGGGACCTCTGCCACAGGGTGAGTTCATGCCATCCGGCGGCGTTGATGTTGACAACGTAGACAAGTGGTTAAAGGCAGGCGCTTACGCAGTAGGTACCGGCAGCAGCCTGACAAAGGGTGCTAAGACAGGCGACTTCGCAGCAGTCACTGCAAAAGCTCAGGAGTTCGTAGCAGCAGTAGCAGCAGCGCGCGCAAAATAATCACAATCCATGACAGTGGGGAAATCCATTTGTGGCCCCCTAAAAAATAGCATGGCAGTTCGGAATCACAGATTTTTGTGTTCCGGATGGTGTATCCCGAAATGAGAGAATATAAGTAGAATAAGGAGATTATAACAATGGCAAAGATTGTAACCATGGGCGAAATCATGCTGAGATTGTCCACACCGAACAATGAAAAATTTATCCAGGCAGACGAGTTTGATATTAACTACGGCGGCGGCGAGGCAAACGTAGCTGTTTCTTTGGCAAACTACGGACATGACGCAGAGTTCGTGACAGCTGTACCAGCTAACCCGATCGGTGAGTGCGCAGTTGCAGCACTGAGAAAATACAACGTAGGCACAAAGCACATCGCAAGAAGCGGTGAGAGACTGGGTATCTACTATCTGGAGACAGGTTCCGCAATGAGAGCTTCCAACGTAGTATACGACAGAGCGCACTCCTCCATCTCCACAGCAACTGCTGATGAGTTTGATTTCGATGAGATTTTCAAAGATTGCGACTGGTTCCACTTCACAGGTATCACTCCGGCAGTCAGCGACGGCGCAGCAGAGCTGACAGAGGCAGCTTTAAAGGCAGCAAAAGCTCATGGTGTTACGGTATCTGTAGACTTAAACTTCCGCAAGAAATTGTGGTCTTCCGAGAAGGCACAGAAAGTTATGACAAACTTAATGCAGTATGTTGATGTCTGCATCGGAAACGAAGAGGACGCTGAGAAGGTTCTTGGCTTTAAGCCAGGCAACACAGACGTTACCTCTGGTGAGCTGGAGTTAGCTGGTTATGTAGATATCTTTAACCAGATGGCTGACAAGTTCGGATTCAAGTATATCATCAGCTCCCTGCGTGAGAGCCATTCTGCATCCGATAACGGCTGGTCTGCATGCATCATGGATGGACAGACCCGTGAGTTCTATCACTCCAGAAAATATCATATCACTCCAATCGTAGACCGTGTGGGCGGCGGCGACTCCTTCGCAGCAGGCTTAATCTGTGGTCTGGCAGATGGCAAGGATATGAAGGCAGCTCTGGAATTCGCAGTGGCAGCTTCCGCACTGAAGCACACCATTCCTGGCGACTTCAACCTGGTTACCCGTGCAGATGTTGACAATCTGGCAGGCGGCGACGGTTCAGGCCGTGTTCAGAGATAATTGCGTGTTACCAGACAGCAATGAAGTAAGCAATACAGAGAAATAAAAAGAAATTGCGAAAAAAATAAATAGAGAGAGCACTGCAGAGTCAGAAGATTTTGCAGTGCTCTCTTTTCTTCGTTATATGTGTGATACCAAGGTCAAAAGGAAATCCGATGAAAGCTTGTTTTCAAGAGGATTTCCTTTTGACCTTTACAAGTGTTTTTAATTTCCACATTCGATGCTGATTGCATTAAACTGGCTCAAAATAGCATCCACATTCAGCGATTCTTTCTCTTTTCCGGCTTTATCTAACACAGCATGCCCCTGGTGCATCATGTAGAGACGGTTTCCGTACTCGACCGCATAGCGGAGATTGTGTGTGACCATAATGGTGGTGAGCTTTTTTTCCTTCACAATCTTGTCGGTTAGCATCATGATGGTGTCGGCAGTTTTCGGGTCGAGAGCAGCAGTGTGCTCATCCAGAATCAGAAATTCGATAGGTGTCATGGTGGACATTAAGAGCGCCATGGCCTGTCTCTGACCGCCCGAGAGCACGCCGACTTTCACGGACATTTTGTCCTCGAGCCCGAGTCCGAGTGTGGACAGGAGCGTGCGGTAATAGTCCATCCGGCGGCGGTTCGTGCCAGGGAGAAGATTGAACGGTTTTCCCTTGTTGTCTGCAAGCGCCATGTTTTCCAAAATTGTCATGTTGGGGCAGGTTCCCATAGCTGGATTTTGGTAGACACGCCCGATGAGCCGCTGGCGTTTGTACTCGGGCATGTGTGTAATGTCGTTTCCGTTCATCACGATTTTTCCATCATCGAGAGGGAGCGTGCCGCAGATTAGATTTAAGAGGGAAGTTTTGCCGGAGCCGTTGCTTCCCACAACGGAGATAAATTCCTGGTCATGGACAGTCAGGTTAAAATCCTTAAAAAGGCACATTTCATTGACCGTGCCCGCATTATAATATTTTTCGATATGTTTTAATTCAATCATGGATTCGCCCCTTCTTTCCGTTCAGATTTCCTGCCACCAGAATCAGCAGGAACAAAATTGCAGTAATCAGTTTCAGGTCGTTGGCCTTCATACCCAGAGAGATTGCCAGGGAGACACAACCTTTATACAGGATGGAACCGAGAATGACTGCGGTTGTCGCTTTGACAGCTGTGAAATGGCGGAACAGCTGCGTTCCGATAATCACACTGGCAAGGCCGATGACGATTGCGCCCGTGCCGATTGTGATTTCAAAGAATCCCTTTTGCTGGCAGTAGATACCACCAGAGAGCGCAGCGAATGCATTGGCAATTGCAAGACCAACGATTTTTACTTTACCTTTGTCTTTGGCGAGGGAGGTGACAAGTGTCTCATTGTCGCCCACCGCACGCAGAAGATAGCCGGAGCGAGTTTTTAAGTACAAATCCAGAAGCAGCTTGCAGAGGATGACAATAAGAAACAGTAAAATGACAACCGTGTAAGGGGTGAGTCCTTCTGGCATGATGCGTGTGAGAAACTCATTCTCAAATATGGTGTCTCGATTGAATATCGGCTGGTTGGCTTTTCCATCAGCAATTCGCAGATTGACGGAATAGAGAGCAGTCATCACAATGATTCCGGAGAGCAGGTCGCGCACTTTCAGTTTGACGTGGATAAAACCTGTACAGCATCCAGCAGCAGCGCCGGCGAGAAAGGTCAAAAGCAACGTAAGAACGGGGTGAACGCCAGTGAGAATCAAAGTGGAGGTGAGGGCGGCACCCATGGGAAACGTGCCGTCCACGGACAAATCCGGAAAATCCAGAATTTTGTAAGTGATATAGACGCCGAGCGCCATAATCGCATAGATAAGACCTTCTTCTAATACTCCAAGAATAATTGTCATGATGCCCTCCAAATGCTACTCTGTAATCTGATCAAATGTTTCTTTTGCTGTGGAAGTTAAGGATTCTGGAAGTGTTATTCCCAGATTTTCTGCTACTTTGGAATTGTAGTAGAAGGAAGCTTCCTCGATAGTCTCAAAGCTTATCTCGCTTGCTTTTTTCTCACCCTTTAAGACCTGAGCGGCCATCTTTCCGGTCTGTTTTCCAAGTTCCACATAATCCAGTCCCATAGAAGCCAGACAGCCGATTTTGACCTGCTCTACCTCACTTCCGAATACTGGAATGTTTTTCTTTGCCGCCTTGTCAAGAATCAGCGGGAGGGAGGAGACAACGGTGTTGTCTGTCAGGTTGTTCAGGCAGTCCACATCCATTTTTTCTAATAAACTGTCGGTTGCGAGCGGAATATCTGCGGAGGAAGAAACGCCCTGGCTGATAATCTCAAAGCCGTAATCAGGGGCAGCTGCCTCATACTCTGCGATGGTGGAAGCGGAGTTTACTTCGCTGGTGGTGTAGAGGATGCCGATTTTTGTTGCATCTGGCAGGATTTCACGAATCATGGCAAGCTGCTCTGTGACAGGGAGTTTGTCGCTGGTGCCTGTGATTTCGCCGACTGGAGTCTTGTCAGGGTTTGCCAGCTCGGCTGCAATCGGGTCGGTGACTGCGGTGAAGATAACCGGAATGTCGTTTTTGCGGCAGATGCTGTAGGCGCTCTGTGCAATCGGAGTGGCGATGGCGCACACCAGGTCAGCTTTCTTTGCCACAAAGTTTGTGATAATCTGGCTGGACGTGCCGCCGTCCGCATTGGCATTCTCGTATTCGATGGTCAGATTTACGCCCTCCACAATGCCTTCTTCAGCGAGTCCCTCAATAAATCCGTTGCGGCAGTTGTCCAAAGAGCCGTGGTTTGCAAACTGGGCGATGCCGACGGTGTAGGAAGCATCGGTGCTGGTGTCTGAGGAAGCGGCTGTCGTTTGTTCTGTTGTGGTGGATGCCGTCGTGGTGGTCTCTGCGGCTTCTGTGGCAGTCGTCGAATCTGCGGCGGTGGTGTCAGCCGTTTGAGCGGAAGAACCGCAGCCAGTCAAAAGAGCTATGGCGGTGAGGGATGCTGCTAATAAAGTTTTCATTGATTTTTTCATGATGATATCCTCCTAATATACAATACTATATACTGTAAAATAGCTGGTGTAATATAGAGTAATATAGAATAGCTGGGTCTGTATTTATGCAATAAAAAAGTCCCAAACATAATTTCTTATGTTTGAGACGAATGTACAAATCATAAATACAATCCGCGGTACCACTCAAATTGGCGAAACGCCCTCTTTTCACATACCAGCATATGTGTCACTCTGATAACGGGTGTGAATCCCCGTCGGCTCCTACTACAGCAGACAAAAATGGAATCTCAGAAAAAGAAAATTCCAAAGAATCAGCAAATTCAAAGCCGCCCTCGAAAGTCCATTCAGCTAAACACTCCATGCTACATTCCACCGTCAGCAGCTCTCTGTGATATCGTAAATAGCTTACTCCTCTTTCTCATCGGTTTGTTCTATCGATGCGCCTATGGTAATACTTTTTTTGGAATTTGTCAATAGAAATTTTTTAAAAATACTTGACATAGAAATTTTTTTGAAACTTGCTTTTGAGGTGGGATTGGGATACAATGGATGCAATCCGATGGAAAGTGAAAAAATGAAAAAGGACGGAAAAAGGGAGGAATATGCGATGAAAAGATTGCTGATTGTGGTAGATATGCAGGTCGATTTTGTGGATGGCGCGCTGGGAAGTGCGGAAGCAGAAGCGATTGTGCCCCATGTGATTGAGAAGATTCGAGCGTATGAAAAGGCAGGGGATGATGTGGTCTTTACATTGGATACACATGGGGAGGATTACCTGGACACTCTGGAGGGAAAGAACCTTCCGGTAAAACACTGCATCAAAGGGACAGAAGGATGGAAGTTGACAGGCGCGCTGCGTCAGGTGGCACAGGGAAAGAAACTGTTTGAAAAATCGACATTCGGCAGTCCGGAATGTGCAGCGTATGCGGCAGCAGGAGAGTATGAGAGCATTGAATTAGTGGGACTGTGCACGGATATCTGCGTCATCAGCAATGCGCTGCTGTGCAAGGCATACGCAAAAAATACTCCCGTTCTGGTGGATGCGGCATGCTGCGCAGGTGTGACGCCAAAGAGCCATGAGAGGGCACTGGCTGCGATGCAGAGCTGCCAAGTTGAGATATACGAGGGAAAATAGACAAAGCAAAAAGACAAGAGAAAAAGGAAGAACAGAAAAGGTAAAAAGAGAGATAAGATAAAAATGAGATAAGATAAAAATACCCTTTGCAGAGAGTCAAACATGATTTTCTGCAAGGGGTATTTGGCGCCAGTGAAATATATAGCTATCCGTGAAATATGTAATTGGTATTCTGGTTGCTTGTGCCCTGACTCGCCTGGATTACTGCTGCAGTTTTTCCAGGTCCTGATAGAAGGCCGGATACGAGATATTGACGCAGTCCGCGTCTTTGATGGTGGTTTCTCCCTCGGCCGCTAGCCCTGTCACAGCGAAAGTCATGGCGATTCGATGGTCTAAGTGGCTGTCAATCATGGCGCCATGAAGTGTGCGCCCGCCGCGGATTATCATACCATCGTCCGTGCCAGTCACATCTGCGCCCATGGAGGTGAGCGCGCGCACCATGACATCCAGACGGTTGGATTCCTTTACTTTTAATTCCTGGGCGTCACGGATGATAGTCTCACCCTCTGCAAAACATGCCATCGCCGCAATCATCGGAATTTCGTCTATCAGGGTCGGAATGATGGCGCCCTCGATTACAGTGCCGTGGATGGGGCTGTGGCGCACCAGAATGTCGGCTGTCGGCTCGCCGCTTGCTGCGGTCTCGTTGAGCAGAGTGATATCGGCCCCCATGGCTTTGCAGACTCTCAAAATGCCGTCTCTGGTCGGGTTGATGCCGACATTTTTAATCAGAATTTCAGAACCAGGAACCATCAGGGCAGCAGCGATGAAGTAGGTCGCGGAGGAGATATCGCCTGGCACATGGATTTTTTGTCCATAAAGCTCTGTGGCTGGCAGAATCGAAGCGGTATTTCCCTCGCTTGTGACCTCGGCGCCGAAATGGCGCAGCATCAGCTCAGAATGGTTTCTGGATAGATACGGTTCTGTGACGGAAGTTTTTCCGTCCGCATAGAGTCCTGCGAGCAGGATGGAAGATTTTACCTGTGCAGAGGCCACTTTGCTCTGGTAGTGGATGCCATGAAGTGCGGTTCCCTCGATAGCGAGCGGGGCACAGTCATTCTGATGAAGACTGGTGATTTTGGCACCCATCATGGAAAGAGGTTCCATAATGCGGCGCATCGGGCGTTTCTGGATGGAAGCGTCTCCGGTCAGTGTGGAAGAAAAGTTTTGTCCGGCCAGGATACCAGAAATCAGTCTTGTTGTGGTGCCGCTGTTTCCACAGTCTAAAATGCCGGACGGCGCACAAAGTCCGTGCAGGCCCTTTCCATGTACAAGAACCGTATCGCCACGGTTTTCAATCTCAATGCCCATCTTCTGAAAACAGGCAATCGTGGAAAGGCAGTCCGCACCCTGCAGAAAGCCTGTGATTTCGGTCGTTCCTCTGGAAATGGAACCGAACATGACACTGCGGTGTGAGATGGATTTATCCCCTGGCACGGTGATTTCACCGCGCAGAGCGCTGCTTTTTGAAAATTTCATAAATTAAATCCTTTCATTTGTCATAGGCAAAAATCCGCTACTTTTTAGGTGGTGCCTGCGCCAGCAGGCATGTAGGTTTACTAAAAAAGTATGGGATGTATTGTATGAGATACATAGTATTGTATGCAGGATGTATCAGCGCGCATATAAAATGTAATTGTGCTTTTTCAGCAGTTCCCACGCTTGATTCATGGCAGTCTCTTCATAGAAGATGATTTTCAGCACGCCTGGTTCCTCCTCGCGGTTATTTTTGATGCCAATATTTTTGATGCTGATGCCCTTGGCGGAGAGAATCACAGCGATAGTAGAGATGGCACCAGGCTCGTCCACCACGTCCACACAGAAGGAGTATTCTTTTCGGATCACTCCAGAACCCTTGGAGGAGATGGAATTGCGGTACAGTCTGGATTCATCAAACATCTGGTAGATGGCCTGGCTGTCGCGGCTCTTTAAATCCTGTTTGATTTGCTGCAGCATCTGAATGTAGTTTTCCAGAAGGCAGGAGATATTTTCCGTGTTTGTCATACAGATTTGCTCCCACATGATGGGGGAGGAGGAGGCAATGCGGGTGATATCCTTAAAGCCGCCTGCGGCAATCTGCTTCATCACACCGTCATCCCCATCTTCGCTATGTACCAGATTGACGAGAGAGGACGCGATGATATGTGGCAGATGGCTGATGGCCGCCACTGCATAGTCGTGCTGCTGATAGTCCAGACGCAGAGGAATGGCTCCCGCAATCAGAGCAATCTGACGCAGGCGCTCGATATTTTCCTCGGTGGAGACAACAGTAGGAGTTATCACATAGTAGGCATTTTCGAGAAGATAGTCTGTAGAATTCTCATACCCTGTCTTTTCGGAACCTGCCATAGGGTGTCCGCCGATAAAATACGATTCCATATTCAGCCTGCGGACTGCCTCGTGGATGGCGGTTTTTGTGCTTCCTACATCGGTCACAATCGCGCCCTGTTTCAGATAAGGGCGAATGGAAGCCAGATATTGTTCGTTGTATTCCACTGGGGTACAGAGAAAAATCATATCGCACTGGGATAACTCTTCTCCGACACCATCCAGTATGACATCAATAACACCGTCTGCTTTCGCCTGCTCCAGCTTGGAGCGGGTGCGCATATAGGCCATAATCACGGTGTCTGGTGAGGCGAGCTTGATGCGTCTGGCGATGGAGCCGCCGATTAAACCAAGGCCGATAAAGGCAACTGTAGATTCCATTAAAATTTCCTTCCTTCCAGGTCTGCATAAGGTTTTAAGCTCTTCATGAGAGCGTCAAAGTCCTCAAACGTCAGAGACTGCGGGCCGTCGGAGAGCGCGCAGGACGGGCATGGGTGCACTTCGATCATCAGACCGTCTGCTCCGGCAGCAATAGCCGCTTTTGCCATCGGTGCAATGTAGGCGCGCACACCAGTTGCGTGGCTTGGATCGACGATGACCGGCAGATGGCTCTTTGCGCGGATAACTGGAACGGCACTCAAATCCAGCGTATTTCTGGTTGCTGTCTCGTAGGTGCGGATGCCGCGCTCACACAAAACGACATTTGGATTGTCGTATGCCATAATGTACTCTGCTGCATTGAGCCATTCCTCGATGGTGGCAGAAAGGCCACGCTTTAACATAACAGGAAGGCCCGATTTTCCAGCTTCTTTTAACAACTCAAAGTTCTGCATGTTTCTGGCGCCGATTTGGAGCATATCGACGTATTTGACAGCAGTTTCCAGTGCGCGCAGGCTGGTGACTTCGCAGATGGTAGTCAGGCCGGTCACTTCACCGGCTTCTTTCATATAGCGAAGTCCTTCTTCCTCAAGACCTTGGAAAGAATAGGGGGAAGTACGCGGCTTATAGGCGCCGCCGCGAAGAATGGTGGCACCGGCTTTTTTTACAGCGATGGCGCTCTGCATGAGCTGGTCGTGGCTCTCGATGGCGCATGGCCCTGCCATCACGGTCAATGTGCCAGGTCCGATCATGGTCTTTCCGGCGGGAATTATGGAATCTTCTGGGTGGAATTTTTTGTTTGCCAGTTTATACGACTCGGTGACAGCCACGATTTTCTCTACGCCTTCGAGAAGTTCGATGTTGGAACCAGCGAGTTTTGTCTTATCGCCGACCACGCCGACAATCGTAACTTCGGAACCCTCGGAAAGATGGGCAGTCAGCCCTTTGGATTCAATTAAGTGCTGTACCTTTGCCACAGCTTGCTTGGATGCGTGCGGCTTCATAATGATAATCATATCAAAGTCCTCCTATTTGTGGATATATCCTAACATGATACCAGGGCCAAATATAAAATTTGCCCTCTGATATCACGGATTGTTCGTATTTTTAACGCCAAAAAACAGTGTACGCCAAAAAAAGAAATTTGTCAACCTTTATTGCTTTAAAGTTTAACACTTTTAATCTATAAAGTAAATATATTAGCAAAATTGAAAAATGTCTGGTAAGCAAACTCCCCCCTGGCGTAGGCGAGTCCGCAGTGCAGCAGCCCCAAAAACCTGGCGGTTTTCAGGGCTTTACAATGAATGTGCGAAAAGCCCACTCCTTGAGGTGTGGGATGGATAGCATAAAAAATATAAAATAATATGTATGTAAATATTGAAAATATACACAAATGTGATAT
>JAUNGE010000071.1 GCA_030524675.1 bacterium
AGACAGAAAGGAACCGGTCATGCAAGACAGGGTTCAACAAGAGCTCCGCAGTGGAAGGGCGGCGGCGTAGTATTCGCTCCGACTCCAAGAGATTACACAATCAAACTGAACAAGAAAGAGAGAAGACTGGCTCTTAAGTCCGCTCTGACAAGCCGTGTTCAGGAGAACAAATTCATCGTAGTAGATGAGATTAAGTTTGACGAGATTAAGACAAAGAAGTTCCAGACCGTTATGAACAACCTGAAAGTAAACAAAGCTTTAGTTGTTCTTGACGACAACAGCGAGAATGTGGTATTATCTGCAAGAAATATCCCAACTGTTAAGACTGCAAGCGCTGGAACCATCAATGTATACGATATTCTGAAGTACAACACAGTAGTTGCTACAAAGGCAGCTGTTGCTACAATCGAGGAGGTGTACGCATAATGGCTAACATTCAGTACTATGACGTGATTTTAAAACCTGTTGTAACTGAGAAGACGATGAACGCTATGGCAGAAAAGAAATACACCTTCCTGGTTCATCCGGAGTCCAACAAGGCTATGATTAAAGAAGCGGTAGAAAAAATGTTCCCAGGAACAAAAGTAGCTTCCGTAAACACCATGAACTTAGATGGTAAGACAAAGAGAAGAGGAATGACCTTCGGAAAGACAGCAAAGACAAAGAAAGCTATTGTTAAGCTGACAGAGGAAAGCAAAGAGATCGAGGTATTCCAGGGACTGTAATCAGAACAGAGATCGAGAGAAATCAAAACTGTAAGAAAGTCTCAAACTATCAGGCGCGATTGCCTGGATAACTAATAATCGAGTGAATTAACCGAAAGGAGCTGAAACACATGGGAATCAAAAAGTATACCGCATATACCCCTTCCAGAAGAAACATGACTGGTTATGATTTCGCTGAAATCACAAAGTCCACTCCTGAGAAGTCCTTAGTTGTTTCTTTAAAGAAAAATGCAGGCCGCAACAGCCAGGGTAAGATCACTGTAAGACACCACGGCGGCGGTTCCAGAAGAAAATACAGAATCATTGATTTCAAGAGAAATGCAAAAGATGGTATTCCGGCAACTGTAGTTGCTATCGAGTACGATCCGAACAGAACAGCAAATATCGCATTAATCTGCTACGCAGACGGTGCGAAGGCATATATCCTTGCTCCGGCAGGATTAAAAGTAGGACAGAAGATTATGAGCGGCCCGAATGCTGAGGCAAGACTTGGTAACTGCTTACCGCTGAGCATGATTCCGGTTGGTGCTGAGATTCATAACATTGAGCTTCACCCAGGCAAGGGCGGACAGCTGGTTCGTTCCGCAGGAAATGCTGCACAGCTGATGGCAAAAGAGGGCAAATACGCAACACTGAGACTTCCGTCCGGTGAGATGAGAATGGTGCCGATTAACTGCCGCGCTACAATCGGTGTAGTAGGAAACGGTGAACACAACCTGATTAACCTTGGTAAAGCTGGTAGAAAGCGTCACATGGGAATCAGACCTACCGTACGTGGTTCCGTAATGAACCCGAATGACCATCCACATGGTGGTGGTGAAGGTAAGACTGGTATCGGCCGTCCAGGTCCATCCACACCTTGGGGCAAACCAGCTCTGGGTCTGAAGACCAGAAAGAAAAACAAATCGTCTAACAAGTTAATCGTAAGAAGAAGAAATGGTAAGACAATCAAATAAGGAGGTTGACCTATGGCTCGCTCACTGAAAAAAGGCCCATTTGCGGACGCACATTTATTAAAGAAGGTAGATGCGATGAACGCAGCAGGACAGAAGCAGGTAATCAAGACCTGGTCCCGCCGTTCCACAATCTTCCCGCAGATGGTTGGACATACAATCGCAGTTCATGATGGTAGAAAACACGTTCCGGTATATGTTACAGAAGATATGGTTGGACATAAGCTCGGAGAATTCGTTGCTACCAGAACCTACAAAGGTCATGGCAAAGACGAAAAGAAGAGCAGATAAGACTTGAAGTTTTGAAAGGAGGTTTTAACCATGGCGAAAGGACATAGAAGCCAGATAAAGAGAGAAAGAAATGCGAACGCTGACAAACGCCCATCTGCAAAGTTATCCTATGCTAGAGTGTCTGTTCAGAAAGCATGTTATGTTTTAGATGCCATCAGAGGCAAAGATGTGCAGACCGCACTTGGTATTGTAACTTACAATCCCAGATATGCTTCTACTTTAATTGAGAAGTTATTAAAATCCGCGATTGCAAACGCTGAGAATAATAACGGAATGAATGTTGAGAACCTGTACGTAGAAGAGTGCTACGCAGACAAGGGACCAACACTGAAGAGAGTAAAACCGAGAGCGCAGGGTAGAGCTTACAGAATCGAAAGAGGAACAAGCCATATCACTATTGTGCTGAATGAGAGATAAGGAGGCAAATAATGGGACAGAAAGTTAATCCACATGGTTTAAGAGTCGGCGTTATCAAAGACTGGGACTCTAAATGGTATGCTGAAGCTGATTTTGCTGACTGCTTAGTAGAGGACCACAAAATCAGAACTTTCCTGAAAAAAGAATTATACAGCGCCGGTGTTTCCAAGATTGAGATCGAGAGAGCATCCGACAGAGTGAAAGTAATCATCTACACTGCAAAACCAGGTGTTGTTATCGGAAGAGGCGGCGCAGAGATTGAGAAATTAAAAGCAAAAGTTCAGAAACTGACTTCCAAGAAGTTATTCGTAGATATCAAAGAGATTAAGAGAGCAGAGTGCGACGCACAGCTGGTTGCTGAGTCCATCGCACAGCAGTTAGAGAATCGTGTATCCTTCCGTCGTGCTATGAAGTCTACCATGAGCAGAACCATGAAGGCTGGTGCAAAGGGTATCAAGACTTCCGTATCCGGCCGTCTGGGCGGTGCAGATATGGCACGTACCGAATTCTACAGCGAGGGAACTATTCCGCTGCAGACACTGAGAGCAGATATTGACTATGGTTTCGCTGAGGCAGATACCACCTACGGCAAAGTCGGCGTTAAGGCATGGATCTACAAAGGCGAAGTACTTCCTACTAAGGGAAACAAGGAAGGGAGCGATAAATAATGTTAATGCCAAAAAGAGTGAAACGTCGTAAACAGTTTCGTGGAAGCATGGCTGGTAAAGCTTTAAGAGGCAATACAATTTCCAACGGTGAGTACGGTCTGGTTGCCGTAGAGCCATGCTGGATTAAGTCCAACCAGATTGAGGCAGCCCGTGTTGCTATGACCCGTTACATCAAGCGTGGCGGTAAAGTTTGGATTAAGATTTTCCCAGATAAGCCAGTAACAGCAAAGCCAGCTGAGACCCGTATGGGTTCCGGTAAAGGTTCCCTGGAGTACTGGGTAGCAGTTGTAAAGCCAGGCCGTGTATTGTTTGAGATCGCTGGTGTTCCAGAGGAGACAGCTAAGGAAGCATTACGTCTTGCTATGCATAAGTTACCATGTAAATGTAAAATTGCTTCTAAAGCAGACTTAGAAGGCGGTGATAACAGTGAAAATTAATAAGTATTTGGATGAGTTAAAGGCAAAATCAGCCGCAGAGTTAAACGAAGAATTAGTAGCTGCTAAGAAAGAACTTTTCAACCTGAGATTCCAGAATGCAACGAACCAGTTAGATAACACAAGCAGAATTAAAGAGGTTCGCAAGAACATCGCAAGAATTCAGACCGTTATCACTGAGAAGGCAAGAGTTGCTGAATAATGATAGATAACAACTTGAAAGGAGTGAAAGTTGTGGAGAGAAATCTGAGAAAGACCCGTACAGGTAAGGTTGTAAGCGACAAGATGGACAAAACTATCGTTGTAGCAATTGAGGACCACGTAAAGCATCCTGTAATTGGTAAAATCGTAAAGAAGACATATAAATTAAAAGCACACGACGAGAACAATGAGTGCGGCATCGGTGATACCGTAAAGGTAATGGAAACCAGACCGTTATCCAAGGATAAGAGATGGAGACTGGTAGAAATTATTGAGAAGGCGAGATAATAGGAAGGAGTATCAGGCATGATTCAGCAGGAAACCAGACTTAAAGTTGCCGACAACACCGGTGCAAAAGAGTTGCTCTGCATCCGTGTTATGGGCGGTTCAACCAGAAGATATGCGAATATTGGTGATATTATCGTTGCTTCCGTTAAAGATGCAACACCAGGCGGTGTTGTAAAGAAGGGCGACGTTGTAAAGGCCGTTGTGGTTCGCAGCGTAAAAGGCGCACGCCGCAAAAACGGTTCTTATATTAAATTTGATGAGAACGCTGCAGTTATTATCAAGGACGACAAGACTCCTAGAGGAACCCGTATCTTTGGGCCGGTAGCGAGAGAACTGCGTGAGAAACAGTTCATGAAGATTGTTTCTCTGGCTCCAGAAGTATTATAGGGAGGGAAAAAGCTGTGCATAAAATTAAAAAAGGCGACATGGTAAAAGTTATCGCAGGAAAAGATAAAGATAAACAGGGCAAGGTAATGCATGTAGATTCCAAGAAAGATACCGTCATCGTTGAGGGTGTCAACATGGTCACAAAGCATGCAAAGCCAAACATGGCAAATCAGCAGGGTGGAATCCTTCATCATGAAGCACCGCTTCACATCTCCAACGTTATGCTCGTAGTTGACGGAAAGCCAACCAAAGTTGGATTCGAAGTGAAAGACGGTAAAAAAGTCCGTGTTGCTAAGGCAACCGGAAAGGTAATTGACTAATTCAGAGAGGAGGAGACACAGATGGCTAGATTAAAAGAAACTTACCAGAATGAAATCATTGACGCAATGATTAAAAAGTTTGGTTATAAGAATATTATGGAAGTGCCGAAGTTAGACAAGGTTGTCATCAACATGGGTGTTGGTGAGGCTAAGGAAAATGCTAAGGTTCTGGAGAGCGCAGTGAAAGATCTGGAGACTATCACAGGCCAGAAGGCAGTTTTGACCAAGGCAAAAAAATCTGTTGCTAACTTCAAGATCAGAGAGGGCATGGCAATCGGATGCAAAGTGACTCTGCGTGGCGACAAGATGTATGAGTTCGTTGACCGTTTGGTTAACCTGGCTTTACCTCGTGTGCGTGACTTCCGCGGCGTAAATCCAAACGCATTCGACGGAAGAGGAAATTACGCGCTGGGTATTAAAGAGCAGTTGATTTTCCCTGAAATCGAGTATGATAAGGTTGATAAAGTAAGAGGTATGGACGTTATCTTTGTTACAACAGCAAAGACAGATGAGGAAGCTCGTGAACTTTTGACATTATTCAATATGCCATTTCAGAAATAATTAGGAGGATGAATCCATGGCGAAAACTTCAATGAAGATTAAGCAGCAGCGTCCGGCTAAGTTCTCTACAAGAGAGTATAACCGTTGCAGAATTTGTGGTCGTCCACATGCTTATTTGAGAAAATACGGCATCTGCCGTATCTGTTTCCGTGAGTTAGCATACAAGGGCCAGATTCCGGGTGTTAAGAAAGCAAGCTGGTAATCCATAGATTATAAGGAGGCAAAAATCAATGACAATGACCGATCCGATTGCAGATATGCTTACCAGAATTCGTAACGCAAATGCTGCAAAACATGATACAGTAGATGTACCTTCTTCCAAGATGAAATTAGCTATCGCTGATATCCTGTTAAAAGAAGGTTATATTAAGAAATATGACATCGTAGAGGATGGTGTATTCAAGACCATCCACATCACTCTGAAGTACGGAAAAGACAAAAACGAGAAAATCATTTCCGGTATCAAGAGAATCTCCAAGCCAGGCCTGCGTGTATACGCAAGCAGCGAGGAACTGCCAAAAGTTCTCGGCGGTTTGGGAATCGCTATTATTTCCACAAATAACGGCGTAATCACAGACAAAGAAGCAAGAAAGCTCGGCGTAGGCGGCGAAGTATTAGCTTTTGTTTGGTAGGCATTGAGCACTGGCGAGGTTTTATCGAGCCTAGTGTGAAAGCCGTTCACGAATGAAACATAACTGAAAACAGAGAACGCTCCGCGCGTTCTCCGAAAATTTAAGTAGGAGGTAACTGGCATGTCACGTATTGGAAGAATGCCAATCGCGATTCCGGCAGGTGTAACTGTTACAATCGCAGAGAACAATGAAGTGACTGTAAAAGGTCCAAAAGGAACACTGGTAAGAGAGCTTCCGGTGGAAATGAGCATCAAAGAAGAAGATGGACATATTGTTGTAACAAGACCAAACGATTTAAAGAAGATGAAATCTTTACATGGTCTGACAAGAACTCTGATTCACAACATGATTCAGGGTGTTACTGAAGGATATGCAAAAGTTCTGGAAATCAACGGTGTTGGTTACAGAGCACAGAAGCAGGGCAAGAAATTAGTTCTTTCTTTAGGTTATTCTCATCCGGTTGAGATGGAAGATCCAGAAGGAATCGAGACTGTACTGGAAGGACAGAACAAGATTACAGTAAAAGGTATCAGTAAAGAAAAAGTTGGCCAATACGCTGCTGAAATCAGAGATAAGAGAAGACCTGAGCCGTACAAGGGCAAAGGTATCAAGTATGCTGATGAAGTTATCAGACGTAAAGTTGGTAAGACTGGTAAGAAATAATTAAGGAGTGTGTGAATATGGTTAGCAAGAAATCAAAGAGCGAAATCCGCATAAAAAAGCACGCTAGATTACGTAATCGTTTTGCCGGTACAGCAGAAAGACCACGTTTAGCAGTGTTTAGAAGTAACAATCACATGTATGCCCAGATTATTGACGATACCGTTGGTAATACTTTAGTAGCAGCTTCTACTATGGAGAAAGAAGTAAAGGCTGAGTTAGAGCATACCAATACCGTTGATGCTGCAGCATATGTAGGTACTGTAATTGCCAAGAGAGCACTGGAGAAAGGCATCAAAGAGGTTGTCTTCGATAGAGGCGGATTTATCTATCACGGCAAAATCCAGGCTTTAGCAGATGCAGCAAGAGAAGCTGGTCTGGAATTCTAGTAGAGAGGAGAACTAACACATGAAACGTGAAATTATTGATGCCAGTCAGTTAGAGTTAAATGACAAAGTAGTGGCAATCAAACGTGTATCCAAGACCGTAAAAGGTGGACGTACCATGAGGTTTTCCGCTTTAGTAGTAGTAGGAGACGGCAACGGTCACGTTGGCGCAGGATTAGGCAAGGCCGGTGAGGTACCGGAGGCTATCCGCAAAGGAAAAGAAGCAGCTACAAAGAACCTGATTTCGATTCCGGTAGATGAGAACAAGAGCATTCCGCACGACTTCTTAGGCGAGTTCGGCAGCTCTTCCGTACTGTTAAAGAAAGCTCCAGAAGGTACTGGTGTTATCGCAGGTGGTCCGGCACGTTCCGTACTGGAGTTGGCAGGAATTAAAAATATCCGTACAAAATCCTTAGGTTCCAACAATAAGGTAAATGTTGTACTTGCAACTCTGGAAGGTTTAAAGAGCCTGAAGACACCAGAAGAGGTTGCAAGACTCCGCGGAAAATCTGTAGAAGAAGTTCTGGGCTAATAAGGAGGAAATGAAGATGGCAAACAAGTTAAAAATCACATTAGTAAAATCCCCTATCGGCGCAATTCCAAAACAGAGAGCAACCGTAGAAGCATTGGGTCTTAAAAAACTTCATAAGACAGTAGAAATGCCAGACAACGGCGCTGTCAGAGGGATGATTCAGGCAGTAAGACATTTAGTAAAAGTAGAAGAAATCTAAAGGAGGTGCAGTGATGAACTTATCAAATTTACAGCCTGCTGAGGGTTCTAAACACAGCGATAATTTCAGAAGAGGCCGTGGACATGGTTCAGGCAACGGAAAAACGGCTGGTAAGGGACATAAAGGACAGAAGGCACGTTCCGGCGCTCCGAGACCAGGTTTTGAAGGTGGACAGATGCCTTTATACAGACGTCTTCCGAAGAGAGGTTTCACAAACCGCAATACGAAAGAAATCGTCGGCATCAATGTAAGCGCATTAGAGAAATTTGACAACGATACCGTAGTTACCGTAGAGACATTGCTGGAGAGCGGTATTGTAAAAAATCCAAGAGATGGAGTGAAGATTCTCGGCAACGGAGAGTTAACCAAAAAGCTTACTGTAAAGGTAGATGCATTCAGCGAGAGTGCAAAAGCTAAAATCGAGGCTTTAGGTGGAACCTGCGAGGTGGTCTAATATGCTTAAAACACTCCAGAATGCCTTCAAGATAAAGGAAGTTCGGACAAAGATTCTGTTCGACTTTCTGATACTGGCAGTGGTGAGATTTGGTTCCAATTTACCAATCCCAGGAGTAAATTCAACGTATTTTGCAGACTTTTTTGCGAAACAGTCAGGGGATGCATTCAATTTCTTTGATGCAATGACAGGTGGGTCCTTCACCTCCCTGTCTGTTTTGGCACTTAGCATTACCCCATATATTACTTCTTCCATTATCATGCAGCTTCTCACAGTGGCGATTCCAAAGCTGGAGGAGATGCAGAAGGATGGAGAGGACGGCAGAAAAAAGATTGCAGAGTGGACCCGTTATCTGACTGTTGCACTGGCTCTGATCGAATCCATCGCGATGACTGTGGGATTCGGAAATCAGGGACTTTTGCTGGAGTTCAATGCTTCCAGCATTATCGTGGCAGTGGCTACCATGACGGCGGGCAGTGCATTCCTGATGTGGCTCGGCGAGCAGATTACGGCTCACGGTGTTGGAAATGGTATCTCCGTGGTACTTCTCTTCAACATCTTATCCAGTATTCCATCCGATGCAAAGTCTCTGTATGACCGCTTTATGTTCGGCAAATCTGTGGCGGTGCAGACCGTTGCATTGCTGCTGATTTTGGCAGTAATCCTGGCAATGGTTGTGTTCGTTGTCATCTTAAATGGCGGCGAGCGCAGAATTCCGGTTCAGTACTCCAAGAAGACACAGGGACGTATGGTCGGCGGACAGTCCACCTACATTCCGTTAAAGGTAAATACAGCGAACGTAATTCCGGTTATCTTTGCTTCTTCGATTATGTCCATGCCGGTTATGATTTCTCAGTTTTTCACGGTAGATGCTTCCTCCATCGGAGGAAAGATTCTGCGCCTGCTGAGTTCTTCAAGCTGGTTTAGACCGGAAGAGCCGGTATATTCGATTGGTATGATCTTATACCTGCTTTTAATTGTTGCCTTTGCATATTTCTATACCTCCATCAACTTCAACCCGTTGGAGATTGCCAACGATATGAAGAAGAGAGGCGGATTTATTCCAGGCATCCGTCCAGGTAAGCCAACCAGTGATTATCTGGATAAAATTCTGAACTATATTGTCTTTATCGGAGCAATCGGCCTGATTATTGTCAGCATCGTTCCGATTATGGCATCCGGTTTATTCAACATCAGCCAGGTATCTTTCGGAGGAACCTCCCTGATTATCATCGTTGGTGTTGTTCTGGAGACTTTGAAAGCGATTGAGTCTCTGATGCTTGTCCGTAATTACAAGGGCTTTTTAAATGATTAAATAGGGGTTCAAATAAAAAGTTTGACCCCTGATAGTATTTTAATATATTTTGTCTACGGCGCCATTTTCTGCTTTGCGGGGAATGGCGCAAGGCAAATTCAGGGGAAAAAAGTGTAGTATGAGCTTGCTTGTACAGGCACTTTTTTGTATAATGGACATAAGGCAAATCAATCATGCGGCATGAGCGCAACAGAAAAAATGTTGGGACTGCTGCGAAAAATCGAGATTTTCTGAGGGAGGTTATGTTTTATGAAGATTATTATGTTAGGCGCTCCTGGTGCAGGTAAAGGCACACAGGCAAAAAAAATTGCAGCTCGTTATCAGATCCCTCATATTTCCACCGGCGATATTTTTAGAGCAAATATCAAGGCGGGAACAGAGCTTGGAAAGAAAGCAAAAGAGTACATGGACCAGGGACTTCTGGTGCCGGATGAAGTGACTATCGGCATGCTGATGGACCGCATTTCTGAGGAAGACTGCAAGGACGGATACATTCTGGATGGTTTCCCGAGAACGATTCCGCAGGCAGAGAGCCTCACAAAGGCACTGGCTGAGAAAGGCACTTCGATCGATTATGCAGTGAATGTGGATGTGCCGGATGAGAACATCATTCAGCGTATGTCCGGAAGAAGAGCGTGCCTCTCCTGTGGTTCCACATACCATATCCAGTATGCGGCTCCAAAGACCGAGGGCATCTGCGATAAGTGCGGCGCAGAGCTGGTTCTTCGCGATGACGACCAGCCAGAGACAGTAAAGAAGAGACTGGGTGTATACCATGACCAGACACAGCCGCTTATCGACTACTACAATCGGGCAGGGGTGCTGAGAGAGGTGGACGGTACACAGAATCTGGAAAAAGTTTTTGAAGATATTGTTGAGATTTTAGGAGCATAAAATTATGGCAGTGACGATAAAATCCGCCAGAGAAATCGAGCTGATGAGAGAGGCGGGCAAAATCCTGGCCCTGACACATGAAGAGCTTGGAAAAGCATTGAAACCAGGTATGAGCACATGGGATGTAGATCACCTGGGGGAGAAGATTATCCGTGGATACGGCTGTATCCCTTCGTTTAAGAATTATAACGGATATCCGGCTTCCATCTGCGTGTCCGTCAATGATGAAGTAGTTCATGGAATTCCATCAAAAAAGCGTATTTTGAAAGAAGGCGACATTGTCAGCCTCGATGCGGGAGTGATTTATAAGGGGTATCACTCCGATGCAGCGAGAACGCACGCTGTCGGCAGAGTGTCGGATGAGGCACAGCAGCTGATGGATGTGACGAAGCAGTGCTTCTTCGAGGGAATCCGGTTTGCGAGAGCTGGAAACCATCTAAACGATGTATCGAAAGCGATTCAGGCATATGCGGAAAAATTTGGATACGGGGTCGTGAGAGATTTGGTGGGACACGGAATCGGGACTCACCTTCACGAGGCGCCGGAGGTTCCGAATTTTGGGCAGAAGCGAAAAGGTATTCTTTTAAAACCAGGTATGACGCTGGCAGTAGAGCCGATGATCAATGCCGGAACGTATGAGGTGGTCTGGATGGATGATGACTGGACCGTGGTGACTGCAGATGGGTCGCTGTCGGCGCATTACGAAAACACCATTCTCATCACAGAAGGGGAGCCGGAGATTCTTTCTATGTGCTAAAGTCAGATAGGCTGCGCCGCTGTATGATATGACTGAGGCTGTATCAGAAAGGGGTAAAAGCATCAGAAACTGGATAGAAGACAGAGAGAATCCGATGGAAAAACTTGGGAAATAAGAGGTGCCGGAATGAATTTTGAGAGAGGTATGCTGGTCCGCTCCAAGGCAGGACATGACAAGGATGCGTGTTTTGTCATACTGGAGGAATGTAAAGAATATCTTTATCTGTCAGATGGAGAAGGCAGAAATATGGAACGTCCCAAACGCAAAAATAAAAAGCATGTTCAGATTATCCATAAAAGAATGGAAAATCCAGAGAGAATGACCGATGAAGCCATTCGATACTTTATCAGGCATCAGGTTGAATAGGAGGAGAAAATCATGTCCAAGGCAGACGTAATTGAAATTGAAGGAACTGTCATTGAAAAATTGCCAAACGCCATGTTCCAGGTAGAGCTGGAAAATGGCCATCAAGTACTTGCGCATATCAGCGGAAAGCTTCGTATGAATTATATCCGCATTTTGCCGGGAGATAAGGTGACAATCGAGTTGTCCCCATACGATTTATCAAAGGGCAGAATTATCTGGAGAGATAAATAAGGCAATATAAAAAACTAAAAAACGCAATATAAAAAACGCCTTTTTGCAGAGCTCCCATGGTTGGGAGAGGCTGTGAAAAGGCGTTTTTTTGCTAAAAATGCAAAAGAGTGGTTTGCTTTTGTAATTTTTTATAAAAAATGTGTATGAGAATTGTAAATGTTAAATAAAATGTTAAAAGTTTTTTACAAAGCACTACCCGTTTTCTTGATTTTGTGGTACAATTTGTACATAAGCTTTTATAAAAATTCAGGGGGTATAATATGGCAAAAGAAATGATTGCAATGCTTCTTGCCGGTGGACAGGGTTCCCGTCTGTATGCACTGACCCAGAAACTGGCAAAACCTGCAGTTCCTTTTGGCGGTAAATATCGTATCATTGATTTCCCGCTGTCGAACTGCGTAAATTCCGGCATTGATACCGTAGGTATTCTGACTCAGTATCAGCCGATGGTGCTCAATGAATACATAGGAAATGGACAGCCATGGGATCTTGACCGTCTGTATGGCGGTGTTCATGTTCTTCCGCCTTACCAGAAGGCATCCGGATCTGACTGGTACAAGGGCACAGCAAATGCTATCTATCAGAACATTTCGTTTATCGAGCGCTACAATCCGCAGTATGTTATCATTCTTTCCGGCGACCAGATCTGCAAGCAGGACTACAGCGATTTCCTGAAATTCCACAAGGAAAAAGGTGCAGAGTTCAGTGTTGCCGTTATGGAGGTTCCGTGGGATGAGGCATCCCGTTTCGGTCTGATGGTAGCAGATGAGGACGATAAGATCACCGAGTTCCAGGAGAAGCCGAAGAATCCGAAGTCCAATCTGGCATCCATGGGTATCTACATCTTCAACTGGGATATTTTAAAGAAATATCTGGTGGAGGATGAGGCAGACCCGAATTCCGAGAACGACTTTGGTAATAATATCATTCCAAACCTTCTGCGTGACGGACGTAAGATGTATGCATACCATTTCAGCGGATACTGGAAAGATGTAGGAACCATCTCTTCCCTGTGGGAAGCAAACATGGAAGTTCTGGACCCGGAGCACAGCGGTATCAACCTGTTCGATGAGAACTGGAAGATTTACAGCAGAAACAGCGGTATGACAGGACATAGAATCAGTGACGAAGCAGTGGTGGAGAATTCCATGATTACCGACGGCTGCCGCGTAGCTGGTGAAGTAAAGCACTCCATCCTGTTTGCAGGCGTTCAGGTAGAGCCAGGTGCAAAAGTGGAAGATGCAGTGGTTATGGGCGGCACAGTGATCAAATCCGGTGCCGTTGTTCAGCACTGTATCGTAGCAGAGAACGTAGTGATCGGTGAAAATGCGGTAGTCGGCGCTATGCCTTCCGAGGGTGAGAAGGGTGTAGCAACCATTGGTTCCGGCGTTTATATCGGCGACAATGCAAAGATCGGACCGAATGCTATGGTAAATAATAATGTAAAAGGTGGTGAAGAACAATGGTAAATTCTAACGCAAATGCACTGGG
>JAUNGE010000126.1 GCA_030524675.1 bacterium
TTGCTACGAAAATAAAACTCGCAGCCAAGAACTGAACCTTGACAACAAATGTTTTCAACAATCATGAAAGCATCACGATAAAGCAGTCATGGTATTGGCTGCTGACAGTGAAATATTGATCCGGCAAAGACAGGTTAGACTTGGGCTTCTACATGATAACCATGTTTTTCTAATTCCCGTATATAGTGGGAAAGCTGCTTTTGCTCACAATTTTTACGTCTGTCTTCAAAGCAGGATTCGTCGAAAAGAGTTCCTTGTTTTAACATTGTGTAGATTATGACAAGAAGTTTTCTGGCAAGAGCAACAATGGCTTTTTTAGCCCCTTTCTTCTGCTTGATTCTCCAATACCAGGCAGAAAGATAGGTATTCCGTTTCCCGGCAATTACCCAGGCAATTTCACAAAGCATACTTTTTATGTACGGATTGCCTTTTGTGACAGAGGCGCTTTTTCTTTTTCCCGCACTCTCGTTATTACCAGGACACAGACCAGCCCATGAACAGATATGCTCTGCGGTTTTAAATTGTTTCATATCCACACCAATTTCAGCAATAATTGCACAGGAAGCGGTGGTGCTTATCCCATAAATACTGCTGAGTTGCTCAACCTGCAGGGCAAATGGAGCCATATCTTCCGCAAGGTTCTTTTCGATTTCGCTAAGATGCTCTTTTAAAGAATCATAATGGTTCATAAGAATCTTCAGGAACGATTTTTGATGTTCCGAGAAGGTTCCGTTTACAGACATGAGAATTTCATCTATACGATTTCTTGTTTTGGTTTTCAAGCAGGAGTCTAAAGCGGCCCGGTCAATCTGCCCATGCTCCATTAAGTGAAGGATGATATTTCTGCCCGAAGCACCAAAAATATCGGAAATAAAAGAGGACAGGCGGAAACCGGAACTTTGTAAAAACTTTTCAATCCTGTTTTTCTGGGATGTAATATCGCGGATGATGCTTTTACGATAACGGTTTAAGTCACGGAATTCCCGAATCTTTTTTTCTGGAATAAAGCTGCCATTCAGAAGCCCGGCGCGGAGTAGGGTGGCGATCCATTCGGAATCCCGCATATCTGTTTTTTTACCGGGAACATTTTTCATATGGCGTGCATTTACAACCAACAAAGTAATATTGCCAGAGAAAGCAGCTTCCAGTATTTCATAAATGGGTATCCAGTAAATGCCGGTACTTTCCATAGCAACATGATGGCAGTTCTGAGAAATGATCCAGTCCCGTAAGGCAATCATATCTGGAATCAGGGTGGTAAATTCACGGATTTCAGAGTGCGTCGGTTTACCTAAAGGGCCAGTCAGGATACACGCAACAACTTTTTCTTTGTGGACATCCAGCCCACAGGAGATTTCCAAAAGGTCTTTCATACAGAGTAACTCCTTTGCAATAGAATTGGCAGGAGATTTACCCGAGATAATACGGACTTTGCTACTCGTGCTATCCATAAAAGGTGCGACAATATGCTGTGCTCAAGGGCAAAACATTTACGTTGAAAAACGGGGTGCAGATCCTCCAATGTGCAGCCAAACTTAATCCTGCCTAAGACTATTGTAAAGCAAGATAAGAAGCTAAAAAAGTAGTGGGCCAATCCCCTATTTTCATTACAGGCTGCGATAAGCTTTCATGATTCGTTGAAAA
>JAUNGE010000072.1 GCA_030524675.1 bacterium
TATAGAATAGCATATTTTGTTGAAGTTTTTTATATCAACTAGCACAACGAGTTAAGTTATGTATTGTCTGTAGGTCGGCTTACAGAGGATATTTTTTACTGAACAAATATCCGTATTCCTAAATCGATGAAAAGGCCGATTCCAATCAGCCATATGGCACATTCTGTCAACAGGAAAGGAAAGGGAAGTGCATAAAAGTAAGATTCATAACGGACGTCTTTGACTGCTTTTCTGTCCGTTTTATCAGAAATCAGAAGTCCAGCCATCATAAAAAGGCCCAAAGACCCTTCCACAAAGCTCACGCCCCGCAGAGTATACAGCCACTCTATGACGGACATGCCGCGCAGTATGAAAAGAATCAAACTCAGTATTCCTGTCATTGCCAAAAGCAGCAGATTGATAAGGACCACCTGTTTTATGTCGTGATACCAGGTTTGAAATGTGTGAATTTGGCGTCTTGTTGTATTCTGCATTTTGTTTTTCCTCTCTTCTCAGGCTTTTTTCTGAAATTCATTTACAGCTGCCAGACAAAGGCGCAGTTTCTTAGTGATTGGCCAAATGGCATGCAGCATAATGCCCTGGTGTATATTCTTTTAACTCTGGAACACATTCTGCGCAGAGAGATGTTGCCATAGGACAGCGGTTTCGGAATGGGCAGCCAGAGGGCGGATGCATAGGAGAAGGGATCTCCCCGCTGAGAGGCTTTCGCTGCGTCCGCCGGCGTTGTTCTGCATCCGGTTCCGGAAATGGAATTGCTGCCATCAGGGATTTGGTATAGGGATGAAGCGGATGGCTGTATAAGGTCGAGGATGGTGCAAGTTCCATGATATGTCCCAAATACATAACGGCAATTCGGTCTGAAATATGCTTTACCATAGCCAAATCATGTGCAATAAATAGATATGTCAGGTTCTTCTCTTTTTGAAGCTCAATCAAAAGATTTACAATCTGTGCCTGAATGGACACATCCAGCGCAGAAATTGGTTCATCCAATACAATAAATTCTGGATTCATAACCAAAGCCCTGGCAATTCCGATTCGCTGTCTCTGACCGCCCGAAAATTCATGGACAAACCGATTGGCATGTTCTTGTGTCAATCCTACTTCAGCAAGAGCATGAAATACTTTTTCATTTCGGCTTTGGCGATTATTTACCAGTTTATGAATTTCCAGCCCTTCGCCGACGATATCTGCCACTGTCATGCGGGGGTCCAAAGAAGAATAGGGGTCCTGAAATACAATCTGCACATTTCGGTGAAATTCTTTTTGCTGTTTTCGATTCATATGATGCACATCACGCCCATAGTAAAGGACTTCTCCAGCTGTCTTTTTGTATAAATTGATGCACACACGTCCTGTGGTACTTTTTCCGCATCCTGTTTCTCCGACAAGTCCCAATGTCTCGCCTGGATACACTTCAAATGAAATATCATCGATTGCCTTCAGTGTCTCTTTTCCCACTGTAAAATATTTTTTCAGATGACGAACCTCTAAGAGAGGTTTCTTTTCTTTCTCACACATTCTGCCCTCCCCCTTTCTTCTGTAAAAACTGCGGCGGCGTCACCTGTGGTGCGCGCGTATCATAAAGCCAGCAGGATGCCCGATGTGTCGAACTGTATTCTGTCGGCAGGGCGTCTCTCTGTCGGCAGAGATTCATACAATATTTGCAGCGCGGCGCAAAGGGACATCCAGCAGGAGGTGAAATCAAATCCGGAGGCGTTCCGATGATAGACTCCAGCTTTCCTTTTCCTTCCTGGTCCAGGCGGGGAACTGCTTTCAAAAGAGCCCATGTATAAGGATGTTTTGGTTCATAAAAGATTTCCTGGCTGGTCCCCTCCTCCACGATTTTTCCTGCATACATGACATACACTCGTTTTGCCAGATTAGCGACCACGCCCAAGTCATGCGTGATAATCAGGATGGCTGTATGATTCTTTTCCTGCATACTTCTTAATAATTCCATAATCTGGTCTTGAATTGTCACATCAAGGGCTGTCGTCGGCTCATCGGCAATCAAAAGCTTTGGGTTGCAGGCCAGCGCAATTCCAATCATAATGCGCTGGCGCTGTCCTCCTGAAAAAGAATGAGGGTACAATCCAAACCGATTTTTGGCGTCAGGAATTCCGACACTCTGCATAATTTCGATTGCTGCAGCCTTCGCATCCGACGCAGACATTTTTTTATGTAATGTCAGCATCTCTGTAATCTGATATCCAACTTTCATAGTAGGATTCAGGGAAGCCAGAGCATCCTGAAAAATCATAGACACTTTTTCTCCACGATAGCTGCTGAGTTCTTTCTTTTTCAGCTTCAAAATGTCCTGCCCCTCAAACTGTATCTGTGATTCTTTCTTAATCTCGCCATTCTCACGAATCAGGCGCATCAAACTTTTGGCTGTCACAGACTTTCCGCAGCCAGACTCTCCCACCAGCGCTACAGTTTCTCCCTCTTCCATGAAGAAAGAGACGCCGCGGACAGACTGCACTTCTCCCTGATATGTATGATAAGAGACTGCCAGATTGTTTACTTCTAATAAATGTGCCATAGTTCCAACTCCTTTACTGCCGCAGTTTGGGGTCCAGCGCATCACGCAGTCCGTCTCCAAATAAGTTAAACGCAAGAACAATCACGATTAAAATGACCGCTGGATATATCAGCTGATTCGGATGAGAATTCATAACCAGCTGACCTGCAGAAATCAAAAGTCCTATAGAGATAGCTGGAGCCTGAAGACCCAGTCCGAGGAAACTCAAACCTGCTTCCTGGAAAATATACCCAGGAATTGCTGTAGCAACGTCGAGAATCAAAAGGCCCATCGTATTGGGAATCAAATGCCGGATAAGGACCCAAAAGGGGGAAGCCCCCAGAGCCTCCGCGGCCATAATATATTCGCTCTCTCGCAGCTGCATGACCTGTCCGCGAATCTGCCTCGCAGTGCCACACCAGCTGGTAATGCTCATGGCTATCAGAAGGGATACCATATCATTGCCCAGTGCTATCATAATCACGATGGTTAAAAGAAGGGATGGGATAGAAGATAAAATCTCAATTCCCCGCATCATCAGTTCATCTAACCATCCTCCAAAGTATCCCATAATTCCTCCATAGAGACATCCCATCACAATCTGGATGCTCGTACAGCTGATAGCAACTGCAAAGGATACGCGGGCGCCGGCCCAGACTCTTGAAAACAAATCCCGTCCCAGGCTGTCCGTTCCCCACCAATATTTTGCACTGCTTTCCAGGTTCTTATCTGCAGGAACCATAGAAATATAATCATACCCGCGAAGAATCGGACCAATCAGGACCAGAATTATGAGAAATCCGATTACGCAGAGAGAAATCATGGCTACAGGATTTTTTTTCAGTCTTCTCCATGCATCCTGCCAGTATGTAATCGGTTTTCGAGTCACTGCATTTACTTCTCTCAGATTGATTCCGACAATGGTAAATGCATCCTTCTCCAGTTCCTCCTCTGTCTTTTGTACAATGCTGTCAATCTCTTTTTTCATCAGTGTTTTCCTCCTCCAACTTGGATTCGCGGGTCCACAACCGTATACAGCAAATCCGTTGCATAAATAGCTGTAACATAAATCAATGCAAGAAAGACCGTCTCTCCCAGCACGATTGATAAATCGTAATTGGACACTGCTTCCACAAAATACAGTGCAATGCCAGGAATGGAAAAAATCTTCTCAATCATAAAAGAACCTGTGATACACATACCCACTGTTATCGGAAGTCTTGTAATAATCGGAATAAAGGAATTGCGCAGGATATGGTGGGTGACAATCCGAAGAGGACTCAATCCTTTGGACTCTGCAGTCATAATATAATCCTGGCCAATTACATCCAGAATGGAAGCTTTGAGAAGCCTGGAATAAGAGGCAATATAACCCAATCCCCCCGCAAGCATCGGAAGAATGGTATACTTCCATCCTCCAAACCACAGCTCTTTCCCAGAAGGCCAGCCAATCGTTGGAAACCATTTCCATACTCCAGTAAAATAGCGCTGCAAAAGCAGTCCAATAATCAAATTGGGAGCTGAGATAAACAAAACAGCCATAATAACAATCAGGCGGTCTATCCAGGTACCGCGCTTCACCGCCGCAATCACTCCTAAAACCAGTCCCAAAAGGACACCAAAAAGCATCGTCTGGATTCCAAGTCTTGCAGAAACGGGCAGACGGTCTGCTAACATGCTCTGGATTGTCTGTCCTGTATGAACAACAGATTCTCCGAAGTTTCCATGCAGCATACTAACCATTGTGATAACATAACGCTCTCCCAGCGGTTTATCCAGACCGTAGGAAGCGTACAAATTGGCTTTTACATCATCCGAAAGCTGCATTGCACGCTCTGTCAGCGGGTCGCCTGGGGTGGCATTGGTCAGAAAGAAAGTTGCCGTTGCTATCAGAAAAAGTGCAAATGCAAGTTGAATCAACCTTCTTATTGAATATTTCAGCATAAAAATTCCTCATTTCTTGTCAAATACGCTTCAAAGCCCAGGCTGCCGCCGGACGTGAATCAGTTTAGTCGTGTTTCAAAATATACGCTCTGGAAAAATCATTGTAAGCGGTGATGGTATGGAAATCAAATCCCTGCACATAATTTTGAACAAAGTAGCGAGCATCCCCCCAATAAATAGGGGCTACCCAAGCTTCTCTTATCATTTTTCTCTCAATTTCCTTATAAATGCTGACTACTTTTTCTGGATCTGTGACACCGATAGCGGAGTCAAACAGCGGCTGCAATTCTCCATTGTCCACATAATAACCATTTAAAGTAGGTTTTCCCACGACCTTATCAAACAGCGTAAGAGCTCCATATGGGGAGGCAGACGTCCAACCTGCGGTGGTGATGTCATAATCTCCCTGCATATAAGCAAAATCGGACGTGCTGACTACCTCAATCGTGATGCCAAGCTCTTTCTCTAAATTCTGTTTCAGATATTCGATTCGAGTCTGGTCAATCGTGTTGACGGATTTATCAGAGTAATTAATGATTACATCCTTCAAATCGGTATATGGATATCCAACCTCGTCAAGACCTTCTTTCAGCAGTTCCTGCCAGGATGCAGAATCGGGATATTCTTCCAACAATTCTGTAATATTGCCGGAATCGAAAGAATTATAAGGAAGCCCTTCCACAGTCACCGTAGGTGGAGTGAAATCCCATGCCGGATAATAGCGATTATACAGAGTGTCTACATATTCTTGCCGGTTGATGGCAAGAGAAATAGCCAATCGTACCTTTGCATTGCCCATCAGACCGGATTTTCCATTCTGATTGTAAATCAGCCATCGAGTATAGGATTTTGGATAAACCACTGCCTGAATCTCTCCTGCCTCTGCTTTGCTGTTCCAAATTTCTGCAAAATCATCATTGTATTCCACCAGGTCCAACTGCTGTGAATCAAACAGTGTTGCCTGAGTTGCGCTCTCTTTCGCTGTAATGAGATTCACAGTTTCCAGATAAATATTGTCTGCATCCCAATAATTTTCATTTTTCTTTAATACCATCTTATTGTCAGGTATCCATTCATCAATGACAAAGGCACCGGAATACAGCAGTTCCTTTGCATTATCTCCGTAGGAAGACGCCTTCTCAACCACATCTAGCCGAATGGGATAAGAAACTCCTGCAATCTTTTGGATTGCGTTTATATCAGGGACTTCAAGTATAATTTCAAAAGTCGCATCATCCAATGCTTTCACACCGACTTCATCTGCCGACACCTCTCCTGTATAATAGGCCTGCGCATTTTTAACGAAATTATAATTTGCCACATTTGTAAACCCGTTTTCTGGAGTCAATTCGCGGATATAATTGTCTACATATTCCTGGGCTTTAACCGGCTGCCCATCAGACCAGTGGTTTTCACGAAGGTGAAATGTATACACCAACCCATCGTCGGATATTTCATAGCTCTCCGCTGCGTCTTCTACAAAGGCTTCGCTGTTGTCTGGCTGCGTCACGGCGCGCAGCAGTCCTGCCTGTGTATGTGCAGTGATTTCTTTTTCTGATACCCAGCCAGATTTGTTAAAATCAAGGGTGTACACATTATTGAAAAGAAGTGTCAATGTCTGTGTTTCTGCCAGTTCCACAGTTTTTCCATCTGTTGTTTCTACCTGTTTTGTCTCGGCCGCCGATGTTCCATCCTTGCCGCTGATACTGCTCGGCGTCTCTGATACAGTTTGAGAAGCTCCAGACGCGCAGGCGGTCAGAGTGATAACTACTGCTGCGGTCAGTGCTGCCATTTTTCTATATTTTTTCATTTTTTTCACTCTCCTTACTGTAAGAATCCGTTATCTTTAGATTGGTTTATCCTTCATGTAAGAGTACCTATGAATGGATTTCTGGTGACAGGTTTAATGTCTTATATGTGTCAACCGTACCAAAAAGTTTTCCTTTCTGATACGTCTCCCAGTCTGTCTTATAGCCCTGTTTTTCATAGAATCCAACGGCTCCCTCTCTACTGTTAATCAAAACATTCTGAATTCCCAGTTCTTTCAGCCACAATTCCGCCGCTTGTATGACGGTTCGTCCTGCGCCGCTCCCCCGATACTGCTTTAAAACGCTTACTCGCTCAATTTTTGCATGTGTCTCGTCCAGAATATGTAATCTGCAGGTGCCAGCTGGTTTGTCTTCCTCATCAAAAACTAGAATGTACGGCGTATCCGGCGTATCTCTTTCGTCCAGTTCATGACGCACTCCAATAGAGAATTCATGAACAAACTCATCCAGGCGGATGTAATAAACGCAGGCTCTCTGCCAGTATTCTGTTACTCGGATTGCATGAAATGTGTTTGTACCCATCTTATATTCGTCCTTTCAGTGGATTGATAGAAGCATCTTCAGAGAGTGTTCCGTTCTTCGGATTGCGGTCCGCCTGATTGGGACTGTTCCAGATGCTTTTGCTAATTTCAGAAGCATATTCTTCATAGGTTTCTCCCTTTGGATGACGCAAAAACCACTCATCTGGCGTTTTACTGAGAGCACGTCTGGAATCATCTGGTGCCCACAACTTTTCAAAATCAATCTGCGGTGCAATTCTTGTTCTCCAGTCAGCAAACAACTTTTTGTCCTTGTCATCGCGTCCCAGTGCCAGGTCGTGCATATACGTATTTTTCTTAAAGGCCGGAAGACTGTAAAGTTCTCTTGCATACCCCCAGATATTCTTGTAATCTACAATGCGGTGCTTTACAGGACCAATGTTGTGGAAATAACTGATATCCCATCGAACCAGCGTCACAAAAAAGCGGATATCACTGTCTGTGATAAAATCACCGAACAGAAAACGGTTTGTAGCCAGACGTTCTTCCAGTTTATCCATAGAATCATAGAAATCTTCAAATGCCTCTTCGTATGCTTCCAAAGATTGGCAGAAAGCCATGCGATAGTGTCCATTGTTGATATGTGGGAACAGCCAGTCATTCAGTTCATCAATTTCTCTGCGAAATTTCTTCGGATATAAATCTGGTGCATCCTCTGGCTGAAATGGACGGAACTGCACTTCCAGATAATTTGTCAAGCGGTGATAATCATTGTTGACTGCCTTCTTCTCGATGGTATCTGCCAGAGTAGGTGTTGTTGCTCTTCCCTTGAATTCTGGATTGGCCCGCTTGTAAAATTCGCTCAAAAAATATGCGCCAGTAATGGGGTCTTTATGGTCGGGCGCATCTGGAAATCCCCACCCGTATACGTTAGTTTCACCGCTGCCTCCTACCAGCTCATCTGCGACCACATCTTGAAGTCCTAGAAGGTCTCTGGCAATCACAGGACGATTCGACCAGTTGCAGCCCTTAGCCCAGTAAATGGTGTATCTTCCGGCTTCTGCCTTTAAGTCTCCTTCCTTGTCTCCAAATGGCTGAATAAATGCATTGGGCTGACGGATAAAAGCCCCTCTGTCATCAATCTCATGTTTGGTCTCCATCGGTCTGGGGGACGCTCCCACTTCCTCTGCATGAAGTCTCGCCTCTTCATCCGTGTATACAGTTGTTGTGTTTTCTTTCTCTGGTGTTTTCTCTAAAAAATCAATTCTACATTCCATATCTCTATCCTCCTACTATTTATGCTTCATTTCTTGCAGTGTCTGATAAACTCCCATTGCAGATGGGTCATAAGCCATCTGTACTCTCTCGATAGTTTCAAACTATATAACAAAACCACCAGAGAATAAGTCCAGTACGTTTGCTGCTGTTTCTTATTCTCCGGTGGTCCGGTCGAATTCTATCTATCATTTTTTTATATGGGATTTCCATCCACTAGACATATCTGTTCTTTTGGGTTGTCTCAATCTGAACAATCTTTCCATCATGAACTGTGATTGTTACAGATCCATATCTCAGTTGGGAGACAATATCCTTAAGTTCCTCTAAAACTTCTTTCTGTGAGTATGTACGCAAACGTTCTCTGTCTTTTTCCATATTCGGCCTCCCTTCTGTTATGCCCCATTCGGATACCTGCAAATATCCAGTTCTCTGACAGGCGTGCCAAGTATTACAAAACTTGTTTGTGGTTTCTATTTCCTGCCATGTGTTCTCTATTTTCCTATTCTGCAGTATTTTTTTATTCCGTAGAGTATGTCCTCCTAGAAAATAAAAAAATCCGAGGCTTTTAAGCTCCCGGACAAATGGCAAATTCATACACACCTTTTTGTGTTCTGTGCAGGTGCCAAACACAATGTGTCGAAGCACCTACCTGGCCATATAATATGTCCGGGAGAATAACATTCGACAACAACACATGATAGAATTAATGATAACAGTAAATCTTATCTTCATTGATATCTCCTCCTTCTGAAAGTTCTGTTGAAATTTAATGCCTATCATACACCAATAAACCTATTAAGTCAATAGGTTTATTGGTGAAAAAAATATTTTTTTAAAAATAAGGATGCATTGCTTGTCTCAAATCTGCAATCAAGTCATCACAATTTTCGATTCCCACAGACATCCGCAAAAATACAGCAGTGATTCCCAGCTTCTCACGAATTTCTGCCGGAACATCTGCGTGTGTCTGAAGCATTGGATAGGTAATCAGAGACTCTACACCGCCAAGGCTTTCCGCATAGGTAATCAGCCGCACGTTGTTTAAAATCCTTCTTGCGGTCTCTTCACAGTCCACCTGAAAGGAGATCATGCTGCCAAAGCCTCTGGTCTGTTTTTTGCTGGTTTCATATCCTGGATGTTCTTTTAGTCCGACATAATATACATTCACAACTTCTTTTTGTTCCTTGAGCCACTGAGCAATGCGCATAGCGTTCTTTTGCTGCGCTTCCATGCGCACAGCAAGCGTCTTGATTCCACGAAGCACCAAAAAACTGTCAAAAGGAGACAGACAAGCTCCCGTTGTCATATACAGATACCGAATCTTTTCTGCCAGGTCTTCTCTCGCGGCACATAAAAATCCGGCCAACGTATCATTGTGACCTGCCAAAAATTTTGTGCCGCTGTGAATCACCAAATCTGCCCCAAAAGCGATTGGATTTTGATAATAAGGAGACAAAAAAGTATTGTCCACAATAAAAAGGAGTTTGTGTTTATCGGCCAGACGCTTCATAGCAGCCAGGTCTGTGACCTGCATAGTTGGATTGCTGGGTGTCTCTATGTAAATGGCTTTTGTCTCAGGTCGGATTGCTTCCTCAACGGCTTTTTCATTAGACGTGTCTACATAAGTGAACGACCTGCCTCTGCTTTCGCCAATGGTCTGAAATATTCGAAAAGACCCTCCATAGAGGTCTTCTGTACAGACAAAATGTGATCCCCTTTCAAACAGCTCCAGACAAAGCGTGATGGCCGCCATGCCAGAAGAAAACGCAACCGCATCCAGGGCACCTTCTAAAGATGCCACAACCTTCTCCAGTTCCCTTCTTGTCGGATTGCTCACTCTTGAATAATCAAAACCTGTGGATTTACCAATCTCAGGATGTGAGAATGTCGCGGTCTGATAGATGGGAACAGTCACTGCGCCGAAAGAATGTCGTTCTCTGTTTGTATCTGTTCCATGAATACATCGTGTCTCAATCTCGTAATTCATATTATCCAATCCTCTCTTACAGAAATTAAATACCTATCATCCTAGTATTTTAATAAGAATAATAACATACTCCGCAATATCTGTCAATTATACCAAACACAACCAAAAAAATAAAAAAGGATACGAAACAGGCGAGCACGCATGATTCCATATCCTTTTTTATAATGTTTGAATTCTTATCTCTTATAGTTCAGGCTGTTCTTTTTCTTATGGGTGATAGCCCCAGAAGCAGCCTCTTTTTCTCTTTCTTTCGGTTCTCTGCTTTCTCTGTTCTGGCGTCTTTATTTTGCGTTCTTCTTCTCCTCAGCCAGCTTGTCCAGCAGATCCCATACACCAAGCATATACTGCGTACCCAGCGCACGGTCATATTTGCCATATCCAGGACGGCAGTTACCAGGACCTTCCTCCCACAACTGACGGCCGTGGTCCGGACGAATGTATCCCTCATATCCGCCTTCATGATATGCGCGAAGAATATCAATGATTCCGGTCTCGCCGCAGCAGTCGCGGTGAGCAGCCTCAGAGAAGTCTCCGTTCGGGAAGTGATGAATATTGCGGATGTGTGCAAATGCGATACGGTCGCAATGCTTGCGCACGATTGCAGCAACATTATTCTCCGGATTTGCATTCAGAGAGCCGGAACAAAGTGTCAGACAGTTGTACGGGTCATCCACCATTGCCAGGAATTTGTCGATAGATGCAGCATCTACCAAAAGGCGTGGAAGTCCGAAGATATCCCACGGCGGATCATCCTGATGAATCGCCATCTTGATATCACATTCATGACATACCGGCATCAGAGCCTCCAGGAAATATTTCAGATTATCCCAGAGCACTTCCTTGGTAACCGGCTCATACGCTTTGAACAGCTCATCCAATTTTGCCATACGCTCTGGCTCCCAGCCTGGGAACGTCATGTTATATTTCTCTGTAAAGTTCAGAATATACTCTGCCATGGACTTGTAATCGTCCTGAATCATGTCCTTCTGGTAGAATAAAGCAGTGGAACCGTCTCCTACCGGATGGAACAAATCGGATCTGGTCCAGTCAAAGATTGGCATGAAATTGTAACAGATAACTTTTACACCAAACTTGGAAAGATTGCGGATTGTCTGTTTGTAATTCTCAATATACTGGTCTCTGGTTGGAAGTCCGATTTTGATATCATCATGTACATTGACAGACTCTACCACATCCATATTGAAACCATACGGCTCAAGCTGTTTCTGAACCTCAGCAATCTCATCAACTTCCCAAATTTCGCCAGGCATTTTGTTATGAAGTGCCCAGACAATGCTTGTAACTCCAGGAATCTGCTTAATGTCAGCTAAGGTAATGGGGTCATTGCCCTCCCCATACCAGCGCCATCCCATCTGCATTGGCATAAGTGTTTCCTCCTTGAATAAATTTATTCAGAAACGTCAAACGGCGTTTCCTGGGCAGTATGCAGTGCCAGACATGCTGACATTTTCTTTTGTGCACACATGCCAAAATAACTACTTATATAATAGCACACATAACAAACAAAAGTCACGTCTTTTATTATTAAAAAATAGTACAATTTTTGGCATTTTAGTTACAATTTCATGATGTATTCTGACGCTTCATTCTGACGCTAATTTTCATGAACCCCAGTTGAAATTTTCCTGTCCTGCCCCAATTTCAAAATGATATTTTGCAATTCCCAAATCTATTTTTGTATAGAATCCAGTTCCGGCTTTTGCTGTAACCGTATTTTTTCCACTTAAATAAAAGACGAATTTTTGCTGGTTCATTGCTGTAGGAGCAAGTAAAGCTGCCTGTATACCTTTTTGAAACCATTCTGGTATGGGGTTTTGTGCTTTCATGACGGCTTCGGGCTGTTTTGATTTGTGCTCTATACCATTCGTTGTTCCATAACCAACAGAGATAACCAGACATAATTTTTCACCAGGATTCACCTGAAATGCTGTTTTGACTTTGCTGTATGTCAGTGCGACCCAACAGGTGTTCAATCCAAGCTGCTGTGCCTTTAAAACAACCTTTTCGCCGTAATAACCACACTTTTCTTCCAATTCTGCACTTTTTTTTCCAATCATGGCAATATAATTCTTTACGCCGGAAAATTTTCCATAATGCGCCATAAATCCATCAAATGCCTTTGGTTCATCTAATACAAGCTGCATATGCAGTCCGCTTTCCCTGTTGCATTGCTCAATATAAGACAACAATTCCATTTTTATTTCATCAGCTATGCTTCTTTCACTGTAGGAACGAACAGAGTGGCGTTCCTTGATTGCTTCCATTAAATCCATTCTTCTTTACCTCCATCAGACATATTTTATTCAACAAAGAAATTTATCCTTTTCAGATAAGCAAATTAAATGAGTGAATCCTCACCGCTTCTATCGGGAACATTTTTCATAATTTGCTGGATATCAGAAAATAGATTGATTATTTTTTGAATTTCACTATCCTCCGGATCCAGATAATAATAAATACATGTCCCCTCTTTTCGTGTCTTTACAATACCAGCATTTTTTAATATCTGCATGTGATGCGAAACTGCGGGACGTGACAAATTTGTTCTGGCTGCTATATCAACTACCCTGCTTCCGCTACATTCGCTGCAAAGTAAAATGCATAGAAGGTACTGACGTGTTTCATCGCCAAGAGCTGTAAAAATTTTCTGACATAATTGAAATTCTTGTTTTATTCGTTCCATATCCTGGACTGTATTTTGCAAAAATAGCCCTCCATTCTGTTTAAACACTTAAACAATTCATATTATATCACAATAAAAAGCCAATGGGTTATCTGTAAAGAAAATTGAGATAGTGAACTACCCATCACCTAAAGGTAATGGGCTTCTAAGAGCCTGACGGCTCTAT
>JAUNGE010000016.1:0-28545 GCA_030524675.1 bacterium
TTTTGAAGTTTTTTTGAAATTCTTCAATGCTTGAAATTCCTAATTGTATTACGAGCTCCATTATACTTCCAATACAAGAAATTATCGTAAGTGGGTAGATAAGCCAAAATACATAAAAGAAGGGGAAAGAAAATTATGTCACTGCTTGTTAAAGTAGTATGCCCATGGTAAGATAAAAGATAGAATTGCTGAAATATGGCAAGAACAGCAAAATTCTGAAAGGGAGTGTGTAAATATGGGAATGTTTTTGAATAGTAATGTCCCTTATGATGTTTACAAAGGAATAGTTGAAGATACGTATTTTGTGGATAAATCAGAATTAATTGGGGAGCTGTTTCCTGCTCTTGGAAAAATGAATCGGTATTTTTGCATTACAAGGCCGCGTCGATTCGGAAAAAGTGTTATGGCGAATATGATTGCTGCGTTTTTTGAGAAGGGAATGGATGGAACGTTATTGTTTGATGGCTTGTCTATTGCCAGAAATAAAAATTATAAGACACATTTGAACCAGCATAATGTAATTTTTATTGATTTCAGCAGAGTACCAAGAGATTGTATGAGTTATGAGCAATATATAAACCGGATTCAAAATACTATAAATCAGGATTTGGCTGAGTTTTACCCTGATATAAACATTATGGCACAAAATACAGTCTGGGATGTTCTGTTAAAAATATTTCAGGAGACAAAAGATAAATTCATTTTTGTAATAGATGAATGGGATGCCATTTTTCATATGCCCTTTGTAACGGAAAAACAACAGAAAGAATATTTGTTGTTTTTGAAAAATCTGTTGAAGGATCAGGTGTATGTGGAATTGGCGTATATGACAGGCGTGCTGCCGATTGCAAAATACTCCAGTGGTTCGGAATTGAATATGTTTCTGGAGTATGATATGGCTACAAAGAAAAAATTCAGTGAGTATTTTGGTTTCTTGGACTGTGAAGTGGACAGACTGTTCCAAATTTATCAGGAAGAGACGGATAGACCTGAGATTACTAGAGAAGATTTGCGTATCTGGTATGATGGATATTATACTGTAAAAGGAAATAGAATCTATAATCCACGCTCGATTGTATGTGCGTTGGCAGACGATGAACTGGCAAATTACTGGACAAGTTCTGGTCCTTATGATGAGATTTTCTATTACATCCGCAATAATATTGAAGCAGTTCGAGATGATTTGGTACTGATGATTGCTGGAGAGGGGGTTGAAGCAGAAATTCAGAATTATGCTGCTGTGTCCATGAAGTTGAATACCAAAGATGAGATATATTCAGCTATGGTAGTTTATGGACTTTTGACATATAAAGATGGCAAAGTTTTTATTCCAAATCGAGAAATCATGGAGCAGTTTAAAAAGCTGCTGATGTCCAAAGAGTCTCTGGGATATGTGTATAGTCTAGCGAGGGAATCAGAAAAAATGTTAAAGGCTACACTTGCGGGCGATACAAAGACCATGGCAGAAATCCTGAAATTTGCCCATGATACGGAATCTCCGATTTTTTCTTACAACAGTGAGATTGAGCTGTCTGCGGTTGTCAATCTGGTGTATTTGGCGGCGAGAGACCGGTATCGTGTGGAACGTGAAGACAAAGCTGGCGAGGGATTTGTGGATTTTATCTTTTATCCGGAACGAAAGGGTGCGGATGCCATGATTTTGGAACTGAAAGTGGACTGTACACCGGATGAAGCAATTCAGCAGATCAAAGATAAAAACTATGCGCTTCGTTTTAAGGGAAAACTGGGAGAAAAGCCGAAATATACAGGAAAAATTCTTGCTGTGGGAATCAGTTATGACAGAAAAACAAAGGAACATTCCTGTAAGGTAGAAGTACTGTCGTAAAAATCTTGAACAGAATAATATAGAATCGTAAATAGTATTTTCAAATCAAAAATAAAATGCAGGGAATAAAATAAGGGATATTTTTTCAAGTAATCTACCTGAAAAATATCCCCATTTTTTTAATTATCAGCCTTTAAAAAACTAAGAACTGGTTTTTGTTTGACGAATGTTTTAATTAGTCAAAGTATGGAGCCTTTGGAGCTACGCTGCCATCGTAGGAAGCAAAGAATGTAGCTGCGTCAACATCGTTGACCTTAGTAACTTTACCACTATTGTCTACCTTAACAGTTGTAACACCATCGTTCTCGATGTCTTCGTATGTCTTGGAAGTAGATTTCTGGATCTTACCTTTTGTATTTACTAAGTAGTAGTTGTCAGCAACTTTGATGATCTTGTAATCATCTTCAGCTTCCTGTCTTCTACCTTTGTAGTACAGATAACCATCTTTGTCACCAGTTACACCTTTACCCTGGCCGGAGTTGTTTGTATTGAAATAGTATGTAGATGTATCATCGCCATCTTCTACACCGGTAACCTTACCAGTCTTCATGTATCCGTTGTCATCGAAGTAGTATACATCGTAGTCATCACCGTTCTTGATCGGCTGCTTGCCAGTCTTCATACGGCCTAACTCATCAAATGCAAAGTACTTGCCTTCCAGTTTCTCTTTCATGATGATCTTCTTAAGGCCCTGCTCAGCATTGTTTGTAGAAGCTACACCCTCTTTGTCAACCCAAACAGCATCTTCTTCCTTAGCATATTTTGCCTTGCCATCTTTGAAGTAGTACCAGTTTGTGTCATCCTGCTTGCCAGTTGCGTTCGGTCCAGCGATCTTGATGAATCCGCCTACACGAGCACCATTCTCCTGGTCGAAGTAGTACAGAAGGTCGCCTATTCCTAAATCTGCATCAGAATCTGTACCGATTTCATCAGTTACCCAGCCGCCCTTTTCTCCAAAAGTCCATCCATAGTTCATCTGGCCATACTGGTTGAAGGAATACCACTTGCCATTGATTTTCTTAGGCTTGCTCTCTACACGAACACCGTTGGAATCGAAGTAATACCATGCCTCTGTATCGAAGTCATCACCGATGCCCTCGTCTACATCGCCGTCATCGGAAGCTGTCTCTAACCATAACCAGCCAGATTTTCTAGCGCCGTCATCCTCGTCACCAAAGTAGTATACTTTGTTATCGATTTCCTGCCAGCCATCTAACATCTTACCGTCATCATCGAAGCGGTAGTATTTACCGTTGATCTTCATCTCTTTGCCGGTAACTTTTTTACCTTTATTGTTGAAATAAAACCAAGCCTCACCGTCGGAATCTGGATCTTCGTCATCAATATCCTCTGGCATAGTCTTAACCCAAGCGTTTGTTACCATAGCGCCGTTCGGCCCTACATAATACTCATTCTCTACCCAAGAGCTTGTCAGCATTTCGCCTTCATCGCCTAAGTAGAAATATGCGTTACCATCTTTCTTCCACTCGTTTGTTACCATCTCGCCGTCAGCATCATAGTAATAGAAGGTTCCATTCTCGTTTACCCAGCCAGTAGCTGCGAAAGAAGTCATGGAAGCGCCGATAGCTAACAGAGAAGCCGCAGAAAGAACTGCAACTAATTTAGTCTGTTTTCTCATAATAAATGCACTCTCCTTTTTTCTTTTTGAAGTTTTTTTGAAATTCTTCAATGCTTGAAATTCCTAATTGTATTACGAGCTCCATTATACTTCCAATACAAGAAATTATCGTAAGTGGGTAGATAAGCCAAAATACATAAAAGAAGGGGAAAGAAAATTATGTCACTGCTTGTTAAAGTAGTATGCCCATGGTAAGATAAAAGATAGAATTACTGAAATACGGGAAAACAGGGAAATTAACCTATAAAAGGCAACAGAAATATGAATAACCAAAAAGGAGAATTTTTATTTGAATAAAACATTCAATGTAAATGGTATATGTTATCCAGATGAGAATTACATGGTAGATCTGGGAGAACGTTTAAAAGAAATTAAGGTACTTGTGGACAAAGGGGAATACTTTGTGATAAATCGTGCGCGGCAATATGGAAAAACCACGACCCTGTGGGCGTTAAATAAGTATCTGCAGGATGAATATGCGGTTATTTTTCTGAGTTTTCAGCGAATTAGTGCCGCTAAATTTGAAAATGAAGCTGTATTTTCAGCTGCTTTTGCGAAATTACTGCTGAAAGTTGTAAAAAACAAGGAAATGGCCGTGAAAGGGTTGAATGAAAATGCACTACATGCTCTGGAAGAGGCAGCATGGAATGAACATAGGAAATTGGATTTGGTGGAATTATTTGAATATTTAAGCGAATTATGTGCAACTGCAGAGCGCCCTGTAATTTTGATAATTGATGAAGTGGATTCTGCTGCCAATAATCAGGTCTTTTTGAATTTTCTGGGGCAGCTTCGCGATTTTTACCTATACAGAAGAGTGACACCTACGTTTCATTCTGTGATTTTGGCAGGTGTGTATGATATTAAGAACTTAAAGTTAAGAATACGGCCGGATGAGAGCCACAGATATAACAGTCCCTGGAATATTGCTGCAGATTTTGATGTGGATATGAGCTTTTCTGCGAAAGATATTGCAGGTATGCTAAAAGAATACGAAACAGATTATCAGACGGGGATGCAGGTATCGGATATAGCAGAAGCTATCTATGAATATACATCTGGCTATCCCTATCTGGTCTCCCGTATCTGCAAACTGCTGGATGAAAAAATTGCCGGTCAGCCAGATTTTGCAGATCGAAGCGCTGCATGGACAAAAGCGGGTTTTTTGGAAGCTGTGAAACAAATTCTAAACGAACCGAATACCCTGTTTGATGATATGAGAAAGAAAATAAGCGATTATCCCGAATTGCGCAATCTGCTGTTTTCTATTTTGTTTTATGGGCAGACGATTCCTTTTAATCAAGACAATTATGCCATTGATATCGGGACAATGTTTGGGTTCATCAAAAAAGTAAATGGAAATGTAGCGGTGGCGAACCGCATTTTTGAGACGCGGCTTTATAATCTGTTTATGTCAGAAGAGCTGGTTAATAATCAGACATACAATGCTGCTTTGCAGGAAAGAAATCAGTTCATACAGAATGGGTATCTGAATATGGACTTGGTGTTGCAGAAGTTTGTAGTGCATTTTTCAGAAGTTTATGATGGCAGTGATATTAAATTTGTGGAAGAAAACGGCCGCAGACTGTTTCTTTTATATTTAAAACCGATTATCAATGGTACTGGGAATTATTATATTGAAGCACGCACAAGGGATCTGCGGCGCACAGACGTAATCGTAGATTATCGCGGAAAACAGTATGTAATTGAGATGAAAATATGGCATGGAAATGAGTACAACAAGCGAGGAGAAGAACAACTGGCAGGATATTTGGATGATTACCATTTAACAAGAGGTTATCTTCTCAGCTTTAATTTTAATAAGAATAAAGAAGTGGGTGTGAAAGAAATCTTCTGTAATGGAAAGACGATAGTGGAAGCTACCGTTTAAAGAAAGGGTACCCTGCAAGCACACTGCCTGTAGGATACCCTCATGTTTAAATTATAGATTTTTGATTAAGAACTTATATAGGCAAACCATCATCTGCTTCTTGGCAGGTTGCCATTGGTATCTTTATGATAGAAAATAAGGAAGGGATTATGGTTCAAAGTATGGAGCTTTTGGAGCAATGCTGCCACCATAAATAGCAAAGAAGTCTGCTGCTGCAACACCATCGTCTGCTCTTGCGGAGGAAGCGTTGACTCTTACAACCTCGCCATTGCTGTTTACCATAATGCTGTCGATACCTTCGTTCTCAATGTCTGTATACAGTCTGGAGCTGGATTTCTGGATTCTGCCTCTGGTGTTTACCAGATAAATTTTTCCGCTCACCTCTACAACTTTGTAATCGTCAGAAGCGTCCTGTCTTCTTCCCTTGTAGTACAGGCTGCTGTCTTTCTCTCCTGTGATGCCTCGGCCAGCGTTCGCATTATTGGTATTGAAGTAGTATGTAGATTCGTCATCACCATCTTCAATTCCGCTCACTCTGCCAGTTCTCATATAACCGTTATCATCGAAGTAATATACATCATAGTCAACAACGTTTCCAGCGCTGTCTTTTACAGCTACAGGCTGAATGCCAGTCTTCATGCGGCCATACTGGTCGAATGCAAAGTATCTGCCTTCCAGACGTTCTTTCTTGATGTATTTTGTAACACCTTCTTCTGCGTTGTTGGTAGAAGCAACACCATACTTATCTACATAAACAACATCTTCTTCCATATCTGCATATTTTGCTTTGCCATCCTTGAAGTAGTACCAGTTGGTGTCATCCTGTCTGCCAGTTGCATTTGGTCCATCAACTCTGACAAATCCAGTTACTCTGGCGCCGTTTTCTACATTAAAGTAATATTTCAGATTTTCGATATTGGAAGCAGATGCATTTCCTTCAGTTGCGATTTCATCGCTCTCCCAAATACCCGTGCGAACCCATCCATACAGCATCTGACCGTAATCATTGAAAGCATACCAACTGCCGTTGATTTTTCTTTCTTTGCTTGTTACACGCTTTCCGGTAGAATCAAAGTAATACCATGCCTCTAAGTCATTATCGGTATCGGACAGTGCCTCGTCTACGCCGCCGTCATCGATGTCTGCTTCCAGCCACAGCCAACCTGTTTTTCTAGCGCCGTCATCTTCGTCGCCGTAATAATATACGTCATCGCCGTCAGAATACCAGCCATCAATCATTCTTCCGTCTTCATCAAAGCGGTAGTAGCGATTGTTGATGCGTCTCTCTTCACCGTATACTTTGCGGCCGCGGTTGTTGAAGTAAAACCAGGATTCACCGTCATCTTCCGGATCGGAATCGTCGCTGTCGTCCAGCATTGTCTTAACCCATGCATTTGTCACCATAGCACCGTTCGGGCCTACATAGTACTCATCCTCTACCCAGGAATTGGTGAGCATGGCTCCGTCCTCTCCTAAATAGAAATATCCGTTTCCATCTCTCTGCCATTCATCTGTTACCATCTCGCCATCAGCATCATAGTAATAGAACGTTCCATTCTCGTTTACCCAGCCAGTAGCTGCGAAAGAGGTCATGGAAGCGCCAATAGCTAACAGAGAAGTTGCAGAAAGAACTGCAACCAATTTCGTCTGTTTTCTCATAATAAATGCACTCTCCTTTTCTCTTTTTGAAGTTTTTTTGAAATTCTTCAATGCTTGAAATTCCTAATTGTATTACGAGGTCCATTATACTTCCAATACAAGAAATTATCGTAAATGAGTGAAAAAGTGGTAAAATAAGAAATAAAGTAAGAAAGAACAAACAAAATGGCATCTTCCCCAGAAGAGGAAAATGCCATGGATGATATTGGAAATTTTGTATTAAAAAATGTATTTAAGACAAGTATTTAAAATAGCATGTCTAAGACAGCAAATATCTTTAAGACAATATTTTTGGAATAGTACACTTAAGACAGCGGGAACAATGGAGTGTCCATATGATGTTCCAGCCATTCAAAGATATCCTGGTATACAGTGTCTCTGTCCATCTCATTGAGAATTTCATGTCGGTCTTTTGGATACAGTTTCATGGAAACATCCTGAATTTTCGCTTTCTTATACTGATGGAAAACATGTTTTACACTCTTTCCGAAGTTGCCTACTGGGTCATCTGCGCCGGAGACAAGAAACAGCGGCAAGTCTTTTGGAATCTGGTTCCGGTTCTTCTTGCTTGTCAGAGTCAGAAGGCCGCGGAACATGTGGAAGTAGGCGTTGACTGTGAAGGTAAAGGTACACCATGGATGTGCTGCATATTTGTCAACAATCGTGATATCTTTGGTGAGCCAGTCATAGGAAGTCCTGGCAGGCTGGAAACGGCGGTTGTATGAACCGAAAGCCATGTTGTTGACTGTCTGGCTTCGGAAGTGGTCGCCCTTTACCAGGGAGAGCGTTTTGCAGAGAATCATTCCAAAAATGACTGTCGCGACATTATGAGAACCGGTTCCCATAATAATGGCGCCGCTCAGATCTTTTCCATACATTTGAATGTACTGGCGCAGAAGAAAAGACCCCATGCTGTGTCCGAGCATAAAGTAGGGAACGTCAGGAAAACGTTTTTTCATAATGTGGTACAGTTTGTGAATATCGCCGATTACAATCTCATTGCCGTGTCTTTTTTCAAAGTATCCATGTTCTTCTTCGTTCAGGACGGAGGCACCGTGGCCCAGATGGTCTTGGCCGACTACCAGATACCCTCTCTGGGAGAGGAAAACAGCAAATTCTTCATATCGCTCTATATATTCCACCATGCCATGGCTGATTTGGAAAATTGCCCTGACGGGAATTTCTGGTGTCCACATCAAAACATGGATGGGTGTTTTTCTGTCGCAGGATGTAAAGGTGAATTCTTTTTTCATGAGATATCATGTCCTTTCTTTGTGGGGTGGCGCATGGATGCCTGCAAGGAGCAGATACGCCAATATGCAGGTTATGCGCGGATAGATAAACATAGTAAGTTATTATTGCTGGTATCATCATGATTATAACATGAAACTTTCTTTTGAGGAAACAGAAAAGTAACATATATCAAAGGTGATTGCGGGAGTGTGTGAGCACGGAGCAATCGACTTTCATATCATCGTGGTGCCTGCGTCAGCAGGCATGTCCGTTTCACAAATATGTTGCATTTTGTAGGAAAAATTGACTTTAAAGGTCACATTTTTTTATACTGGACCAGAATGAAAGTGGGTGATGCAGTATGGAAATCTAAATACCGGAAAAAAGCAGAAAAGATGCATGAAGGAAAAGCACGTGAAGCAAAGACACAAAATAAGAACGTAAAGGAAAGACGGAAAAACACAAAAGAGGAGATGGAAATCGTGAGACAAAAAACACGAAACCAGGAAGAGTTTGAGCTTTGGCTGGATGCGCATCTGGGGGAGTTTCGTGAGTATCTGGAAATGAATCATAAAGCTGTCAACACCATTCGGGCGTATGTATATGCGATTCGTCAGTTTTATGAAAATTATCAGGAGATGACGGAAAATAGCCTGCAGATTTATAAATTGTATCTGGTAGAGCATTATAAGCCGCAGACGGTCAATCTGCGGATTCGGGCGCTGAATAGTTATCTGGAGTACATAGGAAATACGGAAATTAGGATTCCTATGATTCGGGTGCAGCAGAAATTATATCTGGAAAATGTCATCAGCGAAGCGGATTATGAGTATATGAAACGGTGTCTGATGAGAGATGGGGAGTGGTTGTATTATTTTTTGATTCGCTATATGGCGGCGACAGGAATGCGCGTGAGTGAAGTGACGAAAGTGACCGTGGAAGACGTCAGAGTAGGGCAGAAGGATTTATATTCCAAGGACAACAAAGTCAGACGGATTTACATTCCGAAATGTTTAAAAGAAGATACATTAGGATGGCTGAAGCGGGAAAACAGAGAGAGTGGACCCGTTTTTTTAAATCAGAATCGAGAGGTAATTACAGCTGCAGGAATCCGTGGGCAGCTGAAAAAGTTTGCCGCTCTGTATGGAATCAGTGAGACGGTTGTGTACCCACATTCCTTCCGGCATCGGTTCGCAAAAAGTTTTATTGAGAGGTGCGGGGATATCTCCATGCTTTCGGATCTGCTGGGACATGAGAGTATTGAGACAACCAGAATTTACCTGCGCAGAACCAGCACAGAACAGCAACAGATTGTAAATCATGTGGTGGACTGGTGAAATTTTGATACATGGCGGTGTGTTTACTGCGAGTTGTATGTCATGCTCTGCAGGGCAATACTTTGCAGGACGATGGTTTGCAGGGGAAGAGAAAGAATAGCAGAGAAGAGGATGGGGGAAAAGTTGTGGAAGAAATGGAAAAAGTGATGGAAGTTTTTTTAAAATCTCTCAGAAAACAGGGGTATTCCAACAATACAATTCAAGCATATCAGTGTACGGTGAAGGGATATTTTAAAATGTATACAAAAGTCAATGTAAAAAATCTTGTTTTGTATCGTGAATATTTATTAAAACAATATCGTGCCAATACAATCAATCTGAAAATCAGTGCCATGAATCATTTCCTGAAATTCCTGACAGATATGTTGAAAGAAAAAAACAATGGAACTGTCAAAGAAACAATGAGAACAAAGATGGACGAAAAGACAAAAGACCAGGAAAAAAACAGAGAACAGGAACTGAAATTATGGATTCGGGAGATTACGGAAGCAGATGAATGGAAACGATATACGCTCCAGACTGTGGCGATTCAGAAAGCTTCTTTTATTGACAACGTGATTTCTCAGGAAGATTATGAGAAATTAAAGAGATGCCTGAAGCAGGACGGACTGGATTACTGGTATTTTGTGATACGCTATATGGCGGCGACAGGCGCCAGAGTCAGCGAGTTGGTACAGATAAAAGCGGAGCATGTGATGTTGGGATATATGGATTTGTGCTCAAAAGGTGGAAAAGTGCGAAGAATTTATTTCCCAGAATGTCTGGCGAATGAAACAAAGAGATGGATGGAAAAGAGAGGAGTTCGGAGCGGATTCCTTTTTTTAAACCAACGGGGTAAGCAGATTACGCCAAGAGGGATAAACAGCCAGTTGAAAAAACTGGCTGTTCGCTACGGAATTGACCCAAACACCGTCTATGCGCACTCCTTCCGGCACCGTTTCGCAAAGAATTTTCTGGAAAGGATGAATGATATCGCATTGCTGTCGGACCTGATGGGACATGAGAGTATTGAGACGACCAGAGTATATCTGAAAAAATCCACCATGGAACAGAGAGAGTTGATTGATAAAATGATTACTTGGTAGGAAAATATAAATCTTATAAGAAATTATAAAAGATATAAAATGTTTATTAAATATGACTCATTGGAATTGACAAGGTGACAAGGTGTCACTATAATGGTGACAAGATGTCACTTTTCCTTTCTTATGACAAGATTGAGGATAAAAAAGAAGCGTGGATGCTGGTTGCTGCATTACACAAAGTTCCAGATTCCAGAGCTTTTTACATGGGATATCAAGCGTTTTTTGCGCCCCATGGAAAAAAATTGTCAATCTGTTATAAGGCGGGGAAAGGGGCATAGAAAATAAATCAAATGCAAAATGCACAGACAGCAGGAGCTTCAGAAAAAAAGGGGTGAGGGAATGCCAACAGAACGATTTTTCCGTTTGCCGCAGGAAAAGCAGAGAGCAATTCAAAAGGCAGCTTTTCGAGAATTTTCCAGAGTTCCGCTGGAAAATGTATCCATCAATAAAATTATTCGGGATGCGGAGATTTCCAGGGGGAGCTTCTATACATATTTTGAAGATAAGCGAGATGTTCTGCGTTATCTGGTTGACCAGCTTGGCAGAGAAATGAAGGGATATGTCCTAGAATGTCTTCGGAAGAGCGGAGGGAATATTTTTGAGACATACAAAAATATATTGGAGTATATTATGGTACACAGAAGTATGGGGGAAAGTTCGGACCAGTTGGTTCGGAATATTCTTTCTACTGTGACAGAAGAAAATTTTTCTGTGGATGGAAAAAGTATAGCAGAGCAGATGGAAAGCAATATGGAGGATATCCAGCAATGTCAGGGCACCAATTCTCTTAATACTGAAGAAAATAAGAAGGAATATAAAGCTGTGAGCCAGATTCTACAGGCTGTGGTATGCCAGGAGGCAGGGATGTATTTTATGAAAATAAAATCAAAGGAGGAGGCTATGCAGGATTTTCAAGTGAAGACGGAAATTCTGTGCAGAGGATTTCAACAGGGAAAGACAGAAAATTAGAAAAACAAGAAAGAATAAAGAAATGCAAAGAAAAACAGAGGCATAGCTGAAAGAAAAAGAAGGAAAAGGAGATTAAAAATGAAGGTAAAGACAGCGGTGATTTGGGGCATCGTAATTGCAGTAGGAGCAGCACTGATTGTTCCCAGGTTTTTAAAGCAGGATGAAGAAATCGCAGTGGCAGTGACTCCGGTGGTGTCTGTGGAGAATCCTGCGTTAGATACAATTATTGTAAACAGCAGTCTGATGGGACTGGTAGAGCCATCTGATTTATATTATGTGACCCCGAAGATGCCTGGTGAGGTGACTGAGGTTTTGATAAAAACAGGGGATATCGTAACAGAAGGACAGGTGTTGGCAAAAGTAGACACGAAGCAGGTGGACTCCGCGAGAATTTCTCTGGACTCCGCGAGGGTTTCCATGCAGGACGCCCAGACCAATCTCCAGAGAATGCAGGTTCTGTATGAGAGCGGCGATATTTCGGCGCAGAGTTTTGAGCAAATTAGAAGCAGTGCAGAGATGGCAAGGCTGCAGTATGAGGGAGCAAAACTGGCATATGACACACAGTTAGAGTACAGTCAGATTACCGCGCCGATCAGCGGAAAAATCGAGAGCTGTGATATAGAAGTGAAGGACATGGTTTCCCAGTCCAGCGTGTTCTGTGTGATTTCTGGAGAGGGAACCAGAACGATAAATTTCTCCGTTCCAGAGCGTGTGGTGAACGGACTCCATGTGGGAGATGCCATCACAGTGGAGAAAAATGGTACCGTTTATGAGGGAAAGATTGCTGAGATTGCTTCTATGGTAAACCAACAGACAGGACTTTTTCCGGTGAAGGCAGATGTGGCAGACGGCGATGCGCTGATGAACGGCTCCTATGCGAAAGTGACCGTGGAGGCGCAGAGAGCGGACAATACTCTGACGGTTCCAGTGAAATCCGTGTACTATAAAAATGGAAATCCGTTTGTCTATCTGTATCAGGACGGCGTGGTGGCAGAGAGACAGATTTCCACAGGAATTTCTGACAGTGATAAAATTCAGATAACAGACGGTGTGACAGAAGCAGACCAGGTGATTGTGTCATGGACAACGGATTTGTATGAAGGGGCAGACGTGGCGCTCAGTGATGCTCAGTAGCCCGACATAAGGAGGAACAACTATATGAATTTGACAAAATATGTCCTGAAAAAACCTGTCACCACAATTTTGTGCGTGCTGTGTCTGGTTGTTTTCGGTATTTCATCTCTTCTCGGCTCAAAAATGGAGTTGACGCCAGAGATGAATATGCCTATTATGCTGATCAGTACGGTCTATCCTGGCGCGAGCCCAGAAGATGTGAATGAGCTGGTGACAAAGCCGATTGAGGAAGCAACCGGCGTTCTGAGTGGAATTGATACAACAACTTCTTACTCTCAGGAAAATGTTTCCATGATTTTACTGCAGTATGAATATGGTTCCGACATGGATAAGGCGTATACGGATTTGAAAAAGAAGATAGATGCTTTGAACAATACGCTTCCAGACGATGCGCAGGAGCCGACTATCATGGAGATGGATATCAATGATACGGCGTCAGTGATTTTGTCTGTGAAGAATCCGAACGCGCAGAATTTGTATAACTTCGTCACGAATACCGTACAGCCGGAATTTGAAAAAATTTCTTCCGTGGCGAGCGTGGATGTGAGCGGCGGCGAGGAGGAGTACATTCGTATTGAGATGCTTCCAGATAAGCTGCAGCAGTACCACCTGACAATGTCCTCTATCGCGCAGATTGTGGCGGCTTCTGATTTTACATATCCTGCGGGAAGCACGATCGTGGGAGAGCAGGATCTTTCTGTCAGTGCAGGAAGTACATATGATTCCATGGAGAGTCTTAAAAATATCATCATTCCGATGGGCGGAGGAAATCTGATTCATCTGGAGGATGTGGCAAATATCTATCTGGCAACCTCCGATGACAATGGTATCAGCCGCTACAATGGAGAAGATACGATTACGCTTCAGATTAAAAAACAGCAGTCGGCATCTGCAGTCGATGTTTCCAGAGTGGTACAGAGCACGATCGAAGAACTGGAAGCAGAACATCCGGGGCTGGAGATGATTGTGGTAAACGACAGTGCGGATATGATTACGTCCTCTCTGAGAACCGTGTTCCAGACCATGATTATGGCGGTTGTCATTTCTATGATTATTATTTTCCTGTTCTTTGGAGATTTGAAAGCGTCTCTGATTGTAGGTACTTCCATTCCAGTTTCTATCATGGCGGCGCTCTGCTTGATGAATGTGATGGGCTTTTCTCTGAATGTCATCACCATGAGCAGCTTGGTTCTCGGCGTTGGTATGATGGTGGATAACTCGATTGTTGTGCTGGAGAGCTGTTTCAGAGCGACGACAGGAAAGGGATTTTTGGAATATCGTGAGGCTGCTTTGAAGGGAACTGGCATCGTAAGTCGTTCTATTTTTGGGTCCACAGTTACAACCTGTGTCGTATTTATCCCTATGGCCGTGATGCAGGGAATGTCAGGACAGCTGTTTAGGCCGCTCGGTTTTACCATCGTGTTCTGTATGGTCGCTTCCCTGATTTCTGCTATGACGATTGTTCCTCTGTGCTATGCGTTTTATCGCCCGAAAGAGAAGGAATCTCCGATGTCCCGGCCGATGAAATGGCTGCAGAACGGATACCGCCATATTATGCAGAGCGTTCTTCCAAAACGTAAGACCGTTATGGTGGTGAGTATTTTGCTTCTGGCGCTTTCATTGGCTATGGCAACAAAACTGCGGGTTGAGATGATGCCGTCGATTGATGAGGGAACCGTGAGCATATCCATAGAGATGAAGCCAGGTCTCACAACAGAGCGTGTGAACGAAGTGCTTGAGACCATTGAGGAGTATGTAAGAAACGATGAAAACGTAGATTCCTACATGCTGACATATGGAGGAAGCGGATTGTCTCTGATGGGAGGCAGCAGTGTGACAGCCTATCTAAAAGATGACAGGACGATGACAACGGACGAGGTGATAGACCTCTGGAAGCCGGTGCTCGGCAGTCTCCCAGACTGCTCTGTGACGGTGGATTCCTCCAGCACGATGAGCATGATGGACACGGAGCAGGATTATTATGAGGCCATTTTGCAGAGTGCAATTTATGACGATATCAAGGACACATCGGATCGTCTGGTGGAAGAGCTGAAGAGCAGAGATGATGTGACACAGGTACATTCTACGCTGGAAAATGCGGCGCCGGTTGTCAAGCTGGAGATTGACCCGATTAAGACAGCGGCAGAAGGATTGACGCCGATTACCGTCGCATCTTCTGTCAACAGTATGCTCAGCGGCGTTGAAGCAATGACGATGGATGTCGATGGAGAGGATATCAGTGTCATGGTAGAGTATGGGCCGGAAGAGTACGATACGCTGGAGAAGGTGAAGGATATTCTTCTTCCAACGGCGAGCGGCGGCTCGGTGGCGCTGACGGACATTGCAGATGTGAAATTCGAGGACAGCCCGCAGGCAATCGAGCGTGTGGATAAGCAGTATCAGGTGACAGTGACAGCAAACTACACAGAGAATGCGACGGCGGATACGAAAGCAGAGTTGGATAAGCTGGTTGCTGAAAAGTATGAAGTGAGCGGTGTATCCAGAGCAGAGAACGCAATGACTGACATGATGTACGAGGAGCTGGGAAATCTGGGCAATGCGATTTTTATTGCGATATTCCTGATTTTCATCGTTATGGCGGCACAGTTCGAGTCTCCGAAGTTCTCCGTCATGGTTATGACGACGATTCCATTCAGCTTGATTGGTGCGTTTAGTTTTCTGTTCTTTGCTGACGCCAGCATCAGTATGCCGTCTCTTTTGGGATTTTTGATGCTTGTCGGAAACGTAGTAAACAATGGTATTTTGTATGTAGATACGGTCAACCAGTACCGTGCGGAGATGCCGATGAAGCAGGCATTGATTGAGGCGGGCGCGACCCGTCTGCGACCGATTTTGATGACTACTTTGACTACGGTAGTTTCCATGGTGCCGATGGCAGTCGGATATGGAGATTCGGGTGAGCTGATGCAAGGTCTGGCACTCGTAAACGTGGGCGGTCTGACGGCGTCTACGGTTCTGTCACTGATTATGCTTCCGGTATATTATACATTGATGAACCGGCAGCCAAAGAAAGAGATGGCAGTGGATTGACGGATTTCGCATGTTTTGCGAAGAAACTGGCGGACTGTTGACAAACATTGGCGGTAAAAGCGTGAAAGGAAATGTCGAAAGACAACAGGAACAATTTGAGAGAGGAGGCAAATGCGATTATGAAACAAAATAAAACAATGGCGGTGTTGGGACTTGCATCTTTGCTGGCTGCAGGCATGGCGGTTCCGGCAGCCGCAGCGCCCAAAGCGACTGGACCGGCAATGGCGATTGCGATTGCGGAGGAGCAAAACAACCAGGGAAGCTCTGAGCAGGATGCGGCAGCGTCCTCTTACCAGTCGCTGATGGACAATGTGATAGAGTACAGAGAGCTTGGAGATTTGATTCATACCTTTAATGTGACAGTGCGCAATAACCAGAACTCACTGGAGAGTTCGAGAAATCAGGAAGACAGCGAGGAGATGGCCAGAGAACTGGAGATAGAGGCAGATGACTTGGAGGACAGAGCAGATGAGCTCGAATCAATGTATGGCGATATGACAGGTTCCGAGGCGCAGATGGGGCAGGCTATGTACGCAAATTATATTTACAACGCGAAAGCCTTGAAGTCCTATGCGAAGCAGCTGCGCGAGCAGGCGGAGGGAACGGGTCTCTCCGACGCGCTGACGAGACTGCAGAATGAGAAAGTGGAAGTGGGGCTGGTGGCATCTGCGCAGAGCATGATGAACCAGTATAACCAGATGAATGTACAGATAGAAAATCTGAATATTCAGAAAGAATTGGCTGAGGCCAACTATGAAGCCTTGGTAAAAAAGGCTGAGGTGGGCATGGCGACACAGAGCGAGGTGAAAAGTGCCCAGGATGCCATCCACACACTGGAGGTCTCGATTGCAGCGCAGAAAAATAATCAGCAGAACCTGCGCCAGAACCTGTGCGTGATGACCGGATGGGATTACGACGATACACCAGAGATTCAGGAAATTCCGGAGCTTGATATGGAGCGGATTGCGGCGATGAACCTGGAGGAAGACAGACAGCTGGCGTTTAATAACAGCTATGACAGAAGAATTGGCGCGATAGAATACACGGAGGCGGCTGCTGGAAGTGAAAAACACAACAAGCAGAGAAGTCTGGAACAGACAGAACAGACTGCAAAATCTTCTTTTGAAGCGCTGTATGATGCTGCACTCCAGAGCAAAGCTTCCTATGATTCTGCAAAAACAGCGTATGAGATTGAGAAGAATAATATGGACGCCATGGAGAGAAAAAAACAGCTTGGTTTGAGTTCTAAGCTGGAGTATTTGCAGCAGAAAGCGGCATTTTCCGAGAAGGAGACGGCACTCAAGACTGCAGAGCTGAATTTGTTCCAGGCAATGGAAAACTATGACTGGGGCAAGAAAGGGCTGATTCAGTCCGCATCCAGCGGTTCATAAAACATGATGATACCAGGGTCACATAGTGCGGAGCAATCTGGTATCAGAGGGGTCAAAACATACTTTGGAAAAAAAAGAGTGCAGATAGAAATGGAGGAATTTATGAATAGAGGAAAACGGAAGCAGAGGAGGAGGCTTGGCAGTATTCTTGTGGCGCTCTCCCTGTCTTTGGGGATGACTGTTCCGGCTTTTGCGGCCAGTCCTCCGTTTGCTTACACAGAGGAAGAGTGGGCGAGACTGCGGGACAATGTCTTAGAATATGACGAGATTCCGAATCTGATTAATGAGTACAATGTCATTGTGGAAAATAACAATGAGACTTATAGGACGTACCGCAGCCAGAAAAGTTCTGAGGAGGGGCGTGAGGACCTGGAGGATACGGCAGAGAAACTGCTGGAACAGGCGTCTGACCTAGAAGATATGATGGCAGAACCGATGATGGCGCTTTTTACCAACAGCTATGCGCAGCTTTTGTATGCGGCGCGTTCGATGGAGTCCGGTGCGCTGCAGATTCAGCAGCAGGTGGAGTCTTACACGATAGACGGGCCGACATTAAAGCTTCAGTTTGATAACATTAAGGCTATGATGACAGCGACAGCACAGGATTTGATGATTTCCTATGAGAAACTTCTGGCAAATGAGGAGATGGTAAAAAGCACACAGGAATTTTTGAATGTGGTGTTAGAGTCCACAAAGAGGCAGAAAGAGCAGGGAATGGCGACGGAGAATGATGTGCTGAGCGCGCAGATGAATCTCCAGAACCTGGAGGCTTCACTGATGCAGATTCAGAGCGGCATTAAGACCATCCGTCAGAATCTTTGCCTGCTGACAGGATGGGCATACGATGCCGAGCCGGACATTCGCCCGATTCCAGAACCGGATGTGGAATATCTGGAGTCCAGAAATGTCGGGGAGGACAGCAAAACGGCGCTGGAGAAGAACTATATGCATAAATACAACCTGCGCGTGCTGGAAAACACAGTCCGAGATGCTGACAAGCAGAACTTGCAGCGGACGATTGAGAATGAACAAAACACCATTCCGCAGGCGCTGCAGAGTCTGTATGACTCCGCTGTGCAGCTGAAGCTCGAGTGGGAACAGGCACAGACTGCTGTGAAGACAGCAGAGGATAATTTAGCGACTGTGACACGGCAGAAGGACCTGGGAATGGTTGGAAGCCTGCAGTTTCAGCAGGTGAAAAACGCGTACGATACGGCTGTGAGCCAGGAAAAGACGGCGAAACTGTCGCTGTTTCAGGCGATAGAAGCGTACCGGCGCGGTGTGGATGGATATCTGGCGCAGTAAACAGTCAGGCAGGATGTTCAGGCTGACTGTTTGACGGAAACAACCGACGGATAAAAAATGTGATTTCAGGAGCAGATGATTTTTGGGAAAGAAGGGTTTCGTACAGGTCTTTTCCGATCATCTGCTCTAATTGCCTGCAGGAGCTTTCTGGAAGATATGGGCCAGTTTCCTCTGTAAAACAGAGGGAAGGATACAGAACACACCACCAGTTATGACCGTTTGCTGGACCGATCAGAAGCTGAACCGCTTCATAATTCCCGCATGGAAAGACCATGTCCCCATAGGTGCGGGCGGGGAAGTGTACGGTGGCAATCTGAATGGAGACAGTATCCGAAAAGCCTTTCTGAGCAATATAGGCATTGACGGTTTCTTCCAGATATTCCTTTTCCTGTCTTATGTAGGTGAGAAGTTCCTGTTTTCCGGCACTTTTGGATTCCCCAGTGCCAGACACAGCCTCGCCGTCTGCTTTTGAGGCATTTTTTGTGCCGTCTGTCTGCATTTCTGGAAAAATTTCTGGAAAACGGTGAAAGAGTTCTGCTCTTAGCGTTTCAAGAAAAAAATCACGCACGTCCAATTTTAATGCCTGGTCCTCGTCAGAATCGCTCGCGGCCAGAATGTGGAAGCGCAGCACATTTGGAGACAGGGCGTTGGCAAGCGTCTCATCGCCAACCCTCTCCTCTATGGCAAACGTCCAGCATGCTATGAGAAAAAAGAGGGCGGCCAGGATGAGATACTGTTTGGGTTGATTGGATTTTGTGCCGTATTTTGAATGGGGTTTAAAAAAATAGTTCATGGGATGTTGCATAAGAATCCTCCTTTTATGCCTGCGGGTGCAGGCGACATATCCGTTTGTTGTGAAATCTTGTTGGTAATTATGGACAAGTATGTTATACTTTAAACATTGTCGGGAGGAAAGGTGGAGAAAAAGAATATGACAAAAGAAGTCTTAATCCGCATCAGTGGTTCGCATCAGATGGACCAGGATAACGACACGTTGGAACTGATTGTGGCAGGAGAATATTATTTTAAGAATGGAAAACACTATTTGATATACGATGAGGTGGCGGAGGACGACATGAAACCAGTACACAATGTAGTGAAGATTGCCAGCGACTCTATGGAAATCACGAAGAACGGCCAGATTGCGTCAAAGCTGCAGTTTGACAAAAAGAAAAAGCATGTAAATTGTTATGCCACACCTTACGGGGAGATGATGGTGGGAGTGGATACTAGGGATATTCGCATGAGGGAAGAAGAACACTCTCTGAAAATCGAGGTGGAGTATGCATTGGAACTCAATTATGAGCACACATCAAACTGTGTTCTGAGCATGGATGTGACTTCAAAAGGATATGCGTCCTTGCATCTGTAGGAACGGACAGGCCCACCCTGTCGGCTCTGTCATATATGAAAAACGGCTGTGAGTACCTTCCGCATAGAACGGATAGTGTTTGCTCGCAGCCGTTTTTGAATTCTTATTTCTTTTTGGAATTGGACTTTTTGGTTGTTGTTTTGCTGTCTGTACTATTTTTTGCAGTGCTGGTTTTTGTGGAACTGTTTTTAGCGGTTTTGCTGTTCTTATCGGAAGCAGTGTCCGCTTTTTTCTTTGTAAAGCGGGAAAGGATTCCTTTTTTCTGTGGAAGCGGGAGCGGAGAACCGCCGCGCACGCTCTTTAACTCTGTTATGTAGATACCGCTCAGCACAACTTTTACTTCTGCTTTCACCGGAAGCTGGAGGAATACCTTCTCATCGGCAATCAGAGTCATGATTCTTGGGCCGATTTTTGCTTTGACGATAGGAAGTTTCGCCCAACGCATGTATTTGGGAGTCTGTTCTTCCACGATTTTGGGAAGGCCGGCTTCTTTGAGTTTTAGTTTCTTCTTATCTATAATAAGCATCGAAACGGTTTGGGCAGCGGCTTCCATCATTTCCTTCTGCTCTACCTGACGCTGTTCCAGCTTTCTGCCGGCAAAGTAGAGAACCAGAAGTAAGATTGCAGCAATAAACAAAATAACCAAAAGTACAGTAAGAATAGTGTTTAGCACGGGGTATACCTCCATCTCACATCGAATGTAACTAATTTATTATAGCATCCATTTCCCAAAAGCGCAATGAAAAAACCAGGAAAATGTTAGAAAAAAACACTTGACTTCTTGACAATTCCATGCTAATCTAAAATGTGCATTATTGTGCATCAATATGCTACAGGTATTAGTATGCCCAAAAAATGTACGAGACATATATTAGGAAAGAGAACAGAAAACAGGGGTGAAACGTCAATGGATAAAAGCAGAATGCGTCCGGTCAAAGCCGGTAAAAGCGTCAGAATGAGCTTCTCCAGGCAGAAGGAAGTCCTTGAGATGCCAAACTTAATCGAGATTCAAAAGGACTCCTATCAGTGGTTCCTCGATGAAGGACTTCGAGAAGTTTTTGAGGACATTTCTCCGATTGCAGATTTCGCGGGTAACTTGAGTCTGGAATTTGTTGATTTTACATTATGTGAAGACGATATCAAGTACACGATCGAAGAGTGCAAGGAAAGAGATGCTACTTATGCTGCACCTTTAAAAGTAAAGGTAAGACTTTACCATAAAGAAAACGAAGAAAAAGGATTCGAGGAACATGAGATTTTCATGGGAGACCTGCCACTGATGACAGAGACTGGTTCTTTCGTAATTAACGGTGCGGAACGTGTTATTGTCAGCCAGTTAGTGCGTTCCCCTGGTATTTACTACGGCATTACCCGTGATAAAATTGGAAAAGAGCTGTATTCCTGTACTGTGATTCCGAACCGCGGCGCATGGCTGGAGTACGAGACGGATTCCAATGACATTTTCTATGTTCGTGTCGATAGAACCAGAAAAGTACCGGTGACGGTGTTGATTCGTGCACTTGGTTTTGGTACCAATGCGGAAATTCTGGAATTGTTTGGTGAGGAGCCAAAGCTTCTTGCCAGCCTGAGTTCCCAGAAAGATACCTCCACGAACTATCAGGAAGGTCTTTTGGAGTTATATAAGAAGATTCGCCCAGGCGAGCCGCTTTCCGTGGACAGTGCAGAGAGTTTGCTGAACAGCATGTTCTTTGACCCGAGAAGATACGACTTGGCGAGAGTTGGACGTTACAAATTCAACAAAAAACTGCATTTCAAGAACCGTATCACAGGCCACAAGCTGGCAGAGGATGTGGTAGACCCGACCACCGGCGAGAAAATGGCTGAGGCAGGCACTGTGGTGGACAAGAACCTGGCGATTGCGATTCAGAATGCGGCAGTTCCGTATGTGTGGGTACAGGGTGAGGAGAGAAAGCAAAAAGTCCTCTCCAACATGATGGTAGACCTGGATGGGTATGTGGATTTCGATGTGAAGGAATCCGGCATCTCAGAGATGGTTTACTGGCCGGTTCTGGAGAATATTCTGGCGAAGGGACTCTCCGGTGAGGAGCTGAAGGATGAGATTTTTAGAAACATCCGTGAGCTGATTCCAAAGCACATCACAAAAGAAGACATCATTGCTTCCATCAACTACAACATGCATCTGGAGTCCAAAGTCGGCACGAGCGACGATATCGACCACCTTGGAAACCGCCGTATCCGCGCTGTCGGCGAGCTTTTACAGAACCAGTACCGTGTGGGTCTGGCGCGTATGGAGCGTGTGGTTCGTGAGAGAATGTCCACACAGGATATGGAAGGTATATCACCGCAGTCTCTGATTAATATCAAGCCTGTGACCGCTGCTGTGAAGGAGTTTTTCGGAAGTTCCCAGCTGTCCCAGTTCATGGACCAGAACAACCCTCTGGCAGAGCTGACAAACAAGAGACGTCTGTCCGCCCTCGGACCAGGCGGTCTGTCAAGAGACCGTGCCGGATTTGAGGTCCGCGACGTTCATTATACACACTATGGCCGTATGTGTCCGATTGAGACCCCTGAGGGTCCGAACATCGGTCTGATTAACTCCCTTGCTACGTATGCGAGGGTGAACAAATATGGTTTTGTGGAAGCACCTTACCGTGTGGTAGACAAGACCGACCCGTTAAATCCAGTTGTTACGGATGAGGTTGTGTACCTGACAGCCGATGAAGAAGATAATTTTGTGGTGGCACAGGCGAACGAACCGCTCGATGAAGAAGGGCACTTCATTCACAACAACGTTTCCGGACGTTTCCGCGAGGAGACTTCCGAGTTCCAGAAGAAATCCATCGATTTGATGGACGTTTCTCCTAAGATGGTATTCTCTGTGGCGACATCCATGATTCCGTTCTTGCAGAACGACGATGCGAACCGTGCGCTGATGGGGTCTAACATGCAGCGTCAGGCAGTTCCGCTGCTTTCCACCGAGGCACCAGTTGTCGGTACAGGTATTGAGGCGAAAGCGGCTGTTGACTCTGGTGTGTGCGTGATCGCAAAGAATGCTGGTGTGGTAGAGCGCTCCGCTTCCAACGAGATTATCATCAAGAGAGATTCCGACGGCAACAGAGATACCTATCATTTGATTAAATTCTCCCGAAGCAACCAGTCCAACTGCTACAACCAGAAGCCGATTGTCTACAAGGGCGACCACGTAGAGGCGGGCGAGGTTATCGCAGACGGTCCATCCACCGCAAACGGTGAGATTGCTCTTGGAAAGAACCCGCTGATTGGTTTTATGACCTGGGAGGGCTATAACTACGAGGATGCAGTCCTTCTGAGCGAGAGACTGGTACAGGATGATGTGTATACGTCTGTTCATATTGAAAAATATGAGGCAGAGGCGCGTGATACAAAGCTGGGACCGGAGGAGATTACCCGCGATGTTCCAGGCGTCGGTGAGGATGCACTGAAAGACCTGGATGAGAGAGGAATTATCCGCATCGGTGCTGAGGTTCACGCAGGCGATATTCTGGTCGGCAAGGTGACTCCGAAGGGAGAGACAGAACTGACTGCGGAGGAAAGACTGCTTCGCGCTATCTTCGGCGAGAAGGCGAGAGAAGTGAGAGATACCTCCCTGAAAGTACCGCACGGCGCATATGGTATTGTCGTAGACGCAAAGGTATTCACGAGAGAAAACGGAGATGAACTCTCCCCAGGCGTAAATGAGACTGTCCGCATCTACATCGCACAGAAGAGAAAAATCTCTGTCGGCGACAAGATGGCAGGCCGTCACGGAAACAAAGGTGTGGTTTCCCGCGTGCTTCCGGTTGAGGATATGCCGTTCCTGCCGAATGGCCGTCCGCTTGACATCGTTTTGAACCCTCTGGGTGTGCCTTCCCGTATGAACATCGGACAGGTGCTTGAGATTCACCTGAGCTTGGCTGCGAAAGCGCTTGGCTTCAATGTCTCCACACCGGTCTTCGACGGTGCAAACGAGGTGGACATCATGGACACATTCGATTTGGCAAATGACTATGTAAACACTTCCTGGGAAGAATTCCAGGAGAAGTATAAAGATACACTGAAACCTGAGGTTATGGATTACTTGGGCAGCCACTTGGAGCACAGAGAGCTGTGGAAGGGTGTGCCGATTTCCCGCGACGGAAAAGTGAGACTGCGCGACGGACGTACTGGAGAGTACTTCGACAGCAGAGTTACCATCGGACACATGCACTATCTGAAGCTGCACCATCTGGTTGATGATAAAATCCATGCACGTTCCACAGGTCCTTACTCCCTCGTTACACAGCAGCCTCTGGGCGGTAAAGCACAGTTTGGCGGCCAGCGTTTCGGTGAGATGGAGGTTTGGGCACTGGATGCATATGGCGCTTCCTACACGCTGCAGGAGATTCTGACTGTGAAGTCGGATGATGTTGTGGGCCGTGTGAAGACGTATGAGGCGATTATTAAGGGTGAGAACATCCCTGAACCAGGTGTTCCGGAATCCTTCAAGGTTCTCTTGAAAGAGCTGCAGTCTCTCGGTCTGGATGTCAGAGTTCTGAGAGATGACGGCACTGAAGTAGAGATGACCGAAAATATTGATTACGGCGATACAGACCTGCGCTCCATCATCGAGGGCGATAAGGGCTACAACCGTGAAGAAGAGAATTTGGGCAGTTATGGTTATCAGAAGCAGGAGTTCAAAGAGGGCGAGTTGGTTTCCTACGATGACGACCTGTCTGATGATTATGACAGCGATTATGATGATGATTATACAGAAGATGACGGTTTTTCTGACGAAGACTAAAAGAAGGGAGTATCGTTCATGCCTGAGACAAATGAAACTTATCAGCCATTGACATTTGATGCCATCAAGATTGGTCTGGCCTCTCCGGAAAAAATTCTGGAGTGGTCTCACGGCGAAGTAAAAAAGCCGGAGACAATCAACTACAGAACGTTAAAGCCGGAAAAAGACGGTCTGTTCTGTGAGATCATTTTCGGACCGAGCAAGGACTGGGAGTGTCACTGTGGTAAATATAAAAAGATTCGTTACAAAGGTGTTATCTGCGACCGTTGCCACGTAGAGGTAACAAAATCCAGTGTCCGCCGTGAGAGAGTCGGTCATATCCAGCTGGCTGCTCCGGTGTCCCACATCTGGTATTTCAAGGGAATCCCGAGCCGGATGGGACTGATTCTGGATATTTCCCCGAGATCTCTGGAGAAGGTTCTGTACTTTGCTTCCTACATTGTTCTGGACCCAGGAAACACGCCTTTGATGAAAAAACAGATTCTGTCTGAAAAAGAGTACCGCGAGGAAGTGGAAAAATACGGATATGGAACATTCCGCGTGGGCATGGGTGCCGAGGCGATTCAGGAGCTCTTAAAGGAGATTGACTTGGAGAAGGATTCTGAGGAGCTGAGAAAAGCATTAAAAAATGCCAACGGACAGAAGCGCGCCCGCATTATCAAGCGCCTGGAGGTTGTGGAGGCATTCCGCGCTTCCGGCAATAAACCGGAGTGGATGATTATGAACATCATTCCAGTCATTCCGCCGGATCTGCGTCCGATGGTACAGCTGGACGGCGGCCGCTTTGCGACTTCCGACCTGAATGATTTATACAGAAGAATTATAAACAGAAACAATCGTCTGGCTCGCCTTCTCGAGCTGGGCGCACCAGATATCATTGTCCGCAATGAGAAGCGTATGCTGCAGGAGGCAGTGGACGCCCTGATCGACAACGGCCGCCGCGGCAGACCGGTGACAGGGCCAGGAAACCGTGCTCTGAAGTCTCTTTCCGATATGTTAAAGGGAAAACAGGGACGTTTCCGTCAGAACCTTCTGGGAAAACGTGTGGACTATTCTGGCCGTTCCGTTATCGTCGTAGGGCCGGAGTTAAAGATTTACCAGTGTGGTCTTCCGAAGGAGATGGCAATCGAGCTGTTTAAGCCTTTCGTTATGAAGGAACTCGTTTCCAACGGCAAGGCGACCAACATTAAGAATGCCAAAAAGATGATTGAAAAGCTGCAGTCTGAGGTTTGGGATGTGCTGGAGGATGTTATCAAAGAGCATCCGGTTATGTTAAACCGTGCTCCTACACTGCACAGACTGGGAATCCAGGCATTTGAGCCGATTCTGGTGGAAGGCAAAGCAATCAAGCTGCATCCGCTGGTATGTACTGCGTTCAACGCTGACTTCGACGGCGACCAGATGGCTGTCCATCTGCCGCTTTCTGTGGAGGCGCAGGCAGAGTGCCGCTTCCTGCTGCTGTCCCCGAACAACCTGTTAAAGCCGTCCGATGGTGGTCCGGTGGCCGTTCCTTCTCAGGATATGGTCCTCGGTGTCTACTATCTGACACAGGAGAGGCCAGGCTCGAAGGGCGAGGGCATGGCGTTCCGCAATGTCAACGAGGCGATTCTGGCTTATGAAAACAAAGAAGTGACCTTACATTCCAGAGTCAAAGTCAGAGTGACAAAGACGATGGAGGATGGCACGAAGAAGAGCGGAATCGTGGAGTCCACAGTAGGACGCTTTATCTTCAACGAGATTATTCCGCAGGATTTGGGATTTGTCGATAGAACCAAGGAGGAGAACCAGTTCCTTCTGGAAGTAGACTTCCATGTCGGCAAGAAAGAGTTAAAGAAGATTCTGGAAAAAGTTATCAATGTCCATGGTGCGATTCAGACAGCTGTGACGCTGGATGATATCAAATCCATCGGTTACAAATATTCCACAAAGGCTGCCATGACGGTATCCATCTCTGATATGACCGTTCCGGCAAGCAAACCTGCTCTGATTGCAGAGGCACAGGCAACCGTGGATAAAATTGCAAGAAACTTCCGCCGTGGTCTTGTCACAGAGGAAGAGCGCTATAAAGAGGTTATTAAGACCTGGAAGGAGACGGACGACCAGCTGACGCACGACCTGCTGACTGGTCTGGATAAGTACAACAACATCTTCATGATGGCCGATTCTGGTGCGCGTGGTTCTGATAAGCAGATCAAACAGCTGGCAGGTATGCGTGGTCTGATGGCGGATACAACGGGTCATACCATCGAACTTCCAATCAAGTCAAACTTCCGTGAGGGACTTGACGTTTTGGAGTACTTCATCTCCGCACACGGCGCCCGCAAAGGTCTGTCTGATACGGCGCTGCGTACAGCCGACTCTGGTTATCTGACTAGACGTCTGGTAGATGTATCTCAGGATTTGATTATCCGTGAGGTGGATTGCTGCGAGGGCAAGGAGATTCCGTTCATGGAGATCAGAGCTTTCATGGATGGAAAGCAGACAATCGAGAGCCTGGAAGAGAGACTGACAGGACGTTATATCGCAGAAACTATCGTGGACCCAGATACTGGAGAAGTGGTAGTGAAAGCAAATCATATGTGCACACCGCAGCGCGCAGCTGCTGTTATCAAGGTTCTGGAGAAACTGGGCAGAGATTCTGTAAAGATTCGTACGGTCCTGACCTGTAAATCTCATATCGGTGTGTGTGCAAAGTGCTATGGCGCAAACATGGCGACAGGCCGTCCGGTTCAGGTCGGTGAGGCAGTTGGTATTATTGCTGCACAGTCCATCGGTGAGCCTGGTACACAGCTGACGATGCGTACGTTCCATACCGGTGGTGTTGCCGGCGGTGATATCACACAGGGTCTTCCTCGTGTCGAGGAGCTTTTCGAGGCGAGACGCCCGAAAGGTCTTGCGATTATCGCAGAGATCGGCGGTGTGGCTACCATCAAAGATACGAAGAATAAACGTGAAGTGACGATTACGAATCAGGAACTGGGAATCAGCAAGACCTATCTGATTCCGTATGGTTCTCGCATCAATATTGCGGAGGGCCAGGTTCTGGAAGCTGGCGACGAACTGACAGCAGGTAGCTTGAATCCGCATGACCTCTTAAAGATCAAAGGTGTTCGTGCTGTACAGGACTACATGATTAAGGAAGTACAGCGTGTGTACCGCTTGCAGGGTGTAGAAATCAACGACAAGCACATTGAGATGATTGTAAGACAGATGCTGAAAAAGATTCGCATTGAGGAGAGCGGCGATTCCAATGTTCTCCCAGGCGTATCCATGGATGTTCTGGACTTCAATGAGATGAATGAAAAGCTGATTGCAGAAGGAAAGAAGCCTGCAGAAGGAAAGCAGGTAATGCTGGGTATTACCAAGGCATCTCTCGCGACCGATTCCTTCCTGTCCGCAGCATCCTTCCAGGAGACGACGAAGGTGCTGACAGAGGCGGCAATCAACGGAAAAGTGGATCATCTGATCGGTCTGAAAGAGAATGTCATTATCGGTAAGTTGATTCCGGCTGGTACTGGTATGAAGAGATACCGCAATGTGAAGCTGGATACAGATATGAACATGGATGAAGAGCTGGTTTTCGACGAAGATGACGAGATGCCGCTGCCGGATGAGTACGATGAGTATGTAGAGCTTCCGGAGGGTGCTGAGGATCCAGAAGAGCCGGATACTGCGGCTGAGGATGCTGCATCTGAGGAGACACAGAAAACGGATGAAGACAGTGAAAACGGAGATTCTTTGAAACAATAACAGATAAAGAAGCCGCAGACGGGCGCGTAGGTTGCCCGGACTGCGGCATTTCTTTATAAGAAAAGATAGATTGTAAAAGGTGTTTTGCAAAAGGTGTATTGTA
>JAUNGE010000016.1:28555-33136 GCA_030524675.1 bacterium
ATTACAAAAGATAAATTACAAAAGATGAAGGGTGAAGAAGGCAAAGGGTAAAGGGGGATTGTATGATAAATATTTTGATTCTTGCAGGGATTGCGGCGGCATTTCTGGCGGCGGTGATAAAAAAATACAAAGATGTGCGTGATGGCAAGGGATGCTGTTCTTCGTGCAGTGGGTGCAGCCGGAAAGGAAACTGCCAGGGAAGGGACTGAAGTCGTATCGCTTTGATTGATTTTGTGATTTCGCAGTCTGGTATCAAAGGGGTCAAAATACCTTTTGACCCCAACATCATATGGTGTCAGGAGGTCCGCTTTGTCCAGCCAGCCATTCCAACGTCACCGCGCTCTCGCTCCATGAAGAACGCAGCAGCGCTAAGTTCGGAAATACCTCACTAAGCGCTGGCGTTCTTCAAGGGGTTCCTTTTGGAATACTGCCTGGACTGCGCTTCTGATTGCAAGCATATGAAAGAGAAAGCAATTCATGTATCATGGGTAAAATACTGTTTGAGCCTGATATCATAAGTGGAAAAGTGACCGAAAAGCTTATGTTTTCAACGATTTTCGGTAAAAGATATATTGACAGTCTATGTAAAGTGGTGTAGAATCTCATTTAAAATGCAAAATAAATTACCCGCTCCGAAAACGGAGGCGGAAAAAGAAAAGGAGCTGATTTTTTTTGGACCCGAGTGACGCGAGTGCCCTACAAATTGTGGAGCTGTTGATTCTGTTAATGTTGTCTGCATTTTTCTCATGTTCAGAGACTGCTTTGACAACGGTGAACAAGATTCGCATGAGAAGTTTGGCAGAGGATGGTTACAATCCTGCCAAGGTAGTATTGAAAGTAATTGATAATCCGTCAAAGATGCTGAGCGCGATTCTGATTGGAAACAATATCGTGAACCTGAGTGCATCTTCCCTGGCTACCACGATTGCCATGGATATATATGGCAAACAGTGGGTTGGTGTGGCGACAGGTATTCTGACGCTGGCGATTCTGGTGTTTGGTGAGATTACTCCAAAGACTATGGCGACGATTTCAGCCGAGAAAATTTCTTTCGTATCTGCCAAAGTAATTCTGCCGATGATGACGATTCTGACACCGGTTATCTATATCGTCAATAAGCTGTCGATGGGGGTTCTGTTCCTTCTTCGGGTGGACCCGAACAAGAAGCAGGAGGCCATTACGGAGGATGAACTCCGTACCCTGGTTGAGGTGAGCCACGAAGAGGGTGTCATCGAGACAGAAGAGAAGAAGATGATAAACAACGTGTTTGACTTCGGAGATTCCGTGGCAAAAGATGTGATGGTTCCGAGAATTGACATGACTTTTGTAGATGTGAACGCGACGTTTGACGAAATAATGGAAATTTTCCGTCAGGAAAAATATACCAGATATCCAGTCTATGAGGAGACTACGGATTATGTTATTGGTATTTTGAATGTGAAAGACCTGTTTGCTGTAGAGGATGAAAACGGCGAGGATTTCTCTATCAAAAAATTTTTGAGAGAGCCGCTGTATACGCATGAATTTAAAAAGACAGCGGAATTGATGCTGGAGATGCGGAAGGCACAGAATAACATTGTGATTGTCCTGGATGAGTACGGTGCGACAGCCGGTCTGATTACTCTGGAAGATATGCTGGAGGAAATCGTGGGAGAAATCCGAGATGAGTACGATGAAGATGAAGAACAGAGTCTGGTTGCTATCTCAGAAAATGAGTACATGATTGAAGGTTCCATGAGATTGGATGATTTGAATGATAGGCTTGGTTTGGAACTGGAGTCTGAAGAGTATGATTCTATCGGCGGTTTGATGATTGGTCTTTTGGATCATCTGCCGGAAGAGGGCGAGTCTGTGGACTATGAAAACCTGCATATGGCGGTGGAAAAGATGGATAAAAACCGTATTGACCGCGTTCATCTGTGGATTAATGAGAAAAAGCAGACAGAAGAGGAAGAGTCATAATGAGTCTGACAGGGGGTCAAAATGCTTTTTGACTTCAACATCATAGGATTGTTCCAAAGACATAATCGGATAGATTCACCAGATAAATGATAGAGGGTAAGGGTGCTGTAAATGCGGCCAATTCAACACAGGTTTTGGATTGTGCCGATCTTTTACAGCATCCTTTTCTGTACATAGAGGGAGTGCGGTATTTTGAGGATGTTGTTTGTGATTTCTGGATAGTGTGTGTGCCAGGTTTAGCTTAACATACCTCCAAGTGTGGCGCTTCCGGCGCACATGGCAAGATTGAGAAGACTCTGTGTGAGGTTTTCTGGCAGAGTTTTTGTGATGGCAAAGGATGCGAGAAACAGGCAGGCAAAATACAGAAACCCTAGGCACAGTCCCCAGAAAAAACGCCGCTGGCGTATGGATTTTCCGGCGATGAAACCACCGATAAAACAGGTGATGATGTAGATGGCGTTGACGCCTATCGTAATCTGTGATTCTTTCAGATGAAATTTGTAGAGCCCGAATGCTAGAAGCAAAAGTAACAGTCCAGTTAATATGTAACTGAACAAAAGGGTTTTAAAGAGAGAAAAAATGCGGGAGCGCTCCATGATACCATTCCTTTCTGTGGGAAATTTGGGTTTTGTTTTACTATATTCTGGAAGATTCGGGAAAATGTACAGAAAATGTACGAGGAATAGAAAATGTACAAAAAAAGAACGGAGAAAGGCAGGAAAGCGTGCAATGAAAGCAGGACAGATTGATTTTGCGGATGAGAAAGTGGGGCGCAATATTATGCGTGCGGCAGTGCCCATGTTTGCGGCGCAGACTGTGAATCTTCTGTATAATATAGTGGACAGGATTTATATCGGAAAGATTCCAGGAGAAGGTGTGCTGGCGCTTGGCGGCGTGGGCCTGTGCTTTCCGCTGGTGACGTTGATTACTGCATTTGCGAATTTATTTGGGGTCGGTGGTGCGCCGCTCTGTGCCATTGAGAGAGGACGCGGAAACCGGAAGGAAGCGGAGACGATTATGGGAACTTCGTTTGCGATGCTTGTCTATATCGGAATTCTGCTTACAGTGTTGGGAATTTTGCTGCACCGTCCACTTCTGTTTCTGTTCGGAGCGAGCGAGGCGACGTTTCCATATGCCAGCTCTTATCTGGTGATTTATCTTTTGGGGACAGTGTTTGTGATGATGGCGCTGGGGATGAATCCGTTTATCAATAGCCAGGGATTTGCACGGACTGGGATGACAACGGTTCTGGTGGGTGCAGCGGCAAACCTGATTTTGGACCCGATATTTATTTTTGGATTTCATATGGGAGTGAGTGGGGCTGCTGTCGCAACGGTATTGTCGCAGTTCCTCTCGGCCGCCTGGGTCGTGCGCTTCCTGACAGGAGAGAAGGCCGAGCTGAAACTTAGACTGAGAACTTTGTGGCGGGTGAAAGCGGATACGGTTTTTGAGATTGTGAAGCTGGGAAGTTCCAGTTTTGTGATGTCTTTTACGGATAGTCTGGTACAGGTGACATGCAACAGCGTGCTCAGCCGGTCTGGGGCGCTGGGAGATGTGTATATCAGTGTGATGACGGTGCTGAATTCCATCCGTCAGATTGCGCAGACCCCTGTGATGGCGGTGACGGACGGCGCTTCTCCGATTTTGAGTTATAATTACGGCGCAAAAGCATATGAAAATGTGAAAAAAGCGATTCGGTTTATTACGCTGTCCTGCGTCGGCTATACTTCTATTGCCTGGTTTTTTATGTTCCGGTTTCCAGAGATGTTTATCCGGATTTTCAATCAGGATGAACAGCTTTTGCTTACGGCTGTGCCAGCGATGCATGTGTACTTCTTTGCATTTTTGTTTATGGCGTTTCAGTACGCAGGGCAGGCGACCTTTAAGGCGATGAATAAAGCTGGATTTGCCATTTTCTTTTCTCTTCTTAGAAAAGTGGTGATTGTGGTGCCGCTCACTCTTCTTTTGCCGCAGGTTGGCAGGATTGGCGTGATGGGAGTGTTTCTGGCAGAGCCGATTTCCAATGTGATAGGCGGCATGGCATGCTTTCTGACAATGCTGCATGTGGTGAGAAATGAGCTGCGAGCGGACGGAAAAGAGGCAAAAAAGAGAAAATAAATGGAAAATAAGTATCTGATGAGTAGAGAAGAGGCAGAAAAAGAATCAAAAATGAGTAGAAAATACGTAGAAAAATCAAAGGATTAAGGGAAAAAGTTTGGCTTGCACCAGATATTAACATATGATATAATCGTCTCGATATAGTATGTTTAGAATGATTAGGAGGAATAGAGATGAAGCACGTTAAAACTTTAAGCACAAGCACATTGAAGAGTTCCATGAAAAAGGGCGGCTGCGGTGAGTGCCAGACTTCTTGCCAGTCCGCATGTAAGACTTCCTGTACAGTAGGAAATCAGAGCTGCGAGAATAAAAACCGTTAGTTTGTTTTCGTTCCGAGTGCCTTTCTTTTCCTATATCGGCGGAAATCCTGCGGGTATGTGGGGGAGGAGACTCTGTAACGAGTGATATGCCCAGAAGACCCCTACGGTCATCAGGACGTAGGGGTTTTGTTATGAGCACTTAGTGACCGTATTTTGGTCACTTACGTGCGATACATGCAGA
>JAUNGE010000016.1:33236-61094 GCA_030524675.1 bacterium
TTGTTATGAGCACTTAGTGACCGTATTTTGGTCACTTACGTGCGATACATGCAGAATAAAAGGAGAATTGATTGTGATACATCAGTATAAAAATAATGGATATTCCATCGTTCTGGATGTCAACAGCGGTGCAGTCCATTCTGTTGACGACTTAATGTATGATGTGATAGAAGTACTTGCCGGAATCCACCAGGACCTGCCGGAAGGGGAAGCCGTTCCTGAGAGCAGCAAATCTGCTGTATATGAGGCGCTTGGCGGCCGTTATGAGAGACAGGAGCTTTCCGAGGCACTGGAGGATGTCGATGAGTTGGTGGCGCAGGGCGAACTGTTTGCACAGGACGTATATCACGATTATGTGATTGATTTCAAGAAGCGCCAGACTGTTGTGAAGGCACTCTGCCTGCACATTGCGCATGACTGTAATCTTGCCTGTCGCTACTGTTTTGCGGAGGAAGGCGAGTATCATGGCAGAAGAGCTTTGATGAGTTTTGAGGTCGGAAAAAAGGCGTTGGATTTCCTGATTGCTAATTCTGGTATGAGACATAACCTGGAAGTGGACTTTTTTGGCGGGGAGCCGCTGATGAACTGGGAGGTCGTAAAGCAGCTGGTAGAGTATGGACGCTCCCAGGAAGCCAAATATGACAAACATTTCCGCTTTACTTTGACAACAAATGGTGTTTTACTGAATGATGAAATTATGGAATTTTGTAACCGTGAGATGAGCAATGTGGTTATGAGTCTTGATGGAAGACCAGAAGTCAATGACCGGATGCGTCCGTTTAGAAACGGAAAGGGCAGCTATGAGGTGATTGTTCCAAAGTTCCAGAAGTTTGCAGCGAGTAGGGAGCAGAAGGATTACTATGTGAGAGGAACATTCACACATGAAAATCTGGACTTCGCGGAGGACGCACTGCATTTTGCTGATTTGGGATTTAAACATATGTCCATCGAGCCGGTTGTGGCAGCGCCGGAAGAGCCGTATGCCATCCGCGAGGAAGATTTGCCATACATCATGGAGCAGTATGACAAGCTTGCTGCAGAGTATGTAAAGAGAGCAAAAGAGGGAAGAGGCTTCAATTTCTTCCACTTTATGATTGATTTGAGTCAGGGACCGTGCGTGGCAAAACGTCTTTCTGGATGCGGTTCCGGCACAGAATATCTGGCAGTTACCCCATGGGGTGACCTCTATCCATGCCACCAGTTTGTCGGAAAGGATGAATTCCTTCTCGGTAATGTAGATACAGGTGTGACAAACACAAAAGTCCGCGACGAATTTAAGCTGTGCAATGTCTATGCGAAGGATAAGTGCCGTGACTGTTTTGCGAGATTCTATTGCAGCGGCGGCTGTGCGGCGAACTCTTACAACTTCCATGGCAGCATCACGGATGCATATGATGTCGGATGCGCAATGCAGAAAAAGCGGATTGAGTGTGCGATTATGATTAAGGCAGCGCTTGCCGACGAACAGTAGGGAAAATAAAGTGCATATAGAACCAGCAAAAAGCAAATCCGTTTAATACAAACGAAAGGCAAAAATTAAAGGAGAAAGAGGAAAATGAAGAACAGCAAAACAAAGGCAGTGATTGTGCTTCTGATTGCTCTGATTGCCATTGGGGTGTTTGGCTTCTTCGGTTATGACACGATGGATGACATCAAGCTTGGCCTGGATTTGGCCGGAGGTGTCAGCATCACGTATCAGGCTGTAGACGCAGACCCGACAGCAGAGCAGATGCAGGATACAATCTACAAACTGCAGCAGAGAGTGCAAAATTACAGTACAGAGGCAGAAGTATACCAGGAGGGGTCTGACCGCATCAATGTAGACATCCCAGGTGTATCGGACGCCAATGCCATCCTGGAAGAGTTAGGAAAACCAGGTTCCCTTATGTTTGTGGATGAAGAGGGAAATGTCATTCTGACTGGTGACCAGGTCGCTTCCGCAAAGCCTGGCATTATCGATGAGAATGGACAGAAGGATTACATTGTAAGCCTGACATTTACGGATGAGGGAACCACTGCGTTCGCAGAGGCGACCAGCAATAATATCGGCAAGAGAATTGCTATCATCTATGACAATGCGATTGTCTCCAGTCCAGTTGTACAGAGCGCCATCACAGGCGGAGAGGGTTATATCAACGGCATGGCGAGCTACGAGGAGGCAAACAATCTGGCTTCCACCATCCGTATCGGTTCTTTGTCTCTGGAACTGGAAGAGCTGCGTTCCAACGTGGTCGGAGCAAAACTGGGCGAGACAGCGATTTCCACCAGTTTGAAGGCGGGTGCAGTCGGTTTTGCGATTGTTGCTGTGTTTATGATTGTAGTGTATCTGGTGCCTGGTATTGCGGCAGTTCTTGCACTGTGCTTGTATGTGGGTCTGATTCTGATTCTTTTGAGTGCATTTGAGATTACGCTGACACTGCCTGGTATCGCAGGTATTATCCTTTCCATCGGTATGGCGGTGGATGCGAACGTCATCATCTTCACCCGTATTAAGGAGGAGATTGGTGTCGGAAAGACTGTAAAATCTGCCATTAAGACCGGTTTTGCAAAAGCACTGTCCGCGATTGTGGATGGAAACGTGACTACTTTGATTGCGGCTTTGGTGCTGTTTTGGAGAGGTTCTGGTACAGTAAAGGGATTTGCTTCCACACTGGCGCTTGGTATTGTTCTCTCCATGTTCACCGCGCTGTTTGTGACAAAAGGTATTCTGAATGCTCTGTTTGCGCTGGGACTGGAGAATCCAAAGTTTTACGGAGTGAGAAAGGATATCAAAGTTATTAATTTCCTTGGAAAGAAGAATCTGTGCTTTATTCTTTCCGCTGTTATGATTCTGGCAGGCTTTGCAGCAATGATTATGAACAATGCCTCCACAGGAAGTATCTTAAACTACAGCCTCGAATTTAAGGGCGGTACTTCCACAAACGTAACGTTCAACGAGGACATGTCTCTGGAAGAGATTTCCACCGAGGTGGTTCCGGTCGTTTCCTCTGTGACAAACGATTCGGATATTCAGACACAGAAGGTATCTGGCACAACAGAGGTTATCATCAAGACCAGAACACTTTCTGTAGAGGAGAGAGAAGCGTTAAATGATGCTTTAGTGGAGAAGTTTGGAGTTGAGGCGGAGAAGATTACTGCAGAGAGTATTTCTGGTGCTGTCAGCAGTGAGATGAAGAGAGATGCGATTGTGGCTACCATTATCGCCACCATCTGCATGTTGATTTATATCTGGTTCCGGTTCAAGGATATCAAATTTGCGGCAAGTGCGGTTCTGGCGCTGCTTCACGACGTTTTGGTGGTTTTGACCTTCTATGCAGTGGCAAAATGGTCTGTCGGCTCCACATTTATTGCATGTATGCTTACGATTGTGGGATATTCCATCAACGCGACTATCGTTATTTTTGACCGTATTCGTGAGAACTTAAAGATTATGGGGAAAAAGCCGCTTGATGAGATTGTAAATACCAGTATCAGTGAGACATTTACGAGAAGTATCAACACTTCCCTGACTACATTTATCATGGTATTTGCGCTCTATATCATGGGTGTTTCCTCTATCCGCGACTTTGCAATGCCGCTGATGGTAGGTATCGTTTGTGGTACGTACTCTTCTGTCTGCATTACAGGTGCGCTCTGGTATGTGATGACTGTGTACAAAAATAAAAAAGATGCACAGGCAAAGCAGGCAGCAAAGGTGAAGTAATGTCGCCATTATGCGATATATCCATTTGGTAAGACGAAAAAATATGCGATAAAAAAGATGCGCCCTCGCAGCAGAAGAAAACCGCGGGGGCGTTCTTAAACGCAGAACTGCACAAATACATGCAGTCAGAGTCTGTTTTTGGAGATGAGATATGAAATATACGATTGCAGCAAAGGATGGGAAGGCGAAAAGCGCTGTGATGGAGACGGTTCACGGCACGATTCAGACTCCTGTTTTTATGAATGTGGGGACAGTCGGTGCAATCAAGGGTGCAGTGTCCACAGATGACTTGCGCGAAATCAGAACGCAGGTGGAACTCTCAAACACGTACCATCTGCACGTGCGCACCGGAGATAAGCTGATTCGCCAGTTCGGCGGACTCCACAAATTTATGAATTGGGACAGACCGATTCTCACCGATTCCGGTGGTTTTCAGGTATTTTCCCTGGCGGGCCTTCGCAAAATCAAGGAAGAGGGCGTTACGTTCCAGTCACACATTGACGGACACAAGATTTTTATGGGACCAGAGGAAAGTATGCAGATTCAGTCAAATCTTGGTTCCACGATTGCGATGGCATTCGACGAGTGCCCGCCGAGCAAGGCGGACAGAACGTATATCGAAAATTCTGTCGCGCGCACGACGCGCTGGTTGGCACGCTGTAAGGCGGAGATGGCGCGATTGAACGCGCTGCCAGATACACTGAACAGAGAACAACTGCTGTTTGGCATCAACCAGGGCGGTGTGCTGGACGATGTGAGAATCGCCCATGCGGACGCCATCCGAGAGATGGATTTAGATGGATACGCTGTTGGCGGCCTGGCAGTGGGAGAGAGCCATGAGGAGATGTACCATATCTTGGATGTGACAGTGCCGCATCTGCCGGAGCAAAAACCGGTGTACTTGATGGGAGTCGGAACACCTGCCAATATTCTGGAGGCGGTTGACCGCGGTGTTGATTTCTTCGATTGTGTGTACCCGACGAGAAACGGGCGCCACGGACATGTCTACACCAACCATGGAAAGTTAAACCTGTTCAACGCAAAATATGAGCTTGACCCAAGGCCGATTGAGGAAGGATGCCAGTGTCCTGCCTGCCGTTCCTACAGCAGAGCGTACATCCGTCATCTTTTGAAGGCGAAAGAAATGCTGGGAATGCGTCTTTGTGTCTTGCATAATCTTTATTTTTATAATACAATGATGGAAGAAATCCGCGATGCCATCCGAAACGGCAGATATGCAGAGTACAAGGCGGCGAAGCTGGCTGGTATGTCTGCAGGCAGAGAGAACGGCTGATATGGAACAGTGCCATGATGCAGAGAAATGTCGTGATGCAGAAATGGGCTATGATACACAAAAGTGCCAGTATAAACGATGCAGCAGGAAACATATGGCGCAGGGATGCGGATGAAGAATGAAGGAGGAATTAGCAGATGTTTTTATTAAACGGTGCAGAAGGCGGAGTGGGACTTGGGTTTGTCCTGGTTTACGTGCTGATGCTGGTTGGAGTCTTCTATTTTATTGCATGGAGACCGCAGAAAAAAGAGAAAAAAGCGATGGAAGAGATGTTGTCCACAGTTGCAGTTGGCGATACTGTACTGACAAACAGCGGCTTTTACGGTGTAATCATTGATATGACAGATGATATGGTGATTTTGGAGTTCGGCGGAGACAGACACTGCCGTATCCCGATGGACAAGAAAGCGATTGCCAGAGTGGAGAAACCGGACCAGGCATAATGCCATGCAGGTATTTTGCTGCTGTGGTTTAAAAGTTCGTCGCATTTCGTGAGAGCACCGAGCGAGGATGGAAACAAAGTATCAGGGCAAAATAAGAAAGACAAAGGGACTACAATGTCACACTGGCAGCGTGGTCTTTTTTGTTACTATGAAAGTCCCAGTCTCCATGCAGGGAGATTTTTGGGCCGTTATGTCCGGTAGTTGGAACAGAACATGTTACTATAACTTTTATTCATGACAAGAATTCCAAACTTGTATATAAAAATAATTGAAATATTTAAGAAAATGGTCTACTATAGAGAGAAACACGTTAGTATACGCAGTTCCTGCGTGAAATTGGCTGTAAACATGGATAGAAATATTATTTTTGAGGGAGATTGTTTGAAATGGAATATAACATTACTGTCATTCCAGGAGATGGAATCGGACCGGAAATCGTTCGTGAAGCAAAAAAAGTTTTGGATAAGGTCGGGGAAGTGTATGGACATACCTTTCACTATACGGAAGTATTGATGGGCGGATGCTCGATCGACGCATACGGTGTGCCGCTGACAGAGGAAGCGCTGGAAACTGCGAGAAAGAGCGACTCTGTTCTTCTTGGCGCTGTGGGCGGCAATGTGGGAAATTCCCGCTGGTACGATGTAGCTCCGAACCTGCGTCCGGAGGCCGGCCTTCTGGCCATCAGAAAGGGTCTGGGACTGTTTGCCAACATTCGTCCGGCATACCTTTACCATGAGCTGGCGGGTGCGTGCCCATTGAAGAAAGAGATTATCGGCGACGGATTTGACATGGTGATTATGCGTGAGCTGACAGGCGGCCTGTATTTTGGTGAGCGCTACACAAAAGAGATTGACGGCGTGATGACGGCCGTGGATACTCTGACCTACAATGAAAATGAAATCAGAAGAATCGCCATCAAGGCATTTGAAATTGCGATGAAGCGCAAAAAGAGCGTCATCAGCGTGGATAAGGCGAACGTGCTGGATTCTTCCCGCCTCTGGAGAAAAGTGGTCGAGGAAGTGGCGAAGGATTATCCGGAAGTGAAATTGACACATATGCTGGTTGACAACTGTGCAATGCAGTTGGTTATGAATCCAGGGCAGTTTGATGTGGTTCTGACAGAGAATATGTTCGGCGATATCTTATCCGACGAGGCCAGCATGATTACCGGTTCCATTGGTATGCTGTCTTCTGCGAGCATGAACGAAGGAAAGTTCGGCCTCTATGAGCCGAGCCATGGCTCTGCACCGGATATCGCAGGAAAGAATATTGCAAACCCAATCGCAACCATCCTGTCCGCAGCGATGATGCTGCGCTACTCCTTCGATTTGGATAAGGAGGCAGATGCAGTGGAGGCAGCTGTGCAGAAAGTGCTGTCAGACGGTATCCGCACTGTGGATATTATGTCCGAGGGCTGCACCAAGGTGGGAACCGCCGAGATGGGCGATGCCATCTGTGCAAGAATATAAGTGATACCAGGGTCAAAAGGTCAGAAGTCCGATGCAAGCTTGCTTGCAAGAGGATTTTTGACTTTGGGACCCGCCAAAAACATGAATAAGTAGCCATTTTTCGAAGAAAAATGAGCGGATTATGAATGTTTTTGAGAAGTGTGAGAGCACGCAGTGCGGAGCAATCCGGTATCAAAGGGGTCAAAATACCTTTTGACCCCAACATCGTATAAGTGATAATAAAAAACGGCTGTCTGCTGTGTCTGGCATGACAGCCATAATAGATAGAATAGTGGAGGAGAAAGTATCATGAAGAGCGATAATGTAAAAACAGGTATGCAGCAGGCGCCTCACCGCTCTCTGTTCAATGCACTGGGCATGACGGCAGAGGAGATGAGAAAACCGCTGGTTGGTATTGTAAGTTCCTACAATGAGATTGTTCCAGGCCATATGAACCTGGATAAGATTACAGAGGCCGTAAAGCTGGGCGTGGCGATGGCAGGCGGAACTCCGATTGTATTTCCGGCAATCGCTGTGTGCGATGGTATCGCCATGGGACATATCGGTATGAAATACTCTCTGGTGACCAGAGACCTGATTGCAGATTCCACAGAGTGTATGGCTACTGCGCACCAGTTTGATGCCCTGGTTATGATTCCAAACTGTGATAAGAACGTGCCTGGACTTTTGATGGCGGCAGCCAGAGTCAATGTGCCGACCGTGTTCGTCAGCGGCGGTCCGATGCTCGCAGGCCATGTACATGGCCGCAAGAGAAGCCTTTCCAGTATGTTTGAGGCAGTTGGTTCCTATGCAGCCGGAACCATGACAGAGGAAGAAGTGACAGAGTTTGAGAATAAAGTCTGCCCAACCTGCGGTTCCTGTTCCGGTATGTACACCGCAAACAGCATGAACTGCCTGACAGAAGCATTGGGTATGGGACTTCGCGGAAATGGTACGATTCCGGCCGTTTACTCTGAGCGCATCAAGTTGGCAAAACATGCTGGCATGAAGGTGATGGAGATGTACGAGAAGAACATCCGCCCGAGAGATATTATGACAGAGAAGGCATTTTTGAATGCGTTGACTGTAGATATGGCGCTGGGATGCTCCACAAACAGCATGCTGCATCTTCCGGCGATTGCACATGAGGCGGGTGTGAACCTGGATATGGAACTTGTCAATAAGATGAGCGCAAGAACACCAAACCTGTGTCATCTGGCGCCGGCAGGTCCGACCTATATGGAAGACTTAAACGAGGCAGGCGGCGTATATGCAGTGATGAACGAGCTGGCAAAGAAAGACCTGCTGAATCTGGACTGCATGACTGTCACAGGAAAAACTGTCGGTGAAAATATCAAGAACTGCATCAATCTGAATCCGGAAGTGATCCGTCCGGTGGAAAATCCATACAGCCAGACAGGCGGCATCGCTGTTCTGAAGGGAAATTTGGCGCCAGATACCGCAGTGGTAAAGCGTTCTGCAGTGGCACCAGAGATGTTAAAGCATGAAGGTCCGGCGAGAGTCTTCGATTGCGAGGAAGATGCGATTGCGGCCATCAAGGGCGGCAAGATTGTGGCAGGCGATGTGGTGGTTATCCGCTACGAAGGCCCGAAGGGCGGCCCTGGCATGAGAGAGATGTTAAACCCGACTTCCGCGATTGCCGGTATGGGATTAGGCTCTACCGTTGCCCTGATTACAGACGGACGATTCAGCGGCGCATCCAGAGGCGCATCCATCGGCCATGTATCACCGGAAGCGGCTGTGGGCGGCCCGATTGCTCTGGTAGAAGAGGGCGATATCATTGAGATTGATATCAATGAAAATAAACTGAATGTCAGAGTGTCCGATGAGGAGATGGCGGCCAGAAAGGCAAAATGGCAGCCGAGAGAACCAAAGGTGACAACCGGTTATCTGGCAAGATATGCTGCTATGGTGACAAGTGGAAACCGCGGAGCTGTTCTTGAAATTCCGAAGAAATGAGATATGCGGATAGAGTATAAAACAGAACTTAAATAGAACCCGAAAAAATAGACAGGAAGAGGTATGATATGCAAGTTTTAACAGGTTCCGAGATTGTAATACAGTGTCTGAAAGAGCAGGGCGTGGATACCGTATTTGGATATCCAGGCGGAACAATCTTAAACATTTATGATGCGCTTTATCAGCATCAGGACGAAATTACACATATTTTGACTTCTCACGAGCAGGGCGCTGCCCATGCAGCGGACGGATATGCGAGAGCAACCGGAAAGGTCGGCGTTTGTATGGCCACTTCCGGCCCAGGTGCGACGAACTTGGTAACTGGTATTGCGACAGCTTACATGGATTCTGTTCCGATGGTTGCGATCACCTGCAACGTGGCGGTGAATCTTCTTGGAAAGGACAGTTTCCAGGAGATTGATATTGCTGGCGTGACGATGCCGATTACCAAATACAACTTTATCGTAAAAGATGTGAAGAAACTGGCAAGTACATTGCGCCGCGCATTCCAGATTGCGATGACAGGAAGACCAGGTCCGGTCCTTGTCGATATCACAAAAGATGTGACGGCTGCGACATGCGAGTATGAATTCGTGGAGCCAGAGCCGATTGTGAGACAGACAGAGAGTATCACAGAGGAAGATTTGGACCGCGCTGTGGAGATGATTCGCAAGGCGAAAAAGCCATTTCTCGTAGTTGGAGGCGGTGCTGTGATTGCGGATGCTGCCGATGAAATCCGCGCATTTGCGAGAAAAATCCAGGCTCCGGTGGCCGATACTCTGATGGGAAAAGGTGCATTTGACGGCACGGATGCTTTGTATACGGGCATGATTGGTATGCATGGAACAAAGACATCCAACTTCGGCGTGACTGAGAGCGACCTGCTGATTGTAGCGGGCGCACGTTTCAGTGACCGTGTTGTGGGAAATGCAAAGAAATTTGCGAAGAATGCAAAGATTCTTCAGCTCGATGTGGATGAGGCGGAGATTAACAAAAATATTCGCATTGACGCGAGCATCATCGGTGATTTAAAGATTGTTCTGCGCCGTCTGAATGCCCGCCTGGACCCGATGAATCATGACGAGTGGATTGCTCATATCGAGCGCATGAAGGATATGTACCCGATGCGCTACAACAAGGATGTTTTGACTGGTCCGTTTATCATGGAGACGATTGACAGGCTGACGGAGGGCGATGCCGTGATTACAACAGAGGTTGGACAGCATCAGATGTGGGCCGCTCAGTATTATAAATATAAAAAGCCGCGTACCTTTATCACATCCGGCGGTCTGGGAACCATGGGATATGGCCTCGGTGCATCCATCGGTGCAAAGATGGGCTGCAAGGATAAGACGGTCATCAACATCGCAGGTGATGGCTGTTTCCGCATGAACATGAACGAGATTGCGACAGCGACCCGCTACAACATTCCGATTATCCAGGTGGTTATCAACAACCATGTGCTGGGTATGGTTCGTCAGTGGCAGACGTTGTTCTATGGAAAGCGCTATTCGCATACCGTATTAAATGACTATGTGGATTTTGTGAAGCTGGCAGAGGCGATGGGTGCAAAAGCGTACCGCGTCACAAAGAAGGAAGAATTAGAGCCGGCTCTGAAGGAAGCGATGGAGCTGAATATTCCGGTTGTGATTGAGTGCCAGATTAATTGCGATGACAAGGTGTTCCCGATGGTTTCGCCAGGGGCGCCGATTGCGGATGCATTTGACGAGACGGATTTGGAGATCAAGTCTTCCAGTGAAATCCGCTAAAAAGTGGGAGGAACAGCTGCTGCCTTGGGAGATTTCTTTGCTGTGGGCAGCGGCTGAAAATATGGACTGTCGCGGATGCGCCTGGATATTTGCAGAGAGCATGAAGATGCGGCGCGTTTTCTTAAGATATGAGAGTTAAGATACGAGAGAAGAGCAGACAGGGGATTTGAGTCAGTCCATGATGATAAAAAAGGGAGGAAGAATTTATGAGCAGAGTGTATAACTTTTCAGCAGGTCCGGCTGTCTTGCCGGAGGAGGTCTTAAAAGAGGCTGCAGAGGAGATGTTGGATTACAAGGGCACGGGCATGTCCGTTATGGAGATGAGCCACCGCTCAAAGGCATATGAGGAGATTATCACTACCGCAGAGGCGGACCTCAGAGAGCTGATGGGGATTCCGGACAATTATAAGGTACTGTTTTTGCAGGGCGGTGCATCTTTGCAGTTTGCCATGATTCCTATGAATCTGATGAAAAATAAGGTGGCGGATTACATTATCACAGGACAGTGGGCAAAGAAGGCATACCAGGAAGCAAAAAAATATGGTACTGTAAACGCAGTGGCGTCCAGCGCTGACAAGACGTTTTCCTACATTCCTGATTGCTCTGACCTGCCGATTTCTGAGGATGCAGACTATGTATATATCTGCGAGAACAACACCATTTATGGAACAAAGTTTAAAGAACTGCCAAATACCAAAGGAAAAACTCTGGTAGCAGATGTTTCTTCCTGTTTCCTCTCTGAACCTGTGGATGTGACAAAATACGGCCTGATTTATGGCGGCGTACAGAAGAACGTCGGACCGGCCGGTGTTGTGATTGTGATTATCCGCGAGGATTTGATTTCTGAGGATGTGCTTCCAGGCACTCCGACCATGATGCAGTATAAGACTCATGCAGATGCAAAATCTCTCTACAATACTCCGCCTGCATACGGCATCTATATCTGCGGCAAGGTATTTAAGTGGCTGAAGAAGCAGGGCGGTCTGGCTGCCATGAAGGAGTACAATGAGAAGAAGGCAAAAATTCTCTATGATTTCCTGGACCAGAGCAAACTGTTTAAGGGAACTGTAGTGAAAGAGGACCGTTCTCTGATGAATGTGCCATTCGTGACAGGCGATGCTGACCTGGATGCGAAATTTGTGAAAGAGGCGACAGCAGCTGGATTTGTGAACCTGAAAGGACACAGAACCGTGGGTGGCATGAGAGCCAGCATTTACAATGCAATGCCGATTGAGGGCGTGGAAAAGCTGGTTGCCTTTATGAAGGAGTTCGAGGAGAAGAACCTGTAAAAAGTGGCAGGGAACGCGAACATGCAATATGCAGGCATATCTGCTGACGGAAAGGCAGAGAGCGGCGAGGGGAAGGAGAGAACAGAATGAAAACAATTCATTGCCTGAACCCAATTTCAAAATTGGGAACAAATTTATTGACTGAGGAGTATACAATCGCAGATGACGCAGCAAAGGCAGAGGGGATTCTGGTCCGCAGTGCAGTGATGCATGAGATGGAGCTGCCAAAGACGCTTCTGGCAGTGGCAAGAGCCGGAGCTGGAGTGAACAACATTCCGTTGGAAAAATGTGCAGAAAACGGTATTGTTGTGTTTAACACACCAGGTGCCAATGCGAACGGCGTAAAAGAGCTGGTGTTAGCTGGTCTGCTGTTAGCTTCCAGAGATATCGTCGGCGGTATCGAGTGGTGCAAGACAGTAAAAGATGATCCGGCCATCGCAAAGACGGTTGAGAAGGGCAAAAAGGCATTTGCGGGAAGAGAAATCAAGGGCAAAAAGCTTGGCGTGATTGGCCTTGGCGCAATCGGCGCAGAGGTGGCGAATGCTGCTGCTGCTCTGGGAATGGATGTGTACGGATATGACCCATATATCTCTGTCAATGCAGCATGGATGCTTTCCAGAGATGTAAAGCACATCACATCCGCAGATACCATCTACACAGAGTGCGATTATATCACCGTTCATGTGCCGCTGATGGATGCGACAAAGCATATGATTTGTGAGGAGACCCTTAACAAGATGAAGGACGGCGTTGTGGTTTTAAACTTCTCCAGAGACCTTCTGGTGGATGATGATGCGATGGCAGCAGCGCTGGAGAGCGGAAAAGTGGCAAGATATGTGACAGATTTCCCGAACCCGAAGGCAGTGCAGATGAAGAATGTCATTGCAATCCCGCATCTGGGCGCTTCCACGGAGGAGTCTGAGGACAACTGTGCAGTGATGGCAGTCAAAGAGCTGATGGATTATCTGGAAAACGGAAATATCCGCAATTCTGTAAACTTCCCGAACTGTGATATGGGTGTGCTGAAGAATGAGAGCCGTGTAGCAGTGTTACATAGAAATGTGCCGAATATGATTGGACAGATTACAGGTGTTCTCGCGGCAGCAGGCATGAACATTGCGGATATGACCAATAAGAGCCGCGATAAATATGCCTACACGCTGCTGGATTTGGAGGCAAAGGTAGCAGCAGAACTGCAGGAAAAGCTGGCGGCCATTGATGGCGTGCTCAGAGTGAGAGTGATTCAGTAATAAAAGACCTGGCTGGACTTTTTCTTTCAAAAGTGACAAGTAGCAGGTTTTATGATGGATTGAAACAGAAAAAGGGTGTCTTATGGCGAAAGTGAAACCGTTTTTATGTATTCGTCCGGCAGAGGCAGTGGTGTCAAGAGTGGCGGCGCTGCCTTATGACGTTTACAGCCGGAAAGAAGCGAAGGTGGCAGCGATGGCAGAACCGCTGTCTTTCCTGAATATTGACCGTCCGGAGACGCAGTTTGCGGATGAGTTTGACATGTACTCTGACGAGGCGTATGCGAAGGCGAAAGAGCTTTTGGATGCGCGGGTGAAGGATGGCACATTTGTGGTGGATGAGCAGGCGGCGTATTATATTTACCGTCTGGTGATGGATGGGCGCGCGCAGACTGGACTGGTGGCGTGTTCCTCTGTGGATGATTATGTGAATGGTGTGGTGAAAAAGCATGAAAACACCAGAGAGGACAAAGAAATCGACAGAATTCGTCATGTAGACACGGTAAATGCGCAGACGGGGCCTATTTTCCTGGCATACCGCGCAGATGACACCATTCGCAGTATTTTGAGAGCTGAGATGCAGAAAACTCCGCTGTATGACTTTGTGTCGGAGGACGGCATCGGGCATACCGTGTGGAAAATCGAGAATGTCAAGGCAACAAAGGCTCTGGAAGAGGCATTTCTGGCAATTCCGGCGACATACATCGCAGATGGGCATCACAGAGCAGCTTCTGCGGTGAAAGTGGGGCTTATGAGACGGAAGGAAAATCCTGGATGGACGGGGGAAGAACCCTACAATATGTTTCTTTCTGTCCTGTTTCCGGATGAAGAATTGAAGATTTTTCCGTACAATCGCGTGGTGAGAGACCTGAATGGGCTGAAGAAAGCAGAGTTTTTGGAAAAGATTTCTGAGAATTTTATGGTGCAGGAGATGGGACATGCGGCGTTCTCACCAAAGCAAAAAGGAACATTCGGCATGTACTTGGATGGATGCTGGTATTGCCTCACGGCAAAAGAGGCGGTGAGAAGCAGTGAACCGGTGAAAGGACTCGATGTGTCGATTCTTCAGGATGCACTTTTGGAGCCGGTTCTTGGAATTTTTGACCCGAGGACGGATGAAAGAATCGAATTTATCGGGGGAATCCGAGGCTTGGAGGAACTGGAGCGACGGGTGAACGAGGAGCAAAAAAATATGGCTGTGGCCTTTTCGATGTATCCGACCTCGATGAATGAGTTGTTTTCCGTCGCAGATGCGGGTCTTTTGATGCCGCCGAAATCAACTTGGTTCGAGCCGAAGCTGCGCAGTGGGCTGTTTATTCATCCATTGGACAGATGAAATGCTGAGTAGATTCAAAAAAGTATAGGAAATGTTTGGAAGACTCACTGAGACTTTGGAGGAAAGACCAGTCTTGGTGAGTTTTTGATTCCATAGATAGGAAAAATAGAATACAATAAAAATAAAACAGAAAAAACGAGAAAAACAGAAAAAACGAAATATAAAGACAGCAGAATGGAGACGAGAAAGACATGAAATTTAAAAATCCGATTATTCCTGGTTACAGTCCTGACCCGAGCATTTGTCGGGTGGGAGATGATTTTTATCTGGTGAATTCCACGTTTGAATTTTTCCCAGGTGTTCCGATTTATCACAGCACCAATCTTGTGAACTGGGAGCTTATCGGACATGCGCTGACGAGAGAGAGTCAACTGTATCTGGAGGGCTGCCGCAATTCTGGCGGCATCTACGCGCCGACAATCCGCTATCATGAGGGGACCTTTTTTATGATTACGACGAATGTGACACATAAGGGAAACTTTGTGGTTCACACAGATGATGTCAGGAAAGGATGGTCAGAACCGCACTGGATTGACCAGGGAGGCATTGACCCATCTCTGTTCTGGGATGACGACGGAACTTGTTATTATTGTTCCACAGGATTTGTCGATGGGGTGCGCGGGCTGGTAGGCTTTGTGATTGACCCGTATACAGGGGAGATTTTGTCCGAAAAGAGGATTTTGAGCACCGGATGCGGCGGCCAGTGTGCGGAAGGACCGCATATGTATAAAAAGGATGGCTGGTATTACCTGATGAATGCGGAGGGAGGCACAGAGTATGGCCATCATGAGGTGGTATCGCGGGCTCGCTCTGTCTGGGGGCCATATGAGGCATGCCCATACAATCCGATTCTCTGTCACAGCCAGAGAAAAGGCCATGAAATCCAGGCGACCGGCCATGCGGACCTGGTGGAGGATGCGAATGGAAACTGGTGGGCCGTCTTTTTGGGAATCCGCAATTTCAGCCATGCACTGCTTCACAACCTGGGAAGAGAGACATTTCTCGCTCCGGTAGAGTGGAAGGATGGCTGGCCAGTTATCGGAAAAGACGGTTATGTGGAGTTGGAAGAGGAAGGAATGCTTCCAGGAGAGCCGATAAGAGAGCAGAATTTTTCCATGTATCTGGATTTTGCGCAGCCGATTTCTTCATATAATGTCATGTTCACCAGAAATCCGAGGATGCAAAATTACGGACAGGATTGTGAAAATCGGGTTCTGACACTGGATGGAACGGATGTCACCATAAATGAACCAGGCGCATCACCGACTATCATCAGTTTCCGGCAGCCGGATTTTGAGACGAGGGTGACAGCCAAAGTCAGTCTGCGTGGTTTTACGGCAGCTCGTGCAGGTATTTCCGCTTACTATAATAATGATTATCACTATGATATTTTTGTTTCTAACTGTGACGGTGAAATGTTTGTGGGATTTTATAAGCATATTCATGATATGGGAGTGGCTCTTGCCAAGGTGCCGGTGCCGGAGGGAACAGAAGCTGTGGAACTGCAGATTCGCACGGACAGAGAGAAATATGCGTTTTTCTGCCGGATGTGGGCTGGTACTGACAAAATTGCAGAGGAAATACCAGAAGCGGCTGCGAAAATCGGCGATGTGTATGAGATTGAGAAAGAGAGAAGCATAGAAGGTGAAAAATGGGAGGAGAAGACGTCTGTTGGCGGGACATGGCAATGTATCGGAAGCGGTCTGAATGCGGGACTTTGCACAGAGGGAACCTATACCATGACGTTTACTGGAACCTTGTTTGCTCTGTTTGCGGAAAACGGGAAAGCTGCATTTTTGGACGGAGTCCGGCTGGACTGTGAGAAATAAGCAAGATTCTTTCCTTTTCCGGTTTCTTATGTTACAATGAATACATAATAGACTGTGTATGGGTTACTGTCTCAAAGGGGGAAAAACAGTCTGGAAAACAGAAGGGCTGGAAAAGGAATTGACAGACGGGCTGGAAGGAAAAAAAGGGAAATGAGAGGTATTTAGTGTTATGAGGGATTTGGATTATTTGAAGTTGATGACGAGGGAATACCCGACTGTGAAGGCGGCAGCGAGTGAGATGATAAATCTGACTGCCATCTGCGGTCTTCCAAAGGGAACCGAGTATTTTTTTAGTGACCTGCATGGAGAGTATGAGGCATTTATTCATCTGCTGCGCTCTTCTTCTGGTATTATCCGTGAAAAAATTGAGGAGACATTCGGAAATATTATTCCTGAGGATGAGCAGGTGCAGTTGGCGAATCTGATTTATTATCCAGATAAGATTTTAAACCGCATGAAAGCGGAGGGAAGGGCGACGAAGGACTGGAAGAGAATCACTCTGTACCGCCTAGTGCAAATTTGCAGAGAAGTTTCTTCTAAGTACAGTCGTTCCAAGGTGAGGAAGAAAATGCCGCAGGATTTTGCCTATGCGATTGATGAACTTCTGCATGTGGATTATAATGACGAGAATAAGAAAGTGTATTATTCCGAGATTATCCACGCGATTATTGACAGCGGAATTGCGGACAAATTTATTGTGGCGCTGTGTGAACTGATTCAGAATCTGACGATTGATAATCTGCATATTATCGGAGATATTTTTGATAGAGGTCCAAGAGCGGATATTATTATGGAAGAGTTGATGCATTTCCATGATGTGGATATTCAGTGGGGAAATCACGATATTTCCTGGATGGGAGCAGCGACAGGAAATCTGGCATGTATCTGCAATGTCCTGCGCATTGCTATCAGCTACAACAGTTTTGACGTTTTGGAGGAAGGCTATGGTATCAACCTGCGCTCGCTCTCGATGTTTGCCGCCAGTGTGTACCGGAATGACCCGTGTGAGCGGTTTGTCCCGCATATTTTGGATGAAAATATCTACGATGCGGTGGACCCAGGTCTGGCCGCAAAGATGCACAAGGCGATTGCTATCATTCAGTTTAAGGTGGAAGGGCAGATTATCAAGCGCCATCCAGGATATGAGATGAATGACCGGATTCTGCTGGAAAATATTGATTATGAGAAGGGAACAGTCAAGGTCGGCGATAAAGAATATCCGATGTTAGATATGAATTTCCCGACTGTGGACCCGAAAGACCCTCTGAAACTGACTCCGGAGGAAGATGAGCTGATGCAGAATTTTGCGCTTTCTTTCAAGCACAATAAACTGCTTCACAAGCATATCAAGTTTTTGTATTCCAACGGCGGTTTGTATAAGTGCTACAATTCCAATCTTTTGTACCATGGATGTATTCCTATGACAAAGGATGGCGAGTTTGACTGCCTGTACCTTGATGGTGAGGCGTATGCGGGAAAAGCACTGATGGATAAGATTGAGCAGAGAGTCAAGGATGCGTATTTCTTGAAATCAAAGGATGAGGGAAAAGAGCGCGCAACGGATTTCATGTGGTATCTGTGGTGTGGTTCCAAGTCTCCGGTGTACGGCAAAGACAAGATGACGACGTTTGAGCACTATTTTATTGCGGATAAGGCAGTGGGAAAAGAGGTTTTGAATCCGTACTATCAGCTCAGTGTGAAAGAAGAGTACTGCAATAAGATTCTGGAGGAGTTTGGGCTGCCTCTGCACGGGTCGCACATCATCAACGGCCATGTGCCGGTGAAGATTAAGGATGGTGAGACACCGGTGAAAGCAAACGGAAAGCTGTTTATCATTGACGGCGGCCTGTCCAAGGCATACCAGGCAAAGACGGGGATTGCGGGGTACACGCTGATTTACAATTCCAGACACCTGGCGTTGGCAGAACATAAGCCGTTCCAGCCAGACCAGGAGAATACGCCGAAAGTGCAGATTGTGGAGAAGATGACGAACCGCATGATGGTGGCGGATACGGACCTGGGTGTGGAACTGAAAGGGCGGATTGAGGATTTGAAGGAACTTGTGACAGCATATCGGAGAGGTCTTTTAAAAGAGAAGACAAAGAGAAAGAATGAATAAAAGAAGAATAGAAAAAAGAGTAGAAAAGAGATTGTGGGATAGTTGCGCTTGTGATATAGTAAACATGAAACGCAGAGAGTGATACTGGAGGTGCGAATGGAGAAACAGGAATTTATCACATTGTTGTCGGATGCCTTAAAAGGGGAAGTTCCGCCAGATGTGATTTGGGAAAATCTTGAATATTACAAGCGATATCTGCGGGAAGAGGAAGCGAAAGGCAGAGAGGAAGAGGAAATCCTTGCGGAACTGGGAGATCCCAGATTAATCGCAAAAACGATTATAGATGCCTGCCCGCAGAGTGCAGAGAACCAGGGATTTGAGGGCTATGAGAGCTATGAGGAAAGCAGCTACGGCTACAGTGAGCCGAAGGCGGACGATGGTTACACTGGCAGAGGCTCTTATGAGGAACGGTCAAAATTTCGATATATTGACTTCAGTAAATGGTACTGGAGGATGGCGGGAATTATCCTGCTGTTTGTAGTAATGTGGGTAGTATTCACTGTGGTTGGCGGTATTTTTTCGCTGGTGATGCGGTTTGCGTGGCCGCTGATTATCATATGGATTATCTATATTTTTATCCGAAATTCGAGGCAACGGTGACAGGCCACCTGAAGTAGAAACATGGGAAGAGTTAAACCCCGCTGTGGATGTTGTGTGAAAGACATCTGCGGCGGGGTTTTTGATGCATGAAAGCAGTTTTTTGGGAGGCCGGAACGTCTGCTTTCCTGAGCACTTTCGATGAAAAAATTTCCATAATTCGCAAATATAGACAAAAACAGGAAGAAAAATGCGAAAAAGTTGAATAAATTCATAATTTCTTAATAATTAACAGAGGAGAAAAGGTTGACAAACTGGGGAAGAAGAAATATAATAATCACGTAATAAATTTAATAACTTTGTAACAAATCGAAAAGAAATAGTAAATAAAAAGATGGGAGATTGTAATGATAGAGAAATTTTTGAAAGCGGCAGGCTGGATGACCCTCTGCGGGATGCTGATTCTGGTACAGCCGAAAGAGGTTTTGGCGGACCAGACAGGGACATCAGGAACATGTGAGACTTCCACTCAGATGTTGGTCAAAGTCGATGCAGACGATATTGTACTGTATGGCGAGAGCTATGCAGAAGCAGAGGTGATTGCTACTTTAGAGAAAGATAGTATCTATCAGATAGAAATGACAACACCGAGCGGTTGGATTAAGGTGACAGGAGCGGCTGGAACCGGATACATAGATGGAAATGAGGACTTTACGATTGTAGAGAGCGTGCAGGAGGAATCTGCAGAGGAGATTGCGAAGAAGAAGAGTGAGAGCAGAAGACAGAGTCTTGTGGAGTATGCACTTCAGTTTTTAGGCGGACGTTATGTGTATGGAGGAAATGACCCGCACACTGGTGTGGATTGTTCTGGATTTACCAGATATATTTTACGGAATGGTGCAGGAGTGGGTTTGAATCGTTCCGCTGCCACCCAGGCAAGCCAGGGTAAAGCTGTCAGTGCAGATGAGATGCGTCCAGGAGACCTGATTTTTTATGGCTCTGGAAAGAGAATCAATCATGTAGCCATGTATATTGGAAACGGAACAGTTGTACATGCCTCCACAGAGCGGACAGGCATTAAGACTTCACCATGGAATTACCGCACGCCAGTTGCGATTCGCAACGTACTGGGTGATTAAAAAAGGGATATATTTTAGAAAAAAATCCTCTCTGCCGAGAATGGCGGAGAGGATTTTTTCTATAATGGTAAAAACCGCCAGATAGGGGAGCTATCTGACGGTTTCATGAGGGGAGTATAAATAATTAATAAGGGAGCGAAGAAGTAACAACTTCTTCGCACTATAAGTATACGAAATACTTATCAAAAAAGCAAGAGTTTTTTTACATATTTTTTTGTAAAATTTTTCATTGTCAGGGTGCTGTATATTTTATCTGAATAGAGCCATACTAACGAATGTAACAAAGAATGGTTGATAGGAGGTTATCAAATGAACAGCAAAAATAACAATTATAACGAAACAACCGATTGTAGAGAAAGAGACTGCAGAGAGCAGAATTGCAGAGAGAGAAACAGCAGCAAGAATTCCGGTTCTGAGAATTCGAGCAGAAACAGAAGTGAAAATACCAGCAGAAACAAAAGTGAGAACAAGAGCGAGAACAACAGCAAAAATTACGGAATTGAGAACAGCAGCAGAAACGGTGTTTCCCGATAAGCGTAAAGATACTGTTGAAGAGATTGTGTAAAAACAGGATGCTCGAACAATGAAAATTATGAGTATTCCTGGAAAAAAGTAATAAAAGTGGTATATTGAGAGGTAGAAGAAATAGGGGAAACGCCCAGACAGAGAAGAAAAATGCTTTTCTGCCTGGGCGTTTCCTTTGAAAATGCTGTGGAAGTTGTGGAAAAATGACAGGAAATCATTGAAAACCATTGAAAAACTGTTTAGAAAACAATGGGAAACTTATGAGAGAAACGGTCAAGAATGGATTGACAGAAAGCCTTCCTTCGCTATAGAATAGAACCATTGATAAAATGGAGCAATGGGCTGTTTGCAAAAAAAGACAGTATTGTAAAAGACTGAAGAGAGGTTTAAAAATATGAAGTACATGTTTGCATCCGATATTCATGGGTCTGCATATTACTGCAGAAAAATGCTGGAAGCTTATCAGGAGTCCGGCGCTAAAAGATTGATTCTTCTGGGAGATGTTCTGTACCATGGTCCGCGCAATGATTTGCCGAGGGAATATGCGCCGAAGGAAGTGATTGCTATGCTGAATGCTATCAAAAATGAGATATACTGTGTGCGTGGAAACTGTGATACAGAGGTGGACCAGATGGTTTTAGAGTTCCCTGTGCTGGCGGATTATGCGCTTCTGGCGCTGAATGGGCTGACATTGTATGCTACACATGGGCATGTATACAATGAGAATGTTTTGCCGCCGATGCAGGAAGGTGATATTCTGGTACACGGGCATACGCATCTTCTGCGCGCAGACAGGGTGAATGGACACTGGATTTTAAATCCTGGTTCTGTGTCAATTCCTAAGGGAGGAAATCCGGCAACTTATGCGATTCTGGATGAGACTGTATTTACGATTTATGACTTTGAAAAGCATGTTATAAAGCGCGAAGTTATCTGATTTTTATGCATGGCGGTGCCTGCGCCAGCGGGCATGTCTGTTTAGAAGAAAAGAGCATAAAAGACTATAAGAGAGAACGAGAGAGTGTGACGGATAACAGCAGCTGAGAGGAGACAGAAACAGCTGATAACAGATAATGACAGCAGCTGATAATAACAGATAATAATAACAGGTAAAGGGGATTGCCATTGAAGACATTTGAATTGATTGCGCCGTGTCATTTTGGGCTGGAAGCGGTGCTGAAACGGGAAATTATTGATTTGGGTTATGAAATCAGCCAGGTGGAGGATGGAAGAGTCACTTTTATCGGAGATGCGGAGGCGATCTGCCGCGCCAATATCTTTTTGCGGAGTGCGGAGCGCATTTTGCTGAAGGTGGGAAGCTTTCGGGCAGTGACATTTGATGAATTGTTTGAGAAGACTAAGGCGATTGCATGGGAAGAGTGGATTCCGAAGGACGGGAAATTCTGGGTGGCAAAAGCCTCGTCAATAAAGAGTAAACTGTTTAGCCCGTCGGATATCCAGTCAATTATGAAAAAGGCGATGGTGGAACGCCTGAAGATGAAGTATGGAATCAGCTGGTTTGCCGAGGACGGCAGCAGCTTTCGTCTGCGCGTGTTTTTATTTAAGGACCAGGTGACGATTGGAATTGATACTTCTGGAGATTCTCTGCATAGGAGAGGATACCGCACGCTGACGAGCAAGGCACCGATTACGGAAACTCTGGCAGCAGCTCTGATTCTTCTGACACCATGGAAGGGTGACAGAATTCTGGTAGACCCGTTTTGTGGAAGCGGTACATTTCCGATTGAGGCGGCTATGATGGCAGCCAATATTGCGCCGGGGATGAATCGGTCTTTTCTGGCAGAAAGCTGGACAAACCTGATTCCGAGAAAAGAGTGGTATGATGCGGTAAACGAGGCGAATGACCTGGTGGATGATACCGTGCAGACGGATATTCAGGGATATGATATAGATGAGGAGATTGTCAATGCTGCGAGGGCGAATGCAAGGGCAGCGGGAGTGGAACATCTGATTCATTTTCAGAGACGTCCGGTGGCAGAGCTGAGTCATCCGAAAAAGTATGGATTTATCATCACTAACCCGCCGTATGGTGAGCGTATCGAGGAAAAGAGAAACTTACCGCAGCTCTATACACAGATTGGTGAGCGCTACCGTGCGCTGGATTCCTGGTCGATGTATCTGATTACAGCGTACGAGGATGCAGAGCGGTATCTGGGAAGAAAGGCGGACAAAAACCGGAAGATTTATAATGGAATGATGAAGACCTATTTCTATCAGTTCCAGGGGCCAAAGCCGCCAGCACGAAAAAGGCCGGATGGCGAAATGTATGCAGAAAAGTAGAATGTACTGGTACAAAGGGTTTTGTCTGCTGGCAGTTTTGGCAGTGCTGTCGGGCTGCAGTTTAAAATCGGGATGGGGTATAAAACAGCCGGAAAAATCGTTGGTACAGCAGACAGAGGAAGTGCTGAAACTGTCAGAAAAGGCAGAGAACGCAGAGGCGGCAGAAGAAGTACCAGAGGCAGCAGGGGACATGGAGGCAGCAGAAGACGTATCTGAGGCGTCAGAAAAATCAAAGATGCAAGAGATACAGATGGTGCAGGAAACGTTGCCGTCTGTGTACGATGCCAGGCAGCAGGGAAAAACACCGAATGTAAAGAATCAAGGTCTGGATGGAAATTGTTGGGCATATGCGGCATTGTCTGCTCTCGAAATTTCTCTTCTTCCGGAATATCGGGCGGATTTTTCTGTGTCGCATCTGACACAGGACTGGAGTCCGTATCTGCAGGGAAAAGTCGGCGGCGATTACACGATGTCTATGGCATATTTGCTCTCCTGGAGAGGGCCGATTCTGACCAAAGAGGAAGAAAAGGGAGTGGTATGCCATGTGCAGGAGGTGCGAGTACTGGAAGAGAAGGATATTTCTGCCATCAAGCAAGCAGTGTGGAACTACGGCAGCGTACAGACTTCTTTTTACAGTGATTTTCCGGAAAATGGTGACGGGGAGTCAAAGTGGTATTGTGTGGAAAACAGTGCATACTGCTGCTTGGAAGAACACAGTGCAAACCATGATGTTGTGATTTTGGGATGGGATGATACATATCCGAAGGAAAATTTTGTAGTGCCGCCGGAGTCGGATGGGGCTTTTTTGTGCCTGAACAGCTGGGGAGAGCAGTTTGGACAGAATGGGTATTTTTATGTGTCCTATGAGGATACTGTGATTGGAACGTATGCAGTGATATATTCGGCAACCGACACAGAAGGGATGTTTCGGTATCAGCATTTGTATGAGACGGATGCGTGCGGGTGGATGGGCCAGATTGGCTACCACACGGAAGATATATGGTTTTCTAATATTTATACAGCAGAACGCGAAGAATGGCTCGCAGCAGCAGGGTTTTATGTCCTCGAACCTGGGAGCACTTATGAAGTATTTATAAAGATGGACTGGGAGGGTCAACAGGATTTTTGTGGGTACGAGAGAGTGGCAGCGGGGGCCGTGGATTTTATGGGATATAGTACAGTGCCGTTTGACAGGCAGGTGAAAATCTCGAGAGGAGAGCGGTTTGCTGTGATAGTAAAATTGCATGCTCCCTCAGGGCAGGCGGCGGCAGCTGTGGAATTTTGGCGGGAAGATATCAGAGCGGAGATTGAAGATGGAGAAGGATATCTGAGTTGGAATGGAGAAGATTGGGAGCGTGCAGAAAATGTACAGAGCTGCAATTTGTGTCTGAAGGCATATACTATAGAAGAAATTCAGACAGAACATAAATAAAACCTACAAAGAAAGAGAAAAAAAGAACAAAGGTAAAAGCGTAAATAGAAAAAATCAGATAAGATAAAAGAGACAAAAGAAGTAAGAACAATCTGGGAAGATGAAATCGGGGATAGAAAGGAACAGGGACAAAAGAGATATGGGACAGAGAATTGTGTTTGCAACAGGTAATGCAGGAAAGATGAGAGAGATACGGGCCATTCTTTCCGATCTCGGCATGGAAGTGCTGTCTATGAAAGAGGCGAATGTACAAGCTGAGATTGTGGAGGATGGGGAGACATTCGCGGAAAATGCGAAAATTAAGGTTGAGGCCATTCATAAATGCCTTCCAAACGACATTATTCTGGCAGATGATTCCGGACTGGTGATTGACTGTCTGAATGGGGAGCCAGGGGTGTATTCTGCGCGGTATATGGGCGAGGAGACTTCGTATGAACTGAAAAATGCGAATCTGATTTCCAGGGTCAATGAGACTGGGGATAAAGAGCGGCGCGCGCGTTTTATGTGCGTGATTGCGGCAGCGCTTCCGAGCGGAGAAATTCTGGAGACAAGCGGTGCCATGGAGGGTGTGATTGCGGCAGCGCCGGCGGGGGACGGCGGATTTGGGTATGACCCGATTTTGTATCTCCCAGAATTCGGGAAGACATCTGCACAGCTGAGTATGGAAGAGAAAAACAAGATCAGCCACCGTGGAAAAGCGTTGGAAGCGATGAAGGTGGAGTTAAAAAAAGTGTACGGAGAGAAAAAGGCATGAAAATTTTAGTTGTGAGTGATACACATCGCAGAAATGAAAATCTGAAGAAAGTGATTGAGAAGGTAAAACCGTTTGATATGTTGATTCACCTGGGTGACGGTGAGGGGGTTGAGACGCAGATTCGGGAATGGACAGGGCCGGACTGTGTGATTCACATGATTCTGGGAAACAATGATTTCTTTTCCGACCTTCCAAGAGAACTGGAAGTGCCGATTGGAAAGCATCGCGCGCTGTTGACGCATGGTCATTATTATAATGTGTCTCTGGATGTGGGCGAGCTGGCAAAAGAGGCGCAGAGCCGCCATTGTGATATTGCAATGTTCGGCCATACGCACAGACCGTTTCGGGAGATGAAGAATGGAGTTTTGGTGCTCAATCCAGGAAGCCTGTCATTTCCGCGCCAGGATGGGCGAAAACCATCCTATGTGATTTTGGAACTGGATAGAGATGGGGAACTGCATTTCACGCAGAATTATCTGAGTTCCCTTTTCTGAAAGATTATATTGCTATGGAAGATAAAATAACTGTCCGCAGCCAAAGAATATGCGGGGTGGCAAGTCAGGAGGGAATGTTAGATGTATCTTTTACCGCAACCAAAGAAATTGGTATTTACAGAAGAGATATGTTATCTGGCGTACAACCGAAAAATTCAGATTTCGGAATCTTGTGCGCCGGAGAGCTGGCATCACGCGGCGCTGCTTCAGAAGGAGATGGAGCAGTATGCTGGGTGCAGACCGGAAATTGTGAGGGGACATTCCGCCTGTGCAGGTGTGGTTCTCGAAGTGCAGCCGGCAGATGATGAGGAGAGCTATGAGATTGTGATTTCGCAGCAGGGCGTTCACATCACAGGCGCTGGAACAAAGGGGCTGCTGTACGGAATTCAGACATTCAGACAGATCATCCGCCAGGAGGGAGCTGTGCTTCCTGGAATGTATCTGTGGGATGCGCCGGATATGAAGAATCGAGGGTATTATCACGATGTGACCAGAGGAAGAATTCCGACTCTGGAATATTTGAAACATCTTGCAGATACATTGAGTTTTTATAAGATGAACCAGCTGCAGCTGTACATCGAGCATACCTATCTGTTTGAGGGCCTGAGTGAGATGTGGCGGGATGACACGCCGCTGACGGCGGAGGACATTCTGGAACTGGATGCTTACTGCCGGAATCTGGGGATTGACTTAGTGCCATCCTTGTCCTGTTTCGGGCATCTGTACAAACTGCTGCGAACAAAGACGTATTCTCACCTGTGTGAGCTGCCGGACCCAGAAAAAGAGCCATTTGGATTTTATTCCAGAATGTGTCATCACACCTTAAATGTCACGGACGAAGAAAGTCTGAATCTTGTCATGAAGCTCTGTGAGGAATACATGGCACTGTTTACGTCCAGATATTTTAATATTGGGGCAGATGAGACATTTGATTTGGGAAAAGGCGCATCGAAAGAAACAGCAGAAAAAGTGGGAACGGACAGACTTTACATTGATTTTGTGAAGAAGGTGTGCGAATTTATCGTTTCCAAAGGAAAAATTCCGATGTTCTGGGGAGATATTATCTGCAGTTTCCCTCAGTTTATCCATGAATTGCCGAAAGAGACCATCTGTCTGAACTGGGGCTATATGCCGGACCAGAGTGAGGATTCGATACGAAAGCTGGCACAGGCAGGCGCAGTCCAATATGTGTGTCCAGGCGTTTCCGGATGGAATCAGTTTATCAATCAGCTGGAAGATGCTTATGAGAATATCCGCAGAATGTGCGCATATGGCAGAAAATATCATGCAGTTGGAGTGCTGAATACGGATTGGGGGGATTATGGACATGTCAATCACCCAGAATTCAGTATTCCTGGAATGATTTATGGTGCAAGTCTTTCCTGGAATAGCGAGGAACTGTCTTTTCAGGAGATGAACCGCAGAATTTCTGTTGTGGAATATATGGACCACTCGGAGCGGTTTGTGGGAATCGGAGCAGATATGGCGAAAAATACTATATTTTCGTGGCACAGAGCTGTGATCTATCAGGAGGTTCTGGAGTACAATGCCGAGGTCTATGAGTGGGACAGAAAGGCATTGGAATTTGAGGAGGGGCTGGATGAACGGCTGGCTGCGGCAAATCAGAAGTTGGAGGCACAGAAAAAAGAACTGGCGCTGTGCGTGCGGAGCATGGATTCTTCTGTGCGCAGAAAAGCTGCGGCATACCAGATTGCTGCGGATGGTATTCTTATTTTTAATCAGATTGGACTGGCATTGATGGGGAAAATCAAGAAAGAAGAAATCTGGGAGCTGGCATCCTGGCTGGAAACCTGGTATGCACAGTATAAAAAGCTGTGGAGAAGCGTGAGTCGAGAGGCAGAATTGTACCGGATTTCTCATGTGATGTTCTGGTATGCGGATATGCTGAGAGAATTGGCAAAGTGACAGTAGGACAGCTCGCAATCAGTAAGATAGCCAGCAAAATGGTTAGTAAAACAGGACATGATTTTTGCAAAAAAAAAAATTAAAAAAAGTGTTGACATTTTAAAATGTATCGTATATAATGATGCATGTGTCGCGAAGAGCATTAAAAAAGTCAGCACACGGGGTGTGGCTCAGCTTGGCTAGAGCGCCTGGTTTGGGACCAGGAGGCCGCAGGTTCGAATCCTGTCACCCCGACTGATGCAGGTGTAGTTCAATGGTAGAACACTAGCCTTCCAAGCTAGATACGTGGGTTC
>JAUNGE010000073.1 GCA_030524675.1 bacterium
TAAACTGTGGTTTAGCACCATTTTTTGAGTTCAACTCTTAAAGACAGGTAGTATATACCATTTTTATCATTTTTGCAAGTAAAAAACGCATTTTTTTTGGACAGTTCTTACATTTTCTTTTAACTTTTATGTAAGCGCTTTTATTTTTTTTACAATTTTTTTAGGATTTTGCATTTTATTTTTGTAATAATCTTATATCTTAAATCTCAAATTTTAAGTATTTTCTACTGTTTTTTTTACTTTATTGCAATATATTACTGTTTTTTTATCTTTTTTGTTTGTTTCATTCCCTGTTTTTTCGTTTTTCTTGAAATTGTAAGCGCTTTCATTCACTTACATTCTTTTTTTCTGAAAACTTGTCCCTTTCACCAAATAGTACAAAAAATACGTTTTTATTCGTTATTTTTAATGCATAATCTCCAATTATATAAAAGTAAGCGCGCCAACAAATTTATCCATACATATAAACTTTATCTCTTATACATCTTTCGTATCAGAATTCTGCTTGGAAAATTTTTCTGTGGAACAAAAACCCCCTCTCATCAGATTTTTTCTCTGACGAGAGGGGAAAATTCCTTTTCTTTTTTATACTCTATTCTTTTTCTTTACTTTCCTTCATAAATAATAACAGAGTCCACATCCATACCGGAAAGTTTTTCTCTTCCCTTCAATCCAGCCAGTTCCATCACAAAGCAGCACTTCACCACCTCGCCGCCGAGCTGTTTCACCAGCTTGATGATGGCTTCTATCGTTCCACCTGTCGCGATTAGGTCATCAATAATCACCACTTTCTGTCCAGGGGTAATAGAATCTGCATGCATCTCGATCTCTGCACTGCCGTACTCCAAATCATAGCTCTGGGAAATAGTCTTGCATGGCAGTTTGCCTTTCTTTCTCACCGGCACAAATCCTTTATGCAGTTTGTAGGCCACCGGCACCCCAAAAATAAACCCTCTGGATTCTGGTCCTACCACCACGTCAAAATCCACACCCTCGAGCATCTTGCAGATGGCGTCAATCGACATCTCAAGTCCATCCGGATCCTGCAAAATGGTGGTCACATCGCGAAAAATAATGCCAGGCTCCGGAAAATCCGGAATACTTCTCACATAATCTTCTACTTTTTCTCTCTTCATCAAAATTCCTTCTTTCTGTGTTTTGGCGATACCAAAGTATTTCTGACACAGGAACTCCCACAGGATAACCCTGTGTTTTATTCCCGAATCAATGATGTTGGGGTCAAAAGGTATTTTGACCCCTTTGATACCGGATTGCTCCGCACTATATGCTCCCGCAATCCTCAAAAACATGAATAATTCGCTCATTTTTCTTTGAAAAATGGCTACTTATTCATGTTTTTGGCGGGTTCCAAAGTCAAAAATCCTCTTGCAAGCAAGCTTGCATCGGATTTCTGACCTTTTTACCCTAGTATCATCACATTGGTTCCCTCAGCGATAATCTCCTCGCCTTCCTGACCGCAAATTGTGACGTTCTTTAACACCAGCTCTTCCACATTGTAGGCATATACACCCACTTTTGTGACTTCCTCAGCGCCTTCCATCATCGCCGGAACGCCTGGCTGCGGATTTTCGGTGTAGGATACATGTACATTTTCCATCTCCACTCTGCGGATTTTCTGTTCCGGAAGACCGCACATATAAGCAGCTGCCACATGACAATTCTGGGCCTCAATATCCTTAAATTTCAGAGTGCGGATATCCGGTGTTCTGTCATCGACCGGAAGCGCTTCTCTCGTGCGCACATACTCGGTATGGCCGTCCGGATCGCAGTAATAGAAGCTGTTGATGACAAACGGTGTCATCACATGGTCCATGTGAATATTCTCAAACAGAATGTCCTCAATAATCGCGTCTTTTCCGCGCCCGCGTCTCGTCTTGATGCGCAGTCCTCTGTCTGTATGCAGGAACAGGCAGTCCTTTACTGTCAGCTTCTTCACGCCGCCTGCCATCTCGCTGCCGATGGTGATGGAGCCATGTCCGTCCCTCATACAGCACTGATGAATCAGGATATTCTCCGATGCTCTCTTATGCTTTGCGCCCATATAAATCTTTCCGGATTTCACTGCCACACAGTCATCTCCCAGCGAGAAATAGATGCCAGCCAATTCCACATCGCGGCAAGACTCTGGGTCAAGGCCGTCTGTGTTCGGAGAATTTTTCGGATTCAAAATTCTCAAATCCAGGAAACGCAGATGGTCGGAGAAATACGGGTGAATGTTCCAGCTTGGGCTGTTCTGCACCTGAATCCCCTGAATCACAACATTCTCGCAGTGATTCAAATAAATCATTCTCGGGCGGAACGCAATGTTCATGATTTTTGGCTGATACCACCAGTTTCCTTCTTCTTTTCCGGAATTTCCCTCAATCATGCCCTCGCCGTAGATCTCCACATTTTTTACATTGATACCTGTGACAATGCCGGCGAACATCGGGAGCGGATTTCCCTCCCAGGTGCCCAGATTGTACTCATCCGTCTCATCATAGCTCTGAATCATCGCTGGAAGAATCGCAAACAACTTTCTGTCGGTGTATGCAGAAAGCACCGCGCCCTTTGCCAGCTCAATTTTCACATCATCCTTCAAAAAGAGACTGCGGATTCGGTAAGTTCCCTCTGGAATCAGCACGCGGCTGTCTTTCGGGCAGGCCATAATCGCTGCCTGGATGTAGGTCGTGTCATCCTGCTTCCCGTCTCCTTTTGCCCCGAAATCTTTGACATTCAGTGTGACAAACTCGTACTCTGTGCAAAAACTTAGGGTTTCCTTTGTTGTCTCTCCCTGAATCTGCACTGTGTACTCTGTATCTGGCTTCAATCCATACAGACTGGTAACGACTTTCTTTGTCTGCCCATATGGCTTGCCATTCAGCATGATCTGATATGTCTCTTTTGTCTCATAAATTCCGCCGTCTGCAATCTCAAGGACTGCACATCTGGCGTTTTTCCACATTACTTTCATTTCCATCCCTGTTCTCCCACTATATTTTCTGTAAACGTTTTGCGCCGTCAGCGCAGGCACCGCCAAAAATCCTCTTGCAAGCAAGCTTGCATCGGATTTCTGACCTTTTGACCCTGGTATCATCAAATTGCTCTATACTCGACAAGACTTTCACATGAATGTCACAATCTTTGCATACAGTTCCATGCACATACTCTGAAGTGCCACATTACTTCCGTTCCACGCCTCATCCAGATCTTTGACAGACTCCCAGAGCGCCACGCCGTACTCCTGATACTTCTCTGCCAGAAGCGTTCTGTTCTCGCACGCCTGCAAAATCACATATCCGGCAATCGCTCTCTCAAGAGGCTCTGCCTTTGTCAGCTTTTCAAATCCGCCCGCCTTCTCCGCTGCTTCCTTAATTTTTGTGCGGAACAAATCCTGCATCATGCGGTAATGCTCGTAAATCTCCGGAGACATCACAGAAATCACGTCAATAAGCGCCGCCATGTTCCAGCCGATGGGCAGGTCCATGGATTTAAAAATCTGTGCCACCTTCGCATAATGCTCTTTCTTTGCATATGCAGTGTCATATGCCATAAAGAAAGGATGTACTTTGTAAACCTCTGCCAAATCCTCCACAGTGTCTAAAGCCTTTCTCCCCTCTTCCAAAATGGCTTTTTCATAACGAGCGTCTTTCGTGGTCTTCCATGCGAAAAACAGAGCATCGGCTGTTCCCTCTTTCACACTGGCATTCTCTGCCACTTCCAGCAGCCACTGGCTGCAGGCATTGTCCCAAACCGCTTCACAATACCGGATACATGCTGGCACTGTGACGGATGCACATTCAGGATGTTCTTTTGCAACTTTCAAAAATTCCTCTGGTCTCATTGGCTTCCCTCTATTTCTTTCCCTAAAATTAAGGCTTCCACCTCCCTACCAATATACCATTTCACATGCAAAAAAACAAGAGCAGGCTTGCAATTAGCGTTTGACCCTGTACATTATTTATGATAAAATAAGGATAATTATGTAAGCGCTTACACATCGGCGGCAAAAAACATTTTATGGAGGGTATGTATTTATGGAAATTTTACACCGTTATGTCAACGAGCTCTTGGACAAGAGTACTCCGCAGGCACCAATCTGGAACATTGAGAAAATCCGCAGCGGAAAACCATCCACCTGGAACTACATTGATGGATGTATGATTAAGGCAATCATTGAACTTTACCACATCACCGGAGACCAGAAATATCTGGATTTTGCAGACAATTTTATCGACTACTTTGTGCAGGAGGACGGCAGCATCAAATCCTACAACCCGCTTGAGTACAATCTGGACAACGTAAATGCTGGAAAGACACTGTTTGACTTGTATAAACTGACCGGCAAAGAGAAATACCGCAAAGCGATTGACACCGTATACAGCCAGCTCAAAGGACAGCCGCGCACATCCACCGGAAACTTCTGGCACAAAAAAATTTATCCAAACCAGATCTGGCTTGACGGTCTTTACATGGGGCAGCCATTCTATATGCAGTACGAGCTGGAGTACAATGACGGCAAGAACTGCATGGACAGCTACCAGCAGTTCTTAAATGTATACCGCCTGATGAGAAATGACAAAAATGGCCTGTACTATCACGCATACGACGATTCCAGAGAATCCTTCTGGTGCGACAAAGTGACCGGACTCTCCAACAACTTCTGGCTGCGCGCACTCGGCTGGTACGCGATGGCTCTGATTGACACCATCGACATCATGCCGGACTCCCTCAAAGAACAGCGCGATGAACTTACCCGCATCTATAAGGAATTAATTGATGCAATGTTAAAATACCAGGATGAGAGCGGCATGTGGTATCAGCTTGTCAACCTGGGCGGCATTGAGCCAAACTATCTGGAGACTTCTGGTTCCGCTATCTATGCGTATGCGATTATGAAGAGCGTCCGCCTCGGCATTCTGGATGAATCCTACTATGCATACGGCGAGAAGGCATTCAAGGGAACCTGCGACAAATATCTCTCCGAAGAGAATGGCGAGCTGCAGTTAGGCGGCATCTGCCTGGTGGCCGGTCTTGGCGGAAAAGACAAACGAGACGGCACATTCGGTTACTACATGGGAGAGCCGATTGTAAAGAACGAGGCAAAAGGCGTGGCTCCGCTGATTCTCGCTTATATTGAGACCATGTACCACGACCAGAAATAATTTACACAAAAATACTTGACTGACTTGGAGGACTTACTTATGCAAATTCAAACATTCCCTATCACTGTCACAGAGGAGGAAGCCGGAAAACCACATTTTGGCGCTCCGGCCATGCTGACCGCTTATCTTCTGGAGAACCACGAGCAGGACCCCGATCGTGTGCGTCCGGCTGTCCTGGTTTGCCCAGGCGGCGGATACCGGCATCTGTCCCGCCGTGAAAATCAGGCCGTCGCCCTTCAATATCTTGCTATGGGATATCACACATTTGTGCTGGAGTACAGTCTGGCACCGAACACCTTTCCCTATGCGCTGATGGAAATTGCAAAATCCGTTGCTCTCATCCGCGAGAAACACAGTGAATGGAAAGTAATGAAAGATAAAATCGTTGTGAGCGGCTTTTCAGCCGGAGGACATGTCGCGCTGAGCCTCGGTGTTTTCTGGCACCGCGATTTTCTCTCCAAAGCACTGCATCTGCAGCCGGAGGACATTCGCCCAGATGCCATGCTTCTGTGCTACCCTGTCATCACTGCGACTGAGAAATGTCACCCTGGCTCTTTCGAGGCGCTTCTTGGCGACCAGGTGAACGACCAGCACATGAGAGACTTTGTATCCCTTGAAAAGCAGGTTTCCGAAAAGACACCGCGCACCTTCCTCTGGCATACCTGGACGGACCAGGCCGTTCCGGTACAGGGCAGTCTGCTCTTTGCCGCTGCCTGCGAGAAAGCCGGTGTAAATCTGGAACTTCATATCTATCCGACAGGCCGCCATGGATTGTCTCTGGCAACCAGGGAAACCAGCGGTCCCGATATGGAACGCGCAGAACCGCAGTGCCAATCTTGGATTTCTCTGGCAAAAGAATGGCTGGCTTCCCTGTAAAAGCCTCAAAAAGCCTGTAAGCAAATACAATCATGGTACGCAGACAAGACCTGTTAGCGCAGGTATCCGCTATATAGAAACATACACAAAGGCAGAACCTCCATACTCTATCTTATCAAGGTTCTGCCTTCTTTTTCTGTCAGTATCTTTTTGTTAAACGAACATGCCTGCTGCCGTTCAGCACACATATGGGTGCCCGAATGCTACCATCAGAAATGTCACACACCCAAACAGGACCGCAACCCGCACTGCATGATATTTTTTCCAAAGTTGCCCGACCAGAAGCCCGAATGTCACCAGAAGAAGCAGCATAAACCAGCTTGCATACAGCCGCTTAAATGTCCATCCATATGTCATAACATACAGATGCATCTTTGAGAATGCCAATCCTACAAATGCGACTGTCTCTGCCCCCAGCGCACACAAAAGCCATCTCATATGTCTGTCTACTTGACTGCTCCCCCATCTGGCAAACACGAACACGCAGAAATTGATTGCTCCAATCCAGCAAAGTTCAAAAAATCCATCTCTGGCATAGGTGCTGACCCACAGCTCTCCCTGCTCTATCTTTCCTAGGCTTTCTCCGATGCCTGCAAATTTCACGACATAGAACAACAGATACACAAGGACAATCATCGCCAAAAATCCTTCTAACATCCGCGCAGGCAGCCCTAGCGCTACTTCTGCCCTCTTCTTTGCCCGCATAGTACCATAAAACAGGCCAAACACATAACACCACACAAATAGAACCACAAACCATCGAAACCAAGTTTGGATGTCCACATAAAAAAAGTCCATTGTCAAAAACCATTCCCAGATTCCTATCACTGCATCCTGGAAACTCTGGTCCGCCTCCATCAAAAGCGGAATGACAATCATCAGCACAGGGACCGACAACAGTACGCCAAAAGCCGTCTCTCCCCAGTGCTTCGTCTTCTTTTCCCCTGTCTTCCAGAACCCTTTCAGCCCATACATCCACATGTCTCCCACGCACAGAAAATTCTGAAAGAAATTCACAAAAGGAACCACAAATACCGCGTTCAGCCAGTCTCCCACCGCCCTCTCATCCAGCTGGTTTCCAGACTGTTTTCCAAACAGCGCCACTACCCAATATACGCACATGGCAAACAGAAACAGCAGCATACTAAAATACATCTCACGATTTGGAAACCACAAAAACCACACCAGTGAAATCAAAATAAACCCAAGATACAGCCACGATTGCCTTGTCGCTTTCTGCTTCTTTTTTGAAATATAAACCAGGCCAGCGCCGACACACAGCAGATGAAACACAACAAATACTACTTCATCCTCACATTTTCTCCAGAGAGAAGAGGGAAACAGTAGATTTCCATACAACCATCCTGCAACCAGCAATATTCCTGCCAGATACCACTCTGCCTTTTCAAAACGCCTGCTGCGCACTTTCTTCTCTTCTTTCTGTATTTTTTCCTCATCTAAGCCCGCATCCTCACATGCTTCCCCATATTCCTGCACACCTTTTTCCACGCACTCCTTCTCACACGCTTTCCCACATTCTTCCACGCACTCCTGTCCGCTCTCTTCCATGCCTTCCTTTTTTTGTTCGTTCATGCAATCGTTCTTTTCTTCCACGCTCCATCACTCCTTCCGAAATTCCAGGATATCCCCAGGCTGACATTCCAGCACCTCACAGATTGCTTCCAGAGTGGAAAACCGCACCGCCTTCGCCTTATTATTTTTCAAAATAGAAAGGTTTGCCGGTGTAATTCCCACGCGCTCCGCCAGCTCTCCGGCAGAAATCTTGCGCTTCGCCATCATCACATCCAAATTGACAATTATCGCCATCTTCTGCTCTCCTTCCTCTCCTCTCTCTTTTCTAATTCCCTCTCCGTCCTAAATCGTATAATCATTTTCATCTTTCAGCTGTTTTGCCCTCTCAAATACATTCTTGATTACCCGAATCAAAAGCCCCATAAATGCCATACAGGCGCCAATCACGCCCCAAAACAGATAATATCCCATTGATACCAGACAAATCACAGCAACCAAAATGCACATCCAGGAAATTCCACGCAGCCTTCGGATATTTTCGTATGTGAAAATCTCCTCTTTTCCGATGTCAGAAATCAGCTGTCTCAGCATCCAGAGCAAAATCCCAATCGGCACTGCTGCCATATAAATCGTCGCCATAAAGAACGTTCCATTGATATGCTCCGCTGTGCTGCTGACCGCCAAAAACCAGCGCACGAGCACCGGACATGTCACCACTACAGCCAGATATGCCACCGAAAAAACAGCAATACTTATCTTGGTCAAAAAAATTGAATTTCCAAATGACCACTTCATCCCAAAAACCTCCTGTCTCCTTTTTTGCTTTTTATGTAGTATAGCATTTCATTTCCTGAATTTCAATATATTTTTATTGTTATTCAATATTTTTTTGTTTTTATTCAGAAATTCTTAAAACTTTTCCTTGTCCTCCTGCTCTTTCTTCCCAATCTGCAAAAAATGCCCCTGTGCTGTATCTGTGTGAAAAAATCATACAGAAAAATACAGCACAGGGGCATTATCATGATGTTGGGGTCAAACGTTTCTTTCAGCCTCTAAACCTTATTCATAAATCGGATACTTATCGCAGAGTTTCGTTACTTCTGCGCGAATATACTCTGCTTTTGCCTCAAAATCAGTTGCTGCCAGCCAGATGCACTCTGCAATCTTCGGCATGTCCTCTTCCTTCAAACCTCTGGATGTGATAGCCGGAGTTCCGATACGCACGCCGGATGTCACAAACGGGCTTCTCGGCTCGTTCGGAACGGTATTTTTATTTAAGGTGATGTATACCTCATCACAGCGGTTCTGCAGCTCCTTACCAGATACATCCATGCCGCGCAAATCCACCAGCATCAGATGGTTGTCCGTGCCACCTGTCAAAATCTTGAATCCCTGTTTCTGCAGCTCTGCAGCCAGCGTCTTCGCATTCTTGATTACCTGCTCCTGATATGTCTTAAACTCTGGCTTCAATGCCTCTCCAAAGCATACTGCCTTTGCAGCAATCACATGCTCCAGCGGGCCGCCCTGTGTGCCTGGGAAGATAGCCTTGTTGAAGTTGAACTTGTCCGCCATCTCTTTGCTTGCCAGAATCATACCGCCTCTCGGTCCTCTGAGAGTCTTGTGTGTTGTCGTCGTCACCACATGCGCATATGGAATTGGGCTCGGATGAAGTCCTGCCGCCACTAAACCTGCAATATGAGCGATATCCACCATCAGATATGCGCCCACCTCGTCAGCAATCTCACGGAAACGCTTGAAATCAATGACTCTGCAGTACGCGCTGGCACCAGCTACAATCAACTTCGGCCGGCACTCTTTCGCAATTCTCTCCACCTCATCATAGTCGATATAGCCCTCGTCATTCACACCGTAGGATACAGCGTGGAAATAGGAACCAGAAAAGTTTACAGGGCTGCCGTGAGAGAGATGACCGCCATGGTCCAGCCCCATGCCAAGAACAGTATCGCCAGGCTTTAACATTGCAAAAAATACAGCCATATTTGCCTGCGCACCAGAATGTGGCTGCACATTGGCATACTCACATCCAAACAACTCTTTCGCTCTCTCAATCGCCAGCGTCTCCACTACGTCCACGCACTGACACCCGCCGTAATAACGCTTTCCAGAATATCCTTCTGCATACTTGTTTGTCAACACGGTTCCCATTGCCATCATGACTGGCTCAGACACTAGGTTCTCAGATGCAATCAGCTCCAGGTTTCTCTTCTGTCTCGCAAATTCTGCCTGAATCGCAGCACCCACCTGCGGGTCACTCTTTGTAATGAGGTCCATCACTTCTTTTACCATCGTTTCTCCCTGCCTTCTTTCTAGTTTTCCTTCATATATTTTATGAATGGCTTTTCTTAATAATTTTTTTCATTATAGCTTTTCCACTGTCTGTTGTCAAATTCTATTTCGTACTCAGTAAATTTCCACTATCTTTATACGTTTTTGTCTATATACTGATAATTGCAGACAACTACCTGAAGGCTCACCATTCCATTGTATGTATTCAAGTCCGGATAATACGTCAGATTCATCCGGTTCCTGCTGCCTTTTTCTTCCATAAAAGCAATGCCATCCCCAAACCAGATACCCTCCATCGGGCAGCCGCTTGCGTTGACCAGACTCAATTTCACCACATTGCGGTTCTTTCCTAAAACCCTGGCGCTGCGAACTGTCACATTCCGCTCCGCAAACAGCGGTTTTTCATTGCCCTGTCCAAACGGCTCCAGCGCTTCGAGCTCATGTACCAGGCGTTCCGAGATATATTCAAACGGCATTGGCACGTCAATCCAGATTTTTTTTACAAAATCATCCGGCACCAGTTCACACTGTGCGTTCAACTCCTCGCGAAACGCATCAAGATTTTCTTTTTCCAGAGAGAGTCCTGCCGCCATCGGATGCCCTCCAAACTTGCTGAGAAGGGATTTCACAGCTGTCAATCCCAGGAACATGTGATACGCTGGTATGGACCTTCCAGAGCCTTTCAGGCCCTCTTTGCTGTCCGTCAGGACAATCGCCGGTTTGTTGTACTTCTCCCGCAGCCGTCCTGCAATGATTCCAGCCAGCGACTCATGGCACTCCGGCAGATACACCACCAGCACTTTGTCGCTCTCTGCCCGCCCTGTCGTCTCCAGCTGACACACCGCATCCTCCAGCCCACGAACGGTCATATCCTTGCGCAAGTCGTTCAATCGTTTCAGCTCCAGTGCCATCTCCTTTGCCTTTCTCTCATCCTGTTCGAGAAGAAGCCGCAAAGCAATCTCTGCCGTCTGCAGGCGTCCTCCAGCATTCAGACAAGGGCCTATGATAAATCCAATATGATATGCACTGATCTTGTTTGCATCCAGCTCATTTGCCAAAATCAAAGCTTTCAGTCCGACACTCCGAGTCTCTTTCAGCTTTTTCAAGCCATATTTCACAATAATCCGATTCTCATTCTGCAGACGCATCACATCCCCGACTGTAGCAATCGCGGCAAACTCCAAAAATTCCTGCAGTGCCTCCTCCGGCTGTCTTCCCATCTTTCCATACAGCGCCTGTATCAATTTCCATGCCACAACAGCACCACAAATTTCAGGAAATGGATAGGCGCACGCTTTCTGTTTCGGGTCCACCACCGCATCTGCCACAGGAATCCGCTCCTCTCCATCTTCCAGTGGCACCTCATGGTGGTCCGTCACAATCACGGTCATCTTGTACTGCTTTGCCAGCAATACTGGTTCTGCCGCCGAAATTCCGTTATCGCAGGTGATAATCGTGTCAATACCAGCTTCCCTAGCTTCCTCAATCATCTTATTGTGCATTCCATAGCCGTCTTCCTGCCTGTCCGGCAGACGATAATCCACCAACCCTCCAACTGCTTTCAATCCCTCTAATAAAATATAAGAAGAACACACTCCATCAATATCATAATCTCCGATTACCCGAATTTTCTTCCCAACCTCAATTTTGCTCTTTAAAATATCCACTGCCAGTCCCATATCTTTCATCAAATATGGGTCGTGCAGGTCATGCAAATTCCCATGCAAAAATCTGGAAATCTCGTCCATCTCCACGATATCCCGATTTCTCAAAATACGGGCAGTAATTGGAGATATAGAAAACAGCCTGCCTATCTCATTAAAATCTGCCTTTTTGGCATACACCATCCATTTTTCCATCCGTTCCTCCATGCCTATATACATTCGCAATTACTATACAATCATTGTAATTAAAAAAAGGCATCTACCTCTCGGTAAATGCCCTTTCATACGCGCCAGAGAAGATTCGAACTCCCGACACTACGGTCCGTAGCCGTATGCTCTATCCAGCTGAGCTACTGACGCATCTCATTGCCTTCCAGCAACAGTAGATATAATACTATAAAAATTTTAAAATGTCAACGCTTTTTTTCAATTTTTTTTGCTTTTTTTAAACTTTTTAGGCTATGGCCAGGAACAAAAAAAGAGTCTGAATTTTCACTCAAACTCTTTCTTCATGCCGCAGACCGGAATCGAACCGGTACGGGAGTATAAGTCCCGCAGGATTTTAAGTCCTGTGCGTCTGCCAGTTCCGCCACTACGGCATTTTGACAGTACTTTTCATACCATCGAGTGGGGCCTACAGGGCTCGAACCTGTGACCCTCTGCTTGTAAGGCAGATGCTCTCCCAGCTGAGCTAAGACCCCAAATACCTGTCTCATATATACTGATTTCATACATATTCGCTGGTACTTTTATACTTAATTTATCTCTGGGATTTCGATAAATCAAAACGACCCGGATGGGATTCGAACCCACGACCTCCGCCGTGACAGGGCGGCGCTCTAACCAGCTGAGCCACCGGGCCAAACTACTATCTGTTCCTGCATACATAATTCATACGATTTATGACTTATGATTTATAACTTATCAAATTGAATTTCCTAAAAAGAGTGGACCTTCGGGGACTTGAACCCAGGACCGGCCGGTTATGAGCCGGCTGCTCTGACCAACTGAGCTAAAGGTCCAAGTGTATATAGTGACTCCGACGGGAATTGAACCCGTGTTACCGCCGTGAAAGGGCGATGTCTTAAC
>JAUNGE010000127.1 GCA_030524675.1 bacterium
GTGAGAAAATTGGATGCCATATTTGGTATGCTGGTAACGGAAACAAGGCTGTAGCGTATATTTAGGAGGTTGAGCCAAGCATGAAATTGACTAAGAAAAAGGGGGATGATACCACCCTGAGAAAAATTTGGAATGATGACAAAACAGAGGTTGTTGGAGTGGTTGGCACTTTTAAGGATCTTCTGGCAGTAGGCATTGTTGAAAAGGTAACAGAGTATAGCCTTGATACCTGGTGCTGTATACCATTAAAAAATACTGGCCGTTGGAGTGGAATTGGCGCAACAAGGGAGCAGGCCATAAACAATGCAATATTTGGAAAGAAATTAAAGTAAGGAGGTACGGAATTATGCAGACAGCAGAGGAAAAGAGACGTGAAAAGGCGAAGCAGTTGAGGTATAGGAAGCCGATAGCAAAGGATCTGAACCTGGACACCATTAAGGAAGAGTTATGGGATATACAGAGCGAATGTGAGGATGTACATTGGTATTGTGATACGGATGACGATACGCTGATCAATGCTCTGGACGGTGACGAAGATGAAGCCTATGAGTTTCGGATGATGTTTGCAGATTTATGTGCGGAGTGTGAGCGGATGGCAGATGATCTGAATGAAGAGTGGGTACCAGATTGCTTTGACCGTTTTTTCGTAGCGATAGGAGCCGGAGAGGATTATGGTGGTCTTTTAGGATTTGATACCTATGAGCAGGATTATTTTGGAATCTCCTGCACAGAGTCATTTGCGGAGGATGAAAGCAAGAAAGCCTTGAAGCAGCTGACAAAGGATAATCTGATAGCAGCAGCGCGGCAGTGCTTCCGTGTATATCACTCCTATATGGCATTACGGCACCGTTATGATTGTCTGAAAGCTTCATTGGACATATTGAGGGCGCAGAACACAGGCTATTTGCAGATAGTGCAGCACATAGAAGAGGTATATGATAAGGCTGAACAGGAATCGTGTGGATTCAAATACAAGTGGTGTAGCGAGGTGTTGGAGTTTGACAGGGTTTTGAACAATTTACCGCAGGAAGCGTGGATCCAGTAAGGAGGTGGATAGAGACATGAAGGTATTTTACACATACGGCTCAGATGAAAAGTATCCATTTTATGGCGGATGGGTAGAGGTTGAGGCAGATAATATGAAGCAGGCACACGCCCTTTATAGGGCAGCATATCCGGACAGGGAGCCTGGGATATTAAACTGCGCAGACTATTATACAGAAGAGCAGTTTAATAGAACGGATATGCCGGAAGTGGGAAACAGAGGGGCATTTTGCCATAGAAAAATATGGATTGAGGGAGATAAGTGATTATGGAAATGAAAGATATTGACAAGCACCTTGATGCTTCTGGCGTTGTGAAACTGATTGAGATGAAAAAAGCAGAAGCAAAGCGTAATATTAAGCCCCTGCTCAGTTCGGCAGGGACAGCAAAACCAGGGAAAGCTCTTAGCGTGCATGGATTGGCACAGGCGATAGATGCGGCAGAGACGGTTTTACATTGGATAGAGGTTTATCTTGAAAGTATAGACGAAGGAGGCAAAGATTATGACGAATTTAGCAGATAAGATTGGCGGAGCATTATTTGGTGTGGCAGTAGG
>JAUNGE010000074.1 GCA_030524675.1 bacterium
TATTATATAAAAATCCCTCCGGGCAGGATGCACACGCCGCGCCGAGGAAAATGTGTTCTAAAAAACAGAGCACGCGCGGCGGTGCACAAAGCAGGTAATATGGAGAATACAAAGCTCTGTGTAAAGCAGATTTGTCTCGTCTATTCCAGGGATGTGGTCAGGGAAAAGCTGGTGAAAAAAGTCGAAATTCCTGGAAAAGTGGAAAAATGAATCATAAAAAGTAGAAAAATGAGTCAGAAAAAAACAAGTGGAAAAATGAGCCAGAAAATGGGAAACTGAAAATTTACTTCTCTCCATTTCTCTTTTATAATTCGGACTATCAAAGGAAACGTGCAGAAAACGAAAGTGAGGAGGGAGTTTATGAAGACAGTCAATCGAATGACTGGGCAGCAGCGATGGAAGAGAATAAAAAAGTGTAAGTATTTATATATCATTTTGATTATTCCAATGCTTTATTATTTCTTTTTCCATTATATGCCTATGTATGGGGTGCTGATTGCGTTCAAGGATTACAACATTGGAAAAGGAGTGTGGGGAAGTACTTGGGTAGGGCTGAAACATTTTCGGAAGTTTCTCACAGACACATATTTCTGGAAACTGGTGAGAAATACATTGCTCTTAAATATTTACGGGCTGTTATGGGGATTTCCCATTCCGATTTTACTGGCAATCATGTTAAATGAAGTGAAACATTCCAAATTTAAGAGATTGATTCAGACAGTCAGCTATCTGCCGCATTTTATCTCGACAGTGGTTGTCTGTGGTATGGTGGTTAATTTTCTGTCGTTGGATGGTATTCTGAATCAGCTTCTTGAATCCCTAGGATTTGAAAAAACACAGTTTTTGATGTATCCACAGTATTTTCGGACGATTTACACAGCGTCCGGCATCTGGCAGTCCTGCGGATGGACCTCTATTATTTATCTGGCAGCCTTGACTGGAGTGGACCAGGAAATTCTGGAGGCCGCGATGATTGACGGAGCGAACAGATGGCAGAGAATTCGACATGTGACATTGCCTGCGATTACACCGACGATTTCCATTATGCTGATTATGCAGCTTGGAAAACTGATGACACTGGGATATGAAAAGATTCTGCTGTTGTACAACGGTTCTACTTATGAGACGGCAGACATCATTTCTACTTACGTGTACCGCCGCGGTATTTTGAGCAACGACTTCAGTTATGCAACAGCAGTCGGATTATTTCAGTCTGTAGTAGGCGTGATTCTACTGGTTATGGCAAACAAGGTTTCTAAGAGACTCAGCGAGACAAGTCTGTGGTAGGAGGAAGAAGAATGCAGAGTGTAAAAATGCAGAGAGTAAAGATTAAGAGCAGAAAGCCGCAAAGTTTGGGAAGCCGTCTGTTTGATGTGGGAAATTATATCTTGCTGGCACTGGTCGGTCTGGTGATGTTTTACCCTATGTACTATGTGTTTATTATCTCCATCAGTTCCGCAGAGTTTATCAACCAGGGCAGTGTGAATCTGTTTCCGAGAGGAATCAACTGGGATGCCTACAAAATCGTGTTTAAGAATGAACAGATTTGGACAGGGTATAAAAATACCATTCTTTATACAACCGTGGGAACATTGATTAACCTGGCATGTACAGCAATGTGCGCCTATCCGCTGTCAAGAAAGGACCTGTATGGACGAAGCGTTATCACAGTGATAGTGACATTGACTATGTTTGTCAGCGGAGGACTGATTCCCCTCTATCTGGTTGTGAGCCAGTTGAAATTATTAAATACCATGTGGGCGATTGTGCTGCCGCCGGCCATCAGTACGTACAATATGATTGTAATGCGAACGTCTTTCAGCGCAATTCCAGATTCTTTGATGGAATCTGCATATCTGGACGGAGCGAATGATATCCAGATTTTGGCCAGGATTGTACTTCCGCTCTCTAAGCCAATTATGGCAACCATGACATTATTTTATGCCGTTTCCCACTGGAACAGTTATTTTCCAGCTATGATTTATCTGAATGACCAGGCAAAATATCCAGTGCAGGTGATTATGCGTGATATTGTAATCCAGGGAGATATGGCGCAGAATGGTGATATTGCCAGCAACCTAAATGTTGTGGCAACCAATTACAAATATGCAGTGATTATTATTTCCGTTATCCCAATTCTGATGGTATATCCACTGTTGCAGAAGTACTTTACAAAAGGCGTTATGGTGGGTGCTGTGAAGGGATAAGGGAGTAAAAGAATAAAAATGTAAGAGGGTAAAGAACAAAAAAGAGAAAAAGGAGAGAAATGATGAGAAAAAAGCTAATGAAACGAGCAGCTGGCATCGTGCTGGCAGGGACAGTGTTTGCAGGGAGCATATTGACAGGGTGTTCTGGTTCGGCAGGTCAGACAGAGACAACAAAGGCACAGCAGGCAGCGGATGCAGGAGAAACAGGCGGCGGCACACAGGAAGGCGCGGCAGGCAGTGAGAGCAGCACAGACTCCAAAATTTCGGATAAGGAGCTTACAGTAAGCGTGCTGATGATGGACAGCCCGACGCAGCCAATCAAAAATTTTGCTCCGGCACAGCAGGAAATTTTCAAGAAAACCAACATCAAGCTGGATTACCAGATAGTGCCGTCCAGCAGCTATGCAGATAAAAAGAGTATTCTGCTTGGAACCAACAATTTTCCGGATATCGTATATCTTCAGGGAATCAGCGATGTCGTGACCTATGCGGGCTCTGGTATTTTTGAGCCATTGATGCAGTATGTGAATGAGGAGACGATGCCAAATTTCTATAAATTCTGGCAGCAGTATCCGGAGATGAAGAAATTCTTGTTAAACGGAGAACTGTATGTGTTCCCAGTCATCGGAAGAGATGAATCTGCAAACGGTTATGGTCCAGTGATTCGACAGGACCTTCTGGAAAAACATAATTTAAAAACGCCTGAGACATTTGACGAACTGTTGGATGTTTTGGTAGAATTAAAGAAAATTTATCCGGACTCCATTCCGTGGACAGGAAGAAAGGGAACCAGTCAGCTGCTGCAGACATGCTCTTATATGTTAGGTTCCGGCTACGGCTCCAAAGGAATTTATTATGATTACGATGTAGACGGCGGTTCCTATGTATTTGGACCGGCGGATGTGAAGTTTAAGGAAGTGCTTTCCTATTTTAATAAGGCATACGAACTGGGTGTTCTGGACCCTGACTTTGCAACTACAACAGCAGAGCAGTTTGAGTCCAAGCTGTCCAGCGGAAAATCTTTCTTCTATCTGGATAACAGCGGCTTTGGACAAAATTATACAAAAGCACTCAGAAAATTGGATGGTATGGAAGATGCAGTGATGCAGATTATTCCGATTCCGGAAAACAGTTTTGGACAAAAGAGAGCGATTTCTTATCAGACAGAAGTTATGGGACGTTTTTATGCTTTAAATTCCAGTGCGAAGAATAAAGAAGAGATTATTCGTTTCATTGACTGGATGTACTCTCAGGAAGGTTCGGATATCAGCAACTATGGTGTTGAGGGAGAGTCTTTTGAGTACAATGCACAAGGACAGCCGGAGTTTAAGAAAGACTTTGTAATGCAGTACAAAGATGCACAGCCGTCCACCTATTACGCCATCTATTCCGATCTGGGCATTACCAAGCTGAATTTCACTCTCTGGGCATGCAATACCAGAACATGGTTTGAGATTGAGAAACTTGCAGGAAACTGGGATGAAGTATCTGATGAATACTGGAACATTGTGGAAGCAGACAAGGCATACAGACAGCCGCATATTGACCCACCGTTTACCGAAGAGGAATCCGAGAAAATCAAAGATATTATGGTAGATTTGAATACGATGCTGGAGCAGGAATACAACAAATATATCATGGGAGTGGAGCCGATAGAAAATTGGGACAATGTCATTGCAAAAGCCGAGGCAATGGGAGTCAGAGAGCTGGAGCAGATTTATAATGATGCAGAGAAGCGGGCCAATGAGCAGTAAAAAGAGAAAAGTGACTGGCCGCAAAGGCAGACTGCAGGAAATAGAAGGAACGGGAAATAGAATGTACTAAAATAGGATGCACGAAAAATAGAATGTACTAGACTGAGGCTACAGAGAAGAACTGCAGAAAGGACGGTCATGATGATACAGCAGATTATCCGAAGAGTGAAGACAAAACAGCTTTTTTACAGATTAATATCGTACTTTGTAATTCTTCTGATACTGACTGCGATTCTCATGACCGTCACGTATGTTGTTACCAATCGTGGAGTCAGACAGCAGTATGAGGCAAAGATGCAGTATAACTTGGAGCGTGTATCGGAAATTGTGGACAATCAGGTGGAAATTGCCAGGAATCTGGGAGTGAACTTTTTTGCGGATGATACAATAAAGCGATATTTTCGTCCGAAAAAGGCTCGAGATTTGGAACTGGAGGCAGAGCAGTGGAGGATTCCAAAACTCCTCTCGCAAAATACCAGTATTTTCGGCAGAACTATCCGCGATATGTATGTGTTTTTTCAGGGAGACAACCAGGTTTATACCAGTGCGGGTGTCTATGAGGCAGATTTTTTCTTTCAAAATATATGCAGGTATGAAAAGTACACACAGGAATTCTGGCAGGAGGGGATAGAGAATCATATGGACTTTACCATTCTGTCTCCTTCTGAGGTTTCCAACATGAATATGGCGTCGAGAGATACGGTCATTCCTGTGATAGTGACAGAGCGGATTTCTGGAACGACAGCAGTTTTTGTGGCAAATTTGTCTATGGAGGATATTCAGGAGATGCTGGAAGTGGCTTCTGTGACAGAAGACAACGCTTATGTTGTTTTGGACTGGGAAGACCATATTTTCCTGGATACCAGAGAAAATGGCGAGCGGGAGATTCCAGAGGAGGAAATTCTGGAAGCCGCGTTTGGGGAAGAAATAAAGAAAACGATAAAACAGAAGGGCAGAAAATATTGGGTGTTTCGGTGTGAAGGAGGCAGTGGATGGGTGTACCTGTCTATTTTGTCGCACAGCAGTGTGAATCGGACATTGAACAATAACCTGTTTCTGGTTCTGGGAATTGGAAGCGCGCTTTTGTTGATGGGATTCGAGATGGCGCTTTTGTTCGCAAAAAAGATTTATTATCCGATTAACCAGACTGTCAACATTCTCTTTAAAAACCGGAATGAGGAGATGGATGAGATGGACGCTCTGCAAGAAGGCGTAAAGCATCTGCTGGATTCGGAAAAAGATTATGAGCAGGTAAAAAAACATTACAGCAAAAAGTATGTGGAACACAGTCTGCAGCTGGCTGTCAGCGGGATGAGTATTCTGCAGAAGGAAAAGCTGCTGCATTTATTGTCTGTCCATTATGGATTTCAGGGAAATTTTTATGTCTGCTGTACAATCCTGTTTGATTTTTCGATTCAGTTTTATCGTGATGTGAAAGAAACCGAGCAGGAAGAAATTATTGAAAAACTGCGTCAGATTCTGGAAGCGCTGATTGAGTCCTCCCACAGATGCTGCATTGTCTCCATGCAGAAAGGAATCTATACCTGTGTGGCGAATCTGGAGCGCGAGGAAGAAGTGGGAGAGATTTGCAGAGATTTTCAGAAACTGGACCGGATTTTTGAGAATGACAGAGAGTACTACACCGTGGCAATCGGCATCGGCAGTATCTGCGAGGGAATCGGAGCGCTGCATGTTTCGTACAATCAGGCGCAGTATGCACTGCAGAGCCGCTCACAGAAAGAACCGTTTGAGATGATTGCGTATGATGACTTGTCTGTGAAACGGCAAGTTAGTTTTACCTTCTATGACCAGAGAAAGATTGTAAACTGTATTCGGGCAAAAAATGAGGATGGCCTAAAACAGGTTGTAACGGAGATTTTGTCGGATAACCAGAAACGTGGTGTTTCCAGAAAAAATATGCTGGAATTGTATCAGCAGATTGGGGCGATTGGGCAGAGATGTCTGGAAGAGCAGGGCATGAACACAGAGGAACGCGAGAGCTTCAGCCGGATGAAGGCCATGTTTGCAGAGCAAGGAGAGAATACGGATTATGAGACAGCAAAAGGGATGATTCTTGAATATCTGAAAGAAGTGCTGCAGGTGACGGGAAACAGGGAGAGCGATGCTGGCAGCAAAATGGCAGAGACAATCAGACAGTATGTGATGGAAAATTATGCAGAAAATCTCAGTCTGGAACAGATTGGAAGCGATCTGGGACTCTCCCCAAAATATATGTCTCGTCTGTTTAAACAGAAAACTGGGAAAAATCTGACAGATTATATCAATGAAGTGCGCATCAGCAAGGCAAAGGAAATCCTGATTAGCACGAATATAAAGATAGGAGATATCTCGGCTATGGTCGGAATTGAGAGCAGAGCGACATTTCTCAGAGTATTTAAGAAGATGGAAGGCATTGCACCGAATGAGTACAGGATGCTGAAAAAGCAGGAAGAAGAACAGCGAAAAGAACAGTTGAAAAAAGCAGAAGATGGGAAAAACAGGAGAGAAGAATGAAGATAAAAGAGTTTACACAGGAATTTATTATAGAAGAAGACAGAGATTTTGACAGTGCGCATGCATCGACATTGCTGGAATTAAAGAATGGTGATATTTTAGCGGCCTGGTTTGGCGGAAGCTGGGAAAAAGGTGCAGATGTGGCAATCTGGGTATCCAGAAGAGTCAGCGGAAAATGGGAAAGGCCGAGAAAAGCAGCGGACAGAAGAGCGGTAGCCATGTGGAATCCTGTGCTGTTTCGGCGGGCGGACGGAAGCATCCGGCTGTTTTATAAAGTGGGCGCTACCATTCAGCAGTGGCAGACATGGTACATGGATTCCTTGGATGAGGGAGAGAGTTTTACAGAGCCCAAAGAGCTGGTGGAAGGCGATGTTGGTGGAAGAGGTCCGGTAAAAAATAAGCCGATTCGCCTGGCAGATGGCACTGTGCTGGCGCCGGCATCCTTTGAGGGAGATACGTGGGATGCATTTGTGGATATTTCGTATGATGATGCGCAGACATGGCAGAAAAGTGAGCTGGTGCCGATGCGCCGCTCTTGCTTTGAGATTCAGATGGTAGATCGCCCATACAATAAGTATTATTGTTTTGGAAAAGGTGTGATTCAGCCGTCCCTGTGGCAGGATGCGACGGGAGATGTCCATATGTTTTTGAGAAGTACGAGTTCCAGAATCTTTCGGAGTGACTCCAAAGATGGAGGAAAAACGTGGTGTACGGCATATGATACAGGACTTCCGAATAACAACAGTGGATTGGACCTGGTGAAGCTGCCAGATGGAACTTTGGTTCTTGCCTACAATCCGAGGGAAAATCTGCCAAATTATTATAAAGGACCAAGAACACCACTCATTTTGGCGTATTCCGAGGACAATGGAGAACATTTTAAAGAGCTGAAGGTTTTGGAGGACGGGCCTGGAGGATTTGCGTATCCAGCCATTATCTGCAATGATAAAAATGAAATTTTGGTGACGTATACATGGAAACGCGAGCGAATTGTGTTCTGCAAATTGGTTTATGAAAAGTGAGAAAATAAATATGGAAGAGCTGATTCAGAAATTTGAAAATCCGGATGCCTGGTACCGCTCGTTTCCATTTTGGGGCTGGAATGACAGGATGGATGAGCAGGAAATCCGCAGACAAATTCGTGATATGAAAAAAGTGGGAATCGGCGGATTCTTTCTGCACTCCAGAGAAGGACTCGAGACGGAGTATATGGGCGAAGCCTGGTTGGACTGTATCAAGGCCGCAGTGGATGAGGCAGAGAAGCAGCAGATGTATGCCTGGCTGTACGATGAGGACCGCTGGCCATCTGGGAACGCCGGAGGAAAGGTGACAGCAAAATCCGATGCATATCGCTGTAAGGGACTCACTCTGGAGGTGCGAAAACGGACAGAGTTAAAGCAGATTTTGGAGACAGAGTGGAAGCCTGGGAGAACAGACCGTGAAAATGGGCTTCTGGCTCTGTATCTGGCAGAAGTCTCAGGAGAAAATCTGCAGTCTTTCTGCCGCCTTGCTATCGGCACACAGGACAAGCTGGAAGACGTGTGGATGGATGTGCAGAGACAACTGGAAAATCAAACATACAAAAAGTATGGGGACTGCGGAGAAAAGAAGAACAGAGAAGATGGTTTCGTATCTTTGCAGACAGAGGATATGAAAGAGGTGCTTCTGGTGGTACGCCTGGAAGTGTCAGCGCCGAGCGAATGGTTTCATTATCAGGCGCCGCCGGATAACCTGAATCCGGATTGTGTCAGAGATTTTATTGTGGAAACGCATGAAATTTACAGGAAAGCGGTGGGGGATGCGTTTGGAAAAACGATTCCTGGAATTTTTACAGATGAGCCGAGTCTGGCAGACCGGCATACCGCTTTCCCAGCGACTCACAGCTGGATTCCCTGGACGTACGGATATGGGGCGTATTTTCAGGAAAAGAGAGGGTATGATTTTTTGGACCAGATACCTCATTTTTATTTTGAGGGCAGCGAGAGCAGGCGGGTGAGGCATGATTACTGGTATGTGACAGCCCTGCGGTACGGGGAGAGTTACTTTGCGGTGATAGGCGAATGGTGCCAGGACCATCATCTGGCATTTACAGGACATCTCCTGCAGGAGGACAAGCTGGGACTCTGTGTGCGGGTAAACGGGGCAGCGATGCCGAATTATGTGTATCAGCAGGTTCCAGGGATTGATATGCTCTGCGAGAAAGCGGATGAATACATAACCGTAAAGCAGTGTACCAGTGTTGCGCATCAGTTTGGAAAGAGGAATGTGCTGACAGAGACATATGGCTGTACTGGATGGGATTTTACGTTTGAAGGGCAGAAATGGATGGGAGACTGGCAGTATGTGCTCGGCGTGAACAGACGCTGCCAGCACATTGCGCTGTACTCCATAAGAGGCTGCAGAAAACGCGATTATCCGCCCAGCTTTAATTACCAGTCAAACTGGTGGGGACAGAACCAGGAGGTGGAAACGTATTTTGGAAGGCTGGGAGTTATGTTGGAGACTGGACGGCCCGTGCGCAGAGTGCTGCTTTTGCATCCGCTGACGACGGCATGGAGCCTTCTGGGAGCGAGCCCATATGGAAATCCAGTGCGAAGGAATGAGAGGGATGTGCCGAAAATCAATGCATATGGAAATAGGTATAACCGGCTGATTGAGACCTTGTGCCGTCATCATTTTGACTGTGATTTGGGCGATGAGATTTTGATGGGGCGCTATGCGCGGGCAGAACATGCGGCATGTATCATAGGTGAGGCCGCGTATGATGTGATAGTTGTTCCGCAGATAGATACCCTGATGAAATCCACCTGTGCATTGTTGGAAGAATACCTGAGACAAGGCGGAAAAATTGTGTGGAACATGCCAGAACCATTTCTTATAGAGGGAATACCGGACAAACAGCAGAGAGTCAAAACTATCATCGGGCATCCTGGATGCATCTGCGTAAAGACAGAGGAAGAAATTCTGCAGGCTCTGGAAACGCTTTCCTGCAGGACGGTGAGAATCACAGCAAAGGCAGGAAAAGAAGAGGAAGATATTTTGTACCAACTGAGGGAGACAGAGGAATATGCACTTTTGTTTGTGGTAAATCACAGCAGGGAGCGCAGGTGCTCTGTCGATATTCAGGTGTCGTATGAAGGCAGTGTGTGGGAGTGGGACTGCATGAGCGGAGAACGCAGGGCTGTGGAGGCGGAGATGCTGCAGAAAATGGGACAGAGAACTTGCCAGACAGCAAGACAGCAGGCAAAATTGGCAGCACACCAGACAGCAGATTCAGACACAGCTCAGACAGCAAGAAAATGGCATTGCGTGTTGGAACCCGTAGAGTCCAAACTGTATGTGATGCGAAAAAAGAGAGAAGTCTACGAGCTTTCTGTGAGCGGCGAGGTTTCCCTGTCCCATCCTAATGCCTTTGTTTTGGACAGATGCCGGTATCAGGTAGAAGAGGAACCGTGGGCAGAGCCGATGGAAGTGTGGCAAGCGCAGAGAGAGATTCGTGAGAGACTGGGAATGTGCCAGATTTATCAAAATGGACAGGAACAGCGCTACCGCTGGTATCAGAAACCACATGAGAAAGATGGAACATGTGTGAAACTTGAGTTTTCGTTTGAGAGTCAATGTGAGCTGGAGCATGTAAGGTTGGCAGTTGAGGGACGGGATGCATTTCAGATTCAGTGTAATGGACAGGCAGTGGAAGAGAAGGCGGATGGCTGGTTTCTGGACCGTGCGTTTCAGACTGTGAAGCTTCCAAAATTGTGCAAAGGAAACAATCAGATTGTTCTCATCTGTCTGTACACGAATGCCATGGAACTGGAGAATTTGTATCTGATAGGGCCGTTTGGTGTGGGGATAGACAGAAAACTGAAAAAAATGGATTTGCATATCTCGGAGGGAGATTGGACTAGGCAGGGACTGCTTCATTACTGTGGCGATGTGACCTATCATTTCTTCTGGAAATGTGAACAAAAGAAGAAAGACAGAGAGATTTTTCTGAAAATCCCGCAGGTGGCAGCTGTGACCTTGGAAATCGGCATCCATGGAAAACGAAAGGCAATTCCATGGAATATGGAAAAGCCGATTCCAGTTTCTGAGATGATTCAGGAAGGAGAAAACCAGATAGAAATTAGGGTGACGGGAAGTCCGAGAAATCTGTTAGGGCCGTTTCATTTAAAAGGAGGAAAGCTGTTGAACACGCACGATGCCAGCTTTTGTCCGCAGGAGTCAGACTACACGAAACAATATCAGACAGAACCGTATGGACTTTTGAAGAAACCTCAGATATGGATGGAGTGAATGGAAAGGAGAAATGCGATGTCATCTCTGTAAACTGACTGGATAGATTTGTTATCATTGGCTCTGAATAGATGGAAGAAATCGGAATGAGCGAAATGAAAGCGCTTACAAAAAAGATAAAAAAAGACTTGCACTTATACCATAAATGGTGTATAGTAAAGTTAGACAAAAAAGGGAGTATGCTTATATGAATGGGAATGTAAGCGCTTACAAAAAGTGGAGGTAGCGAAAATGAGTGCTAATGTAAAAGAAACAGTAATGCAGTTTGGTGAGGGCGGCTTCTTGCGTGGTTTTGTTGATTACTTTTTCCACAAATTACGTGAGAAAGGGCTGTATGACGGAAAAATCGTTGTGATTCAGCCGATTGAGAGAGGTATGTGCCAGATGCTGGCAGATCAGAATTGTGAGTACAATCTGTTCCTGCGCGGTATTGATAAAGGACAGGTTGTCAATGAGCATACCCATGTTACATCTATTTCCAGAGCATTAAATCCATATACTCAGTTTGACGAGTACATGAAGCTGGCTGAGAACCCAGATTTGAGAGTGATTGTTTCCAATACAACCGAGGCAGGAATCGAGTATCTTGGCACAGAGAGCTTAGATGACAAGCCAGCAAAATCTTATCCGGCAAAATTGACACAGTTCTTATATAAGAGATTCCAGCTGGGATTAAAGGGATTTATCCTGCTTCCATGTGAGCTGATTGACAACAACGCAGACAATCTGAAGGCATGTATTTTAAAGTATGCAGACCTGTGGAACCTGGGCGATGCATTCAAGAACTGGTTAGAGACAGACAACAGTTTCTGCAATACTCTGGTAGACCGTATCGTTACCGGCTATCCGAGAGATGAGGTGGAGGAGCTGACAAAGCAGATTGGCTACACAGACAACCTGATTGATACCGCTGAGATTTTCCATCTGTGGGTAATCGAGGGACATCACGAAGATGAACTTCCATTCCAGAAAGCTGGTTACAATATCGTCTGGACAGACGATGCAAAACCATACAAGAAGAGAAAAGTTCGTATCTTAAACGGCGGACATACTTCCATGGTTTTAGGCGCTTATCTGTACGGCCTGCAGACAGTTGGCGAATGTCTGAAAGATGAGACCGTCAGCGCATTCTTAAAGAAATGTCTGTTTGAGGAGATTGTTCCGACCCTTGGAAATACAGAGACAGATGTGCAGTTCGCAAAGGATGTTCTGGAGAGATTCTCCAACCCATTCATCAAGCATCAGCTGTTATCCATTGCCCTGAACTCCGTGAGCAAATTCCAGGTGCGTGTACTGCCGACTATCTTAGAGTACAAAGAGAAATTTGGCTCCTATCCAAAGGCTCTGACCTTCTCCATGGCAGCACTCTTAGCTTTCTACAGAACAGACAAGGCAAACGATGGCGAGGAGATTATGAACTTCATGAAGACAGCTTCTGTAGAAGATATCATGAAGAGAGAAGACTACTGGCATGCTGACCTGACAGAGATGATTCCTATGGTAAAAGAGTACTATGAGAAGATTGAGAAAGACGGCATGGCTGAAGCTTACAAGATGATTCTGGCATAAGCAGACAGATAAGCCAATGGCTCGATAGACTGATAGACGAATTAGGTCAAAGAATAGTTCCTATAAAAAAGTCCATGAAACCTTTTTTCGGGAGGGGTTCATGGACTTTTTGCGTATTCACAGAAAATAAATTAACTCGTTGTGCTAGTTGATATAAAAAACTTCAACAAAATATGCTATTC
>JAUNGE010000075.1 GCA_030524675.1 bacterium
ACCATTAGTTTAAGTAATGTTGTTATTGACTAGAACGCATTATCAGATGTATAATAAATCGTATTATTAATACGATTTTTGAGAAAAGGAGCAATAGGAATCATGGAGGTAAAACATTCTTATAACCTAACGGGATACAGAGAGGAGACAGAAATATGAGACGAAAAACAAAGGCATTCGTGCTAACGATTATTATGATGATCGCATTGGTTGGCTGTGGCGGGAAAGATGTGTCTGACGGCGGAACAAATGCGTTTGGCAAAAGTAGCAGTAATGTGGCAAATGAGGATATTCCAAACGCGGAAGAAGAAAATAAAGATATTCCGGCAGATGCCATGAAAATCGGTACAGTCGAGGACCTGGAAGAATTTGTTGAGCTTGTGAATGGCGGAAAATCGAAACTGAACGCCATGCTCACAGCCGATCTGGACCTCTCCGCAAAATATGGCGAGGGGACGGAGGGCTGGCAGGGAATCCATTCATACAATGGGATATTTGATGGAGACGGTCATGCGATCAGCGGCTTTGTTATGAATTTTCCGGACGGTAACGATGTCGGCTTTTTCATGGGATGCGGGGAGAAAAGCATAATCCGGAATCTGGAAATTCAGGATGCCGTTTATGAAATCTTCTTTGGCGGCTCCATTGTTGGACACACAGATGGAATGGTGGAAAATTGCAGAAGCAATGCAGTGATTCATGGCAATCAGGTGGGAGGTATCGCCGGTCATAGCAATTTGATGAAGGACAGTGTGTTTTCTGGAACGATTGAAGCGACAGACAGCGCCGGCGGAATTTGCTGGAGCGGTTATGTTGTTGAGAACTGTAGGAATGAGGGAACTCTTACCTGCCTCGAGGAAAAAGACCTTACGAGCGCATCCGCAGGAGGAATTGCGGCTGTTTTGTTTGAGTATGCAAAGGACTGTGTGAATACAGGAACCGTTGATGGAGGAATCGGCAACGCGGGGGGAATTGTGGCTGGCGGCAGCGCGGGAGGAACTCAGGCTGGCGGGCCAGAACGCGTATTGGATTGCCGGAACGAGGGGATCGTATCCGCCAGTCTTGCCGGTGGAATTATAGGAGGCTCAATGTTCGACTCGGATGAACCTGTCATCATCAACTGTGAAAATACCGGCGCGGTCTATGGAACAGGGGAGAAAGGCTACGCTGCCGGAATCGTTGGTGCCCTAGGGGGAAAAGGACAGATTATAAACTGCTCCAGCACCGGAAGCGTTGAATCAACTTATCATGCCGCCGGGATTCTGGTTCAGACTCAGAGCGCGAATAAGCAGCGGGTTGTAAACTGCTATTCTTCCGGAACAATTACCGCAACCGGCGATAGCACCTTGGCATATGCATATGGAATTTCCGGGGCTTTGGTTATGGAATGCCGAAATTGCTTCACAAATGCCGATATCCAGACAAGCAGCCGCTCCTGCGCAATCCGAGGCGGGAAGCAGTCGGAGGAAGATGGTTGTTACTATGTGAACACAATCCGACAGATTGATAAGGACGGTGAAATAGAAACGCCGGGTGCCCTTGCAGCGGAGGCATTTACAGATGGGACGCTGCTTCAGCTCTTGAATGACGCCGTAGATGGAATTGAGGGCGAGCTTTGTAGCTGGAAGCAGGGTGAGCAATTCCCGGTGTTTGACTGGCAATAAAGGAAAATACGGCATATATCTGATTATTTTTAGGAGGTTTTTGAAATGAAAAGACACAAAATTTTTGTTATTTGTCTGGCGGCGATGGTTTGTTTAGTAGGCTGTGGAGGAAATTCGAAAGGAGATACCGCAGAAGCCGGGACGAACAGCAGTAATGCGGATATGAATGTTACGGCTATGGATGAAAACAGCGAGATTACGGAGACGGCCGGAGAGGAAGCTGTCGCTATCCTGTCAGACGAGCCTTATGTGAAGGTAAAAGAGGAAAACTATAAAGATGGAAAAATTATAAGTACAATCACTTACGACTACGATGGAAACGGAGAATTGATTCGGGAAAATTACACTTATGAAAAAGATCCGGAAAGTTCATATTATCAGGATATTACCACAACTCTGACGGAGGATGGCGGAAAACGTGTTGTATATGAAGATGGCATTTTGGCATCAAACGGCCAGCCGTGTAAATTTGCCATTAGAAAGGGGTGGGAATATCAGTACGACGCAGAGGGGCGTGAGGTTTTCTTTACAGATGACACCTGGGAGGTTACAAGCGAGTATGATGGAAACGGGAATCTTGTAAAAAAGATTTCTAAGAAAGAGGATATTGTGTTCACTTCGGAATATGAGTATGACGAAAACGGATATTTGATAAAAGAGTCTTCCTATAATTCATACGGGGAATTGACCGGATATAAAATCTTTGAAAATGACAAGGATGGTCGGGAAATCCACCAGAGGGTCTTTGAGGCGGATGGAACGGAGCCAAATAATTATCCGACCTTTGAATGGATATATGAATATGACGAGAAGGGGCGGGTAATCGTGGAGTATCGTGCCGATGTGGAACGCGGAGGGAAAAGCTACCAAAAGAAATTCTCCTATGATGATAACGGGAGAATCTCGAAAGAGTACGATTCATATAACAACGAATGGATTACATATATGCCGTTATCACAGTATCTTGATCAGGCAGAAAATTAGAGAAAACATTCCGTGAGTTCCTGACCGGTATCCTGAATGCCTATGAGACCGCTGGAAATGCTGAACCGACCGACTCAGCATTTCCAGCGGTCGGGATCACAAAGGTGGACAATTCGGATCAAGACACTCTTTTTTGCAATATTTAAAACGATAAATTATAAAGGAGATAGAAGAATAATGAAAACAATCCAAATTTCTTTGAAACGTCTTACTGTTAGAATCGCTCTTGGAGCTGTCATTCTGGCCTTTATCAGTCAGTTTCTTCCGTGGATGAAGACAGGAAATCAAAGCCAGTCGCTGATAGGAATATATACAGCGGATACTTCTTTCTTCGCAGGTGTGCCGATGGTGCTGTTGCTGTCACTGCTGTGGATTGCCGGATGGTTTTTGTTAAACCATCCAAAATTGACTTTAATCGGTATTGTGCCGCTCTTGTTTGTATGGTTTGGTTTCCTGTTAATCGGAGGGAAGTACCAGGCTTCCCTGGGTATTGGATTTTTCGTGTATCTCATTGCGGTGCTTACCTGTGCAGCAATGGCTTTTGCGACAAAGAAAATTAAAACAAATACAAACAGTAAGAGAGAGTAAAAAATAGCGCAAAAAATAATTTTGAATGGAGGATTTTCAAATGGCTGTTTTATTCATTGCGGCGGTTGCCTTGATGCTCGCAGGTTTTTTCGGATATAATTCCATACGAAGGAAATGGGCTGGCATTATTGGCGTAGGCGGAGCCTACATCATCACTTTGGGTATTCTGATGGGTGTATCACTGATTGGCGCTATTATCGGCACTATCTTGGGGGCTTCCACGGAAGGTTCATCGATTGGAGAGGTTATTTTAATTATCATCTTCACAGCGCTTTGTCTGGGGTATATGGTCTATGTCATGCTGACCCGTTGCCAGACGATAGCGCAGCGAGTTTTACTGCCTTTCGTTGCCCTTTTGATTGGCTTTGGTTTTTGCTGGAGACTTCTGGCAGCTATTTTCTTACATATGCCAATGGAAAGCCAGTCTGCTGAGACGATCAACTTCCCCGCTATGATGTATGACCCAAACGGTAAGCAATACCGTTTGCAGTCTGACAGCGGAGATCACGCAGATTACTACTGTGAAAGAACTGGACAGACCGTACAGTTTCACAAAGTGGATTTCGAGGATGGTCCTTATGGCTGGCGTAAGGGATAAGAAGTAGATGTTAATGAACCCTGATAGACCGTCAGGGTTCATTCATGTCCAGAGAAGGGAAAAAGAGAAATGAAATATACAAGAAATACCGTAAAAAAGAACATCGTACTTATACTTTGTATACTTCTGACTGGTATCTTAAGCGCCTGCGGGACCATTGGAAAAACGAAGCCAACCACCTCTGCAGAGTTGGGAATTTATGCGTTCGGAACCACAACGGTTGACAACTCGGATCAGGGACATGCTTTTTTGTCGTTAAAAAATACAGGCAGCGAGACCATGAATTTTTTGAACTATCCAGTCAGTCCTGGAGAGGAAATTACGCTCGGATATTGGCCTGCGGGGCGCGCAACATCCGCTACAGCGGCAGTATCCAAAACGGGAGTTTACATCAACTTTGATGCCATAAAGGATATCAGAAATCAGAGTGGGAAGCATGAGGTTGTTTCTATGAGAAAGAACCTAAAGACCAACGAAATACAGAAACTGATCGATTTTACAAAGGAATTTTCTGGAACAGATTACAAAAGTCTGACCAATAACTGTACTACCTACGCTGTTGAAGCGTGGAATCTGGTAAATGATGAAAAGCCGATTAAGGACACGAGTTTTCTGAATAAAATCGCCAGTGTTGACGCCCCGAAATGGACTAGGGAGTATATTCAGAAAAATATCAATGATGAAACCATGTCTGTGGGCACATATAACCCTTATGACAATCTGGATGACTTTCATGTGTTCATGGTCAATCTCGATGGAGGTCTGATTCCGTACTATATCGATCTGTGGGAGTACACGGCAACGGTGGATGAGGAAAATACGCCCTGCAACATTGACGTAACCTGGGAAAAAAAGGGAAAAGAATTGTATGATGGCACAATCCTGGTGAATCAGGTCTGGGTCGCCTATATGAAAAAAGGGGCAGACGAATCGGACTTCACCGAGGCGCGAATCGACGCGGATAAGGGCGGGTGTGTCCTGGCAAATCTGGATCCGGGTGCGACCTATCTTGTGAAGCTGTGTCCGTTGTATGAATATTCTTACAAGGGAAAAACCCAATATGTGGAAGGGGAATGGACCGATTTGATGGAGGTGAGGGTCGGCGGACCGGTGGAAAACAACGGCGGCAATGTAGTGGGCTTTCAGGGGAATCTGTACTATTGGAAATACCACGCCAAAAGCGTTTCGGAGACAGGACTTTTTGGATGGTATGAGGAACGGAATGACATTGCCAATCAGTTGGTCTGCCGCCATCCGGACGGCAGTGAGGATGTTCTCTTGAGCGCCGGGGGAAATGGGCAAATTTTTATCGTTGGGGAGCGGATTTACCTAACAAACGGGATGAAGCTATATTCCATCCGTCTGGATGGGAGCGATAAAGTAGAACACGGGGAGTATTCGCCTCAGAGCGCCAATGAAACAATGGGAACGCTGTTGGTGCTCAGCTACGATGTAAAAGGCGGGTTTTATTTGCTGGATAGCGAGAGTCATCAAATGCACCGATTTACCAGTTATGGGGAGCGGTTTCTAGGGGAACTGAACGGCTATTACTATTTTATGCAGAGGGAGGCCGCCGATAAGGTAACGCTTTATCAGGCCCTTCCAGACGGCAGTGAAATCCAAATTCTCGACCAGATAAACGTAAACGATTCCTCTGCCTTATATACGGAAATCCTTGAACTGCAGCAGCTTGGAGACACCCTATACTATTCCTATGGATTTTATGCCGGAACTGGCGGGATGTTCCAAAATGGAGGAATCCGCAGCGTGAAAACGAATGGCGGCGAAAGCCGGGACTGCGTATCCTATGGAAGTCTGATCGCAGAGGAATTTGTCGTGGAAAACGAAGATGGACAGGTGCTGCTGTACTATCAGGGAGAAGGTGATACCTATGGCTCTTACATCGGTTATTGGAAGGATTACCCCTATAAAGGTTGTACGGTAAAAAACTTGGATACCGGAAAAACGAAACCATCGGATTTTGCCCTCAGCCGCCCAAGTTCTTTTGTCTGCATGAATGGAGGAATTTACCGGCTTTTGCCAAACAGCCATATTTATCAGACGATCCTTGCCCCAGAAGCTACAGAAGGATTCCAATTCCTTGATACTCCACAGGGAACGGAAAATGAAATTGCGTTAATTCCGAGGCTGGATATTATCGGAGAAGAAGTTGTTTTTACCGTAGATGTAAGCCGCAGGGAGCAGAGTATGGACTTTGGCTGGCGACCCTCTTATACCAGGGAAAATTCCTCTGTTTATTGGATTCGGATTGGAGATACAAAAGCAACGGAATGGTATTCCTATTAAAATTTAATATATTAAGAATCCGTAAGAGCCCGAGACGAGAGGACGAATATCTTTTTAGATATCCGCCCTCTTGTCTTTTTATCATCATGGAAAATTTTCACCTTTATTGGGAGAACTACTTCATTTTGTTAAGAGCCAATTTGTACCATGCGTCATCGGCTGTGGTTGTTAAGCGAATATCTTTCCCCGTGATACGAAGTTTCAATAGTTTCGCAATCTGTTCATCCTGTATTGAATATGCCTCGTATTTGCTGTTGATAAGACCCATCGGATAAAAACGGGTATCAAACGGGTTATCCGAAGTAGTCATTACAAACGCGAGTCCCCCATGATACGGTTCTTTTCGACTGGATGGAAATCTTTTCGTATTGAGTGTAAAAATTAGTTTTCTTGCATCATCTTCTTCATAATTGTAAAACACAATCAAAACGGAACTTGCCGTAACCTCTGCATTCCCTTCAAAAAAATAATAGCGTTTATTGCCGGAAACACGTGAAGATTGGAATTTATCAAAATCTTTTTTTGTCAACGGCTCTTTCTCCAAACACGTTCTTAATTCTTTGCTTTGAAAGTCATCGTCAGAATGTATGCCTGTAATCAAACATGCCTTCAAAACATTATCTTTCAAGTATATTTTCAGGATAGCACCAGCAGCCACTGATGCGCTGTTAGAAGAAGTATAATAACAATTATAGGTGCCGATAAAGCGTGAATCATACTTTGAAGTACCCTTATACCGAACATTAGCGTTTTGAGCCAAATCCTCATTAAGAAACTGCCAGGGAGAAATTGATGGGCTAAAATTCGCATTAAAAAAACTCACGATTTTATAGACTACCTTTAGGGTAGGCGTGTAATTCTCCCGGTAACATGAAAAGAGAATAGAGTAAGACGGAAGATTATCTTCACCTTGTATAGGTGTGTTTTTCACGGTATATGCCTTGTCATTGCTATACCGAACAGCGTAAGGAGAACTCCCCAATTCTTTCCACATAAATTCATAATTAGCGCGAAACAAGCGTGCTTCACTATCTGTTAGGGTATTTTTCCGAACATACCTTTTTTCATCTTCTTCCATAGATAATATTCCCTCCTTGTCCATTTGATTATACCATCGCTAATGGCTCTGAGCAATAAAACTATACGAAATTTATACTTCTTTTTCGCTTTACAATATGTTTCTGCAATTTTTTCTAAACGAAAAAAATGATATGCTTTGATTATCACAAAAAAGGAGGCAAAAAATGATGATGGTCGAAGTCAGAAATCTGGATCAGAAACGGGTATGCGATATCTCTGAGGACAGGACGCATATTGTAATCAGCAAGAAAAATTGCAAGACAATTATAAGTGTTGCACAAGATGGAACGCTGGAAGTAAATCATGTACGGAGTTCTCCCCTACTCCCAGCATGAAAGACACAAAAATAAGAAACCGTGAGAGCGCAAGACGACAGTACGGATACCGAAATAGGTATCTGTCCTGCCGTCTTTTTTATTTTGGAAAAGGTCAAAAAATAATTTTCTTTTCACGGTTGCCAAAATTGTGATCCCCGCATTACTGAGGCGAAAAGGGAGGAAATCACCACCCCGCACCTGCGGGCGCGAAGGGAGGTGAGAAAATGAAAGACTCCAATGAGCAGCGTATTCAAAATCAGTTTGGCGCTTTTTGCGTTAAAGTTTTGAAAAACGAGGCAAGGTGTATTCAGCGTGAATATGCCCGTCGCCGGGAACAGGAAAAGCCCCTGGATGATTTGACTGCTTCCGAGCTGGAGCAGACCTCCACATGGGACAAGTATTTCATGGACGAGCATGTCCTTGAAGTGCAGGGTCTTCCGGTAGTCGTGACCGGCGATCTTCTGGCAGAGGCCATAGCGCAGTTGCCGGAGGGCAAGCGGGATGTGATCCTGCTGTCCTACTTCCTGGGTATGAGTGATCGTGAGATCAGTGAGCGGCTGAACGTCGTCCGCCAGACCATATCCAAACGCCGGCTGGTTACGCTGAAAGAATTGCGCGAGTATCTGATGAAGGAGGGATTTGAATGGCCGGACAAGTGAAACCTATCCCGGTGCCTGTGATCCTGGCAGCCGTGAACGGCGACGAGGACGCCCTTGCCGCCGTGGTCGCTCACTATCAGAAGTACATCCGGGCTCTTGCCACCAGGCCGCTGAAGGACGAATACGGGAATACATACCTGTACGTCGATGAAGATATGCGGCTCAGGCTTGAAACGAAGCTAATCCATAGCATTGTGACCAGCTTCAAAGTGTTGTCGGCTTAAAGCCGGCGGAGCAGGTTTTCATCCCTTTCCCTGATCCAATGCCCCGACAATGACGCCCTATGTACTTTGAAAAAGAAAGCCCGGCGGGAGGCCGCCAGCGCAGTATAAGGCAGACGGATACATTCTGTTCCGTATCGAGCCGGACGGTCGGTGCGCCATGACCTCCCTTCTGGGAGCGAGCGATCCCCACCGGGCCGCAAAGCAGGCGTGGCAGCTTGCGGGCGACGACATACGGGCAGGTCAAAGATACTCGCGCATTGAACGCCCACAAAGCATTGTGCGCCGCACCCATCAGCATGGGCCGGGGTGAGATTCCCGTGGAGCTGCGACCGGAGGAAGTGCCTTCGGCGGCCGGCAGCCGTCCGTTTTTTGCCTATTTCATTTTCTGATAAATCGCTGCTTTTTCCGTTTACGGATAAATCGTAAACTTTTCAATTAGCAGCAGACAAATATGGAACAGCGCGGTAAAATGATGGTGGAAGTTATGATATGCACCCGTTCGTGCTGTTCCTTTCGTAATAGAAAGGGGGTTCTCATGTCTCAAACATGGAACGGCACGAAGAAGGAAACCCCTGAACGGAGGACATATACGGTTGACGACATTGCTCAAATTCTGGGCATTGGAAGGACCTCCGCCTATATTCTCGTAAAAGAGGGACACTTCAAAATCGTGCGAATTGGTAACGCCATACGAATTTCTAAGCGGTCATTTGACGAGTGGCTTGATTCACTCGACCTATGAACTTAGAAAGGAAGTATTGATATGGCATCTATCATCAAGCGAAAGAAAAACTATTCTGTTGTTTACAACTATGTTGACGAGAACGGCGAAACCAAACAGAAATGGGAAACCTGGCACACCCATAAGGAAGCCCTGAAACGCAAGGCTGAGATCGAAAATCAGCAGCATACGGGAACCTTCCTTCCTCCGAGCAATCAGACGATATCCGAGTTTTTATATGACTTCGTATCCCTCTATGGGGAAAAGAAGTGGGGTGTCTCCATGTATGACAGCGAAACGGCCCTGATTGCAAATTATATCAATCCGATCATCGGGGATATGGAGGTGCAGGCGGTTACGCCCCGTGTAGTGGATGGATACATTCAGACTTTGCAGAAAACAAAGTCCGTATCTACAAAGACGCGAAAGGCCACGACCACCTATGTCAGCAACCAGACCATCGAAAAAATCATCAAGCTCCTCCGCTGTGCCTTCAAGCAGGCGGTTCGGTGGGAAATCATAGGGAGGAATCCGTTTGACAATGTGATCCTTCCCAAAACGGAGTACAAGAAGCGTGATATCTGGGACGCGGATATGATCCGTACTGCCCTGGATCAGTGTACGGACAGCAAGCTCTATGTGGCAATGAACCTGTCCTTTGCCTGCTCCCTGCGTATGGGGGAAATCCTGGGGCTGACCTGGGAGAACGTCCATATCTCCGATGAAGATATTGCGGCGGATAATGCCTATGTCTATATCGACAAGGAGCTGACACGGGCATCCAAACGGGCAATCGAGGCCCTGGGTGAGAAGGATATCTATTACATTTTCACTCCGCTCATGCCGAACACCAGCACAAGATTGATCCTGAAAAAGCCTAAAACGGAATCCAGCATCCGCAGGGTATGGCTGCCTAAAACGCTCGCCTATATCCTGCGTGAATGGAGGAAGGCCCAGGGTGAGCTGAAAGGCTTCCTGGGGGACGAATATCAGGACTTTGATCTGGTAGTGGCGCTTCCCAATGGTCGCCCCTGCGAGGATCGTATCATCCTGAAGGAGTTTGCAAAGCTCCGTGATGAAGCAGAGCTGCCCAGAGTGGTCTTTCATTCCCTCCGTCATTCCAGCACCACCTACAAGCTGAAACTGAACCACGGCGATCTGAAGGCCACCCAGGGCGACACGGGTCATGCGGAGATCGACATGATTACCAGCGTGTATGCTCATATTTTGGACGAGGACAGAAAAATCAACGCCCAGAAATTTGAGACTGCCTTCTATTCCAACCCTGATCTGCGCGGAGTGCGCCCACCGGAGGAACCGAAGGAACCGGAACCGGCACCTATCGACCTGGCCGGTCTGGTGGAGCAGCTTCAAAAATCGCCGGAGCTGGCAAGCGCCCTGGCTGCCCTGATTGCGCAGCAGGCACAACCAACCGGCAGGTAGTTCGGAAAAATCAAATTAGCAAACCGCTGATTTTTCTTAGCAGATTTGCGAAAACCGTTCGATTCCAATTAGCAAACTATACATTTGCAGTGCATAAAATTCTCCCGGCTTCAACAGAGCGGGAAGTCGGGAGAAGCAAAATAAAAAACGCTGCAAACCCCGGAAAAGGGCTTGCAGCGGTGCTTTCTGGCGTCCCTGGGCAGATTCGAACTGCCGGCCTTTCGCTTAGGAGGCGAACGCTCTATCCTGCTGAGCTACAGAGACGTATACAAAAAATATTCAATTATCGCAGTCCGCAGGATTCGAACAAGCTGCCGCTTAGGAGGCGGTCGCTCTATCCAACTGAGCTACGCAGACATTTATTAAATTTTAAGTGCAGACGGTATCCAAAATATGTCCAATCCTCGTTCTCTTAGGAGGCGGTCGCTCTATCCAACTGAGCTACAGAAACTTGCATAAGATTGAAAAGCTTGCTGGTCAATCTATGACTTTCCTGCCTGATTTTATCCTCATCAGGCACTTTTCTATCTTACCCCATCCATGGTAAAAAATCAAGACCTATCTTACTTTCCTTTGTAACTTCTCCAAATCAAATCAAAACCTATGCAAAATTCAGCTTTCCCATCATCCAGATCTGCCCCTTAAACCGCCTTCCTACCATCGGCTCTCCCAGCAGATCCTTTTTATGGATTCCAACATTAAACATAATATCATTGCATTCAATGGTCAGGTTATAGATCTCCTCCTGGGTGATTCGATTGGTCAGCATGCGGATTTCCCGGATCTCTCCAATAATAGAATACTGATCACATTCGATTCCATATGGCATAAAGCAGGATTCAATGATGGAATACACATCCTCCTTTACCAGTCTCCTGGAAACCTTGGAGTACAGGTCAATGTCTTCAATGGTCAGGGTCTCCATAGCATCCTCATCACCGTGCTTTGCCGCTTCCAACAGGCTGTTCCGATTGCTGGCTGCTACCTTTGCCATCTGGATCTGCCTGGCTGTCTTTTGAATCGGAAGAAGGATCTTTCCCTCCACGGACAGCCCGGACAAGTTCACCGACCGGACTTCTCTTTTTTCCTGGTTCAGCCATTTGATCCGGTATTCCATGGAATTGCTGATATAAAAAATCAGAGAAATCCCCACCTTATATTCATCCAACATACCCGCATAGGTTTCCCTCTCCGCGTGTCTCTGAACGGAACATTCCTCTTTGGAACTTTCAAAATCACCATTTAAATATGGGAAATAATAATCCAGATGAAAACCTCCGTCTTCATCCTCCTCCCCAACCAGGCTGACTCCCATACCTGGCGCCAATTCACAGCGGTATTCCGCATATACCGTATCGCCTGGAACCACTAAGCGCTCTGCCTTTACCGCTTCTTTTTGTAATGTACTCAATAAGGCTTCTTCTTCTCTTCTTGTACAACATTCTGTAAATCCTGCTGCCCGTAAAAATTTATGCATGGAATCACCCGCTTTCTTTTTCAAAATTTAATCCTTCAGAATTCGTTATCACGTTGTCTTTCTTCTACAAGAGCGCAGATCAGGCAAATCCATATCTGCTGCCCCATTAGTTCTATCAGGAGATTATACACTATCTGCAAGCAAAATACCAGTATATTTTATGTTATTTCCCATCGCCAATATCGTGCAAAAATCCCAAAAAAAGAACCCGGCCACC
>JAUNGE010000076.1 GCA_030524675.1 bacterium
GGAATTAAAAAAATCTTACAAAAACCTATTGACTTTTAATAGTTAGTCTTTCCATTTACAGTTAAACGATGGAGCCGGGTTTCCAATTCTGCGATTTTTGCTTCGATAGTTGTCATGTAATTTACTTTCCTTTCATTTGTTATGCAAACTGGCTGTAATACAGCGCAGCATATGCACCTTGTTTTTTAAGCAGTTCTTTGTGATTACCCTGTTCAATGATGTTTCCGTTTTCCATAAACAGGATATTATCGGCGTCTCGTATCGTAGAGAGACGATGCGCGATCACAAAGCTGGTTCTTCCATTCATCAGTTTCTTCATCGCCTTTCCGATCTCTGCTTCTGTACGGGTATCCACACTGGATGTAGCTTCATCCAGAATGATGATCGGCGGATTGCAGAGAAATACGCGCGCAATCGTTATAAGCTGCCTTTGTCCTACGGACAGGTTCGCCGCTTCGTTATCCAGCACTGTCTGGTAGCCCTGGGGCATTGTGCGGATAAAATAATCCACTTTCGCCGCTTTTGCCGCCGCCTTGATTTCCTCCATAGTCGCGTCTGGTTTTCCATATGCGATATTTTCTGCTATCGTTCCCCCAAACAGCCATGTGTCCTGTAAAACCATTCCAAAATTGTGCCTTAACTCCTTCCGCGTCAGATCCGTAGTTGGCACTCCATCTATTGTGATCTTCCCGCCATCTACCTCATAAAAGCGCATAAGCAGATTGATCAATGTTGTTTTACCGGCGCCGGTTGAACCGACAACCGCAATCTTTTGTCCCGGTTTCGCTGTAAAGCTGATATTTTTCATCAGCATTTTATCCGGAACATACCCAAAGCTGACATTTTCAAAGGCAATTTCTCCCTTTGCATTTTTCAGGAGCACAGGAGCAACGGTATCAGGCTTTTCTTCCCCCGCGTCCAGGAAGTGAAACGTCCTCTCTGCAGAAGCCAATGCAGACTGCAGGGAATTCAGCATATAAGAGGTCTCGGTAAGCGGTTCCGCCGCCATATTGATATACTGGAAAAATGCCTGCACGATGCCCAGGGACATCCTTCCCTCCAGCATCCATTTGCACGCAAGAAGCATAATCGCCGCCTGTGAACAGCGCGACAGCAAACGGATCAACGGATTGACACAGTTTGTCAGAAAGTCTGTCTTTTTTGTGGCATTGCGCAATTCATCAACTGCGCTATTCATTGTTTCCATGCTTTCTTTTTCGTGGTTGTAAGCCCTTATCACATCTCTGCCTGTATAGTATTCCTCTGCTATGCCGGTAAGATAAGCCAGCGCCCGCTGCCGGTCAGCGGCACATTCCAGATTCTTTTTTGCGACCATTTTTGTAACCCAGAGACTGATAACCGTAAAAATCAGAAATACAGCGGTAAGCAACGGGCTGAAATAAATCATAAACGCCACTGCCCCAACAAGCGTTCCGATCGCCGTCAGCAGCTTCAGAAGTCCTGTCTGTAAAGTCTCCGACACTTTATCCAAATCACTGGTAACGCGGCTTAAAATCTCGCCGGGCTTATTTCCGTCATAAAAGTAAAGAGGAAGCTTATGCAGCTTACTGCTGATCTGCTTTCGCAAAGTCAAAATTAACCGTTCCGCTACACTCGCCATTAAATATGCCTGAAAATGATAAAACACACTTGTAAGCACATACAGGAAAAATAACGTGACCATCTGACGACCAAGCGGATTCCAGCTAATAGAAAAACTTGTTCCTGCTTCAACACAGTTTTTGATTGCCGAGAGCAGGTTATCAATAACTCCTGCGCTATAATACGGAGTGCATACATTCAGCACCGTATAAAAGACAATGCAGACAGCAACGATTGTCAGCCTGACTCTCTGGTTTTTAAGCTGCTGAAATAACCGAATTGCTGTTTTTCGCGCATCCTTTGGTACTTCTTTGTCGAATTTTATATCCCGCTTATCACTCATGTTCATCCGCCTCCTTTGTCTGTGAATCATAAATCTCCTTATAGATCGGACAGTTCTTAAGCAGTTCCTCGTGTTTTCCCATCCCCACCGGTTCTCCTTCATGCAAAACGATGATATGATCCGCATGAAGAATTGTGCTGATTCTCTGTGCAATAATCACCACAGCAGCGTTTTTTGTTTCCGGCTGCAGAGCTTTTCTAAGCGCGGCATCCGTCTTGAAATCCAGGGCAGAAAAGCTGTCGTCAAAAATATAGAGTTCCGGTTTTTTCACTAAGGCACGTGCGATTGAGAGACGCTGTTTTTGTCCGCCCGAAAAGTTTGTACCGCCCTGTGCCACAAAAGCGTCCAGCTTGTCAGGCAGCGCCTCTACAAAGTCTTTTGCCTGCGCGATTTCCAGCGCATGCCAGAGTTCTTTATCATCCGCATCCGGATTTCCGTAACGCAGATTTTCCGCAATCGTTCCGGAAAACAGCCACGCCCGCTGCTGAACAAAGGAAAGATGTTCTCTCAACTGCTCCTGCGGCATCTTACGGATATCCACTCCATTTAAGTGCACCGCTCCGTCTGTCACTTCATTAAACCTCATCATCAGCGATGCTACGGTTGATTTTCCACTGCCCGTTCCTCCGATAATGGCTGTTGTTTTTCCTCTTTCACATACGAAGTTCAAATTTTTCAGTGTGTATTCATCGGCATCCGCAAAGCGGAAAGACACATTTTTAAATCTCAATACCTCTTTTTGGTTTTTCTTTTCTTCCACACGCCTGTCCTTCTTGTCTGCAATCGTAGGCGAGAAATCCATGATTTCCCCGATACGGTTACAGCACTCCAAAGCACGCGGCAATGTCAGAATTACCATTTGCGCCATCATCAAAAAGAATAAGGATAGCATTGCGTATTCGATAATTGCGGTAATATCCCCGATCTGAAAATGACCGGCTGTGATGCGGAAACCACTAAATGTATAAACGAGCATCACAAAAACATTAATGGCAAAAACCGAAATACTATCAAGGATCGCAAAGCGCTTATTTACTTTGATCGCAGTTTGGGCATAGTCCTCAAATTTCTCATTTAAGCGTTGCTCTTCATTCGCTTCTTTGTTAAATGCACGAATAACCCTGACTCCTGTGATATTTTCCAGAAGCACTTTACTCATTCTGTCAAGTTTTTTCTGGAGGGTACGGAACATAGGGGCGGTACTCCGCATGATAATACCCGCAATAATAACAATAATCAGCAGAATGCCCAGCAGAATCATTCCCATAAAATAATCTTTCCGAAACGTCAAAACTAAAGAAACAATGAAAATTACCGGAACCGGAAATAACATTTGGAAACAACTAAGGAGCGCAAACTGTATATTGGTAATATCCGATACCGTCCTTGTCGTAACGGACGCCGTACCAAAAGTCCGGAAATCCGAGCCTGACAGACTCAATGTTTTTTTGTAGAGGTCGCTCCGAATATCTGCGCCCACCTTTGACGTCAGATCAGAGCAGGCATACGCCCCCAGCATCGTTGCTGCTCCCGAAATCAGCGCCGCTGTAAGCATTTTCATGCAGGTGTTTATAAGCTCTGAAAAATCCGCACCCGAAGCTGTCCCCTGATTTAACATACTGGCTGCAAATGTAGGAATAACCAATGCGCCAATAACATCAATAATCATAAAAAATATTGTGATAAGACATAGTTTCCAATGTGGCTTTAAATATCGCAAAATTAATTTCATAGACTGCCTCCTGTAGACCATTTTAAATAAAAAAATACCCGGTTATTTCTCAATAACCGGGCGCACCCGACATCTTTTCGACAATACTGTTGCGACAGTATATCCCCCGATGACCAAAATATATTACCTGTAAATAATTCCTCTTTTTTCCGATACTCTTTTCAGTACAAGCGCTATGATCAGCACAAGGACTTCATAGATACCGAAGGTATGCCATACAACGGCATTTCCGAATATTTTCGGAAGCACTGTGATAACCAGTGAATTCAATACAAGGCTGCGGACAATATTAAGTGCAATAGCCTGACCAGAACGCTTCGTAGAGTAAAAATAAGCGGACAGCATCGTATTTACGCTTCCCACAATAAAGCCCCAGCAGTATTCCCACATATGAGCCGATGTAAATTCCAGTGTCTCTCCGGTTGCACCGAATAGCTGGCAGAGTACATGGGGAAACAGAACGTAAACTGCCACGCAAAGCACACTTCCTATAACGCTGATCATCTGCCCCACGCGATAATAATACTTTAAATCGTCGTCTTTTTTCGCACCATAAGCCTGACCGAACAATGGCTGCATTCCTTCAGACGCTCCGAAAAATACGGACATCGTAAATGACGAAAGATAGGAGATAATCGCAAAAGCATTGATTCCAATATCCCCAAAAGCTGCCATCAACGTATAGTTCATACAGAGCGTTGTTACCGGAGTGGAAAACTGCGCGATTGCCTCCGGCAGTCCCCGGAATATAATTTTCTTGAAAAGTTTGAGTTGCGGCTGATACCGCTGGATTCGAAGATCCCCTTTCTTAAAAATATAATGTGTCACAATAACCAGCAAGCCCACTGTCTGTGAAATTCCCGTCGCAACCGCCGCTCCCATAACTCCCATCTGCATAGGAAATACAAACAGCCAGTCAAGGAATATATTCAGCCCTGAGCTAATGACATTGGTAACTGCCACAAGTCCGGGCGAGCCGTCATTACGGCAGAAAAACTGTAGATTCAGAGAAAGTGCATTCGGAATGGCGAACAACGCATACCAGAATATATACTCTTTCACAAGAGACACATACTCTCCCGAAGCGCCCAGCAATCCGCTGACCAGTCCGGTAAAACCGGAACCGCACAGGGTAATAAAAATACCCACGATCAAATTTAAAGTCAGAGAGTGCATAAAGGCATTCTGCGCGCCTTCTTTATCACCTCGACCGAAGCGGATCGCCGTAATGGTAACACCGCCGATACTTGCCATTGCATTTAAAGCCTGTGCAAGCAATACAAAAGGGAGAGCCAGATTAACCGCTCCAAGGGCCTGGCTTCCCGCTCCATTTCCTACAAAAATCCCATCAACAACCGAAAACAAAAACACACAGGCGTTAGATAAGATTGCAGGAGCTACATTGCTGAAAATAATTTTTCCTCTTGAAGATTCCATTTCTGCCTCCATTATTTCTGTTCAAACCAACGCTCAGCATATTCCATCACGCCGGAAACCAGCGTTTTTATTTCTTTGCCGGATGTATTGATACACAAATGATAAGATTCCTTTTTTCCCCATTCCTTTTCCGTAAATAATTCTCGGTATGAGGAGCGCTCTTTATCTATCCGCTTTATTTTACGCAGCATCTCTTTCTCGGATAAATTCTCTTTTTCATCGGCGCGTTCCTCGCAGCGCTTCAGTTTTGAAATCTGATCTGCATATACAAAGATATTAAATGGATTCATATCCGCACAGACAATATCTGCGCACCGTCCGACAATCACACAGTCTCCCTGCTTTGCCAGTTGATGGATGATTTCATGCTCCGCAAGCGCTACCTTGATCGGCTGATGAACCATTGGCTGCTGATAGATCATAAAGCGGTGTCCTATCGTAGACTGATAAAAATTACGAATGTCCTTCTCCGAAATATGTGCAACATAATTTTTGTCAAAACCATGCTTTTCCGCAACCATGTCAATAATCTCATGGTCATAACAGGGAATATTCATCCTATCCGCAAGCCGTTTTCCAAGTTCACGCCCACCGCTGCCAAATTCTCTGCTTATTGTAATAATTTTCATAATGCTACCTGCCTTTCTGATCTTTCATTAAATAAATCAATCGTCTGATTTTCGTTCTTTACACAACCCTAAATACTTTTCCATTTCTATCTGCAAATTCATCGTAAATATTTGCGTCAAAGCAACATACCTCTCCTGATCGGATTCTTTCATTTTTAAAAATGCCCGATACTCTGCGTCCTGCAAGGGAATAATATATTGTCTGACAAAAAATTCCCCTTTGTCTGTCATCCGTATATTTTTCCTGCGCGTTGAAATGGAAGAACGCTCTAAAAATATATAGCCCCTTTGGACCAGACTGCAGATCGCAGAATTTACAGTCTGTCTTGAAATAGACAATTTTTGACTGATTTCCTGCTGTGAGCATTCCTGTCCCGCAGACGTCAGCATATATAAAATCCAGAACGCGCTTTCTGATAAATTTAGATTTACTGCGATTTTATAATACATCGCATCAATCTCTTTATCCCGGCAATTCAGATTTTTCAGCATGGCGTCTATATCATGGTTCATAGATAACCTCCTTTCCCGAAACCTACAGGATCTGCCGCCGACAGCTCCTTTCGGATGCATGACAACATAAAAATGCCCGGTTATTTTTCAATAACCGGGCGCACCCGACATCTTCCGCTCGACTGCCAATCATTGCGATGATCCGTCCTCCGATGACGTGCTATTTATTTTTCTTATTTCTTCCTCCACAATTCCAATATGCTTTTGGGTAAGCGCTAATAACTGGCTTCGTTCCTGTTCTTCCAGCCTGTCAAATGACCGTTCTTCCGCATGAACCAATGGAACAATTTTTTCATCAATAAGGGTTTTTCCCTTATCTGTAAAAAATATCTGCTTGTTCTTACGGCTCTTAGGGGCAAGTTCCAGTTTAATAAATCCCTGTTCTTCCAGATTTTTTAATGCTGTGTTGATTGTCTGCGGCGCATAAAACCACGCACTGCACAAATCTTTCTGGGTACAGGACTGACCATGCTCATACAAAGAGTATAAAAGCCAGAAAGCCGCATCCGATAATCCTACTGATTTAGCATAGTCGTGATACAGCACATTCATTTTTTTATGAAGTCGGTTAAATGTTGCCAACACAAAAACCGTTGATACTTCCATGTTTCGCCTCCTTTATCCGAAGTCGGATGAAATTATAATCCGAGTACGGATAAAAGTCAATATGTTTTTCAAAAATTTTTTGAAATTTTCAGATTGACAAATCCGATTCCATACTGTATGATGAAGGCGCTTGCTCGGAGGGCATATCATTCTTCAGAAGTGATAGGCTGGATAAGGCAACAGGCTGCAATGCCTGTAAGACTTTATCCAGCTTTTTTGTTGTTCTGAGTAATTTTATTTTAAGGAGGACGCAATATGGATTTTCTCACAAGTAAAATCAAGCCTATGTATTTTAAGTATCTGACAGCAGCCTTCGGCAGCGCGCTGATCTCATCTATTTATGGCGTCGTCGATATGGCGATGGTCGGTCAGTACCAAGGACCGAACGGTACGGCGGCGCTTGCCGTTGTTGCTCCCATCTGGAATATCATATACAGTCTGGGGCTCCTGATGGGGATCGGCGGTTCCGTACTTTTTTCCACCCTGCGGGGCAGGTCAAAGGACAACCAAAAAGAATCCAACGAATACTTTACCGCCGCTGTAATCGGCGTTGTAATTTTAGCGGTTATCGCCTGGATTGGAATCCTGTTCTTTGATACGAACTTATTAAAATTATTCGGTGCAAAGGAAACTTTGCTTCCATTATCCAGAAGCTATCTGTTCCCGGTAAAATTTGTAGTGCCAAGTTTTCTGTTCACGCAGTTAATGGCTGCCTTTTTGCGCAACGACGGCAATCCTGGGCTTGCGACAAAAGCAGTGCTGTTTGGCGGAATCTTCAACGTATTCGGCGACTATTTCTTTGTGTTCATTCTGGACATGGGAATCATGGGCGCCGGGCTTGCCACCGCTATGGGTTCTGTATTTTCTCTGTTGATAATGCTGACCCATTTCCGAAGCAAAAAGAATACGCTGAAACTGGTAAAGCCAACAAAGCTGTTTTCCAAACTGAAAGCAATCAGTGTAACCGGGTTTCCTACGTTTTTTATTGACGTGGCAATGGGGATTCTGACTATGCTCTTTAACCGACAGATTTTGAAATATTTTGGTACAAATGCTTTATCCGTTTACGGCATCATTATCAACATCAGTACCTTTGTCCAGTGCTGTGCTTACAGTATCGGGCAGGCATCCCAGCCAATTATTTCAGCCAACTTCGGCGCAGGAAAAGGAGAACGGATCAGCCAGATTTTAAAATACGCATTAGGAACAGCTGCCGTATTTGGTCTGATCTGGACAGCGCTTGCACAGCTTGTCCCTAACCTGTTCATCCGCATTTTTATGACTCCGACAGATGAAATTCTCGCGATTGCTCCGGGCATTATCCGTAGCTATGGCATCAGTTTTCTCCTGCTGCCGCTTAACATTTTTTCGACCTACTATTTTCAGGCGCTGATGAAACCACGCACTTCTTTCCTTGTATCAGTGGCAAGAGGCGCAGTAATCAGCGGATGTCTCATTTATCTGCTTCCCGCTGTCGCAGGAGCAGACGCGATCTGGTTCGCTATGCCCATTACAGAACTGGTAGTGGCTGTATTTGTCATTATTAAAATAAAGCAATATACAAGCCAACTTCCAAAGTCCTGATACCTGTCAAAATCTATATAACACTTCGCGCAAGGAAACTCTGCTGTAGTTTCTTTGCGCTTATTTTTGAAAAGGAAATAATTATAAAATCAAACATGTTATATGGTCACAATTCAAAGAGCAAGATTCGCCGTGTATTACAGAAACCCCGTTTGGGGATTTCTTCATACCGACAATCTTGATGGGGATTCCGCTCCCCATACCCTCGGGCAACGCGTATTTTTCAAATATGCAAAATTGGCTCCTGTTCAAAAACAGTTGCAGCGTGATTCTACCTATCACGAAAATCTCATGATTTTGTTAAAAATGCTTTCCACTGTTATCCATATCGTCCTTCCAATCGGCTCATATATGAATACAATTTTACGGAAAGGAAATATGAAATTTTATGGCAAGACCGAGAAAAGAACCAGAAATAACTTACACACACCACATCAACCTCCGGCTTACAGATGTTCAATATGAAATTATATCCGAGAATGCCCGGCGAGCCGAGCTATCACTCTCCGAATATATACGCCGCCAGTTAATGAAAGGAAAAGTCATTGCAAAATACGAACTTGTGGCAGATCTGCCAGAACTAAAGAAACTGATTTTTGAATTTGGAAAGATCGGAAATAATCTGAATCAGATTGCCCGCCACTTTAATACTGGCGGCATCCATTCACTGGAAATGCGGAAAGCAATCGGGCAAGGACTTTCTGATATTTTTAGGATGAAAGAAGAAGTTCTAAAAACGGCAGGGGATTTCCAACAGATACGCAAAATATAGTATTATCTTCCGACGCTTTACAAAGAAAAACCAGAAGGCCCCATTACTGACTTTCTGGTTTTTCACTTGAATGCTAAAAGAAATTAAATAGCTGGATATACTTTGTATGGTCATTTACAGAATATCTTTCGTTAAATGGCATAAATCCATTCTTTTCACTCTGGTAGAAATTCAATAGCTTTACCTTATCCTCACATTCCAGAAATACGATTCCCCCGCCAATATCGTGCTGAACCTTTTCCAGAATTTCAAATGTCAGATCCATCAATTCATTTCCATTGATTCCCTTTCCTTCATCCACAGCATAATTTTTTCCAAACTGCGCGATCAGAAAGGCGGATACCGTATAGCTGTCTGATTCCGAATCCAGTATTGCATATCTGCTTATTTTCTTCCGCTTAGAATTGGACAGATTTGCGCTGCCAATCTCAACTGCTTTATGGGCCAGTGTAAAAACCGCTGCTATCTTACCATGTTCATTTACTACAAAATATGTAACGGACAATTTCTTCATTGCAAACTCAATCGCATTATTTACTACAAATTGCTCAATTTCCGGATTGATTGGACAGGAAAAATCGGAAAGACACTTTTTCAGTTCTGCCTCTCCGATTGCTCCCAACATATCTAAAATATTTATCGTATCGAACTGTCTCATTTGCCTGCTTCTCCCTTTGCCATCAGCCGCCGGATCGCATCATAATCTGTTAACGGCGGTTTTACTGGTGCAGACGGCTTTCTCTTAGGCTTATTTTCTGAAGCTGCCAGCGCATCTATAAAGGCTTCCGCCTGCTTCGGATCGTCAATACGAACTTTTGCAAAAATACTCGATGTAGCCATAATCGCACCTCCTTCTCCAAATGGCTTATAATAGTATATGCTGAAAAGACAATAAACCATATCATTTGCTTTACTGCCTTTTCTTTAGTTTTATTCTAAATCAGATTTTTCCGGACGTCAACCACCATATTTTTTATTATTTTATGGAATTCTAAAGTTACTTTTCGTTATCTGTACACCAGATCATTCATCACGCATTCTTCTGCCATTGCGGTCAGCATATTCATATGCGCTGCCCACGCAAACGGATCTGCTTCCTTATCCGGTGCCGGATACTTCTGCAGCAGTTTCTCCATTAAAATCTCCATCCTTTCCTGTGCCGTTTTCTCAATCTCCAGAAGATGCCTGTCCAGTTTTCCAGTCAGCATCATACTCTGATACCAGTTGCTTCGGTTTTCTTTTAGAAATGTCCTGCGTAGCATCCCGTATTTCCCTATGGAATTTTCACTGCTTTCTATTGTCAGATTCGGAAACAGGTAATCTCCTTTGAGGTAATATGTCAGTTCCATTTTTATTCCTCCAATTTTATTTTTATGAATTAACGTGTTAAAGTGATTATAAATGATGACAATCGAATTTTCAACCGCTATCTTTAAATTTTCCCTTTGTCCCAATTTTCTTTCAGCCAATAATACATTTCTGTCTGATAATGAATGATACTTTTTATGCTTTCTCCGATATATCATCTGAAAGTGCATCTACCAATGCGTCCACTGTCCGGAACACAACCTCCCTATCCTTCTGCTGCAATCTCCGCACTCTTGCCGACATTCTCTGTATATGCCCATCCCCTTCCATGACTTCCATATCCCCCACCAGTTCACTGGCGCTCGTTCCCAATGCCTGTGCAAGCCGCCGGAATACCTCAATGGACATATCGCTCTGCCCGCCCTCTATTCGGCTCACTGTGTTCAGGCTGACATCCGCCATCTCTGCCAGTTTTTCCTGCGACCAACGAAGTTCCTGCCTGCGTTTCCTTATGCGTTCCCCTGTCTCCATTAACCCTTGCGAAACCACTCGACTACCCAATGCAATGTCTCCTTCCCTGCGATATTCTCCGTAGCTTTGCGCCATATGCCGCAAAACCAGCCTTTTTTAACTTTTGTTTTCCACCTACAGAACCCACCAGCAACTTCCTCCGGATGCTTGGCAACGAAAAAACAGCCAAACCGGAGAGTTTCGCTGCTTTTTAGGAATATCTATTCACTTTTTATTCTTTCTGCCATTACTAAAACAATCATTCTGAAAATATTTTCTTACTCTTCCCGACTAACCGAAAGATACCCATACACACATACCGCACCAGATAAACGGCTGCCATAACCAACCTCCATGCTAAAATCATACCACCGATCACACCGCCAATTAGCAGATTTATTACCAGTATACCTACTGTACCGCCGAGGTCAAACCCTTTCGGGATTACCCACACAAACATCCGGTGTACGCCAAACGGAATCCCCATAAGTACCCACAATTTTAGATAATCGCAAACGCTATTTTCCACGCACAACGGATAAAATAACGCCGCCAGAAATATTGCTGCCACAACCGGGACAATCACTCTTTTTGTAAATTCATACACCATCATATCAGCCACCTCCATACAGGTCATGGTTCACTTCCGCCTGGTAATAATGATTCATCGTCATTGTGGCGTTATAAAGCGTTGTCAGCAGATAAGCCTTAATATTCCCCACCTTTGCCGTATTTTTTTGCAGACTGAACAGCACATACTCAATATGCGAATAATCCAGCTTCATAAAGCGGCTCTTGACAAGCGGCACTGGTTTCTCCACCCCAGCGATCTGAAGGGTACTGTCATCCGGCATCATCAAGACTTCCACAAGCTCGTCCACCTCTCTACTCTTGTGACATGGGTACTCGATACGCTCCCGGATCAATTCCCGATAAGCATCCATTTTCCCTATCGTATCAATCCTATCCGGATTCATTTCTGCTTCTGCAGATATGATTGGATTGGATAAGATTTTCTCAGTCTCACTCAGATCAGTCTCGTTAAACTCTGTATCACTGTAATCAGTCTCACTATATTCAGTCTTG
>JAUNGE010000017.1 GCA_030524675.1 bacterium
CGGTGAAACAACCTTACAATACTACGATTTACAACACGGCGCTTTATATGAGATTGAGCCGGGACGATGAACTGCAAGGAGAAAGCGGGAGTATTCAGACACAACGCATGATGCTCCGGCAATATGCCGCCGAGCATGGCCTGAATGTCATAGATGAATATATCGACGATGGATGGTCTGGAACGAACTTTGACAGGCCGGATTTTCAGAGAATGATTGATGACATTGAGGACGGGAAAATCAACTGCGTTGTTACGAAGGATTTATCCCGCTTAGGCAGAAACTACATTCTGACCGGCCAGTACACGGAAATCTACTTTCCCAGCAAAGGCGTCCGCTATATCGCTGTCAATGACAATGTGGACACCATCAACGGAGAGAATGAGCTTGCCCCATTCCTCAACATTTTGAATGAAATGCACGCCCGCCAGACCAGCAAAAAGGTAAAGGCGGCCATGCGGACACGGTTCGCAAATGGCGCACACTATGGAGCCTATGCTCCGCTTGGCTATGTCAAAGACCCAGATAAGAAAGGCCATCTTCTGATTGACCCGGAAACAAGGTGGATTATCGAAAAGATTTTTGACCTTGCCGTTCATGGCCGGGGAGCCGCCAGCATTACACGGATTTTGGTCGAAGAAAAAGTACCTACTCCCGGCTGGCTGAATTTCCAGAGATACGGCACTTTCGCAAATATCTATGCCGGAGCGCCGGAGGAAAAAGCCTATGCGTGGACGATTGCACAGGTCAAGAGCATTTTGAAAGAGGAAACCTACATCGGCCACAGCGTACACAACAAGCAGAGCAATATTTCATTCAAGAACAAGAAAAAAGTGCGTAAGCCGCAGGAAGAATGGTATCGTGTGGAGAACACCCACGAAGCGATTATTTCCGAAGATGTGTTCCGACAAGTGCAGGAGCAGATCGCCAACAGGCGCAGACGGCAGAAAAACGGCACGACGCAGATTTTTTCAGGGCTGGTAAAGTGTGCAGACTGCGGATGGTCGCTGGCTTACGGCGAGAACAAGCAGAACAAAAACCCGTATGGCTACTATCATTGCAGCAAGAACGGACAGGGTTTGCGCCAGTGTTCCATGCACTACATCCGCTACGATGTACTTTACGCTTATGTGCTTTCCCGACTGCAATATTGGTCGCAGCAGGCACAGCAGGATGAGGACAAACTTCTGAAACGGCTGCTCAATGCCAGCGACAAGGAGCGCAGCACCGCCAAGAAGAAACAGGCATCCGAGCTAAAAAAAGCCGAGAAGCGCAAAGCGGAGGTTGACGGGCTGTTCGCCAAGATGTACGAGGACTGGTCTGCCGGGCGCATCACGGAATACAACTTCAATATGCTGTCCGAGAAGTATCAGGGCGAGCAAAAGGAGCTGGACGAAAAAATCCGGCAGCTCCATGAAGCAATGGAAGCCGCCGCACAGACCGCCGTGGACGCTGAAAAGTGGGTAGGGCTGGTAAAACAGTACGCAAACCCCACGGAGCTGACCGCCGAGCTTCTGAACACCCTGATTGAAAAAATCCTTGTCCATGAAGCGGTCAAGGGCGAGGACGGCAGCCGAGAGCAGGAAGTAGAGATTTTCTATCGCTTTATAGGCAAAATCGACTGACGCATCTTTTTTTACCCAACAATATCTTTAACTTAGGGAAACGGGAATCGGGCTTCCAGACATCACTAATATCGAAGCGCTGGCCGAAACTTTTGATATTACTCTTGCAGAATTGATTCAATGTAAAAAACAGGACAACACTTCCATTGAATCAGAAGAGGTCAACCACATTATCAGCACTACCTTCGATATTTCAAACTATCAGAAACGAATTCTCTACCAAAGAATCATTCTGGGACTGCTATTCGCCACCCTCGGAGCAGTGTTGCTGTTCGTAGGAATTCATTATCTATTGTTTCCTCAGACTGTGATCGGAGGAGCAGACGGCCCTACCTCTGTTTTTATTGCTGGGAAAATTTCAAGCAGATATCCTATTGCAGCCACCCTTCTGGGATGTTTCTGTCTCCTGGCAGGCTTATGGCAAATTTTTCATGAAAAACCATGAAAATAAACAAAAAGATTGACAAAGAAACTGTGTGCGATAATTCAGACCTGTCTTTGGTATCAGACATAAAAAATGGTGTTAGTTTTTTAGACTACAAAAGCTGTTGCGTGGGTTTCGCAGCAGCTTTTTCTACAGATAGTTCACCAATAAACTACTTTACATATCCGCACAGCTATTTTTAGCTGTGCACACGAAAAACCTTTTTTCGCACATTTATGTTTCTTACATTATATTCTAACATCTTTCAATCACACAAGTGTGTTTCTTACTTTCCTCATCATAATTGATTCCAACCAGTAAAATATCATTGCCAAATCCCTCAAAGCTTTGTGGATACTTTCGAGCTTTTATCTGTTTAATCGCACCTTCTGCGCTCTTATTCCATTTTAATTCTACCACCATAATCGGTCTGGATGAACCTTTTTTCGGCAAATACACCACATCTGCATATCCCTTGCCAGCAGGCATTTCTTCTATTTTCTGAAATTCATCCATACAACTGATATATGCAAACTTAATCACATATCTCAGAGACTGTTCATTGTTGTAAAACAAAGGTGCTGTCTCTTTGCTGTGTATAACATCCAGTGCAGCTGCAACTTCTTCCTGATTCCCATTCAAAGTATTTTCCAACAACTTATCAGACGCAGAGATCATCTTCACAATTTCTTTATATCTGCCTGCCTTCACTGCCCGAACAAATTCCTGGCGCACTTCCTCATTTGGAATATACACGGTTTTATCTTTTGCACAATAAGCTAAATATCCCAGATGAATCAATAATGTGAATATGTCATCTCTGCTTCTGATACTTGTCATATCATTTTGAAATGTTCCTGTATCAATCGGAATATGCGCTCCACCAAGCATTTGTACAATCGCTTCCTTTAGTCCATCTTCATCCATATCGATATAAATTCTCAAAGACTCATATGTTTCTGTTTGTGTCCAGTATGTGCCAAACTCCTCATTTTTTATCGCTTCCATGACGGAATTCGGACTGTATACTGACTTAATTTTTGTGAAAGAATACCCATCATACCATCGCTTTGCTTCTTCAAAATCCATGTCATATTGTTGACATAATGCTTTTACTTCCAACTCTGTAAATCCCATATACTCTGCCAATTTTTTAGGAGCTATCATGGTATATTCCCTGAAATCTGTCATAGCAGACTGTGTTCCATATTTTTTAATCGGCAGAATCCCTGTCATATATGCCGCTTCTATCATTTTATCTGTCAAACTGCTTTTGAACAGTCCTCGAAGCAGCTGAATATACTCTTTCTGCAATTTTGTATCATTCTTAATTTCTCGAAACAGAGCATCCCACTCATCAATAATCACAACAAACTTATTTCCGGTTATTTCACTGATTTTTGCCAACATTTCTGGCAATGTCTTCTCCTTCGCGCCCTGTGGATACATGCCTTGCAATTCTTCCATAACCTTTGTCTGCAGGTTGGAAACAATATCTTCTTTCTGGGGAGTATTTGAAATAAACCATGTAATATCCAGATAAATCACATCATATTTGTTTAAATATTGTTCAAATGACGGGGCTTCTGCAATCTTCAGGTCAGCAAACAACTCTTTTGAATCACAGCTCTTATCATAATAAGCACACAGCATTTTTGCAGAAAAAGACTTTCCAAACCGCCTTGGTCTGCTCACACAGGTCAGTTTATCCATCGTTCCCAATGTTCCATTGATAAATGAAATCAGTCCCGATTTATCAACATATATTCCTTTTCTCACAGCCCGAAAGCTGTCATTTCCCAGATTCAAATACATTCCCATCGTCCATTCCGCCTCCCTTTCCGATGCCAACTTCAAAAAATCTGCCTTTGCACAGACAACAAATACAACAAAAATATCTCTGGTCTTTCATTTTACCACACCATTTCTTTATAAACAACTGCAATCTCATGGTGTTGAAGTCAAAGGTCTTCTTGCAAACAAACTTGCATCAGATTTCTGACTCTGGTATCCTATCATTTGTTATAGGACACACAATCCCATATACCACTTCCACCACTTCATCTGCATGAGCACAAAGCTGCTGATTCAATTCCCCCAGCATCTGCTGGTACCTCCTAGTTGATGCATCATAAAGCACCCCATCCGAAAAAATCTCATTCGTCACAACCACCAAAAATCCGACATTCTCCCTCCATGCAAGAATCTCTTCTCTTATCTTTTCCTGCACCGCGAGCACCTTCTGGTCGCACTTCCAGGTATCTTCTTCCAAAAACAACTCATTCGCTGCCAAATTGGAAAGGCACTCCACAAGCACTGCTGCTTCCCCACCATATGGGTGGACAGATTCCAGTGCCTGTCCAAGATTACATGTCTGCTCGATTGTCTCAAAACCTTTTCCGGCACGCTGTTTTCTATGCTTTACGACCCGTTTCCTGCCCTCTTCCCCATACACCTGCATGGTAGCAATATAAAAACGCTTTTTCTGTCCCGAATCCAAAATTCGCTGTTCGGCATACGCAGACTTTCCGCTGCCGCTTCCCCCAGTCACCAAAAGCATCTTTCCCATATCCATTCTTCCTTATCCATCTTTTTTCCTTCCATTTCGCTTTTTCAGCCCCAACAAAGCTTACCAAAAGATATGTAATCTCCAGCGGATGGGCTGCATCCGCTGGAGACAGTTTTCCCTCTTTACAGGGGCTTATATTCCTCTATCTCATTTTCCTGAAATGTACTCATATTCTCATAGACGCTCGATGCCATCTGAAGAAGCGGAACAATAGCAATCGCTCCAGTCCCCTCTCCCAGACACATATCCGCCTGAATCACAGGCCGTTTCCCCAGCGCCTGCAGCACCGTTTTTGCAGCAGGTTCGGCGGATGCGTGGGAAGCTATCATATAATCTTTTGCGGCAGGACAAAGCGCTGCTGCCAAGAGTGCCGCTGCTGCAGAGATAAACCCATCAATCACCACTGGTATATGATAGAGCGCACCCCCTAGAAAAACGCCCGCCATACCAGCAAGGTCAAACCCTCCCACTTTGGCAAGCACATCGATGCCATCCGACGCATCTGGCTGGTGCAAAGAAATAGCCTGCCGAATCACCTGTACCTTCTTTCTGAGTCCACTGTCTGTCAGTCCGGCACCCCTTCCAGTCATTTCTTCCGGTTCCTTCCCTAAAAGTACAGAGACCACAGCACTGCTGGTCGTCGTATTTCCAATTCCCATCTCTCCTGTGGCAAGAAGCTGGTATCCCTTCTCCTTGCACTCTCTCACCATCTTCATTCCCACCAACACTGCACGCTCCGCTTCCTCTCGGGTCATCGCCGGCTCTTTTGCCAGATTTTTCGTGCCATGCGCAATCTTTTCAGAGCGCAGCGGATACTTTGTTCCCAAATCTTTCAGACTTCCCACCACTCCCAGATCGACCGGAAACACATCCATTTTGCAACATTCCGCCATCAGGCACGAGCAAGCATTTCCCCTCGTGAAATTTCCTGTCACAATCGCAGTCACGTCCTGTCCGGTCTGCGTGACTCCTTCCTCGACCACACCATTGTCCGCGCAGCAGATAATCAGTGCTGTTTTGTCCAAATGCACATGCGCGCTGCGCGTCATTCCTGCAATCTCCGCGATGGCGTCCTCCAAAAGCCCAAGGCTGTGAAGCGGCTTCGCAATTTTATCCCACCGCGTTCTCGCATTTTGATAACACGTCTCATCCCTAGGTACAATCCGCCTCACATAACACTCCAAGTTTTCCTGCACTTGTATGACTCCCATGTTCTCTCTTATCTCCACTTCTTCCGCTTTCTTCGCTTTTTCCATTTCTTCCGTTTCTTCCACTGTCCCCATCTCTATCTTCAGACTTCTCATCTTCCATTCTCTTTCTTATATTCTCTGCACACGCTCACAAAACGCTTTGAAAACTCTGGATTCGACGGATAATACAAATGCGGAAATCCAACTAACATCCGCTCTCCGGCGACCATGCACTCCCATGAGCGTGTTCCTGTAGGCTTTTTTGCCCGCATCGCACACCCTGGCTGCGTGCTTTCCCAATAATGAAACTCATGCGCCCGAATCTCTTCTCCGGCTTTCAGCAATCCATTCATCTCACTGGTTAGTGTGATATATCCAAACCGCCCCAATTTTCCCGTCTTAAAACCACGCCCATCGAGCACTCCAACCATAGGAAACGCCTGCCCCCGCTCATCTTCCAGTTCCTGATGCAGATACAGGAAACCACCGCACTCTGCCAAAACCGGAAGTCCACCGCAGACGGCATCCCGAATCTCTGTCCTCATTGAGACATTTTCCGATAATGCCTTTGCAAAAAGTTCCGGATAACCGCCTCCAAGAAGAAGTCCGTCCGTATGCTCTGGTAGATGCATATCATGCAGCGGGCTAAAAAATACGAGCTTGGCTCCGGCCTCTCTCAGGCAGTCCAGATTTTCAGGATAATAAAAGCAAAACGCCTCATCCATCGCCACCGCAATCTTCGGTACATTCTGTCCACATTCCATTCCCGCTGCCGCTTCTCCGCTCTGCAGGCCTCTCTTCAAGCTTCTCCCATACAAAGGTGCGGCCGCATTTGCAATCTGCAGTATCCCGTCCAAATCCACATATTTTTCCAAGGTTTCGGCCAGGCGTTCCAGGCGTTCCTGCCACTGTGGTATCTCCTCCGGCATCACTAGGCCCAGATGACGGCTCTCCAGGCAGACATCCGAGAGCTCCGGCACACATCCCAGTGCCCTCACACCCAATTCTTCCAATTTCGGCGCCAGCCTCTGATACAGCATGGGATTCATTCGATTGCAGATAACGCCCCGAATATGGCTGTCTTTCTGGTATGTCAAAAATCCATGAACCAGCGCAGCCGCAGACAGGCTGCATTTTTTTCCATCCACAATGAGAATCACCGGCGTGTCCGTCACATCCGCCACGTCATATGTGCTTGCACGCAGCTCTGTCCCGCCAAGCCCGTCATAATAACCCATCACGCCCTCAATCACAGCTAGCTTTCCTTTTGCTTTTGCCACAATCGCACGCACCGTGTCTTTATCTGCAAAAAAAGTATCCAGATTGCTTCCCGAAATCCCCAGAACAGTTCTGTGAAACATCGGGTCAATATAATCTGGGCCGCACTTAAAAGAGACGCACGGCACATTTCTCCTCTGCATGGCACACAAAAGCCCGCAGGTCAACATGGTTTTTCCCGTGCCGCTCTGCGGCGCCGCCAGCAAAATTCTAGCATTCTTCCCATTGTCCATGCATCTCTCCTCCAAACGCCACAATATACACCGGATTCTGTCCCTGCATCAGATGGTAGCGCCCCATCTTTTTTGCCTTTGCAACAGTGAGCTGGCAAATCTCTGCTTCTATCCCACTTTCCTTCAGAAAATCTGTAATTTCTGCCACCGTCTCCAGCGTCACAGCATTGATAACCACTCGAATACGCGGATTTTTACTTAACAGCTGCGCCAGAATATCGCTCATATTTCCGCCGGTTCCGCCTAAAAACGCATGTGTCGGCATTTCCAGACCTTCCCATGCCCTAGGCGCCTCGCCCTCGACGACCTGCACCCAATCTTCCACATGAAATTTCTTCACATTCTGCCAAGTTAAATCCACAGCCTCCGCTTTTTTCTCAATCGCATACACCGTTTTACAGTATCCGGACAATGCAGCCTCCACTGCCACAGACCCTGTACCAGCTCCCACGTCATACAAAACAGCCTTTTTTTCTCCTCTGAAAAAACACAGTTCCAGTTTAGACAATGAGACGGCGCGGACTTCACTCTTCGTCATCGGCACATCTGCCCGTATCAGCCATTCATCTCTCATTTCTTCTTTCTTCCATTCTACTACAATATATTTATAGTCAATAACCCTCACAGCCAGTAAGGAATTACAATAAATCATTACAACAGACCCATTATTTCACTGCAGCTTTCACAAATCGCTCAAAAATTGCCGCCGCATTCGGGTCTTTCTGATAGGAAAATTCAGGATGCCACTGAACCGCAGCCACCCATTTCTTATCCGGCATGTACAGTGCCTCTATCAGCCCATCCTCAGAAACAGCCGCTGTCTTTAAACATGAGGCCAGCCTTTTCACAGCCTGATGATGGTAACTGTTGACTCCTATTACCTTCTCCCGCATGATTTCGGCCAGAAACGTTCCCTCCACCACAGACACCCTATGTATCTCTCTGTCATAAGGCGGCGTCATATGGTGTTCCACCTCACCTGGATGCTGTGATGGCAAATCCTGATACAAGGTTCCTCCCAGTGCTGCATTGATAAACTGTATCCCACGGCAAATACCCAAAACTGGCTTATCCGCATCCAGCACGGCCTCCAACAGGTTTTTTTCCATCCTATCGCGCTCTATGCTGCACTCCCCGCACTGCGGCAGCTTTTCTTCCCCATACAGCTTTGGCGAGACATCCTGGCCTCCAGTAAACAAAAAACCATCCATTTTTTCCACAAGCTCCATGATAACCGCAGCATCATCCGCCAGCGGAAGCATCACAGGAATTCCTCCTGCCGCCAGGATGCCTCCCATATATCCAGGCAGCATCCAATAACTTTCCTTTTCATAGTCCACCAAAGGAACAATCCCAATCATCGGTCTCATACAATTTCCTCCCTATACCCTGAATCCATCAGGCAAATACAGATTCTACATTTACCTGTTCTCTCACTTTCTTATGGCTTCTTTCTTATTTTCCATATAGAAGCATCACCGAAAGTCCCTCAAATCTTTCCTCCGCCATCTCCTTGGCCTTTTTGCTCAAAATCCGCTCGTGCGGATAAGACAGATTTTCTCCGGCAGAGACGAACCTATCCCCCGAGCCCATCTCACAGAGTTTCCTGCAAATCACATCCGGTGTGTGCTGCCTGTCCAGAAGCAGGAAACAGGTTTTCCCACTTTTTATGAGTTCTTCCAAGTCATTTTCCCTCCCATGAAAGCTCACGGCCCTCACCGTTTCCCAGGAGACCCTGCATTTTGCACAAAAATAAACCAGAGAAGAGATTCCTGGGATGACATCCACCTGAAGACTTCTGCCGCCTTGTTTCTTCCCTTTTTGCTGCATTGTCTGCTCATGGGCAACCTCACACGCTTCTGTATCCTTTCGCTCTGCGCCGTCTTCCTTTAAAGCAAAAAATCCTGCGGCTCCGCTGTAAAACCCGACATCTCCAGAATACAGCACGACAGCATCTGTCACATCCGGATGTTCTTTTAACCACTGTACTATCACATCCGTCCTGTACGCTGGCACTGTCATTTTCCCTTCACATAGAGAAGAAAAACTGTTCAGCAGGCGCTTGGCCCCAAAGACAACCTGACTTTGTGCCACCCGCTTTCTCGCTTCCCCTGTCATGCCATCCACAGTTCCCATTCCCGCGCCAATCAGAGCGACACGGCATATGTCCGGCACGCAGATGCGCTCTTTTAGGCGTGCCTTGCACGCAGCTATCGACAGTCCACTCTCCTCTTTCGGCCTTCCAATCACAATGACAGAAATCCCAAGTTCTCTCGCAGCCTCCATTTTTTCCGCAAAGCCGCCCGCTTTTCCCGCTTCCTTCGTCACCATCCAGCGTGCCTGCACACTTTTTAACATAGCCATATTCAAATCTCTGGAAAATGGTCCCTGCATACAGATAATATGCTTTCCCGAAAGTCCCGCCTGTAGGCACAGTTCCAGGGATTCTCTTCCTGGAAGCACTCTGGCATATGCGCGCTCCAAGAAACCAGAAAGCGCGGAAAAAGCTGCGAGTTCCTTGCTTCCTGTCGTCAAAAACACATTTCCCTCCGTCCCTTCCAGCATTCTCACCGCTTCCTCCACAGAAGCGACATAAAACACTCCAACCCCCTTGAAACTATCGGCAGAAATTCCACCCTCTCCTTTGTCACAGAATGGTTCTGCTTCCTCCTGTCCGCGCAGACAGCGAAGATACTCCACCTGCCGGTTTTTGGCGGCCTGCCGGATATTTCGGCTCGCCTCCTGCGCATACGGGTGTGTGGCGTCCATCACCAGATCAATCCGCTCTTCCTGGATAAACCGCTCCATCTGCTCTGCATCCATCGCGCCTGTATGAACTGTCAGACTTTCCCCTTCCTCAATCAGCTGTTCCCCGTAAGAGGACACCACGCTGGCAACTGCCGGAATCCGATTTTCTCGGCAATACTCGGCCAAAATCCGCCCTTCCGTCGTCCCAGCCGCAATCCAGACCTTATTTTTCTTACTGTCCTCTTTCATACCGATACCCTCTTGGAGTCACCATATTTCCCATAATATTCTCTGTCTCTGCGTTCCCGATAAACACTGTCGTGAACATATCTGCCTGAAACTCTTTCAGCTCTTCCAGAGTCAGAATCTGTGTCTCCTCTCCTTCTCTTCCGATCTGCCTTGCCACAGCGCAGACAGTATCTGGACTCTTATATGTCATCATAAGCTCACAGGCACGTTTTAGATATCCCGCGCGCTTTCTGCTGGACGGATTGTACAGACACACGGCAAAATCTCCCTGTGCCGCGCACAAAAGCCGTTTTTCAATCTGCTCCATCGGAGTCAGCAAGTCGCTCAGGCTGATTACAGCAAAATCATGAGCCAGCGGCGCCCCCAAAAGAGCACTTCCCGCCAGTGCTGCTGTGACTCCTGGAATGACCTCCACCTCAACCTCAGGGAAGTCTTTTGCAAGTTCCAAAATTGGACTCGCCATGCCATACACACCAGCATCCCCACTGCACACCATCGCCACCTTTTTTCCTGCATCCGCCATGCGCAGCGCCTCCAGGCAGCGTTTTGTCTCCTGCTTCATCGGAGTTGTATAGTATTCTTTTTCTGGAAACTGCTCCCGCAGCAGGTCCACATACACCGTATATCCGACAATCACATCGCACATCTTCAAAACCTGCTCCGCCTGTATTGTCATCTGTTCTCTTTTCCCAGGGCCAATCCCTACCACATAAATTATTTTTTCCTGCATGTCTCTCCCTCTCTCATTTTGCTCTTCTATGCCTTTTTGCCATCAAACGAAACACGGATTTTGCCCCAAGCAGCCGCCACTGTCACGCCGTCCCCCGCCTGTTTTGGAATCCGAAGCAGCCCGCCGGAAGCCAGAACAGCCGCCCTCTCACAGACATTTCCCACACCTATGGTACGTTTCACAAATGCTGATTCCTGAAACTCTCCTGATACTTCCTGCAGCTCGTCAGCAGGAAACGTCACAAAATCCCAGCCATGCCGCGCCGTCAGCTCCAAAAGTCCCGCTTCATCGCGCTTTCTGTCCACACTCGCCACCTGGCAGACTGCCTCTGTGAACAGGGAATACGCCGCCAATGTCTCCTGCACTTTCCACTCAATGACGTCTGCCTCCACCCCTCTGCGGCAGCCAATTCCCAGCGTCACATTTCTCGGAATCAGGAGAATGGCCTTACCTTCCTGTGCCTCCCACACCCAGTCCTCTCTCCTCACAGCTGTGATATAAATATTTTTCTCACAGTGAACTCCTACACAGACCCCTTCTGGCGCCATTCCTTCTGCCATCCCGCCGTCCACAAACAGGCCGACCGGCTTTCCCTCCAAAAGTTCTCCCGAAATCTGCCGGATTCCGTCCCTATTCCAGATAGAGAGATGATTTTTCACAGCAAACACATCCACAGCAAACCTCTGATTCACATCTGTCGCTGTCGTGATAACAGGAACTGCCCACAGAATCCCTGCAATCTTCTCCGCCAGCAGGTTCGCCCCGCCAACATGGCCGGAAAGAATTGGAATCACATACTGCGCTTTCTCGTCTATCACCAGGACAGCCGGATCTTTCAACTTATCCTTCAAAAAAGGAGCAACCGCACGCACAGCTATTCCCGCTGCACCTATGAAAATCAGAGCATCTGAGGAAACAAACTGCTCCGCCGTCCACTCCGAAAGACTCTGTGTTCGCACATGTATTCTCGCCTTCACGCCCGCGCTCCTATCTACACTCCTATTTGCAGCCATATCAGTTCCTATATTGGCACTCGTATTTCCCCTTTTCTCTGCACTCCTGTTTGTATTTCCAGCTTCTCCTTCCTGCCAGTCCTGCTGCCAGAAACGCTCCGGCACAAATGCATGTATCTCCCATGCCTCCCCATGTTCCCATTCTTCCGGAAATCTGCAGCACAGAGAAGCCGCAAGTTCACTTCCGCCTTTTGTAAACGCAATCACCACAGCTTTCTTTCGCTGCCCGACATTCTGCACAGTTCTCATATTTTTTTCATCTTCTTTCTCCCTCTTGTCACCCAATGAGACTTCCATCCCCCTTATCCCTGGTCCCACTCATGCCGACAGTACAGCGCAGTTTGGGCGTGCTTCCAAAAGGAACCCCTTGAAGAACGCCAGTGCTTAAATGTCGCCCGAACAAGCGGACCCACCATCCAGGCAAAGACCTGCCGCACAAACAGACCTGCCATCTAAACACACAGGCAAAAATACCTTGCCTCAAAATACCAACTACTCAACTACTATTTCAGCCGTTCATTCAGCTGCCGAACCGCCTCAATACAGCTTCCTTCCGTTCCATCCATCTCATACAGCATACCATCCTGCACATACGTGTACACATTCATATCGTCCAGATACACATCCCCATCGCTCTTCCATGCCGCGTACCAGACGGAATCCGCCGTAAATGTCAGACATACCTCCTGCTTTCCATCCACCAGAACCGTCTGCGTCTCACGCCCCAGCGTCACTGCAATCTGACACGGCGCATCACTCTCCGCCTGAAAACGCATATACACAGGCTTTCCTTCCTCAAAACTTCCCGAAACAGATTGACTTATCATACCACCTTCTGTCAGATGCACTTTCTTATTTCCGTCATCCGACACAATTTCTGCCCACGCATTCATCTTCCAGCGCTCGCTCCCCAATGCAAACTGCGCATTGTACAGTTTATTATTACAGTAATTGCGGTATGTCCAGATACCATATCCCATACTGTATTTCTCTAAAACCACAGCCATTCTGCTCAGATATGCGGGCACTTCTGCTTCCTTCACCTGCGCATTTTTTTCCAATCCAGGGGTATTGTCCACAAACAGGAACTGCTCCACAAACAGCGGTTTCCCCGCCTGCTCCCGCACACTCTCCAAAATCCGGTCCGTCATACGTGCCGCTTCCGCTGCCGACACGCGCTCCCCCTGATTCGCAAATCCCATGGGCACACCATACATCATCGCAGTGTATGCCGCATCCCCACATCCATATGTGCTGCTGTGACCGTAATAAAAGCCCGTTCCATCCGCATCCACCAGATAGTCTGCATCTGCCCGCACTTCCATGGAAAGTCCTGGGAAAACCTGCTGTGTGTCCTTCAGCAACTGCATCAAAAAATCATCGTAGAACTCAAAAAACACACGCATAGCGCCTGTTCCCTGTTCAGGAAGAGGAAGACGGTACTCTCCGTATATAGTCTGTCCATATATCCTGGACAGTTCATCCAGAGAATACTGTTCCACAGCATAGCGCGCATACCCGCTCTTCTGGGAAATCTCCAGCCCCTTCGACGAATTTCGGTCTATGGCATTGGTATTCGTAAACTCCCAGAAATCCTCCCAGGTCATAAACCCTCCCACGAAATTTGGATATTTTTCCACTGCCTGATACAGCGTCTTCGCATACTCTATCCAGGCACTGCGCACTGTTTTATCTGTCACAAGTTCTCGATAGCGCTCCAGACAGGACTCCTGCTCGTCATAATAATCCCATGTATAACCCACACGAAGATAGACCACCAGCCCTGCTTCCTGTGCAGCCTGCATCACGGCATCCAATTTTTCCCAAGCATACGGATTGTACTTCACCGGAGAGGTTTTCGGCTGAAATTCCCGCCATGGCACCGCCAGAATAATCCCATTGAAACCATCTGCCGCAATCTGCCGGAGTTCTTCCTTCATATGTACACTCTCGCTGTTCCAGAAATTCATCGGCCAGGCATCTGAAAAATACGTCGCACATTTCAAATATGTGGTATCTGTATCCATTCCAGTATCAGCATACATTCCTGTGCTTTTCCCTGTCTCTGCACGCACTTCACTCAAACCACACATATTTCCCATAATCCCCGCTAAAAGCAGAGATCCCCCTGCCATCACTCCCAGAAATTTCCGTCTCTTGTCTCCCATCCTTACCTCTTTCCTATCGCTTGTTTCCTGTTGTTTCTCTCCAGTACTTTCTTTTCAGCACCTTTTTCTTTTTTCCTTTTTCCATGTGTTCTCTTCTGATACTCTGCTGCCTACTCAACAACAATATTCTGAATCCAGACGCCCTTTTTTACCAGCACATACCCAATCGCACATTTCACCAAGTCCACCATCTGACACAGCAGATACACAATCACAATGTTCCATCCGGTGTATCTGGACAGAACGAACGCCAGCGGTATGTTGACGCACCACATATATACACTGTCAAACAAAAATGTGACAACGGTTTTTCCTCCGGAACGCAGCGTAAAATATGCCGTATTCATAAAAGCATTCTGCGGCATACAGAGAGCTGCCACCCAGATAAAGTCTGCTGCCAATGCCTTTACCTCATCACTGGTATTATAAATCTGCGGGAATGCAGGCGCAATCAATGCCATCACCACGCCAATAGCCACACAGATAGCCACAGAGAATGCAATCAACTTCGCGTCTGTATCCTTCGCCTCCTCCATTTTTCCGGCTCCCAGAAGCTGTCCTATGATAATCGCCACTGCATTTCCCAGCGCGATAAACGCCACATTAAATACATTGGAAACCGTACTGGAGATGTTCATAGCCGCCACAACAGAAAGTCCGCGCACAGAATAGCACTGCAGCAGAAGCGCCATACCCGCAGCCCAGAGAGTTTCATTAATCAGCAGCGGCGTACCTTTCTGTATGATATTCCACACCAATTTCTTCGGAGCACGCATACTCTGGTACAACCCTTCAACATACCGGTTTTTCTCCTTATGTATGTGCGTCCACCCCACTACCACAAAACACTCTGTAAAGCGGGATACCACAGTAGCAATCGCTGCACCGCGCACACCGAGCGCCGGCAATCCCAGTTTTCCAAAAATCAAAACATAATTTAAAGTCATGTTTACAAACACTGCCAGAATTCCCGCCTTCATGGGAAGCAATGTTTCTCCGGTCTCTCTCAATGTGCTGGAATACACCTGCACAATCATAAACGGAATCAACCCCACCAGCATTATCCTCATATAAGCAAGGCCATGTGTCAGAGCAACTGCATTCTTTGCCGCATCATTCTCCTCCGCCAGATACAGGGAAATCAGATTTTCTCCAAATACCAGGAAAACGACTTCTGCCACAATGGTAATACTGACAGCAAGCCAGATTTTAATCCGCACAGTATCGCGGATTCCTCTGTGATTTCCCTGCCCATAAAACTGTGCTGTGAAAATTCCAGCGCCGGACAATGCGCCGAAAATACAGAGGTTAAATACAAAAATCAACTGGTTGACAATCGCAACCCCCGACATCTGCTCCGTTCCAACCTGCCCCACCATAATGTTGTCCAAAAGGCTTACAAAGTTTGTAATTCCATTCTGCACCATAATAGGGATAGTCACTGCCAGCACCATCCTGTAAAATGCCCTATCTCCAATCAAACGTTTCACTCGTGTCTTCATTTCTTTCTTCCCTCTCGAAATTCTGTTGTAAAATCCGGATGATATAAATCCGAGCGCCGAAATGTTGTCGGAGCTATGGCTTCACCAACCAGAATCAATGCTGTCTTCCTGATATTCTCCTCTTCTGCCCTTTCCGCCAATGTCCCCACTGTGCAGAAAACCTGTTTTTCATCCGGCCATGTCGCCTTGTAGCAGATGGCCGCCGGTGTATCTGGCGCATATCCGCCCGCTATCAAGCGCGCGGAAAGCTCCGGCAGCATACCAGTACTCAAAAAAATTACCATAGTTGCCTGGTGCGCCGCAAAACTCTCGATGCTCTCCTTATCCGGCACCGGCGTGCGCCCTGCCAGTCTGGTGAGAATCACGCTCTGGGATACATCCGGCAATGTGTACTCCAAATGCATAGACGCCGCTGCACCGCAGAATGAGCTGATGCCAGGACATACCTCATACGAAATTCCTCTTGCATCCAACTGCTCAAACTGCTCACGGATTGCCCCATAGATGCAGGGGTCTCCTGTGTGAAGGCGCACGGTCATCTGTCTCTTTTTTTCGGCTTCCTCCATAACACTTATGACTTCTTCCAATGTCATTTTTGCACTGTTATATATCTGACATGTTTCTTTTGCCCTCTTTAAAAGAGCCGGATTCACCAGCGAGCCGGCATAGATAATCACATCCGCCTCCTCCAGAAGCCTGGCTCCACGCACACTAATCAAATCCTCTGCCCCTGGTCCGGCGCCCACAAAATGTACCATACACTTCCTCCCGTATCTTCTGATTTTTTTAATTTTTTATCTTCTCTATATTTTTATTTTCTTATTCTGATTTTTCTCCATCCCGCACAATCAAAAGAGAATAATACCCCGCATCCTCCGGTATCTCCTCTGTGCTCTCAAACAGCCTTTCGCCATCCATCCCACACCGCTCAACCATCTTTGTGCGGTATCCGCCCTCAAGCAGCGTCTGCTTCACATCCCCCATCTTGCTCGCCGCCTTCATCAGCACCTTCACACCAGAAAGTTTCAGCGCATCTTCAATCTGATACGATGCAGGGATTATATGAAGCTGTTCCGCTCCGCTCACCAGCGGCAGATTCAGCCTTGCGGCAACTGCACAAAAAGACGGGATTCCATTCACCATACAGGTTTCTATCCCATCCTGTTTGACCCGCTCATTCAAATACAATGCTGTCGCATAGACTGTGGAATCTCCCAGCGTTAAAAGTGCCACATCCTGGTCCTGACAAAGTGTCTCTTCCAGAATCTTCACAGCTCCTTTGTGGCATGCCTCCAATACATTCTTATCCTTCGTCATCGGCATATGTAAACATAAACATGGTTTTTCGGCAATTTCCGGCACAGCCTGCACCGCAATCTGGTACGCCACACAATCTTCCTTCTTCCTCTGAGGAATCGCAATGACGGGACATTCTCTCATAATTCTGACCGCCTTCAAGGTAAGAAGTTCGGGGTCCCCTGGCCCCACTCCGATATTGTACAATACACCTGTCTTCATTTTTCCTCCTGCACTCTGATTTTCTCTGCCATCTGCATGGCCCCTTCTGTCCGTCCCACTAGGCCCAACACACTAGAAAATGTCACAACTTCAATCTGTATGACCTGCTTATTCTCCGCTTCTGGCCTTTTTTCTGATGCCTCTGGTGCTGTTTTCTCTTTTTCCTCTTTCAGAGATTCCATCAAGTGCATCTGAATTCTTCGGACAATCTCACGCATCACAGGCTCCAGAAGTCCTGTATTCTGCAGCGCTTCCACAGCCTCTTCCGACGTGTTTGAACCTGAAATTTTCTCCAGAACATCCTCAAATCCGTTTTCCGCCGTGATGCCACAAGCCTGCATAGCACTGAGAAATCCCTCTATTCTGCGGTCTCCATATTTGGAATGTGTGTTCATCACACCGAGAGATACTTTAATCAGCTTTCCCAGATGCCCCACAAGAAGAATCCCCAAAAATCCCTCTTTCTGTGCCAGCTTTACGGAAGTCCCGATAAAATTGCTGCATTTGACTGCCTCTTCCAGGGAAAATCCAAACTCATCCCGAATGAATTGCTCCCCATAATTTCCTGGCGTCAACACCAGAAATTTTCGCCCTTCCACAGCCTTTATATGTAATTCCAGCTGTATGGATGCCACCAGCGCATCCTCGCTCATCGGCTCCACAACACCGCTCGTCCCGAGAACAGAAATTCCTCCCACAATTCCCAGTTTGGGATTGAATGTCTTCTCGGCAAGCTCCACTCCCTGCGGAATCCGCACTTCCACCACAATCTCTTCTCCATGCTGGTCGCAGCCGCACATCTCAAGGCTCTTTTGCACTTCCTTAAAAATCATCTCCCTGGGAACTGGATTGATCGCTGCATGCCCTGGAGGACAGGAAAGTCCTCTCTTTGTGACAGTGCCGATTCCCACGCCGCCTGCAATCCCAATCCAGGCCCCATTTTCCGTCCGATGCCAGTAGCCATGCTCCAAAACCTGCTGCCTCTTTTTGTCAAACTCAGCAGACATACCCCGTTTTACACACTCGGTATCCTGTGTACCATTCACCGGCTTTTTCGTCACACCGCTCTTTCTGTAAACCGCAGCGCCCACCCATGCGCCATTCGTCACATCCGGATCATCTCCGGAATCTTTGTAGACACCGCACACCGCATATCCTGGTCCTATTTCCTTTTCATGAATTTCAAGTCTGGCGGTCGTTCCCTTCGGTGTCAACACGCAATAAACCGTCGGAAACTCTCCCAAAAGACATGCCAAAGCAGCAGCTCCCGCCGCCGCTGCCGCACAGGTTCCTGTCGTAAATCCACTTCTCATCCTGTGTCCTTTCTTTCATCTTCCATTCCCATTTTCCTGTGTCTTTTCTGTCTTATGTCTTTTCAGCGTCGTTTGTATTCCTCTCTTCTCTTGCCTTTTCAGGAAAGCAGCATCTGCTCCTGCTCTTCCTGTTCTCTCTGCGCCTCTTTCTTCATCTCACGCTTGCGCTTTGTAATCAGTCCGCCAATACGCCCGCTCTCTTTTGCAGTCAGACATCTCCATCCGCCTGCCATCACTTTATCTTCCAACCCCAGTTCCTTCGCAATCTCAAATTTCAGCAAATCTTCTGGTTTCATATTTTTTACATCGAAAGAATCTTTTTTCTTTTTTGGCATGTTTCGTACACTCCTTTCAGCCCTCTGTTTTTCTGTCTCTTTTCTGCCTTATTTCTTTTTTCTATATCACGGAGTATACCCTATTCTTTCGCCCTTTATTCGCCTTAACATGCAGTTTGTTGTATTTCTGCTTGCTCCATTTTTCTGCTGACAGCGTGAATCCGATACAGATAGCTCACAAAAAGGACCACATCCGCTCCCAGCCACGCCAGAATCTCCGCATAAAAAATTCCGTACTCACCCACCAGGTATGGCAGCAGCAGAGCCGCTCCGGTACGCATAATAAACTCAGCAATTCCGGAAAGCATCGGAAGCATCGTGTCTCCCATCCCCTGCAGAGATGCTCTTGTCACATGGAGATAATACAGAACGGGGAGGCAGACACTCATAATTGTCAGATAATGGTATGCAATCTCCAGCGTCTGTTCAAATTCTTGTGGAGTGCCCGAGATAAAGCAGGAAAGAATGTTTTTTCCAAACAGGAGCATCACCACTCCAATCAAGGCAGCCGTCACTATGGCAATCAGAACCGCCTCCTTCACCCCGCGGCGGATTCTCTTTATTTTTCTCGCTCCCAGGTTCTGTCCCACATAAGTCACCATCGCATATCCGTAAGAAGTGGCGGCAATCTCCAGAACACCGTACAGTTTGTTTGTTGCTGTAAACCCTGCGATAAACAGCACGCCAAATCCATTCACCACGAACTGCACAATCATACCACCTACCGCGATAATGGCATTCTGCAGCGCCATCGGTGCCCCCAGGCCCAAAAGCTTTCCTGCAAGGGCAGATTCTATCTGAAAATCACTCTTTGAAAACGCAAAAATAGTCACCCGTTTCAGACTCGCCAAGCAAAAAATTCCTGAGAATGCCTGTGCTGCCACAGTTGCCGCTGCTGCTCCTGCAATCCCCCAGTGAAATACCAGAACAAACAGTAAATCCAAACCAATATTTAAGAAAGAAGCTACTATCATAGCATACAGAGGCGTTTTTCCGTCTCCCAGCGCGCGCAGCACAGAAGCAAGTACATTGTAGGCCATCACTACTGGAACTCCCAGAAACATGATTCTCAGATACAGCAGGCTCATCCCGACAATCTCCTGCGGCGTCTGAAGCAGCTGCAGCACCGGCGCAGCAATGCACTGTGTCAAAATCAGAAGCAAAATCGAAGTGATTGCCGACAGGATGGCAGAATTTCCGATTACTTTCTGCAGCCGTCCAATATTTCCCGCACCGAATTCCTGTGCCATCAAAATAGCAAATCCCTGCGAGATTCCCTGAATACTTCCTAGCACCATCCAGTTCAGCCAGTCTGCTGCCCCCAGAGCTGCCAATGCCTGTACGCCCAGCGCCTGCCCGACAATCATGGTGTCCATCACAGTATACATCTGCTGAAACACATTTCCAAACATCAATGGAAGGGCAAATAAAAATATCATTTTTGCGGAATTTCCTTCCGTCATGGTACGTATTTTCGCCATCTCTCCTGTCTCCCCAAACTATCCCGTCATATTTTTTCCTTTTTCAAATATTTTTCTGTTCCCAGTTACTTTTTATCCCAGATATTTTTCCTTTAGATATTGCAGATAGTACTTCGGATTGAACTCCTCCCCCGTCATCTGCTTTAAAATCTCCTGGCTTGTCTTCATCTTCCCATATCTGTGAATCTCCTTTCGCAGATAGTCTCGGATTTCTCCGATTTTTCCCTCCTCTAAAAGAGTATCCACATCCATGGTTTTCTTCATCGCCTCATACATCTGTGCGCCGAATGCACTGCCGAGCGCATAGGACGGGAAATATCCAAACGACCCTCCCGCCCAGTGAATATCCTGCAGCACGCCCTCACTGTCCGTCTCTGGCTCCACACCCAGATATTCTTTATATTTCTCTTTCCATAGTTTTGGAAGTTCCATCACGTCCAAATCGTCCTCTATCAGCATTTTTTCCAGCTCATAGCGCACCAGAACATGCAGGCAGTATGTCAGTTCGTCCGCTTCTGTGCGGATCAGACCTGGTTTTACCAGGCAGACAGCCTTCACAAACTGCTCCACAGAGACCTCTCCCAATACATCAGGGAAGGTTTCCTGCAGCTTCCCATACACTGGCTTCCAAAATGCCACATTTCTTCCGAGAATATTCTCAAAGAAGCGCGACTGAGACTCATGCATCGCCATGGATGCCCCCTGCCCTGCCGGAGTCTGTGTCAGCTCATCTGCAATTCCCATCTCATAAATCGCATGGCCCGTCTCGTGGATGACAGAAAACAGCGAACTATCCAGCTTATCTGTGTAATGTGTGGTAATCCGCACATCGTGATTGTGCAGATTGGTTGTAAATGGATGCGCGCTGGTGGCAAACACACCCTTTCTGAAATCAAATCCCACATACTCCGCCAGAAAACGCCCAATCTCCTCCTGTTTTTTCTCATCAAAATCTCCGTACAGGAAATCGTCGGTGATGCCTTCCTCCTTCTGTTTCTTCAATACATCCTTCAAGAGCGGAATCCATTCTCTCTTTACCAGGTCAAAAAAGACATCCAGCTGTTCCATGTTGAATCCTTTTTCATACTGGTTCAGCATCACATCGTACAATTTCTGGCCTTCTTTCGCTTCATAGGAAGCAAATTTCTTCTGCCAGCCGATAATTTCCTTCAGTACAGGTGCAAAAGAAGCAAAATCATTCTCTTTTTTTGCCTTTGCCCAAATGCGAGACGCCTTAGCCAAAACTTCCGCATAAGCTCTGTATTCCTGCGGTGGAATCGCATCTAAGCGTGACAGTTCTTCCCGCCACTCGCGCACAATCGCCCTCTCTGCATCCGTCAGAGTATCATCCTTCTCGCAGAGCATCAGAAGTTCCTTTGCTCTTGCATCTGTCACAGCTTTCTGGTACTCTTCCGATAAAACTCCGACCGTCTTCGATGTATATTTTCCTGCCTCTTCCGGCGCTAACGTCTCCTCATCCCACTCAAACAGCGTCTTTGCTGCCATCATTGCCATCGCTCTATCCATAAATGGTCTCAATTCCTCAAAATACTGGCTCATCTCTCTTCGTTCTCCTTCCGATTTTCCATCTTTCTTTTTCTTTTCTATTTTTCTTTATCCTTTCACTTTCTGCTGCATCTCTATTTTCTTTATTTTTTCTTATGACTTTTCACTTTATACCCACTTTCTGTATTTCCTGCTCTTCTTTCATACTTCTTTTTATTTCCTTCTGTTCTCTTCTGTTCTCTTCCGCTTTCTTCTGTCTTCTTTTACCTTTTTTCCCGCTTTTTCTCACATTTTATTCTGTATGTTTCTCAATAATAGACGAAAAAAGGGCGCTGCAGCAATTATCTGCTGCAGCATACCCTTCCCCTCAAAATGCAGCAGTTCTGCCCAACCACCGCTAAAAATACTTTCGACTCCCCCACAAATTGCTTTTCTTCAAATCCAGGTACTCATTGTACGCTTTCTCCAAAATCTGTTTTTCATTGGAGAACTTCAGCAGATGGTACGCTTCGTAAAACTTGTAATACCCTGAATCCATAAAATACTCTTCTCGTTGTGGCTTACTGTAATAGCTGTCCGCCATCATCAAATACCAATGCACATCCTTTTCCACCGTATCCTGCGGAGTGTTAAAAGAATATTGGCTCTTTCCAATGTACTTGATAATTGAGGCGGTTACACCTGTCTCCTCTTTTACCTCACGAAGAGCAGTTTCCTTGTATTCTTCCCCTGCTTCTACAGTTCCTTTCGGCAAAACCCAGCCTTCATATTTGTTTTTATAGTTCTTATACAGAACCAGAATTTTACCTCGAAAAATAACCACACCGCCGCAGCTCGTTGCTTCTATCATTGCAATCCCTCCTGACTTGGAAAATGCACTGCATATGCCGACCTGACATTTCCCTGGTGTGTCACACAGACTTGATAGTAGTATAACTCGTTTTCATTCTTTATGCAAGGTAGGTTCTTTTTCTTTTCCGGAAAATGTGCTATTCTAAAGTCATGGAAATTTCCTGATTTTCCTAGTAGCACGGCGCTCACACGGCTGAGTTTTTGCCGGTTGGCGAAGCAAAAAATTTTTTTACCGCAAAGGAGTGACAGAATTTTTATGAAACAAGCAAGAATCATCACAGATAAGTACTACATCACCGGAACCGTGGATAAACGTATTTACGGGTCTTTTCTGGAACATCTGGGCCGTGCTGTGTATGAGGGCATTTACCAGCCGGAGCACAGCCAAGCTGACGAACAGGGCTTTAGAAAAGACACACTGGCCCTTGTGAAGGAACTGCAGGTTCCCGTTGTCCGCTATCCTGGCGGAAACTTCGTATCTGGCTATTTCTGGGAGGATGGCGTTGGACCGAAAGAAAACCGCCCTGTCAAACCAGAACTGGCATGGCATGTGCTGGAGAGCAACGCCTTTGGCCTGAATGAGTTTGCCGATTGGTCCAAGAAAGCTGGCAGCGACATCATGATGGCTGTCAATCTCGGCACCCGCGGCATGGAAGACGCGAGAAACATCCTGGAATACTGCAATTTCAAAAAAGGGACTTATTACAGTGACCTGCGCAGACAGCACGGCTATGAGAATCCGCACAACATCAAACTCTGGTGTCTGGGAAATGAGATGGATGGTCCGTGGCAGATGGGACACAAGACCGCTGCAGAATACGGACGTCTCGCCAATGAAACTGCCCACATCATGAAAGAACTGGACCCCTCTATCGAACTCGTGGCATGCGGCAGCTCCAGCGCTAATATGCCGACCTTTGGCAGCTGGGAGGCGGAAGTTCTGGATGAAACCTATGATATGGTAGACTATCTGTCCCTCCATATGTACTTTGAGAACTCTGAGAACAACACACCGGAATTTCTGGCGAAGAACCGCATTATGGACGACTTTATCTCCACAGTTATCTCCATCTGTGATTACGTAAAAGGGAAAAAACACAGCAAAAAACAGATTCATCTGTCCTTTGACGAGTGGAATGTATGGTATCACTCCAAAGAGAGCGACCAGAAGCTGGAGCGCTGGACCACAGCGCCGCACCAGCTGGAAGATATTTATAACTTTGAGGACGCCCTTCTCGTCGGAAGTTTGCTAATTACTCTGTTAAAGCACTGCGACCGCGTGAAAATCGCCTGCCTCGCACAACTTGTCAATGTCATTGCACCGATTATGACCTCCGACACCGGAGCATGGCGCCAGACCATCTACTATCCATTCCTTCATGCCAGCACACTGGGACGCGGCACAGTTCTCACCACTCTTGTAGAGTCTCCTGTCTATGCGACAAGAGACTGCGGCGATGCGCCATACCTGGATGCTGTGATGCTGCAGAACGAGGATGAGGAGACTCTGACCCTGTTCGCTGTCAACAAAGACTTGGCAGAGGATATGGAAGTCACCTGTGATTTGCGCCAGTTTGCCGGATACACCGTACAAAAGCACCTGGTTCTGACCCACGATGACATGAAAGCGGTGAACACCGAAGAACATCCTGATAATGTGGCGCCTCATGAGGGTGGACAGTCTGTGATGGAAGACGGTATTCTGCACGCAGTTCTCGGAAAGCACTCTTGGAATGTGATTCAGATGAAAAAGTATCACACATTCAACTGACCGTCAAGCAAGGGAGGAAGAAATTTTTTATGTCTATCAAAACAGAATTGCTCGCTGTCCTCGAGCAGAAGAAGGGAACCTATATTTCAGGAGAGGCTCTCGCCAAATCGCTTTCCTGCAGCCGCACTGCCATCTGGAAGGCCATCCGGCAGCTCAGAGAGGAGGGCTATGCCATCGACGCCGTCACGAACCGCGGCTATACATTGACTGTGGAAAACAACCAGCTTTCCGCAGCTGCAATCCGCCGGTATCTGGACCCAGCCCTCTCTGTCGGAAGCATCCTGGTGGAAAAAGAAGTCTCTTCCACAAATGCGCTTTTAAAACAGATGGCGTTTGGCGAGACACCGCCGCCGCACCGCACTGCTCTTTTCGCGGAATCTCAGAATGCAGGACATGGGCGCTTCTCGCGCAGTTTCTTCTCCCCTCCCGAGACAGGGCTATATTTTAGTGTCCTACTCCGTCCAAAGACTACTCCAAAACAAAACTTCTTTCTGACTACCTGCGCCGCTGTCGCGGTCTGCCGCGCAGTGGAGGAAGTCTGCGGCATCTCTCTGGATATCAAGTGGGTGAACGACTTGTTCTTAAGTGGGAAAAAAGTGGGTGGCATCCTCACAGAGGCGGTGTCTGACTTTGAGAGCGGAAACATCGACTTTGTGATTATCGGCATCGGCTTAAACCTGTTTCCACCAAAATCCGGTTTCCCAGACGAACTGAAATCCGTCGCAGGAAGTATTTTCCCAAATCTTCCTGATTCCGCTAAGAGCGCTTCGCCTGACCGAAATCTGCTGGCTGCCAGGATTCTCTCAGAATTGTTTCGGGAGACAGAAAATCCCTCTCTGTCCCCCGATTATATCGAGCGCAGCCTGGTTTTAGGCCGCACTGTGCTGTTTCGTGAAAACGGCGGCACACCGCATCCTGTCAAGGCGCTCGCCATCCTTCCGGATGGAAGTCTCCTGGTGGAACATGAGGACGGGCGGCAGGAAGCCTTATTTTATGGGGAGGTGTCTCTTTAACACTACCGTCTCGCCGACCCTTATTGTCTGTGTGCCTGGCTTTCTGTAGGAATCCGGATTCTCCTCATAGAGAACCTGCCAAACCTGCTCTTCTTCGTCCGCTTCTTTCAGGTCGAACGAGCAGGTTTCTTTTCCAAAATTCTGCAAAAACAGGTATTCCGTATCTGCATGCTCTCTCCGGCATACCTCCAGTCCTTCCGGAAGCGGTCCCTTCACCAGACAGGAGACCGCAGTCTCCGGCCGTTCCATCAAAATCTCAAAGAACTCATCATAAAATGCCGGCTCAATGTCGGCTAAAATGGCGTATGCCGTTCCCCTTCCATACGGATGGCGTGTCACCACCGGAGTTCCCGCATAAAAATCATCGCCGTATGTCATCAGCACTTCCGTCGGAGCGCCGTCTGTCTGGCGCAGCTGCACCAGCTCACAGAGGTGACGGCAGGTATAGGTATGCTTCAGCCCCAGAGAATTCTCTGCGGTCGGGCAGGCATGATTCTCTTCCCAGTCATACAGACCGTCAATCTCTGTACTGCGCAGTCCCATCACATCCATCAGTCCATACGGACGGCCTCCCAGATAGCAGAGATCATTTTCATTCACCACGCCAGACCAGTAGGTCAGAAGGAAAATACCTCCCTCGCGGACAAACGTCTCAATCTTCTCGGCAAATCCCTCCCTGAACATATAGGCCATCGGTGCCGCCACAATCCGGTATCCTGTCAAGTCCGCATCCATGCAGACCATATCCACATCGAGTCCCATACGGCGCAGGCCATGGTACAGCTTTCTCTGAGCCTCTTTTCGGAAAAGTCCCTCATTTCTCGGTCCCTTCGCTTCCTCCATCGCCCAGATATTCTCTGTGTCGTAGAAAATCGCCGCCTGCGCCTTTGTAATACTTCCTTTCACCTCAGAGATGGCCTCCAGCACAGCTCCTGTCTCCTCCACCTCTCGGAAAACTCTGGTATCACAGCCTCCATACTGGTCAATCACAGCTCCATGGAACTTTTCAAAAGAACCGCGGGACTGGCGCATCTGGAAATACAAAGATGCATCCGCACCATGCGCAATCGCCTGCAGCGCTGCCTGTTTCACCATTCCAGGGCGGCGCAGTTTAGAAACTGGCTGCCAGTTCGTCGCAGAAGGACTCGACTCCATCAAAAGGAACGGCTGTCCTCGTTTCATGGAGCGGAACAAGTCATGCTGCATCGCCGTATCCTCTGCTGTCACAGCCGTCTCGCGTTTATGCCATGCCGGATACGAATCCCACGAAATGACATCCAGCGAATCTGCAAATTTTGCATAATTTAACGGCGTATACTCATACATCATATTGGTAGTCACTGGCTTATCCGAACCTGCTGCTCGAAGCGCGCCAATCTCCCAATTCATAAAATCAACTGTCTGGTCTGTCACAAAGCGCTTCCAGTCCAGAACCAGCCCATGCACACTTCTCTCTCCAATGCTGGATGGACTCTCCACCTGGTCAAAGCTCTGATACTGATGGCTCCAGAATGTGGTACTCCACTGTTCATTCAGCGCATCAATGGTTCCATATTTCTTTTTCAGCCATTCTCTAAATGCCGCCTGGCAATATGGGCAATGACATTCTCCCCCAAACTCATTGGAAATATGCCACAAAAGCACACCTGGGTGATTTCCGAAGCGTTTTGCCAGCTCTGTATCGATTGCCCTCACCTTTTCTCTGTACACAGGGGATGTGTAACAGTGGTTATGTCTCTGCCCAAACAACATCTTCGTTCTGTCTTCCCTCACACGCAACACTTCTGGATAGGCATCTGCCAGCCATTTTGGGCGCGCGCCAGACGGTGTCGCTAAAATCACAGAAATGCCGTTTTCGTATAATGTATCAATCCGGTCTTCCAGCCATCCAAACTCATATCGCCCTTCCTCCGGCTCCAAAGCTCCCCAAGAAAATACGCCCACTGTCACAGTATTGATATGCGCCTTCTTAAAATACTCGATGTCTTTTTCCAGAATCTCCGGCATGTGCAGCCACTGTTCCGGATTATAATCCCCGCCATAAAGAATCTTGTCCATCCCTGTCACTCCTTTTTCTGTCTGTTTTCCCAAATCTCAAACCTAAACCTTGTTCACTCTCACCCTGTCCGGTTTCTTCTGCTCGTTTTTATCTTCTATGCGATATATCCTATTTTTTGTCTCTCCTGTCTTTACAGTTCTCCTGCCAAAATCTCGTCCAGACTGCGTTTTGGCACATGGTGCACCTGATTTTCGTCTCTCCAGTACTTCACATTGCCGTCTTTGGGCATTGGTTCAATCTCAACCTGCTCCTTCACCACGCCAAGAGCAATCACCATACTGACACTATAGCGCTCCTTGTCAATTCCAAGACTCTCCATCAGCTTTTCCCTCTTTACATTCATCAGGAAACAGCCACCATATCCCATCTCTGTCGCCCCCAGGAAGATGCTCTGCGCTGCAATTCCCTCATCCACGCTCAAATTTGCCTGTATAGTCTTATCGCGCAGCATAATAATGTATCCTGTCGGCCGCTCCTCCTCCACTGGCCCATCCCAGTCTGTCAGGTATCCCGCCCATGCCAAGCAGTCATACACTTTTTTGTTGTTTTCTGGCCCACACACTGTCACATACTTCAAATACTGCTTATTTCCGCCGCATGGAGACAGTCTCGCCAGGTCCACCAGAGTGCGCAGCTCCTCTTTTGTCATCGCTTTCTTCCCGTCAAATCTTCTGTAAGAACGGCTCTTCTTTACCAAATCATATATCATATTTTTTCTTCTCCTTCTTTGCAGTCCCTGTTTTTCTTCTTGTATCTTACTCTTCACTTTCCTGCTGTGAAAAATACACATCCATCACTTTTCTGGCAACCGGCGCTGCTGCCTTTCCGCCGTTTCCTCCCTCTTCCACAATCACGCAGACCGCGATTTTCGGGCTTTCTGCTGGTGCAAATCCAGTAAACCAAGCATGCGTCTCTTTTCCTGTCTCAAACTCTGCCGAACCAGTCTTTCCGGCCGCCGTGTAGGAAGCATCCCGCAGCGCCGAGCCAGTTCCTTCTGTCACCACATGCCGCATCAACTCTGCCATTTTTTCTGCCTCCTGCGCACTCATCAGGCTTCCATATGCGGACGGCATAAACTTTTTCACCTGCTGCCCTGCTGCCGTCTCCACTCGGTCAATCAGATATGGCTTCATCAGCGTGCCGCCGTTGGCAATCGCTGCTGTTATCATCAGGTTGTGTATCGGCGTTATCTGCGTCATGCCCTGCCCAATGGAAGTCTGAAGGACCTCCCATGTATCTGCTCCCGTATTCATAGAAAACGTGCTCTTGTTGTAGGGAAGGGAGATGGGCAACGCAGTATTAAACAAAAGAGCATCTGCCAACTGATGAAATTTTCCAGCATCCAGAGATAATCCCATCTTTGCGAACGCACCATTGCAAGAATTGGCAAAACTGCCTGTAAAATCCACCTGTCCATGTGCCTCTTTATGATAACACTGAATGGTATACTCCGCTTCCTGCAGCAAGCCGCCGCAGTCATACTGAAATGCCTCATACGTGTCCGGATTTTCCCGCATGTATTCAAGCGCTGTCAGAATCTTAAAGGTGGAACCAGGCGGATACAGCCCCTGCGTCGCACGATTTAAGAGCTGGCCGGATGTGTTTGTCTCTGCCACGATATCTTCCCAGTCTGCCGCAATGGTATTTGGATTGAAATCGGGCTTTGACACCATCGCCAGAATCTTTCCGGTATCTGGCTCCATCGCAATGACAGCGCCCCTTCTGTCTCCCAGTGCATCATATGCGGCCTGCTGCATCTCTACATTCAGAGTCGTGACAATGTCATCTCCTGTATTCTTCTGCCCTGTCAGTTCATGATACACCTGCTCCAACAGATTGACATGTGAGGAAAGCATATAAAAATTTCCCAGCGCTTCCAGACCTGTTTTCCCCTTTCCCGTATATCCTGCAACATGAGAAAACAGCGTTCCATAAGGATATTCGCGCTGCTCGCTGCCATCTTCCGACACATTGGTTCTCGCAATCACTTCATATCCACTTCCAAAAATCTTTCCGCGCACAATCCGGTCCGAAAAACTATCCAGTCTGGCATTGTATGCATTGTTGATGACATCATCTTTTTTGACTGTCAGAAAAACCGCAAAATACAGCACCAGCGCGATAAACAGTCCCACAAAGAAATAGGTCAAAATCAAGATATTTTGGTCCGCTTTCCGATTAGGATTTTCCTTTCCTTTTTCTCTGCCTTTCTCCCCACCTTTATCTTTATTCCTGATTCCCATATTCTTCTTCCTCATTTCGCTTTAAAATATACAAGCCCTGTATCACTTGGAATAAAATAAATGTACTCAGAATCGAACTTCCCCCGTAACTGATAAACGGCAGTGTGACTCCCGTGGACGGGATAAACTTTGTCACACCTCCTACAGTGAGAAAGACCTGTATAATATACTCCACACCGAGTCCAAACGCAATCAGTTTATAAAACATTGCCTGCATCTGGCATGCCACCATCACCAACTGCAAAAAACATCCCAGACAAATCAAAATCAGGCATAGTGCAAACAGGCCGCCAAGCTCTTCTGAGATGGCAGCAAAGGCAAAATCTTTCTCCACAACTGGAATCTTTTTCGGCATACCCTGATAAAGCCCCATGCCAAACCATCCTCCGGTTCCGATGGCAAACAGTGACTGTGTGATCTGATACCCTGTATTGTCAATATCCGCCCAGGGATTTTGCCATGCACTGACACGGACCCGCACATGGGAGAACAGCTTGTACGCCACTCCTGCCGCCGCTGTCCCAAGTGCCATGCCCGCAAGAAGGTAATCCAGACGGTTGGTCGCCACAAACAGCATGCACAGATATGTCACAAAGAAAATCAATGCACCTCCCAAATCCCTGGATAAGACCAAAATCAATACATGGAGCGCCGCCATCACCGTCGTGATGCAGACCTGCCGAAAAGAAGTTGAGTGGTAAAACATGGTTGCCACAAAAAAGACAAAACTGATTTTTACAAACTCAGACGGCTGGAATGTAATCCCTTTTATCTGAATCGAGAGCTGTGCGCCGTACGTACTGCCGCCCGCTACGAGCACCATGGACAGAAGCGCCACGCCTAAAACTCCGTAAACCCATGGAATTTTTGAGAGCTGCCACACTCTGTCCAGCACACAAGGAATGACCCAAGTGACAAGAGCTGACGCCACAATGATAATGAACTGGCGGATGGCCTTATCCAGACTCAGGCGCGTTAATATAATCAGGCCAACGCAGAGCATCAGACACATATTGTTGACTAAAACCCTGGAGACATTGCGATAAAATACGCGGTACAGATAAATGTAGAGCAGAAAAAATGCCACCTGAGCCAGATAAAAATACAGTACCAGAATTTTCTCTGTCTTCAGATACAAAATCAGGTATGCCAACGCCTGAAGCGCAAACATCGCACGAATCTGCCCTGCACATGCTTTGTGTTTTTCTTCTATTTCCTGATAGCGAAAATAAGAAAAATTATAATATGTGTACACCGCGATAAAAAGAATCAACAGATACTTCGAGCTGTCTACCAATAAATTTAACGTACTCTCACCCCTTACTCTACTCCGCGCTTGAAATGTCCTCTTGTATAGTCTTCCACTGGTTCCTCCACCACTTTCCGGCGGATAAATGCATCCGCAAATGCCGCCGTAATGCGTTTTATCTCCTCTCTTGTCTCCACACTAAACTGCAGGCGAACTGCCCTCACCCTCAGTTTTTCTGCCGTTCTGCTCTGTCCCAGCAGAGAGAGCGGGCTGGTATTATAAATTGTATTATAGCAGAAGGCACAGTGGTTTTTCACCGGAAACTCCTTTCCGATTCTGTCCTTTATCACCAGTCTTTCTGGTTTTCTGGTACATCCCTTTGTCGTTTTTACAATGCATTGCGCCGAGACCATCACAGGGAGACGCCCATAGACAATCCACTCACTGCCCTCACAGCCTCTTCTTTGCAATTCTTTTTGGTTCAACTCAACCGGCAGCGTATCCTCGGAAAATCCCATCGCCTGATAGACCTCTCTCGCCTGCGTGCTCCAGGTGTACAGGTTATGGTCCGCCACAACCGGCAGTTCCCATCCTTTCTCCTTGAGATACCCCAGCTCTTCCAAAGAACCAGCTAACATTCCGTCAAAGCCTGCTGTTTTTATCATCCCCCACTTTGTATCCAGAAAATCTCCGGCTTCTTTTCTGAAAATCTGGGGCAATGCCAAATAACATGCTTTCCCCCTCTTATGACACTCTGTCACATACTGTGCAAACCGCTCTGCAGGCACACTGTCCACAGCCAGATAAATCCTGGAAACCGCCTCTTCCTCCAGCACCACAGAAAATCCCTCGATTTCCTCCAGGAGGACTGACAGACGCAGCTCTCTCTGTACTTTCGCATCTCCATCGCCTGCTGCGGTCGTTTCTGCCGCTCCTGCGTCTTCTGGTCCTGTCTTTTCCTGCTCTATTTTTTCCTGCTCTGTTTTTTCGTCTTTTTCTTTTTCGTCCTCTGTTTTCCTTCTATATCTGGATAGAATCGCTTCCTCCAGCTTTTCCATTCCCAGACGCCGCAGCCCATTCAGCGCCTGCATGGGAAGAAAACTCTTTTCATCTGTCTCCACATGCAGATTTTCCCAGAAGAACACCGAATTTCCTGTTTTCTGCATCTGTGTCCGAATCCGGTCCGCAGTCAAAGGCTGATTCTTTGCAGCCTGCACCATATCTCCATACACAGTGACTGCGACTGTTTCATTCTCTAAAGGCAAACTCTTTTCCAGTGTCAAAGCCAAGGGTTCTCCTTCCCTGACCGTGACAGTCCCAGAGATTCCAATCTGACTCTGCTTTTCTACATAGGTCTTATCCAAAAAATCAAACAGTTTCTGATTCGTCTCTCGAAATGCTGGCTTTTCTTTCAGAGTAATCATATCTCTGCCATTGTGCTGGCGGTAATACCCCTCGGTCTGTCCGCCACGGTCAAACAAGTCCAGCAGCTCCCTTCTGTCTGCTGCCTCCACATGGTACTTTTCTTTTCCGTCTTTATAATATGCATCCACATATTTGCGGTACATCCGCACCACGCCCGCCGTATAGCGCGGACTCTTCATACGTCCCTCAATTTTCAAAGAGTAAATACCTGCCTCTATCAGCTCTGGCAGAATATCGAGCACACATAAATCTTTCGGGCTGAGAATATATTTCTCATCCTTCTTATTTAAGGTTTTCCCATTCTCTTTCACTTCATACGGTAGACGGCATGGCTGCGCACAGCGCCCCCTGTTTCCGCTCCGTCCTCCAATCAAGCTGCTTAAAAGGCACTGTCCAGAATAACAGTAGCACAATGCCCCATGGACGAAACTTTCAATCTCCAGTTCAGGAAGCTCTCTGTGAATTTCTCTTATTTCTTCCAAGGAAAGTTCTCTAGCCGTCACCACGCGCCAGGCTCCCATTCCCGCCAGCAGCTTCGCGCCCTGCACGCCGGTTATTGTCATCTGTGTGCTGGCATGTACAGGAAGGTCCAAAAAACACTCACGAATTTTGAAAAAAGCGCCCAAATCCTGCACAATCACAGCATCCAGCCCTCTTTTGTAAAACGGCAGAAGATAGGAATACAACTCCTCAAGCTCCGTCTCTTTCATCAATGTATTGACTGTCATATAAAGCTTTACCTGATGCAGATGGGCATAATCAATCGCCCTCAGCATAGTCTCTTCGTCCAGATTATTCGCAAAAGCCCTGGCACCAAACCGGCTGCCGCCGATATAGACAGCATCTGCCCCTGCCTCGATGGCGGCCGTCATGCTCTCATAGGAACCTGCCGGCGCCAAAATTTCTGTTTTCTGTGTCTGTTTCATAATATATCGTAGTCTTTCCTTCCTGCGTTCCGCTCACGCTGCAGAGATTGGATACCCTATCAGCGCTTCTTATAAAATCCGGTATTCCTGGCAGCAGAAATGGCCTTCTCCGTCGCTAATTTTGCTCTCAGCTCCTGAATCTCTTTCTGCGCATTTGCCAGTTTTTCTCTGTCCCCCTTCTGCTCCTCGGTAAGCTGCAAAAGCTCTTTCAGTTTCTTCTCAAGAGAATCTGCCTTTCCCTTCATCTCTTCATACTGTGCATTCATCTCTGACAAATCTGTCTTTGCCTGCGCTTTTACAGCTTCTACTTCGCTCTGCGCACTCTTCTGAACCTCTTCCAGTTTCATCTGTGCCTGTTCTTTTGCCTGCTCTATATCTTTTTGAGACTGCACACGAAGAAATTCTGCATCAACAGCAGCCTTTTCTTCTGCTTCTTTCTTTTCTGCCTCTGCCTGCTGTTTGACCGCATCTATCTGTGCCTGCATCTGCGCTTTCAAAGTTTCCAACTCTTCTTTTGCCTGTGCGCGCACCTCGGTCACCTGCTTTTCTGTATCATTCTTCCATTTTTCTTCTTTTTCACTCAATTCTGTCTGCAGCAGCTCAATCTCAAAATCCGATTCTTCTTTTGTTGTATTCCATTTTTCCAAAAGTTTTTCTTCCGCAGCTTTCCGTGCTTTTTCTTCTTCTGCCTTCATGGCGGCAAACTGCTCTTCATATTCTGTTCTCGCAGTACGCAGTTTTTCCTCATACTCAGCCTTCAAAGCAGCAATCTGTTCCTCATTCTCTGTCTTTGTGGCAGCGATTGCCTCCTCACTCTCCGCTTTTGCAGCAGCAAGCTGCTCCTCATATTTTGTCTTTGCAGCAGTGATTGCCTCCGCCTTTTCTACATCGGCGGCTTCCAGTGCCGCCTGTTTCTCCGCTTTCACTGCTTCTATATCTTCCTGCATCTTAATTCTAAATTCCGTAGTCTCCCGCTCTGCCTCTTCTCTCAGACTTTCCAGTTCCTGCTGTACCCTTTGCAGTTCCTGAAGCAGTTTTTCCTTCTCTTCGTTTGCAGCAGCCTGTCTTTCTACTCTCGCCGCCTCCATCTGCTCCTGCACCTGCGCTTTGAACTCTCTGGTCTCTCTTTCTGCCTCAGCGAGCAAAGCATCTTTCTGATTCTGTACCTCCGCGAGCTTTTCATTTGCTTCTGCCAGTTTTCTCTGCAGATCTTCTATCTTCTCTTCGGCTTCTCTCTGAGAGGATGCCTGCAATTCTTCTGCCTGACGCAGTTTTCTCTCCGCCTCGGCTTCTCTTTTTTCCGCTTCCTCCGTGTTGGCACGTATCTGTGCACGTGCTTCCATCGCGGCCTGCTCTGCACCCTTTACTTTCGTCTCAAAATGAAGCCGTCTCTTTCTCTCTTCTTCCAATTCTTTCTGTGCTGTCTCACTCTGTGCGCGCAACACAGACACCTTCTGCCCGCTCTCCTCCTGCTTTACCTGCAGAGTCACCAACTCATGTTTCAGACTGTAAATTTGTTTTTCCCACTCTGCATTCTGTTTTTTTATTCCATCGAGCTGATCAAATACCTTAAAATAATCATCTGCCACATTCAGCTGAAGCATCAAGGTCTGATACTCCGGACTCATTCTGGTAAATCCAGTCTGCGCCCGCATTGCCGCAATCTTGTCATTGACATAACTGGCTACTTTCTGGATATACGCCTCTTCCTCCTGGCCTCCCAAAGTATAAATCCTGCCGTCAATACATACTTCCGTATAATTCTTTGTATCACTCATAATCTGCTGTCTCCTGTTCATGAACGGATAGTTACAATCTGCCTGAGTCTGCCCTCTACGGGTGCAGTCCCATATGGCGATATGCATGCTCTGTGACTACTCTTCCTCTCGGTGTCCGGTTCAAAAATCCCTGCATCAGAAGATATGGCTCATACACATCCTCCAGTGTGCCTGCATCCTCCCCAATGGAAGCTGCCAGCGTGTCCAGCCCTACCGGACCACCCGAAAACTTCTGTATAATTGTCAGAAGAATATTTCTGTCATTCTGGTCCAGCCCCAGCTTATCCACCTCCAGAATATCCAATGCAAAATCCGCCACTTCTTTTGTGATCACACCGTCATATTTCACCTGCGCAAAATCTCTCACTCTCTTTAACAGACGGTTTGCCAGTCTCGGCGTCCCTCTCGACCTGCGGGCAATCTCTGATGCGCCGCTCTCCTCAATCTCCACATCCAGGACTTTGGCAGAACGCATCACTATCTTCTGCAGCTCTTCCGGTGTATAGAAATCCATTCTCTGCACCACTCCAAAACGGTCCCTCAACGGTGCCGTCAACAGCCCTGCCCTGGTGGTCGCCCCTACCAGAGTAAACCTTGGAAGCTCCAATCGGATGGACCTCGCAGAAGAATCCTTCCCCAACATAATATCAATCGCAAAATCTTCCATTGCCGGATAGAGGACTTCCTCCACCTGCCTATTTAGGCGGTGAATCTCATCGACAAACAGCACATCGCCTTCCTGCAGGCCATTCAAAATCGCAGCAATCTCTCCTGGTTTTTCAATCGCCGGACCGGAAGTCACTTTCATATTGACTCCCATCTCATTGGCAATAATACCGCAGAGCGTCGTCTTTCCCAGTCCAGGCGGCCCATAAAATAAAATATGGTCCAGAGATTCGTTCCTGGCTTTTGCCGCCTCTATAAAAATTTTGAGATTTTCCTTTATCTTTTCCTGGCCGATATAATCCTTCAAATACTGCGGCCTCAGACTGCTTTCTATCTTCTTGTCTTCTTCTGTTATATCTGTTGTAATCACTCTTCTCTGTGCCATATCCTACCGTCTCATTTCTTTTTATTGATAACTTATGTATGATTGTCTCATTTTTTCGGCAGAGATGCAACCTTTCTTATCAAAAGATTTTTATACAATTTCTTACATAAACCTTAAGATAGCATCCGCTGCGCGGCCTCCCGCAAACTTCCTGCATCTTATCATTCGCTCATGAATTCTATGGGATATTGTGGGAAAAATGAAGGCATCTCTCGGCATATTCGTCAAAATAAATGCCGGAGCGATTTCTTTAAAATCTCCTCGGCTGTGCTCTCCGGCACCACTTCCACCTGTTTCACTGCTCTGGATGCCTCTGCCGTGCTGTATCCCAGTGCCACCAGCGCCTCAATCGCTTCTCTCGCCGCAGTTCCCACTGCTGCCATGCCGGACGGATATGTCTCCTGTGTCACTTCCGGCGGCGATAAAATTTCATTCGGGTCAATCTTATCTTTCAGCTCCAAAATCACTCTCTGTGCTGTCTTTGCCCCTACACCTGGCGCTTTGGCAATCGCTTTTGCATCTGAAGTAAAAATCGCGAGGCGCAGCGCATCCGGACTAAGTGCAGACAGAATACCCAAAGCCGCCTTGGGTCCGATTCCGCTGACCCCTAAAAGTTTCTGAAACATAAACAGGTCCTGACGGCTCAAAAAACCGTACAGCGCCACGCCATCCTCCCTCACCTGAAAATAAGTAAATACCTTCACTTCATTTCCCACAGCAGGCAGCATTTCTATCAGAGAGAGCGGCACCCGAATTTCATATCCTATCCCATGATTTTCCACTGTGATTATATCATCAAAAATTTCCGTTAATTCTCCTTTTATATATGAAATCATCCGTTTTAATAACTCCTCCTGTCGGCTCTCTGTTTTTCTCTGCAGCTGACACAGCATGTCCTCCGAATATGCTGCGCCTCGCCGGATTCTACTGCCTGGATTTCTGTGATAAGCACACAAACCAGAAGCGCAGATATGTCATATCTACCGTCATTATATCATATCCATTTCTGTATTTCAAGGAAAGGCGAACAAATATTCTGTTTTATTGCTTGACTTCTTCTCTTTCATCACCTATACTGACAATAGCCCTTTTCCATCTGCAATCGGCTTTCATGTATATTTTCATACATACGATACCAGATTGTTCTGCACTGCGTGCTCTCACAATCTTTCAAAAACATTCATAATTCGCTCATTTTTCTCCGAAAAATGGCTGCTTATTCAGGAGGACACCATGATTACCATACAAGAAACGATCTCACTCCCTCAGACTTACCCGCTTGACCGGCTTGGAAAGCCGGAGGACCTTCTCTTTTTTGATATAGAGACAACTGGTTTTTCCGCTGATTCCTCGCAGCTTTATCTGATTGGCTGCACCTATTACAGAGAACAGGAATGGCATCTGATTCAGTGGTTTGCCGACTCTCCTGACAGTGAGATTGAACTGCTGCATGCCTTCTTCAAACTGCTCTCAGAATTCAAAACAGTTGTCCATTTCAACGGGGATGGTTTTGACATTCCTTACCTTCAGAAACGCTGTGCCAAATTTCACCTTACTTACGACTTTTCCAAAGTATCCAGCATTGATATCTACAAAAAATTTCGTCCTTATAAAAAACTTCTGGGCCTTGCAAATACCAAGCAGAAAAGTGTGGAAACCTTTCTCGGAGTCAGCCGTGAAGATATGTTTGGCGGCGGCGAGCTGATTGTCGTCTATTATGATTACCTGCGCACCAAAAATGAACAGGCACTCCGTCTTCTGCTTCTGCACAATGCAGACGATCTAAAAGGAATGCCGTCCATTCTCCCTGCGCTGTATTATCCTGATTTTCTGGAATCTTCCTTTTGTCTACATACACAAAAGCAACAGACTGAGGCAGACGGCGGACACACACTGACTGTCCAGCTCAAAAGCGATTTTTCCATTCCCATCGCCTTTGACGCTGTGTCTCCTTACGGGCAGCTGCAGGCCAATGCCAATCTCCTGACTCTGCGGATTCCCCTTTTCTCGGGAACCCTCAAGTATTTCTACTCTGACTATAAAAATTACTATTACCTTCCCGCGGAAGACCGCGCCATCCATAAAAGCGTAGGAGAATTTGTGGACAAATCTGCCAGAAAACAGGCAACTGCTCAAACCTGTTATCTCAAGACATCCGGACTTTTTTTCAAACAGCCGGCGCCTATTTTTGAGCCTTCCTTTGGAAGAGACCGAAAAACTGCTTCTCAGTATGTAAAATACTGTGACACCCTGTTTGACAATTCAAAAACCTGCAGCCAGTTTGCTCACTGTATCCTGGAAGCGGCTGTCTCTGCGAATCCCCTCCGTTAAAAAATCTCTCCAGTTAAAGGATGAAGGAGCATTGCAAGTGCACTGCAGCGACATTCCTGAATTTGCATGGCTTGCATTTCGATTTTTGGCACGGAAACAAACCACCCAAGGTCATCCTCTCAAATCATCTCTGGACTCTTCCGATACTGCCCTGGAGACATACCTTTCGCTTTTCGGAAAGCGTCCCCAAAATAATTGCCATCGTTAAATCCGCACTGACAGGCAATTTCCGTCACAGAGGCGTCCGTTTTTAGCAGCAACAGTGATGCCTCTTTGATGCGAACCTGATTCAGATATTCCTTAAATCCCAGTCCTGTCACTTTTTTAAACTTTCTGGAAAAATAGGTAGGACTCATATGTACCATCCGTGCCATATCATCCAGCATAATCGTTCTGGAAAAGTTCTGACAGATATAGGCCGCCGCCTTCTGAATCGCCTGTTCTGTGGAATTTTCATCCGCTGGAAGCAAATCCGTATAGAGATTCATGGCGCCATACCGCCCTGCAAAAATCAGCAGCTCAAACAGATAAATTTTCTTTAAAAACTCGGTATATTCATCCACCTGATTAGAGACAAATTCCATTTTTCTAAGCAGGTCTTCCACATAATCCCGCCTTGCCATCGGAATTGTCACCCTCACGTTGGAAAACAACTTCTTCACAGCCTCTTCTCCGCACTCTTTCTTCAAAATAGATAAAAACTGCTCTGAAAAATATACGACAAAGCGCTCATTATTTCCCCGCGCATACTCTGTCACACGATGAATTTCCAGAGGAGTCAGAAATATCATGTCACCTGCTTTTGTCTTGTATAGAGTATGATTGATAAAAACTTTGGATTCTCCTGATTTCAGATATCCAACCTCATAATACGAATGATAATGTGCCTCTGGCATAGTTTGATTGTTCTCGTATCCTTTTCTGATAATCTTAAATTCTCCTGCTGCAGCCGCATCACTCAGACACACCCGCTCTTTTTCCATCCCGATATTCCTCCCTTCCTGTTGCCTTTCTTCTGTCCTGCTTTATTCCTCTCCTGTTTTATCCTGTTATTCTCCTGCCTCTTTTTATTCTTTTTCTGTCTTATCTTGCTTTTTTCCTGTCTCAATACTTTTCTAATATAGCGAAATGTTTTCTCCTCGCCCTCTCTTGCCAGCATCTTCAAGATTTTTTCCAGCCATGCTCTGGTTTTGGGGTGAATTACAATATAATCCTTCGTTTTGGCATAATATTCCCATGGTGATGCATCTGTATAGGCCTCTTTTTTGTAGACTTTTGATGCTGCAATCCTGTCCATCACCATCTCCATCACATAACACAGAGGCATTTCCATTCCCTGCAGTCCTTCCTCTTTCTTGACAGAAAAGTCAATCCAATATTCAAAATGATGCCTGTTTCTTCCTTTATGATGCAGCCATGCAGCAGAATAACCAAGAGCCTCCTTTTCTGCTGCATTCGGACTCCTGCTGCCGCCCTGATAATACCGAATTCCGGTCAAAAACTCTGTTGGGCTGTACTTTGACAGGTCATGCAACAGCCCCTGCTTATAAAGTCCAACTCGAAAGCAGTTCTTCATCACTTCCCATTTATGTCTATTGATTGTGAGGAAATGTCCCCATCCATTGTTCCATAATTCTGACAGTTTCATGTAAATACCCCTTTCTGTTCACCATACTACTACGAAAATCCACTTTTGTCCATGCAGAATCCGTTTCCATCTGATTTTTGCTGGAAGGCGCGAACGACGCTCTCCACATTTTTTTGCGTATAAAGTAATTTTTTCGATTCTTTTTGTAAAATTTTATTGAGAAGTACAAAATCATTTGACAGTTTTCCAAAATTATGCTATTCTATAGCAAGTTGCTAATAACAGCAACATGTTCAATTTTTTAATTTTTTGGAGGTATCAAAATGCATAAAGGTACAGTTAAGTGGTTCAACAACCAGAAGGGCTATGGATTCATTTCTGACGAGCAGGGAAATGATGTATTCGTTCATTATTCAGGTCTGAAGATGGAAGGCTTTAAGTCCTTAGAGGAAGGCGCTTCTGTTGAGTTCGACGTAGTAAACGGCGCTAAGGGACCGCAGGCAACCAACGTAGTTAAATTATAATCATATAAATTCCGCGTACCTTTTTTTATAATATATAATTTCGATTTTATATTTGAATTAAGAGATAACCGAACTTTTTCATGATTACAATTCGAGAGGGGCTGTTCTTTTTCACCAAAAGGGACAGTCCTTTTTGTTTGGTTTCAGATTGTTCTAAACCAAAAACTAACAATGGGCTGCGGGCAGAACATTTTTTGTTCTGCCCGCAGCCCGATTTCCGTTATATGCATCAGACCACACCCTGGTATTTGATTCTTTGTATTTGATTTTTTATCCAAATTTTGATACCTGGTTTTCGGGCGCCTGGGATGTCTGGCTTTTTCATCTCTTATTTTTAGTCTCTTGTTGCCAATTCCAGCAGCTCTTTTAACTCATCCACAGAAAACGCATAATTCTTATTGCAGAAATGACAGTTCACTTCGATCTCTTTTCCCTCATCAATCATCTCTTGCAATTCTTTTCTTCCTATGCTGATTAACGCCTTTGCCACTCTCTGCTTCTCACAGTTGCAGTAGAAAGATGCCGGAATCTTGTCCAAGATTTCCAGCCCAAACTCGCCAAGTACATATTCCAGAATGGTCTCCGGTGTATTTCCCACATCCATCAGAGCTGTGACAGAACTGATTTCACCAAGTTTCTTCTCCAGTTTATCAATCACTGCTTCCTCTGCTCCTGGCATCAGCTGAATGATAAAACCGCCCGCCTGGCGCACTGTATTGTCCTTATTCATCAGGACTCCCAACGCTACAGAAGACGGCGTCTGCTCAGAAGTCGCATAGTAATAGGTCAAATCTTCTGCAATTTCCCCAGACACCAGAATGGTCTGTCCCACATATGGTTCCTTTAATCCGATATCCTTAATGACACTCAGCACGCCGACGCCCAGAGCACCTCCAACATCCAGCTTTCCTTTTTCATTCGGCGGCAGCATGACCTCCGGATTGAACACATATCCCTTCACCCTTCCTTTGGAATCCGCTGTCACAGTCAGCCCTCCAATCGGACCATCTCCCTGAATCTTGATAGTCAGGATATCTGCATCTCCCTTCATCGTCACACCCATCATAGCACCTGCCGTTAAAAGACGTCCCAGGGCGGCTGTCGCCACCGGACTTGTATTGTGGGCACTTCTCGCGTATTCTACCAAATCTCTCGTTGTCGCAGCAAAAGCACGAATCTGGCCTTCTGCTGCCGTTGCTCTGATAATATAATCTGCCATTGTTATCCTGTCTCCTTTTAATTGTTTGTTTTACTTTTTCCCTGCTCCCTCGCAATGATATACATTCTTTCCGAATTCTCGCGCACGGGTTCCCGCGTAAATGCATCATAGGCAGCCACAAATTCCATGCCTGCCTCTTTTATGGCACATATAACTTCGTCCAGAGAATATGCTCTCTGATAATGTGTTTCCTGAAAACGCAGGTATTTCTTTCCTTCTGTTTTTCCTTCTGTTCCGCACACTTTATCTTCCCGAATGAACAAGGTCAAATCATATTCATTGATCCGCTCCTCCTCGTCATAAAAATTTTCCCAGATAAAGCTGCTCTCCTCTCTATTTTCCGCAATCGTGGACTGCCCCAGGACAGTCCGGTATTTATACTCTGTGTTCATATCAAAAATAAAAACGCCGCCAGGGTCGAGATATAGATTTGCAAGACGAATCACCTGTACTAGGTCCTGATACTCCAGAATATAATTCATGGAATCACAGATACTCACTACCGCCCGCACTGTACCATAAAGCTCAAATTCTCTCATATCCTGCTGCAGATACAGAATGTCCAGGCCAGATTCCGCCCTCTTTTCCATAGCAATCTCCAGCATCTCCTCCGAATAGTCCACTCCAATCATATCATACCCATTTTCGGCCAGAATCTCTGTCGCGCTTCCCGTCCCGCATCCCAAATCCAGAACCAGGCCATCAGAAATACCTTCCTCCTGGAGAAGTCCAGTCAGATACGCACACCACTCTTTGTAAGGAATATTGTCCATGAACATGTCATAGACCATGGCAAAACTGGTGTATGCTTCCTCCATTTTCTGTTTCCTCCTTTCCACATTCCTTCCTATCAGCATTTCTTTCTTGTCTTCCCAATCTTTCTAATAATATCACCAAACTTCTCTGAATACAAGATGCAGGAAAAATACCTTTCTATTTACTTAATTTTCTTTTATAGAAGACATAAATACAGCTCTGCTTCCATACAGAAATATATCATAACATAAATGCAGCATGTACAAATATATCCATATGGAAATGCAGAGCTGAAACTACACTCATCGCCCATCAAACAAACCAGATAATAAACAGGTGATATTGATAATTTTGATATTTATTTGGTTTTTACTCTATGTATTTAAAATGCAGATTTTGTGTCAAATTTGTGTCAGAACGTGTGTTCAATACACACTTTTATGGAAAATTTCCTTTTTACTAAAAGCCGCAATCCCTGATAAATTCAAGGAAAACTGCAAAAAAACCCCCATCTGCTACATATTCATAACAGACAGGGGCTTAAAAAGGGGAGGATAAGTATTTAACTTTATCTTTTGTTTCTATCCCTAGTATTGCCGCTGCTGGAAATCTTATACCTATTTTTGAAAAAATATTTTGCAATATTCGCATTTTTGGTATATACTAGGTTCAAGCACGCAAATGCGGCTTTCTATCAATGAATCAGAATAAAGGATGGAGAAGAAATGGCTATTTTAGAAACATGGAGAAACCTTGCATATGGCGAGGGATTAAATGACAAAGAACGCGAGCAGTTCTGGGCTGGTTATTTTACCATTGAAAAAGGAATCTATGAGCAGATTCTTTCTAACCCAACCGAAGTAATTACCGGAACCGTAAAAGAGCTGGCTGAAAAATACAACACGGAAGTCCTGATTATGACTGGTTTTCTGGATGGTATCAATGAAAGCTTAAAAGGCTACGAGAACCCAATTGATACTATGGAAGAGGATACTGAAGTTAAGATTGAAATTGACCCAGAAAAACTGTACTACAACATGGTAGAAGCAAAGGCTTCCTGGCTGTACAATCTGCCGCAGTGGAACGATATTCTTACGGAAGAGAAAAGAAAAGAGCTGTACAAGGCACAGAAGATTTCTGGCACTGTACGCCGTGAAGGACACAAGATCTATCCAAACGATCCATGTCCATGCGGCAGTGGAAAGAAATACAAAAAATGCTGCGGAAAGAACCAGTAATTTTCTCTCTGATTCTGTGTATTGAACGTCTTTCATGGACTACAGGGAATATGTCAGACATCATCAGATACATGGCACAGGAATGTCTTAACAGGGCAGTTTTCCTGATGAGACAGGACTATTTTACAAGGTTTTGACGCGAGCCTAATGCTATCGCTAATGAATACAAAGGTATCCTGGATAGTAAAAGTTTTATAAAAACTCATGAGTCTTATATGTTTTCGAGCATATTTGAAAGTAAATGTATATAAAAAACAGGATTTCGCTGTTAGAGTGTCAGAAGATGCACTGAAAGTAGATGAAAATAATACTTTTGATGCATCTTTTCTCTATGCAGAAATTTTTTGCACAGTTTTGCTCAGTTTTCCAGATTTGCTCATTTATAGAAAATAATACAAAAATAACACCAAAATCATACATCATACAACACAGATTTTCAGGAGGTTCTTATGATTTCATCCAACGAGCTCCGGCAGAAACTTCTCTCTGTCGATCATAAAAGTTATCCGGCGTACAAATCTCTCACAGGGAATTATGCTTTCACAGGATTTACCCTGTCTATTGACCACGTACAGGGAGACCCTTTTGCGGCACCATCCCGCCTGACACTCTCCATCCCCTACGCTTATGCCGGATTTTCCGCAGGATTCCCTGGGCAGCCGCATCTTCGCATTGCACTCGAAGATTATCTTCTGAGACGTTTCGGAAAAGAAATTACCCGTTTCAGTTTTAAAGCGCAGGGGTCAGGAAAAAGTGGTCTGATTACTGTGAGCCGTCCTGGTCAGGAAATTCTGGAGCGAACTGCCTGTCAGCTCAACCAGTCCAAAAATACGATTGAAGTTCATTTTTCTGTGGGATTTCCGGCAAATGGACGCACAATCAATGCCAAAGAACTGGAAAAAATTCTGTTTGACTTTCTTCCAAAGGCTGTCATAAATGTTTTCTCTAAAAAGAGTCTTCCATCAAAAGAAATTCAGGAAGTTCTCTCGCTTGCAGAAGACCAGTATGCCATCCGCCGTGAGATGGCGGCGCGAAATCTCGTAGCCTTTGTGGCAGATGGCGCTGTGCTCCCGAGAGAAAGCGGCGTCTCCGATAAACCAATGAAATCCTGCGTCCCTTTTCAGTCTCCGGATAGCCTCTCTATCACACTTCCTCTGCCTGGAAAGCGCACTATCAGCGGAATGGGAATCCACAAGGGCATCACACTGATTGCTGGAGGCGGATACCATGGCAAATCCACACTTTTACAGGCGCTGGAACGCGGTGTCTATAATCACATTCTGGGTGATGGGCGCGAGTATGTTCTCACAGATGAGACTGCGCTAAAACTGCGTGCAGAAGATGGCCGCAAGATTTCTGATGTAGATATTTCTCTTTTTATCCGAGACTTGCCAAACGGCAGAGACACAGCCTCTTTTTCTACGCTGGACGCCAGCGGAAGTACCTCTCAGGCAGCAAACATCATGGAGGGAATCGAGGCAGGAAGCCATCTTCTCTTAATTGATGAGGACACATCCGCCACCAACTTTATGGTGCGGGACGAACTGATGCAGCGCGTCATTTCCCACGACAAAGAACCAATCACTCCGTTTCTGGAGCGCGCAAAAGATTTATATGAACACTGTGACATCTCCACTATTCTGGTAGCCGGAAGCAGTGGTGCATATTTCTATATTGCGGACACCATCATCCAGATGGACTGCTACCGCCCTGTAGACATCACAAAAGAAGTAAAACAGCTCCTGCCGGAGTACACAGCGCCTGCGCTCACGGCACCTCATTTCGTTATGCCGACGAAAAAACGCAGCCTGGACCTCGGTGCTGCTTCCATGATGAAAAAATCTTACCGCGGCGACCATGTTCAGGAAGAACGCCTGAAAGTGAAGCTTACCGGAAACCGCTCCTTTGTCATCGGAAAAGACAATGTTGATCTGCGCTATGTGGAACAGCTTGTGGATGCGGAGCAGACCACTACCCTCTCCTACCTTCTGCGCTATGCCAAAGAACATTATGAAGGCCAGAAAGCCGACCCTGTGCAGCTTGTAAAAATCCTTATGAGCAAGCTCGAAAAAGATGGTATTCTGTCGCTCTGCAAAACAAACTATTATCCGGCTGATTTTGCCATGCCGAGAACCTTGGAACTGTTCGCCTGCTTGAATCGTTACTAATGTGCTAACATGTTCGCCTTGCAGACTAGAATAGACAACATCAAATATATGAGGAAAACCCCGTTATGAAAAATACATCTCTCTGCTATTTGGAAAAAGACGGATGCTATCTGATGCTTCATCGCATCCGAAAAAAACAGGATGCCAACCAAGGAAAATGGATTGGCGTCGGCGGCAAGTTTGAAGAAAAAGAAAGTCCGGAAGACTGCGTGCTTCGTGAAGTTTTCGAGGAAACAGGACTTCATATGGATGCCGTGCAGTACCGCGGCATTGTCACTTTTGTCTCCGACGAATATGAAACCGAATATATGCATCTGTTTACCAGCAATGCCTTCCATGGAACACTGCACGAATGTGACGAGGGCGTTTTGCAGTGGATTCCCAAAACAGAAATCGCAAACTTAACTCTCTGGGAAGGAGACAGGATTTTCCTGCGTCTTCTCACACAAAATCTGCCTTTCTTCTCTTTAAAACTATGCTATCAGAAAGATACACTTATCCAGGCAGTTTTAAACGGAACTCCCCTGCTTCCATAATTCTTTCGCTTCCATAGTTTCTTAGCTCCCATAATTCTTTTGCGTCTATTCTATAATTATTTATTTTAAATTCATCTAAAACGCCCATCTATCCCATCTTTCACATCCATCCCACAGAAGAATATTTCCTCTGTGGGACTTTTTTCTGTAGAGTATTTTCTCTGTAGGGCATTTTCTGTGTGAAGTATTTCTTCTGCAGCACAATTCTGTTCTTTTCCTTTTTCATACTATACTGCCAAAAGCCCTGCTGCCTGCAGCACTTTTTCAAAGCACCATCTCCAGTCAATCTTCTCTAAATCATCCTCTGTCACCAGCGAATCCGTCTTCCATGTCACGCCATCCACCTGATATTCCACAACACCAACCGGCGTTCCCGCCTTTATGGGCGCCTCCAAAATCTCTGGCAGCTTCCACACAATTTTCACTTCCTCCTGTTGCCGCATTAGCATCCCAAACGGCTCACTGACTAGTTTCAAACCTACAAAAGCCGCTTCTCCAATATGTGCTGTCTTTGCACCTTCCACCTTCACATCCGGCAGCTGTGTTTCCTCCAATGCCTCAAACTCCCGATATGTATAATTGGAAAATCCATACTCTATCAACCGCCTCACATCCACCCATTTATAGGTCTTGTGCGGCGGCCATCCGCAGCCCAAAAGCGCTACAATCAAAGTCTGTTCATTCCTTTTGACAGCCCCCACATAACAATACCCCGCTTTTCCCGTAAATCCCGTCTTTCCCGTCAGCGCACCATCCATCATAGTCAATAGTGCATTGTGATTCTGGCAGGATGCACTGTGTGTCCCTGTGCTGTCCGAAAATGTGCGGGAAGCGGTTCTTGTAATCTCCAGAAATTCCTCCTTTTTTGGGGATAAAGCAATGCAGTAGCGCAATATCGCAGCTAGGTCCTCTGCTGTCGTGGCATGTTCCTCTCCTGTCTCCTTATCTGCTGCATCCAGCCCATTCGGCGTCACAAAATTCGTGTCATAGCATCCGATTTCCCGTGCCTTCTGGTTCATCATCTTGGCAAATCCTTCCACACTTCCTCCGATGTGTTCCGCCACCGCCACTGCAGAATCGTTGTGTGACTCCAGCATCAGGGAATACAGCAGGTCCTTCAGATAATACTGCTCTCCCGCCCTGACATTCAGCTGTACATCCGGCTGAGATGCTGCATATTCAGAAATTTCCACCAAATCTTCTAAATTTCCATTCTCCAGAGCAAGAATACATGTCATAATCTTGGTTGTGCTTGCCATCGGCAGACTCTCATTTCCCAAAACTTCATACAAAATACGCCCTGTCGCTCCGTCCATCAGGACAGCTGACCTGGCGTACAGCTTTAACAATTCTGGTTTTGATTCTGGTTCTAGTTTTGATTCTGATTCTAGTTCTGGTTTTAATTCTGACTCTAATTTTAATTTCATGTTTTCTGCTTCTGTTCCTTCCGCATACACCGTCCTCATCATAAGAGCAGAAATAAAAAACATTCCTAGAAGGATGCGCACAAACGCTCTCATTTTTCACCCGACCTGCCTGATTTCTCTCCTTTTATACTTATGAAAGAAGAAAGCAAATCAGAAGTAATTTCCCCTTGTTATTTTTCGTGTGTCCTGCTACAATGTGATTTATGACAAAACTACTTCAATATTCCATTTCCCTGGCAGAACAGGGTATAACCATCTCACAATTTCTTTACAGCCTCGGTTATTCCAGACATCTGATTACCCACCTGCGGCACACAGAACACAGCATACAGATAGGAGGATGCGATGCATACACAAATCATGTGCTTATGGCTGGGGAATGTCTGACTGTCACCATTGCAGAGGAAGCACCATCTGAACATATTGTACCAGTTGAAATGCCGCTGTCGATTGTGTACGAGGACGAAGACATTCTGGTTATAAACAAACCAGCAAACACGCCGATTCACCCGTCACAGGGACATTATGAAAATACACTTGCCAACGGAATTGCCTGGTACTACGCATCTAAGGGTGAGACCTTCGTCTACCGTGCTATCAACCGCCTGGACCGCGACACGACTGGCCTTCTGGTCGTTGCAAAACATATGCTCAGTGCATGTATTTTATCAAAAATGGTTGCCACTCGGCAGATTCATCGAGAATATCTGGCGATTGTCACTGGGAAACTGGATACGTCCGGCACCATCACGGCCCCCATTGGACGCAAAGATGGTTCCACCGTAGAGCGCTGTGTCAATTTTGAGACTGGTGAAAGTGCCTGCACACATTATCGCCTGTTGGAATACGATGCTGCACGCGATCTTTCCCTTGCAGCTGTTCATCTGGAGACCGGACGCACACACCAGATTCGGATTCATATGCAATATATCGGCCATCCGCTACCTGGAGATTTTTTGTATAATCCAGATTACCGCTATATCGGACGCCAAGCTCTTCACTCATGGAAACTGTCTTTTGTTCATCCAATTACTAAAAGTCCACTCTGCTTCCTGGCGCCACTTCCCGATGACATGGCCTCCCTTTTTCCAGAGTTTTCAAACACGTTCTAACTGTCAGATATTTTTATTTTTCAAACCTTTTATAGCAGGCGAACCCTTCAGGACTTCTGGGAAGATACTGCATACCATCGAAGCCCTTTTGGGTAGTGATTTTTCAAAATTCCGGATGCGGCCTTTGCCCAGCCGACAGAAATCTGGTCCGTCAAAATCAAGGTCCAGCCTTTTCTGCCCTCCTCATCTGTGAGAGTCTCCCCTCTCAAATAAGCACCAATCTCAGCGCTGTCCGCAGATAGATTTTTGCTCTGTTTTACATCTTCTGCGTTCAGATGCAGCGCCCACGCATGGGACGGCTCAAACCGGTTCTTCTTAAATGTCCCCAGATGCAGCCCTGGACGAAGTACTTTGATTCCAGAAAAACAGTCCCCCAGACCTTCTGGCAAATAGTACAACTGCTCGCCAAACAACAGCAGCCGTTCCTCCTGCATCCATCTGGATGCCTCTGTCATATACTCTTGCACAAACGCAATATAAGGTTCCCACTTTTTTCCGTCATTTGACCTAGTATTTTTCTTTCTTAAAGAGATTTTCTCCAATTTTTTTCCAGCCGTCTGTTCCCTGCTGCCTGTTTTCCTGAAAACAGCGAAATAATGCCCTTCCCCTTCCATCTTATGCGGCCAAACGCGAAATGTATGGCGTATCTGCTCTGCAATATCCGCATCTCTCTCTGCAATCCATTCTGGTTTTCCCTCAGAAAATCCTTTATACGCATGCACATCACAGTCCACAGAAAAGTCAGGATGCGTATGCAGAAATCTGGCAGCACTTCCCTCGTCTTCTTCCGGCGCAAATGTGCAGGTAGAATACACCATCTTGCCACCAGGCTTTAACATCTTTGCAGCACAGGCAAGAATCTCATCCTGCCGTCTGGCACACAAATGCACATGTTCCTCACTCCATTGTGTCCTGGCTTCCTCATCTTTTCGGAACATACCCTCACCAGAACATGGAGCATCCACCATGATTCTGTCAAAAAATTCTGGAAAGCGCTCTGTCAGTGAAGCTGGGGTCTCATTCATAACAATAGCATTGCCGATTCCCATACGTTCTATGTTCTGAGACAGGATTCTGGCACGCTCCGGATGAATTTCATTGCTGACAAGCACACCCTTTCCCTGCAGCTTTCCCGCAATCTGTGTGCTTTTTCCTCCTGGAGCCGCACACAGGTCCAAAACCACTTGTCCAGGCTGTACATCCAGAAGTTCTGCCGGTGACATAGCGCTTGGCTCCTGAATGTAATACAGACCGGCCTCATGCCATGGATGCCGCCCTGGTCTCTCCCCATTTCCATAAAAATAGCCACAGGATGTCCACGGAATTCTGCGCAGAGAAAAAGGAGCCATTTTCTCAAACTCCTCCAGGGAACACTTTGCAAGATTCAGCCGAAGCCCGAATGCCCGTTCCTTTTCATAGCTTTCCAAAAATGGCTCTGCCTCATCACCCAGCAGTTCCTTCATGCGTGTTACAAATTCCATCGGCAGTGAAATCATTTCCTAATCTCCTTTATACTATCCTTTACTGTTTTCTCATTCTTCTGTTCTATTGTGCTATGTTTTATCTCATTTTCTTTTCTGTCACTCTTCGTTTCTTGGCTTTTTTCATGTCAATTTCTTCTCGATGCGAACTTTACTGCATCTGCCACAATTTCTGCCATATGATACCAAAAAGTTTTTAAATCATTCCACATAGTTTCTTAATATCTTTTCTTTTGACTTTCTACATACTTTTTCATGGTTTCACTGCATACATTTTCGGCTGTTGAAACAAAATAACTTCTCGTCCATAAACTGGGCATTTTAGACAATTCAACAAATTCTTCTCTAAGAATTTTACTTGTATATGCTTTTATTTGCTGCATAATATCTGATGGACTCCACGCAGGCAGACAATTTAAGAACATATGACAATGGTCTTTATCACATTCAAGTGTGATGATTTCAATTTCCAACTCCTTACATTTCGTTTTAACCAGTTCTTTAAATCGTTCTTCCACACTCGGTATCAGAAAAATTTTACGTCTATATCTTGGGCAAAATACAAAATGATACTGTATCAAAGATACTGTTGTCCTCGTATGTCTATATTTATTTTCCATACCTATACTATATCATATTTGTGTATATTTGCAACATTTACATACATATTATTTTACATTTTTTATGCTGTCCGTCCCACACCTAAAGGAGTGAGATAGACAGCACATGGATAGATATTATTTCACTGCTGCAAATGCCTCTTCCAAGTCCTCAATAATATCATCAATATGTTCTGTACCGATGGACAGTCGAATGGTATTGGGACGGATTCCCTGCTCTGCCAACTCTTCCTCGGTCAGCTGAGAATGTGTTGTAGATGCTGGATGAATCACCAGAGATTTCACATCAGCCACATTGGCAAGCAGTGAGAACAATTCCAGATTGTCAATAAACTTCTTGGCAGTTTCTGCATCTCCCTTAATCTCAAAGGTAAAGATAGAACCGCCTCCATTCGGGAAGTATTTCTGATACAATGCCCTCTGCTCTGCATCCTCCGTCACAGAAGGGTGATGAACTTTCTCCACCTGTGGATGCTGGTTCAGATATTGTACTACTTTCAGCGCATTTTCCACATGGCGCTCTACCCTCAAAGATAATGTCTCCAAGCCCTGCAGGAAGAGAAATGCATGGAACGGAGAAAGTGTCGCTCCCATATCACGCAGAAGAATCGCACGCACTTTTGTCACAAATGCGGCTCTTCCCACTGCCTTCACGAAAGAAATTCCATGGTAGCTTGGATTCGGCTCTACCAGTGACGGGAATTTGCCGCTCGCCTCCCAGTCAAAGTTTCCGCCATCCACAATCACTCCACCGATTGTCGTTCCATGGCCGCCAATAAACTTTGTTGCAGAATGTACCACAATATCAGCACCATACGCAATCGGGCGAACCAGATAAGGAGTTGCGAATGTATTGTCTACAACCAGCGGAATTTTGTGAGCATGTGCAATCGCTGCCAGCTTCTCAATATCTGCCACATCCGAATTCGGATTTCCCAAAGTCTCAATATGGATTGCTTTTGTATTTTCCTGAATCGCAGCTTCCACCTCTTCATAGTTAAAAGGATCTACAAATGTCGCTGTAATGCCATATTCCGGCAATGTGTGCGCCAACAAGTTGTATGTACCGCCATAAATATTTTTTGCCGCTACAATATGGTCTCCTGCATGTGCAAGATTCTGAAATGTGTAGGTAATGGCTGCTGCACCCGAAGCCACTGCCAGAGCTGCCACACCGCCCTCCAGAGCTGCAATTCTCTTCTCAAATACATCCTCTGTCGGATTTGTCAATCTTCCATAGATATTTCCCGCATCACTAAGATTAAATCTTGCTGCTGCATGCTCAGAATTTCTGAATACATAAGAAGAGGTCTGATAAATCGGCACAGCTCTCGCATCCGTCGCGATATCCGGCTCTTCCTGTCCTACATGAAGCTGTAATGTCTCAAATCTTAACTTTCTCTGCTCATATGTTTTTTTGCTCATATCTTCTCTCTCCCTCTATCACGCTTTTTAATAATTTTTTTCTTTTCCCGATGACAAAATCTTACCATACCTTATTTTTTTTGTCTAATATCAAAAAAGAACTGCGTGTTATAGGAAAAATCTATAACACACAGTTTCTATATTTCTCAATTTCTTCCAGATACTTCTGCCCCAGCGGGCTAATAGGAACTCCCTTTCTACAGAGATACCCAATCGTCATCATTTCGTCCGACTTTAGCGGCACTGCACAATACTCATTTCCATTCAGTTCTTCACAGATGATTCCCGAACAGAGCGTATATCCATTCAGCCCAACCATCAAGTTCAGCATGGTCGCTCTGTCGTTTGCCTTAATCAGACGTTTATAGGCATATGTGCTCAACACTTCCTCCGCAAAGTAAAACGAATTCATATTTCCCTGTTCAAATGACAGGCAGGGATACTCGGCCAGTTCTTCCAGAGTAATTTCTTTCTTCTGAGCCAAAGGATTCCCCTTCCACAGATACACATAAATGCCACATTCAAACAATTCATGAAATTCCAGTTGATATTCCTGAAACAATTTTGTCAGTACCTTCTGATTAAACTCATTCAAATATAAAATACCGACCTCGCTCTTAAAATTCTTTACATCCTCAATCACTTCGTATGTCTTTGTCTCATGGACTGCAAATTCATATTCATCCATGCCAAACTGCTTCACCATTTCCATAAAAGCATTGACCGCAAACGTATAATGCTGCATAGACACACTGAATTTTTTCTTTACATTTCTCCTCTCAATATATCTGGCCTCCAGCAGCTGATATTGGTCCACAACCTGCCTGGCATATCCCAGAAACTCTTCTCCCTGTGCAGTCAGAATCACCCCTCTGTTTGACCTCTTAAACAGCGCAATTCCCAGTTCCGCTTCCAGCTCTCTTATCGCTGAGGACAGACTCGGCTGAGAAACAAACAGCAGACGGGATGCTTCATTCATAGAATTTGTATCCGATACAGTAATCACATATTTTAATTGTGTCAGTGTCAAAAATGTTGCCTCTCTTCTTATCTCTTTTCTTATCTACTTTTGTGTTTCTCTTCTTTCTTTATGTCTTTCGTTTTATTCTTTTCTTTTTATGCTTTTATTTTTTATATCTTTTATATATCTCTCTGTTTTTGTATTTTTTATATTTTTCTACTGCTTTTATCACAAAAAAGGAGACAAAACAAAATTTCTCCCGTTTTATCTCCCTCTCCAGCTATACTTCTCTCTTACTCTCTCTCGCTTAAAAACGCCTTCAGCTCATCTACAGAAACTTTCTTCTCAGACATTAAATTTAAAACTTCCTGCATTTTCAGCTTTTCCAGCTCTGCTAAACAGTTTTCCTTTTTCTCCTTTAACTCTGCAATTTCTTTTGTGAGTTTTGTAATTCTTTCATCAATCTTTGCAATTTCTTCCTGCCATTTTACATCTGCTGGTTTTTTAGGTCCTCTTGGCATAGTCAAAACTCCTTTCTAATAATTTTCTGATACTCTTGTATTACAGGGAGCGCTTCGCGAACCCTGTAATCAGATTCTCATAAGTTATACTATAAATCTTACTTATTCTAACACAAATAAAAGAAAAATGATATATTTTTTTTCATGATTTTTATAAAAATCTGTATTATCCATACTTTTTATCTCAATACAGATTTTAACTATTCTATAAACACCAAAAATCGTATATTCTCCTCTTCCCTTTCACTGTGTTTTGAATTCCTGTGAATTATTTACAGCCACACTTCAATACCGTATATAAGCATCCCATATATAAACATACATTGCCTGTACATTCATACAGTTTGAAAATTATCAGCCCATATATCCATATTTTATACGGTTTCTCCCATATATTGTTTCAAATCATTATATACCTTCTGCCCATCAGTCTGTCCCAATTTTCCGCGAAGCATATTATATAATGCCTTTTTCTGGCCCGTTTTAATAAAACTCATCATAACTTCTGTCTTCAATTTCTTGTCTCGATATGTCTCATATGCTTCCTGAATTGCCTTCTCCAAAGCAGCTTCATCCACCACAACTGGCTCTGCCTGCTTCACTTTTTTAGGCTTTTTTTCTTTCTTTTCTGCATCCGCATTTTTTTTCTTTTTCTGCTTTGATTCCTGTTTTGCTTCCTGCTTTATATCCTGTTTTATTTCCGGTTTTTCTTCCTGTTTTTCCTCCTGTCTTACATCCATTTCAGATACTGACTTTTTTTGCATCTCCTGCGGCTTTTCTTTGATAAACTCTGTACCATTGAAAATAAAAATTTCTGGTGTATTCTGTTTTACTTCTACATTCTTTTTAGTTTCCGTAATCAGATTTGCCTCTTTATCCTCTTTTAATTTCTGTTTTGCTTCCTGATTTAATTCTATGCCCTTTCTTTGCTCTATATTCCTGTCCAATTCTGTTATATCATTAGCAGTCTCAGCAGAAGTATCTCGCTTTGCTTCAGACTGCACCAGTTTTTCCACCGCCTTTTTGTTTTTATCCTTCTTATTTCCCTCTTTTATCTTTCGATTTTGTCTTTCAGGAGACTTTGATTTTGCAATCTGTTTCTGCTTCTTTTCTCCTCCTGCCTTCTCTATTTTCTTTGGTTCAAATACTGGTTCTTTCTCTGTATCTTCTTTTAATACTAGGTCTGCTGCTGCCTGAGAAACTGCCACAACCGGCTCTTCCTTATCCAAATATTCTCTTCCCAGTTCTTCTTTTAATTCTTCTATCTTTTTATTATTTTCTTCTTCCTGTTTCCAGGCCAACTCTAACGTACCATCCTCTCTATCCGCCACTTTCTCTTTCACATTTTCTGTTTCTGCAGCAGTATCTTCCGAATTCCCGTCATCTTTCTGTTTTCTTTCATCCGTTTTCGACATAAAATAATATTCTTTTTTATTAAATCTTTCTTCCGGAAAAACGTTCTCCATCTTTGTATCTTCGACCGGCTTTTCTTCATCGAAAGCGTTATTTTCCAGCTCGTTTTTAACTGTCAAGAGCACCATTTCTGGCTGTGTTTCAGCTATTTTTTTCTCTTTCAAGGCTGCATTTTCTGACTTTGTCTCTGCCTCTTTTTCTTCTTTAAATGCTACACTTTCCATATTTGTTTCGGGATTTTTTTCTTCTTTTGGCACCACATTATCCAGTTTTACTTCCAGTGCGTCTTCTGTCTTCTTCTCTTTTTCCAATACAGTATTTTCCGTTTTTATGTTATCTTCTGCCTTTACATCCAACACTGTTTTTTTACTTTCTGTTTCCAGTTCATTTTCTGACTCAAACGCGCTGCCTTCCCAATCGCTGTTCCACTCCTCAGCTGTATCTTCCCTTTTTAACTTCGTCTCGAATCTCTCCACTTCTTCCATATCAGAAGTCTCTGTGTCTCTCCACTCTATTTTTTCCTGAATAATGTCCTCTGTCTTTTTCTCTTCTGTTTCTTCTGTCAGCTCCGTATTTTCTATTTTTTCATCTACAAAATGTTTTCCAATATACGGTTTACAACTCACCTGAATTTTTAATTTCTGAATTCCAAAAGATTCGACATGTTTAAAACCATTATCCTTGCTGATAATAAAATACTCTTCTGCGCCTTGATTGCCTGCCAGATATCCAAGATATGTAGCCAACTGAATATCCAATGCATTACGTCCGCCAACAGTAACCTCCAGATATTCAATCGACGCTCTGCTTTCCATTAATTTTTGATGTGTCTGGAAAGTCATGTGATTCGCATTTTTACTGAAAAAAATAACAACCTTATTTTCTTCCGTCAGCTTATCTACATAAGCCAGTCCTTCATTACAGACATTTTCATAGTCCACCAATATTGCTCTCTTAAACATTTTTCAAATTCCTTTCTTTCTACTCGTCAAATTCTACTACGACATAAAAACCACGTTCCGTTTCCCGAATATCTTTGACGATTCCTTTTCTGGATTTTAAACGCTCACGTCCACGATAACAGCCTGACATGGCCAAGGCTGGCTCGATAATGTAATTACAAATCGCATCTCCCCGTTCACTGATCTCCACTTCCTGTCCAATCTCCACCAAACCGTGCCGTTCCATTTTAAATTCCATTTCCCGCATTTTTTCATCCCCTGCTTCTGTTTATTTTTTGTTTAAACAGCAAAAAATCAATTTCATGATATACTATGTCCCACTTTGTGTCAAGAGACTTTGCACAATGAATTCTGCACAATACTACTCTGTTCCCGCCTGTCAATTTTCTTATCAATACCCCAAAACATTCTGATATTCTTTATTGAATCCCCTTCTATACAAGAACATATTCAATGAAAATACAGTAAAAATCACGATAAAACTGGAAATATACGCTTTCCTTAACCAAATTAAAAATTATTTCCTAATTTTTTCAAAAAAACTCTTGCCAAAATTCCAATAATCAAGTATACTAATATGCGTTCCGGTAAAATGCTTCCGTGGCTCAGTCGGTAGAGCAACGCATTCGTAATGCGTGGGTCGGGGGTTCGAGTCCCCCCGGGAGCTGGATAAGAAAGCCCTTGAGTTTCAAGGGCTTTTCTTATTTTAGCAAAAACCTGTTCCATCGGATTACTACTTATTAGATTCCAACTACTTATCTGCTTCCAGCATGTAACCTAAGATAAAAAACCATCTCCTATAGTCTTTTTGGTTTTTATTAAGGAATTTACTTTTTTCGGAATAGCCTTTTCGGTTTTGGGGTTTCCTTTGGCTGTACAAAGCTCTGGGTGATAAGTTGTGTTTCTGGTGATTTTCTTTCCCTGGCTGTCATATCCGCAACTGACAGTAATTAAATAAGAATCTCCACGTTTTTTAATACTTGCCATAGTGTACACCTTCCCTTCTTTTGGCAGAAAGCACCCATAGAACGAACACCAGTTTATTTTGAACTTTAAGAAAAACCGCCTGGAAGCGGCAGCAGGCGGCGTATATGATTTTATGGTTCACAGTTATTCGATGAAGTCAGCGATTGTAATAGTGAGTTCTGGGAAGATACCTACTATTATAGGCATATCAAAAGTGTATAAAATTGCTGCCTCATCTTCATCATAACGATAAACTAAAGTTCGATGTTTGGCAGGGTCTACAATCCAATACTCTCTCACTCCAGCTTCCGCATACAATGCATGTTTTGTGGCGTAATCCATCCGACGGCTTGAAGGAGATACAATCTCAACTACCATATCCGGCGCGCCAGTGCAGCCGCGGTCTGTCAGCTTGTTCTTATCGCAAATAACTGCAATATCTGGCTCGACATAGGTGGTATCATCTGCATGAAGGTTTACAGCGAAGGGAGCGGCCATTACTTTGCAGGTACCTTTTTTGGATTTAATATGGTTTAGAATGGCATAATGCAATTCTGCTGAAAGTTCTTGATGAATCCTCATAGGAGGAGCCATAGCATATAGCTTCCCGTCAATCAGTTCTGCCCTTTCCCCCTCTGGAAGGTTCCAGTAGTCTTCTGCGGTGTAAATACGTTCTTTTGGTAATGGCATAAACAAAACCCCTTTCTATAAGCTACATAGCCTTTTCTATATCATCGGCAGATTCTTTTTCAAAGTCATGTTCCATAATGTGCAGCAGAACACATATAACTATTCGATAAAACCAGCGATTGTAGGTTGTATCATCTGCATGAAGGTTTACAGCAAAGGGAGCTGCATAAACTTCACAGGAACCTTTTTTGGATTCAATGTATCTTCTGATACTATAACATAAATCACTTGAAATTTTTTGATGCATCCTCATAGGCGGAGCCATAGCATACAGCTTCCCGTCAATCAGTTCCGCTCTTTCCCCCTCTGGAAGGTTCCAGTAGTCTTCTGCAGTGTAAATATGTCCTTTTGGTAATGGCATAGCAAAACCCCCTTTTTATACCGCATTATTATAATCAACAACAGCAAATTCAGTTAATAAATCCTTTAGTTTTGATAAAATAATTTCGATTTTATCTAATGTAACTCCATTTATAATATATCACACAAAAATGCGTAGTGCAATATACAGAACACCTGTTTACAGTTTTTGAATTTTCACGTCTTTTAGGTGTCTTTGGTCTGTTTCATACATTCCTAATATAGATGTAGCCATATTGTCACTCTATGTGATACTATATTAAGTACCCGTCTTTAAGTTTTAGCACCATAATAGTTTAAGACTTCTCTCCATACCATAT
>JAUNGE010000077.1 GCA_030524675.1 bacterium
TGGTATGGAGAGAAGTCTTAAACTATTATGGTGCTAAAACTTAAAGACGGGTTTCTGGATATTATCAGCAATCTGGAGCGTATTTCAGACCATGCGTATAATTTGGCGGGATATGTAAAAGATGAGTTATAGGCAAAGAAAATACTTGCTATTTTATCAGGAATTATGTATAATGAGGGCATAGTTGATTATTATTTAACAATCATCATTTACACATTTTCTTTAGGAGGAATCAAATCATGGCAGTAAAAGTAGCGATTAATGGATTTGGACGTATTGGTCGTCTGGCATTCAGACAGATGTTTGGTGCTGAGGGGTATGAAATTGTTGCAATCAACGATTTAACAGATCCGAAGATGCTCGCAAACCTGTTAAAGTATGATACCGCTCAGGGCGGATACTGTGGACACATCGGCGAAGGCAAGCACACAGTAGAAGCTGGCGAGGGCTGCATCGTTGTTGATGGACAGACTATCAAAATTTATGCTGAGAAAGACGCAGCAAACTTACCTTGGGGTGAGATTGGCGTAGATGTAGTATTAGAGTGTACAGGTTTCTACACCTCCAAAGCAAAATCTATGGCTCACATCAATGCAGGCGCAAAGAAAGTTGTTATCTCTGCTCCGGCTGGAAATGACTTAAAGACAATCGTTTACTCTGTAAATGAGAAAACTCTGACAGCAGAAGATCAGATCATCTCTGCAGCTTCTTGTACAACAAACTGCTTAGCTCCTATGGCAAAAGCTCTGAACGACTACGCTGAGATTCAGTCCGGTATCATGAGCACAATCCACGCTTACACAGGCGACCAGATGATTCTGGATGGACCGCACAGAAAAGGCGATCTGAGAAGAGCAAGAGCAGGCGCTGCAAACATCGTTCCGAACTCCACCGGTGCTGCAAAGGCAATCGGTCTGGTTATTCCAGAGCTGAACGGCAAGTTAATCGGTTCCGCACAGCGTGTTCCGGTTCCGACAGGTTCCACCACTATCTTAACAGCAGTTGTTAAGGGTGCTGATGTGACAAAAGAAGGCATCAACGCAGCTATGAAGGCAGCAGCTTCCGAGTCCTTCGGTTACAATGAGGATCAGATCGTATCTTCTGACGTTATCGGTATGAGATACGGCTCCCTGTTTGATGCAACCCAGACCATGGTTTCCAAGATTGGCGAGGACTTATATCAGGTACAGGTTGTTTCCTGGTATGACAACGAGAACTCCTACACAAGCCAGATGGTTAGAACAATCAAATACTTCGCTGAGTTACAGTAAGTTACAACCATGTAATCTGAAAAAATCTGAGACAATCGGAGCAAATGAAAATTTTGCTGCATGTTTCAGTTGAATTCAGCTATTGAAAAGACCAATGGGAGGGTCCGGTTCTTGCAAGGACCGGACTCTCTTTTGACTCATAAAAAGTTTCTGGGTGTAGTATTGTGCGGCGGCACCTGCGTCAGCTGGTGCATCTATGTGCGATGCCTGTGAAACGGATTATGAATCAAAGTGCTGTACAAATGAAGGCACAGAACTCTGTGCAGGTGTGTATAAGGGAATGATGTCTGCGTCAGCAGACATGTTCATTCATATAAAGCTACCGCAATCCCACTGGCTTTAGATGGTGGGTAGTTCCAATAGCCGAATGTTCACAAAAGAGAATATGTCTGAGCTGTCGAACGACAAGATGAATGATGCAGAATCAGATACACACGGATGCATAGGACGAAAATGAGAAATTGAAAGGGGTATTTACCATGCTGAACAAAAAATCTGTTGATGATATCAATGTAAAAGGCAAAAAAGTGCTGGTTCGCTGTGACTTTAACGTACCGTTAAAAGCTGGCAAAATTACAGATGAGAACCGTCTGGTAGCAGCTCTGCCGACAATCAAGAAATTAATCGCTGATGGCGGAAAAGTAATTCTCTGCTCCCATCTGGGAAAACCGAAAGGTGAGCCGAAGCCGGAGTTATCTTTAGCTCCAGTAGCTGTTCGCCTGTCTGAATTATTGGGACAGGAAGTAAAATTTGCAGCAGATCCGGAAGTAGTAGGACCGAACGCAAAGGCAGCTGTAGAGGCTATGAAGGATGGCGATGTTATTCTTCTGGAGAATACACGTTACCGCAAAGAAGAGACAAAGAATGGCGAAGCATTCAGCAAAGAGCTGGCTTCTCTGTGTGATGTATATGTAAATGATGCATTTGGTACCGCTCACAGAGCACACTGCTCCAACGTAGGCGTTACCGAGTACGTAGATACAGCAGTGGTTGGATATTTGATGCAGAAAGAGATCGACTTCTTAGGAAATGCTGTAAACAACCCAGTTCGTCCTCTGGTTGCCATCTTAGGCGGCGCAAAAGTTGCGGACAAGTTAAATGTAATCTCTAACCTGCTTGAGAAATGCGATACCTTAATCATCGGTGGCGGTATGGCTTATACTTTCTTAAAAGCACAGGGTAAGGAGATTGGAAAATCTTTAGTAGATGATACCAAGATTGATTACTGTAAAGAAATGATGGAAAAAGCTGAGAAGCTGGGCAAGACATTGCTGCTTCCGGTTGACACCACTGTAGTTTCCGAGTTCCCGAACCCGATTGATGCTCCGGTAGAAGTAGAGTATGTTTCTGTAGATGAGATTCCGGCTGACAAAGAGGGCGTTGATATCGGACCTAAGACAGCAGCTCTGTACGCTGAGGCTGTAAAGACAGCTAAGACAGTTGTATGGAACGGACCGATGGGCGTATTTGAGAACCCGACTCTGGCAGAAGGTACAATCGCAGTTGCAAAAGCACTGGCTGAGACAGATGCAACCACAATCATCGGTGGCGGTGACTCTGCAGCAGCTGTAAACCAGCTGGGATTTGGTGACAAGATGAGCCATATCTCCACAGGCGGCGGCGCTTCCATGGAATTCTTGGAAGGAAAGGAACTGCCAGGTGTAGTAGCAGCTAACGACAAATAATAATCATGATACTAGGGTCAAAATACCTTTCGACCCAACATCCAATCATAAGAAAAATAAGAATCAAAAAATATAAGAATCAGAAAAGATGCCTGTGTTTTCATACATTGAATGGATACAGGCAGACAAAAGCAAGAAATGCATACAGATGCTGCAGGGGAATTTCCTTTGCAGCATCCCCATTGTCAGGAAAACCTGGTGGTGACAGGATACAGAGAAAGGTTGGCAGAGAAAAATGGCAAGAAAGAAAATTATTGCAGGCAACTGGAAGATGAATATGACTCCAAGCGAGGCAGTTGCACTGGTTGAGACATTGAAACCACTGGTAGCAAATGATGAGGCAGATGTAGTATTCTGTGTGCCAGCAATCGATATCATTCCGGCTATGGAAGCTGCAAAGGGAAGCAATATCGAGATTGGCGCAGAGAATATGTATTTTGAGGAGAAGGGTGCTTACACAGGTGAGATTTCTCCGGCTATGCTGGTAGATGCAGGCGTAAAGTACGTAATCATCGGTCACTCCGAGAGAAGAGAGTATTTTGCTGAGACAGATGAGACTGTAAACAAGAAAGTTCTGAAAGCTTTCGAGCACGGAATCACTCCAATTATCTGTTGCGGTGAGACCCTGACTCAGAGAGAGCAGGGCATCACAATCGACTGGATTCGCCAGCAGATTAAGATTGCTTTCTTAAATGTGACCGCAGAGCAGGCAAAGACAGCAGTTATCGCTTATGAGCCAATCTGGGCAATCGGCACAGGCAAAACAGCAACCACTGCACAGGCTGAGGAAGTATGCGCAGCCATTCGCGCATGCATCAGTGAAATCTACGACGAAGCGACTGCAGAAACAATCCGTATCCAGTATGGCGGTTCTGTCAATGCAGGAAACGCAGCAGAACTGTTCGCACAGCCGGATATCGATGGCGGCCTGGTAGGCGGCGCTTCCTTGAAGCCAGATTTTGGAAAGATTGTAAATTATAAATAAGCACGATACACAATAAATAGGCATGCATGAAAACCCACTCCAAGTTATGAGAATTTTATAACTGGAGTGGGTTTTGTTCTGTTTTATTTTGTCGCCCGAAGACTCCAAGTATTCTGCGATGGCTCTGGCATTTTTACCGTGCTGCCACTACCGGTCTGTGAAAGTCGATGGACCATACTTTTTTCAGAACTTTATCGTAAGTCGGTGTTGGAACATCATAAATCGCTCCGAGGCGGATTACCTCATAGAGCAGCCCGTCAATTTCGGAAGGTTTGCCTTTCTCAATGTCGCGCTGCATGGAAGTCGAGGCTGTCTCAGCGAGCGAGTCCAGGATGGAGAGATTGGTAGCCACAATATTTTCCGAGATGGGGATTCCCATCGCCTTGGATAGGTCTGAAATCTCTTCAATTAAGGACACAAACATGGAGCGGGGTCCTTCTTCTTTCTGGATTCGTCCAGCGGTTGTGTTATAATAGAGGCCACACGCCGCTTGCGCAGAGACATAGGAGAACTTCTCGAGCGCATCACGGCGGATGTTTTGGGATAACACAACATCAATGTCGGAATCTCTCAGGTCTTTAGCAATTTCGTTCAGGAGCGGATTGGATTCTTCTGGATTTCGCAGCCCAAACACGATGCGGAAGATGCTGCCGTGTTTGGAAATCACTCCTGGAGCTTTGATATTGGCTGATATGTAAATGCATCCGTCTGTGACAGTCTGTTCAGGAAGACTTTTTTGCAGGCGCGCACCTGTGCCGTAGATATTGAGAAGCGGTATTACGACTGTGCCAGGGTGTGAGCAGCGCGCAAGGAATGGAATCGTCTCCTGCAGGGAGTATCCTTTGACGCACACAAAAATCACATCTGCCTTGGATGTGTACTGGTCCATACGGCAGGCTTTTATCATAGGAATCTGAAATGTGCCCGCGTCAGATGTCTCCATGCGGATACCAGAATGTTGCAGTACTGCGAGGTGTTCTCCTCTGGCGATGACAGTGACATCTTTTCCGGCTCTGGTCATGTATGCAGCAATCGGGCCTCCAGTGCCGCCGGCTCCAATGATTACATATTTCACATGAATTCCCCCTTTATAAAGATAAAATGATGTTGGGGTCAAAAGGTATTTTGACCCCTTTGACACCAGATTGCTCCGCACTATGTGCTCCCGCAAGGTCTACGCTCCGCTCCGGTCGGCGCCAAGCAGGCGTCACTGGCGCCTGGCGCCCTCAAAAACATTCATAATTCGCTCATTTTTCTTTGAAAAATGGCTACTTATTCATGTTTTTGGCGGGTCCCAAGGTCAAAAATCCTCTTGCAAGCAAGCTTGCATCGGATTTCTGACCTTGGGACCCTGGTATCATAAAATGATTGGATAAATGGTTCGTTTAAGAACAAAGTGCTTCGGACAGAGTAAGAGGTACAGGTATGGGGATGTACGTTTAACGGAAGGTATTTTGCGCGATATGTGAATGTATGGTATGTGTTATAGTGTGTATGGTTCTTTTGGAAATGTGTTTCGTATAGGATAGGAAAAGAAAATCGAAAAGATATATAGTATCTTATGTATGAAATTAAGAACTATTGTAACACAAAAAGAAAAAAATGCAACTGGTTTTTTCAGCATTCTGAAAGCAATACTTGATTTCTATTGTTAAATAAAGTACAATGTAAACGACAAGCAGGCATCAGACGAGCCGAAGATGCCTTTTTAGTGTAAAATAAAGGAGATAAAAATATGAGCAAGAAACCAACTGTTTTAATGATTCTTGACGGATATGGATTAAACCCTGAGACAAAGGGAAATGCGGTTGCAGAAGCAAACACTCCTGTTATGGACCGTTTGATGAAAGAGTGCCCATTTGTAAAGGGAAATGCGAGTGGTCTTGCAGTAGGACTTCCTGACGGACAGATGGGAAATTCTGAAGTAGGCCATTTGAATATGGGTGCTGGACGTATTGTATATCAGGAACTGACAAGAATTACAAAAGCTATCCAGGATGGCGATTTCTTCCAGGTTCCGGAGTTTTTAGAGGCAGTAGAGAACTGCAAGAAACATGATTCTGCTCTGCATATGTTCGGACTGGTTTCCGACGGCGGTGTGCACAGCCACATCACTCATATTTTCGGACTGTTGGAGCTGGCAAAGAGAAACGGATTAAAGAAAGTGTATGTACATTGCTTCCTGGACGGACGTGACACACCTCCGGCATCCGGCAAAGGATATGTAGAGCAACTGGAAGCAAAAATGAAAGAACTGGGTGTCGGTGAAGTGGCATCTGTGATGGGACGTTACTATGCAATGGACCGTGATAACAGATGGGACCGCGTACAGCTGGCATATAAGGCATTGACAGAGGGCGAGGGACTGAGAGCAGTTTCTGGACCAGCTGGTATTCAGAATTCCTATGATGCTGGAAAGACAGATGAGTTCGTAGTTCCGACTGTAGTCGAGAAAGATGGACAGCCTCTGGCAGTCATCAAAGATAACGACTCTGTTATCTTCTACAATTTCCGTCCGGACCGTGCAAGAGAGATTACTCGCGCATTTTGTGACGATGCATTCACAGGCTTTGAGAGAGCAAAACGTCTGCAGCTGACTTATGTATGCTTTACAGATTATGATGAGACAATCCCGAACAAGCTGGTTGCATTTAAGAAAGAGACTATCCACAATACATTTGGTGAGTTTCTGGCAAAGAATGGATTAAAGCAGGCAAGAATCGCTGAGACAGAAAAATATGCACATGTTACTTTCTTCTTCAACGGCGGTGTAGAGGAGCCGAACGAGGGAGAGGACAGAATTTTAGTAAAATCCCCGAAAGTAGCCACCTATGATTTGCAGCCAGAGATGAGTGCACCTGGCGTTTGTGAGAAATTGGTGGAAGCGATTGAGTCCGGCAAGTATGATGTTGTGATTATCAACTTTGCAAATCCGGATATGGTAGGCCATACAGGTGTTGAGAGCGCTGCTATCCAGGCAGTAGAGGCAGTGGATGCGTGTGTAGGAAAGGCAGTAGAGGCAATCAAGAAAGTAGATGGACAGATGTTTATCTGCGCAGACCACGGAAATGCAGAGCAGCTGGTAGATTATGAGACAGGCGCACCATTTACTGCACATACCACAAATCCTGTTCCATTTATCCTGGTAAATGCAGATCCGGCATACTCTCTGAGAGAAGGCGGCTGCTTGGCTGATATTGCACCGACTTTGATTGAGCTGATGGGTATGGAGCAGCCAAAAGAGATGACAGGAAAATCTCTGCTGGTGAAATAAAATCGGTACTATCCGATAACATAGGTGTTAAAATACCTTTTGACACCCGCATCTTTGTATAAATAGGCGTGAAATGCCCAAAATACAGGCATGAAGATAAAAAAAAGAATGGCTCTAAATAAACGAAAGTTCATTTGGAGCCATTCTTTTTTTGTCTATGTATTGCGTTTTAAGATAAAATATTATATAATTATCTTACCAAGATATTTTTGCAATATTTTTGAAACAGTTCATATGAAAGTTTGAAACTCGCCTATTCAAACAGCCTGCTGTAAATTTCTTCGCTCAGTTCGTCCACATAAGATTCATCCGGAATATCCTTTCCGGTTATCAGATAATCCTGAATCAGTTCAAAGCGTTTTAAAGAGCGCTCTTCCGGACTTAGATCGCCGTATTCCAGTGTGATTCGTTTCTCGATTTCCTCTGCAGAAAATGTCTGAAGGAACCAGTCGATGATTTCTTTGGTATTTTTTTCCTCAGAAGCGATGGAAGCCTGTGCCTGTCTAGCTGATTTCTGTGTGGAAAGGGCAATGATAATAGAGAAAACTCCCATGGCAGTGAGTACGCCCAGGAATAGGTAGCGGGCAGTTCCGGCTACAGGAATGGGAATAATCTGAAGCCATGCAAGTATGGAAAATACAAGCAAGATGCCACCGACTCCCCAGAATGCGGCAGCAGAAGATTTGAGATCTTCATACTTGTCAGCCTGTTTGACATAAGGGGTAGAATGGGGAGCTCTCGTAGGAGAGGTCATCTGTGCGATGCTCCCTGACTGTTCCAGCTCCGCTTTCAGGGAATCTGCTGGATCTTCTTCGTATTCTTCCTCCGATGCAGAAGATGTGGGAGCGATTCCATGCATTTTTTGGTATTCTGGAGTCAGCAGGGCAACAAGGCGCGCGATATCCCTCTCTTCCTGAAGCGGAATATCTTCTGGTATGATAAAATCTGCCGGAAGTTCTGGATGATTTTGACGGTATGTCTGAATTAGGGTTTCACGTTCCTGCCTTTTTAATTCCTCCTTCATTTGCATCGCAAATTCTTTTGATGCGACAAGGGGGCCTTTGCAGTCGGAGCAGATTGTGACTCCTTCCACGAACTCCATATCGCATTTGGGACAGTATGGCATAAGAATCTCCTTTCTGGAAAAGCAATGTATTTTACTCTGATTTTTCTTTCGACATTGTAACATAGATAGGATTTTCACGCAAGCGGAAAGGGGTTTGGTAGCTACTCATAAAACAGTATCAACCGACAAACTGAAATAGGGTAGCTGTCATACAGGGCGCAGAAAAAGGCGGGTAGGAAACAAAGCGTTTCTTGCCCGCTTTTTTCATGCCCTTTGTTACGCAGTAGGGGCTGAAAAAGCATTGATACAGGCGGCTTTGCGGGCGCATTTCCCACGCGGTAAGGGTTTTATACCTTTTCTCTCAAAAACGCCTTTCTACTGCGTAACAAAAACGCGGTAATTATCCAATAGAGCATAAACAGCCTATCTTGGATTTCCCTATGTTGGAAAAGCCTACGTTGGATTATCCAACATTGGAAAAACCTACGTTGGAAAATCCAATGCAATTAAATAAAGATATAACTAACTAAAGAAAAACCAAATACGGATTTAATCAAATACCGATTCCATTCCTATCCTTTCCCTAATCCCTCTCCTTTGGAGCAAAGCGGCAGAGCCGACGAAATGGAAGGGAATGAAACGGAAATAGCGACACAAAGAAATATCGTTTGCTATGTTACGCAATAGAACGCCATTTTGAAGGGTGGGAGTATAAAACCCTTGCTCCTGTCCTTATCGTCGCTGTAATGCGCTTAAATCAAGCGAGAGAAGCACTCTAACGCGTATCACGCCATAATGGATTGAGAGCGTAAGCGGTTTATCCGATTGCGCTCTCTTAGCTGCCCAACAGCAAAGACAGGGAAAGCCGTCAAGGACGCGCAAGCGTGCATTTTATCCTTGACGGCTTTTTCTGGCTTTGCTACTTCCTACCTGTCAAAACGGAATTGCAGGATAGCTTTAATAAGCTGTGCTTTCAGACGGTCTTGAATATCGTCGTTGATATGTCCCCGGTAGGTGGACAGGTATTTGATGTGTCCGGCATAGTGCCGCAATACCGCGTCTATGGCTTCCGGCTCTCCGATAATCGCTTTTTCAATGACTTCAAAGGGTATCAGCTTCTTGTTCCTCATGCTCTGATTTTAACCATTCCTTTCTCAACTGCTTCAACGCCGCGTGTTTCCAGTAATTAGCTGTGCTTCGGGAACGCCCGTACTCGTTCCCGACTTCTGTATCAGTGTAACCGAGGAAAAAGTACATCAGCAGGACAGCGCGCCGTTGCTCCGGCAATTTGGCTAATATGTCGGCTAACCGTTCACTTGCAATAATAATCTTCTGCCCTTTCACAACAAAGGCAGTCGGCTTGTCGTATTGTTCAAAGTAATTGTCTGTCGTGAATGGTTCAAAGGGTGTTTCCGACATTAGATAGTCAAGCGATACTTCATGCTTCTGTTTCCGCCCAAAATCGCGGTATGCGCTGATTGCCGCGTTGCGAAGAACAATTCTGCAAAAGGCGGCAAAGGCATATTCGATATGCTCCCTGAATTGTTCAGAATACCTCATTTTTTCATCACCCCCTTTCTTCCCAGTAGGGGGCTATTACAACAAACGCCCATGCGGATAAAACCGCATGAGCGTTTGAGTAATACGAATTATTAAGACATATTAAATGAGCAGACAGTTCATATTCATTGGCACACTGGTATGTTCTTTGATACAAATTTTTTTTGGTAGGCTATCCATATATACATAGAAAAAGTACATAACATTCTCTCTTTTCAAATGAAATACAAAAAGCCGATAACAGCATTTTCAAATCTGCGTGTTATCGGCTCTGCGTCTAAACGTCTGGCTCTTTGATAATAGATATATTTAGATGTTTTGCGTTAATTATAGTTTCTTCTTTACATTTTGGACAATACAGCGGAAAGTTCTTTAAAACAGTGTCTACTCTAATTTTATTTCGTGTTTTTTTGCCACAAACAGGACAGAAAATCCATTCTGAGTTGATACTTTTTACAGTTGCGTTTATATTAAAGTTTCCGTTCCGCATTGTTACTATCCTGCATTTTTTTGATTTGGCAGGTAATAATCTTATCTCCGAAAGAATTGCAACAGCGATTACAAGAAACACACATCGCAGGACTTCTATCATTTTTCCAACGGTTAGGAAGATTTGGTTCTCTAACAAGTGGACGCCCAAAAGATACGGCAGATATTTTGGTTTCAGACAATGCTTTCTCAACCATATCGGGGGTACGATACCCGCAAACGCTTATAACAGGAATGGCTACTTGACAAGCAAGTTGTGAAGCATACTTTAAAAAAGGAGCTTGATTATCATTACGAACAACCGGAGTAAACGACGCGGAAGAATTGTCCATTACCATTCCAGAGGACACCTCAATAAAATCTATCCCACGCTTTTCAAGCTCCTTGCAGACAAAAATAGATTCTTCCGGTTTGATAGAATTTTCATTCAAATCACTAAATGGAAATTTTACTCCTATGATAAAGTCGTCTCCGACAGCTTGTCTAATTGCGTCATACACTTCAAATAAAATTCTGGCGCGATTTTCTATTTTTCCACCATATTCATCTGTACGATAATTCGTAGAAGGCGAAAGGAAAGAGTTTATCAAGTAGCCATGCGCCCCATGAATTTGTACTCCATCAACTCCGGCCTCTTTACATCGCAATGCAGAAGTGGCAAAATCCACAGTAACCTTATGTAATTCGTCTTTTGTTGCTTCGTGATAAATGCAGTTTTCGGAAACTTTTTTTTCGCATACGGCAAATTTGTCATAATCATCTGCGGTACTTGTCTTTCCTCCACAGTGCTGCAACTGAACAATAATCTTTCCACCTTTTTCGTGTACTGTATTGGCGATATTGCTCATGTCAATGACATAATTGTCATACTCGGTATTGACCATAATCGGGGCAACAGAACCAGATGCACTTACCGCGTGCATTCCTGTAATAATCAGACCGGCCCCACCGTCTGCAAGTGCTAAGTAACGCTCTTTGATTTTTTCGGTGATTTTTCCATTATCCGCACCATATTCAAACATGGCACTTGCTACAAGCCGATTAGAAATCTGTGCGTTTCCTACTTGAAAAGGTGTGTACATGATTGTTGACATAACATAATCCTCCTAAATATAAATGTTGTATATACATCAAAAGGAGAAAATTATTCACCTTTTGTGTAGTACATATTAAAAATTGCGTCTGCAATATGCTGTGCTTTCCCGTTATATACCTCAACTAACATTGTGGAAATAGTACGCCCGTTTTTCCTTTCATTGATACTTGCTGTTAGAACATCACCAGACAGAGCAGGACGGTAAAAATGTATTGTACTGTCTATAGTAACAGCCCATTTCTTTTGAAAGGCAATATAAGTACCAACAGCGCTATCGCATAACGAAAACAATACGCCTCCATGAACAGTTCCTTTTGGATTAAGCAGTTGTTCTGTTATCTTTAATTTTAATGAAAAGCGACCTTGCTCATCAATAAACGCTGTATGCAAATCCAGTAAATTATGCAATCCACCCGTGCCGGGTTCCAGATTAAAGATTTCCTCAATCGTCATATCCTATCATATCCTCGTATTATATAGTAGTAGTGTTTATAGTCCCTCTCCAAGGACTGTATGC
>JAUNGE010000078.1 GCA_030524675.1 bacterium
ATAATCGTCTTTACGATAAAGATATTCGGACGCTCATTGTGACCGCCCACGTTGTAGACCTCACCAATTTTTCCGCCATTAGCGACCATATCAATCGCCTTGCAGTGATCCTCCACATACAGCCAATCGCGGATCTGCATACCGTCTCCGTAAACCGGAAGCTGCCTGTGGTGCATGACGTTGTTGATCATCAGCGGAATCAGCTTCTCCGGGAACTGGTACGGACCATAGTTATTGGAACAGCGTGTAATGTTAATGGGCATACCATAGGTATCATGGAATGCCTTAACAAAATGATCAGCACTCGCCTTGGAAGAAGAGTACGGGCTATGCGGATTGATAGGAGTCGTCTCCATGAAATATCCATCCGCACCAAGCGCACCATAAACCTCATCAGTAGAAACTTGCAGGTACTTCTTTCCTTCTTTCCAGGTCTTAGCGGCAGCGTCATACCATGCTTCCTTTGCCCTCTGAAGAAGGTTGACCGTCCCCATCACATTGGTCTGTACAAAAATCTCCGGGTTCGCAATGGAGCGGTCCACATGGGACTCTGCCGCAAAGTTGATGACATAATCAAAATCATATTTTTCAAAAAGACCGGCAACCAGCTCTTTGTCACAAATATCGCCCTGCACAAAAACATGGCGGGTGTCGCCTTCCACGCCCTTCAGGTTCTCAAGGTTTCCTGCGTAGGTCAGCTTGTCCAGGTTGACCAGCAAGATGTCATCATATTTCTTCAGCATATAGTAAACAAAATTTGAGCCAATAAATCCGGCACACCCGGTAATTAAATATTTCTTCATGTACTTCCTTCCCCTTTTTCCGCTTTATTTGTATGATTCTGTGATCTATATCCACTCAATGCAAAACATCGAGATACTTTCCATCCAGAACATCTTTCAAATACTGGCCATACTGGTTCTTCTTCAGGACTTCATAGACTTCCAGAACATCCTCGCGGCTGATCCAGCCATTCAGATATGCAATTTCCTCCAGACAGGCAATCTTTCGATGCTGGTGCTGTTCAATCGTCTTCACAAAATTTGTAGCATCCACAAGACTCTCATGTGTTCCAGTGTCCAGCCAAGTAAAGCCCTGCCCTAACAATTCTACATTCAGTGTCCCATCTTCCAGATAAATGCGATTAAGGTCGGTAATCTCCAACTCACCACGGGCAGAAGGCTTCAGATTCTTCGCATATTCCACTACGCGGTTATCATAAAAATACAAACCAGTTACGCAGTAATTGCTCTTCGGATGATCTGGCTTCTCTTCAATAGAAATTGCCTTGCCGTCTTTATCAAACTCAACAATACCGAAACGCTCCGGATCATCCACATAGTATCCAAACACCGTAGCGCCTTTGCCGGACTCCGCATTTTCCACCGCGGCCTTCAATCTTTTCTTCAAGCCATGACCTGCAAAGATGTTGTCACCCAAGACCATAGCCACAGTGTCATTTCCAATAAAGTCCGCACCAATAATAAATGCCTGTGCCAGGCCATCCGGAGAAGGCTGAATAGCGTAGGTAAGATTTACACCAAACTGATGACCGTCACCCAGTAAATCCTGGAAACGCGGTGTGTCCTGTGGTGTGGAAATAATAAGAATATCCCGAATACCTGCATTCATCAGAACAGACATCGGGTAATAAATCATCGGTTTGTCGTAAATTGGAAGCAACTGCTTCGATGTTACTTTTGTCAGCGGATACAAGCGAGTGCCTGAGCCACCGGCCAGAATAATGCCTTTCATAATTTTTCTCCTCGTATAATCAATCCCTTTGGAAAATATCTCTTGTGTACACTTTCTCTTTCACGTCATCCAAGCACTTATCATACCGGTTTGCGATGATGGCCTGACTCTGCTTCTTGAACTCATCCAGATCATTCACAACCTTGCTTCCGAAGAACGTCTCGCCATCTTTCAGTGTCGGTTCATACACAATTACCGTAGCGCCCTTCGCCTTAATTCGCTTCATCACGCCTTGAATTGAGCTTTGTCGGAAGTTGTCCGAATTGCTCTTCATTGTCAGACGGTAAACGCCTACTACAATTTCTTTTTCTTTCTCACTGTCCCAGCTCTCATTCTCGCCGTATCCTCCAGCGATCTCCAGCACACGGTCAGCAATAAAATCTTTTCTCGTCCGGTTGCTTTCTACGATTGCCTCGATCAGGTTCTCCGGCACGTCCGCATAGTTGGCGAGTAACTGCTTGGTATCCTTGGGGAGGCAATAGCCGCCATAACCGAAGGACGGATTGTTATAGTGACTGCCGATACGAGGATCAAGGCAAACACCGTTGATGATCTGCTGTGTATTCAACCCCTTCATTTCTGCGTAAGTATCCAGCTCGTTGAAATAGCTAACACGCAATGCTAAGTATGTATTTGCGAACAGCTTGACTGCTTCAGCTTCAGTAAAGCCCATGAACAATGTGTCGATATCTTCCTTGATCGCCCCTTCCTGCAAAAGCTCTGCAAAAGTGTGAGCCGCTTTCACCAGCCTTGCATTCTCCACATCCGTACCAACAATAATCCGGCTGGGATACAGGTTATCGTACAGGGCTTTACTTTCACGCAAGAATTCCGGGCTGAAGATGATATTATCGCAGTGGAATTTCTCACGGACAGATTTCGTATACCCTACAGGGATAGTTGATTTGATGACCATGATAGCTTCCGGATTGTACTCAATTACCAGTTTGATCACAGCTTCCACAGCGGATGTATCAAAAAAGTTCTTCTTGGAATCGTAATTTGTGGGCGCAGCGATTACCACGAAGTCAGCATCAGAGTAAGCTTCCTTTGCATCCAGCGTTGCGACCAAATCCAGTTCTTTCTCTGCCAGATACTTTTCAATATATTCATCCTGAATCGGGGACTTCTTGTTGTTGATCAGTTCAACTTTCTCTGGCACAATGTCCACAGCCGTAACATGATGATGCTGTGATAACAGCGTAGCAATAGAAAGCCCCACATAGCCTGTTCCAGCCACAGCAATTTTCAAATCTTTAAAATCTCTCATAGTCATTTTCTCCTCTCCCACACTGTGGGTATTTACACCGCCGTATCAGCGGGGAATACTTACATGTCATTACAAAAATTACATATAAAATGCCTTGTACCACTCAGCGAATTTCCGAAGCCCATCTCGCAAGCTGGTACTCGGTTTGAATCCGAAGTCTTTCTCCAGTGCGCTTGTATCTGCATAGGTAACTGGCACGTCACCCGGCTGCATCGGTACAAGCTCCTTGTGTGCTTCAAAGTCATAATCTTTCGGCAGCACTCCTGCTCTTACTAACTCTTCAGACAGAATCTGTACAAAATCCAACAGATTCTCTGGACTGTTATTTCCAATGTTGTAGACTTTGTACGGCGGCAGCGGCAGACCATCTTCACCAGTCACCTTATCTGGTGCTTTCTGCATCACACGAATGACGCCTTCCACGATATCATCCACATAAGTGAAATCACGCTTGCAGTTACCGTAATTGAAGATCTGAATGGTCTTACCTTCACGCAGCTTGTTCGTAAATCCAAAGTACGCCATATCCGGACGACCTGCAGGACCGTATACTGTGAAGAATCTCAGTCCTGTGGACGGAATGTTATAAAGCTTAGAATAAGCATGAGCCAAAAGCTCATTGCTCTTCTTAGTCGCCGCATATAGGCTTACCGGGTTATCTACCTTGTCGTCCGTGCTGTAGGGAACCTTTTTGTTGGAGCCATAAACACTGGAAGAAGAAGCATATACCAGATGCTCCACGCCTGTCTGACCGTCATCATAGGAATGGCGGCAAGCTTCTAATATGTTGTAAAAACCAATCAGATTAGATTCTATGTAAGCATCCGGATTCGTAATGGAATAACGAACACCGGCCTGAGCTGCCAGATTTACGACTACTTGCGGTTTATACTTTTCAAAGACCTCTGTAATTAAAGCCTTATCCGCAATACTGCCCTTAACAAAAATAAATGAAGGGTGTTCAGACAATTCTTCTAGTCTGGCCTCCTTCAGCCTCACGTCGTAGTAGTCATTCATATTGTCAATGCCGATAACCGTCACATCTTCCACATCAGAATAAAGGCGCTTTACCAGATTCGATCCAATGAATCCGGCTGCACCTGTTACCAGTATTGTTTTTCCTTTTAAATCCACACAGCTCATTGTTTATTGCTCCAATCTATTTTTTCTCTATCTAATCACTGTGGTTATCATTCTCTCAACAACTCCCACAGCAAAAATTCTTCTTTAATAAATGATGTGTTCATCATATGCACTGCGATGTTGAGATCATCTGCACCTTGAATACCAGTCAAACTGTGGTCATCATCTCCGCCTCACCAACATCTATCTAAGCAGCACTTCTACCAGATATATTCAGTGCCAGCACCGATGAAAAGTAACTACCTTCCGCAGGTCTGCCCTACAAATTCAGTAGATTAACCATTGCTCAGATGTCTACCCTATAAAAAGCTCCAAGTTTTTGAACCCTAAATGTGCAATTTTTTCTCAACTTCAGCACCTATGGAAGCCCACTTTACCCATCAAAAAACACTGAAATCCTTGAGTAAACCTCGTACAATCTATAACTCCCTATAAAAATCCACTGTTTTTGTCGTGCAAACCTCATCTGCTACATACTTCGCATGAAATCCACTGAAACCATAGGGCAGACCTCGTACAATCTATAGCTCCCTATAAAAATCCACTGAATCTGTCGTGTAAATCTCATCGACTACATATATTTCAAAAACTGAAATTATAGGGTAAACCCCATCAATTACTGAGCTTACACGCTAAAATTCCATGATTCCTCCGGTCATCTTTATGCCACTGATTTATAAGGGCAGACATTTCTTCACTCCATAATTAAGTTCTCTGTTATAATTGAAATGAACAAATGAGAATATCATCAAAAAACCCCATAATTTCTCCAAAATAGCGTTAATGCAGCTAATTCTAAGGAAATTAGGGGCCAAATAGAGCATAAATTAACGAAAATCAAAAGAGCATCAGGTGTTACTCTAAGGGATAAAATCAGAATGTGATATAGATATTTATCAAAATGTATGTTATTTTGAATACAAAGTGTAGATGATACTGTAATTTTTCAAAAGACAATATCAAAACAAGATAAAGGGCAGGATAGAGGAATTTATTTAAAGATATTTGGACTGCTGGAATTAGCAGGAAATTGAAATATTACACATTTTTCGATATTATCCAGTTATGGATAATATACAAATCTGGATATTACTTGTTAAATAGTAAGTAGCTGTTAAACTCATGTATTTAACAGAAATTTTATCAAAAGAAAAGGAGACCTTTTATGATTGTGTACGACAGATTATGGCAAACAATGAAACGCAAAAAAATTAGCCAGTATTATTTGATTAATACGTATGGATTCAGCGCAGGACAGCTTTATCGCATGAGAAAAAACATGTATGTGTCCACTCATACGATTGATGTCTTATGTAAACTTTTGAATTGCGGTGCAGAGGATATTCTGGAATATAAGTCTGATACAGCTAAGACTGATACAGATTATATCGAAACTGTTTCAGAACCAAAGTAAATTTCAAAGTAAGTTTTAAAACCGCAGTAAGTATCATATGTAAATATGTAAAGAGGTTGGTTTTGTAACAACTCAAAAAGAAGAAAAAATTTATATCCAGATTTCAGAAAGGGTAGAAAGAGCAGAATCCGAAAAACATGAGTTTGGGAATTTGCTGTCTATTGCAGACAACTATCCAAAATATGTGCTACAGACAGATGAATTTACTAGTGGTAACCATGAGGGAATCAAAACACTAAATGTTTCTGATTTCCTTTTAAGTAGGGATACGATACCTGAATGGTTCATCGAACACCAGAACATTATTGAGACATAAAGAAAACATCCGCCTGGGGGCAACAGGTATTTATCGCCCCCAGGCAGCCTTTTATTTTGAAATATCTGGAAACAAAGGATATTTCATCTGCAGGATTCCCAGAATAAAAGGTAACTGCACTTTCTGTTCACAATAACGTGAAAGTCATTTATCTGATTTTGAGCTGTGGCAAAGAACCAGAAATGGCAACTTGATGTAATTTGATACTTGCTAAGGATAAGGTACCATGGACAAAAGGTCAGAAATGCGATGTAAGCTCGCTTGCAAGAGAAAACAAATGCAGAAGCTATATTAGGGTACAGAAAATCCCCTCTGGGAAAAACAAGCTTACTTGATTTCTCCAGAGGGGTGCTTATCTGTGAGCCATTAAATTCTGTGTACCCATTTTACATTTAAAAGCTTATAAAAGTTTATTTTTCAAATTTTTCAATCACACATTGATGTTCTTTACTCTTTTTATCGTAGTTGACTCCAACCAGCAGAATATCTCCCGTATAGGATTCCAGTGCAGATGGATACTTTTTTTCCTTCATCTGCTGAATGGCTGCTTTCACATTTTTATTCCATTTCAGTTCAACCAACAATGCAGGATACTCTCCAATATATTCTGTTTTCGGAACAAATACAAAGTCAGCAAATCCCCTGCCTGCCGGCATTTCCCGAATCGGCTTAAAATAGTACTGCATGGAGCTGAGGTACGCTATCGTGAGTACACTGCTGAGGGAATTCTCGTTGTTATACTGGATGGAAGAAGCGTATTCTGTATGAATTTTCTCAATGCCTTCCGCAACTGCCTCCTCATCCATATCCAGCGTTGCCTCCAGAAGACTTTCCGATTCATGTTGGAATGCTATGAATTCACTCCATTTATTCTCTTCAACTACATCTAAAAATTCACTGCGAATTTCCTCATTGGGAATAAACGCCGTCTGATTTTTTTGGTCATATGCAAGATATCCCAGATGAATCAGCGATGTCATAACATCATCTTTATTTTTAAATGTGACCATATCGTTCTGATATGTCTTTGTTTTTACTTTTACACGTTCTCCCGACAGCATCGTTATGACAGCAGCCTTCAAGCCATCAAAATCCATACTGATTAATGGAACAATGGATTCATAAGTTCCAGTCTGTGACCAGTAGCTTTGAAATTCCCCCCTGAGCATTACACTTACAACAGCTTTGGGATTATACACTTGATATCCCGCAAGCTGATACCCGTCGTACCAACGCTTTACATCGTCATAATTCCTGTGGTATTTTTCACACAGATATCGGACTTCTGTTTCAATAAAGCCAACATATGGCGCTAAAACGCTGGCATCCAGCATTGTAAACTCATCAAAATTATTGAGAGCAGATTGTGTTTTGAACTTTTTAATTGGCAGAATTCCTGTCAGGTAAGCAAGATGAATGAACTTGGTCGGTTCTGTTCCTTTGAATAAACCGCGAAGAAAGTTAATATACTCCTCCTGCACTGTCTGATTTGCTGCATCATCGCGAATCAGAACATCCCACTCATCAATGATAACAATAAATTTCTTTCCTGTCATAGCGTTGATGCATGACAATGCATCTGCCAGCGATGTTATTGTATCAGGCAGTATGCCTGGATATGCCTCTCTCAACTCCTCAATAACACTTTTCTTAATATAGGAAATAACATTCTTGGGAGAACCGGCTGGCTCGATACACCACTGTACATCAAAATGAATCACATCATACCGATTCAAATGTTCTTTGAATGTATCACTCCTGCTGATTTTCAATCCATCAAACATTTTTTCTGATTCACAGCCCCTGCTATAATAAGCGGCAATCATATTGGCTGTAACCGACTTGCCAAATCGACGCGGACGGCTGTTACAAATCATAGCTCTGTCAGTATTCAGAACTTTATTCGTGTATTCAAGAAGTTCTGTTTTATCCACATATATTTCTGAATTCAACATAACCTGAAATGCACTGTTATCAGGATTTACAAATCTCCCCATTCTCGCACTCTCCCTTCCGAAAACTGATACTTGCCCATATTCTACACAAAAATATTAGGTGTTCTTTACATAATACACTTTCATCTTACCATAGCGATTCCGATTTATCAAGCCACCAAGACAATTTAGATAGTGTAACTTTACCTGGGGATTCTTCTGGGTACACTTCCCCCCCCTCCCCCCATTTTTCAATCTCTTCACCCGAACCGCACATTCTCACAGAAGCGAGGGAGTCTCCATAAAAATTTTTTTGATTTTCTTCTAATTGGGGGATTACATATTTCACAAAATGTTGTATATTACTATGAAACAAAACCCTCCGGGTAGCCAAAAAAGCACAAACTACCCCTATCAAGCTTAAAAAGGTTGATTTTGAACTTAACTGACAGGCTTATGCGGCAACTACTGGAGCCTCCCAGCCAAGCGCTTTTAACTTCTTAAGGTACGCATTGATTTTGCGTTCCTTATTGAACTGATTGTAATAATCAGATCCAAGATCCTTGAAAACAACTCCATCCTTTAGAATGTGGTATATCGCAATTAGCATCGAATGAGCTACTGCCACATAGGCACGCTTCGGCCCACGGTGAGCGCTGATCCTCATAAACTGCGCATGGAAGTAGGATTTCTTATTTTTTACAGCTGCATGTGCACAGGTGATTAGTGTCGTCCGCAAGCGGGAATTCCCTTTTTTGGTTTTACCGGACTTTCTTTTCTTGGCACTTTCATTATCACCAGGGCATAACCCAGCCCAGGATGAAATGTGTTTGTCTGTAGGAAAACGAGCCATATCTGCGCCAATGACAGAGATGATGGCTTGGGCACTGGTGTTTCCTATGCCGGTCACGTCCTGGATGGCCTGCAAGGCCTGCTTTTCTTTCGGTTTCATAAAGTTGTCAATCTCGTCATCCAGGTTTTTGATATGTTCATTCAGTTCATCCAAATGGGCAAGAAGCTCTTTCATCATTCTGCGCTGGAGAGGAGACATCACGCCATTCAGGTCATCAATGATCTGCTCCTTGGTTGCTTTGAGGTTATGGGCAATGACTTTCTGCTTATACATTTCATCATATTTTGTACCGTCAATGGATTCTTCGGTAAGGAGATATTCCAGGATACTGCGGGCACTTTTGCCATTGATGTCTGATACGGTTCCGGACAACTTAATATTGGCCCCTTCCAACATTTTTTGGAGTCGGTTCAACTCTCTGGTACGTTCACCCACAAGGCTTTTGCGATAACGGACTAATTCTCTTAGTTCCCTCTGATCCTTGTTGGGAATGTAACTGGGCTGAAACAGACCGTGCTGAAGAAGGTCTGCAATCCATTCCGCATCTTTTACATCCGTTTTCCGACCTGGAACAGCTTTCATATGGCGGATATTGACTACTATGGCGTTCAAATCAGAAAATTCAAGGATGTTATACAGAGGCTTCCAATAAGAGGCTGTGCTCTCCATGGCGACCATTTCACAGCCGCCTTCCTTGAGCCAGTCAGCCAATTCAAGGAGTTCTCTGGTTGTTGCATCAAAGTCACGTACTTCCTGCTTTCTGCCACATCGGAAGCAGGTAACGATAAGCTTTTTGTGCACATCAATACCACAACATTTGTCATAAATTTTATCCATACTGGCATCCTCTTTGCAAAATTTACGGCACAGTACTCTGTCTTTTATCATTTTACTATACGTCCTTTTGCCTATGAAATGACTGGACAGGTGGTGATGTGAATGAGAGTACCTGAAATCAGTTTAGGAAACGAGCTACAGGCTCAAAATAAACACGATTTTTACCGTTACTATAAATATAAATGGAAACACCAACAAACTCAATACCCTGTCGCCTGCACAGTTTCATTTATGGTGGTGCCAAGTGTGCGGGCATGGAGGTTTAGGAACAAGAGTTGCATAGCAAGGTCTGTAGGTGTCTATACAATAAGCATCTTCAATAAGTGTATCAACCGCTTTTCTATCCATGATTTCAGGTTCAGCAAGATAGGAGAGGACAGCATTTACCTCATCCTGCCGAAATCTGTCGTCTACCCGTATTTTGAACGTCGTTTTACCAAGCTTAAATTGTAATTCTCCATCCTTGACCGATATCGGAATACCACGGTTCATCTGTTTTGCTCTGATACAAGGCAATTCTCCGTATTTAGAAAAATGGATGGTATTACCATTTCCATAAAGGCATTTTTCAATACCTCTCCATACATCTTCCGCTTTCGTAAGAGCAAATACAGCATCTATGCCGTATTTCTTTCCTATCGGAATCATGCACTTCCTGCAATCATCCCATGTAACATGATAGGATTTCTGCATCTCATTAAGCTGAACAGACAATTCTTTCCTTTTTGTCTTATCATTGGTATTTCCATACAAAGAAAGCAGTTTACGGTACCTTTTTGTACGCATGAGCTGCTCCCAATTCTTTCTCATAAGACCAACAAGCTCGTTGCCTGCTTTGCGAATCTTATCAGAAAGATCCACGACTTTAAGTACATCCATATCAGACATATCAGTCTCAACAACTAAAATATGCCGGTCAGAAATTTTATGATATTGTTTCAGTAGCTTGCTGTAATCTCCATCCATCGTGCTTTTTCTTTTTTCTGCAGCTCTTTGCATAATTATTCTCACTTTGTCTTTGTTTTCTGTACATAGATTATATATATTCTATGTAAATGTCAAGCAAAAGAAAAGCAGCTTTCATCCCACAGGCAAGCCTGTGAGTTTTTCGCTGCAAATTTATAACAGCCTTTTCCTGAAACAGAATTACTCTGCAAGCAGGAAAAGGCCATTTTATTTGTGACTTTTGATTTTAATTTATATTTTAATTGTATTTTTCATTTTAATTGCGGTTTTAATTTCATCTTACTTGGATTTATACCAAGAGAAAGATAAATACCATGTTGCTGTTGTGAAGCTAGACAACATTTTGTTTTACATGCAGTTTTCCAGCAGAGGAATAATCGCATCCAGCTTTGCCTTCAGTGTTGCCTCCAAATCGTTGATCTGATCCAGTGTAGCCTGAACAGAAGTGTCGATTGCGATTAAGCTGTCAAGATCGGAGTAGGTCTGCAGTACTTTGTTGATTTTTGCACATTCACTATTTAAAATGCAAGCGAGAGCGTCCTCCTCGTGAGCGATAGAGGTTGCAATGCTTAAGATAACTGGGCATCCGTTTTTAGGGCAGTTCCAGGAATTGGTGTTTGTAATCTCATTCATATTTTTTAACTCCTTGTTTATTTTTTATATTGTATTATATGGACGAGACTGTAAAAGTGTGACAAGCTGCAGCTAAGATACCATCCCCTTCTGGAACCATGTTTGTTGTTTTCCCCTTTTTTCTCTGAAATTCTATAATTTTTTCTTCCATCTCAACATAAACAATCTGTTCTACATTATCTAGCAGTTCTTTCAACACTTCCTTTTTGCTCTTTCAAAGAATAAATGGCTCTACTATCCCCTACAGCTACATTACTGTAAAAGTAATATAATTCTTCTATTCTCATTTTTTGTGAAATCTCCCTTTTTCATTTTCCTTTTAAATTTCACTTTTAATGAAAATGAAATGGTAATCTCAGAAGCCTTTCATCTTACTAAACTTATTCAGATTTATCAAGCAGCATATAAATGAACCAGACTGAAATGTCAAAGATTGTAAGATTGGGATGGGAGAATTTGGATATAGAAAGTCCGCTGGAAAACAATAGATAATTATTGTCCGCCAGCGGAGTTTTTCTTTATGCCTTGACGATGTTCTAGGGGCAATGAATGATTCAGGTTTAATATTATCTGCTTAAAAGGAAAGCAGCAACATCTATTGTTTTGATTTTCTCATAGTTACCACTAGTAAATTCATCTGTCTGTAGCACATATTTTGGATAGTTGTCTGCA
>JAUNGE010000079.1 GCA_030524675.1 bacterium
GGAATTTAGCAGTCCATATAAAATATGATATCCGATTTGCCCTCCTGACTTGTACCCTTATATACATTCGTATCGAGTCCGCCAATGTAAAATCCCGATTTTATGTAGAATTTACAGGCGGAAAGATTATTGTCCTGACCTTGTGTGTACAGTCCACGATAACCTTTTTCCTTGCAAACCTTCTTTGCTTCCTCTATAAGCGCATGAGCAACGCCCTGTCTACGGTAATCCCTGGACACTTTCAAGTCGTATAAATACATATACTTCATCCACACATCTCGCAATATTGCAAGACCTATGCATTTTTCGTCGTCATAGGCTCCGATAAAAACGTGATCGTCAAGCATGGCATAATAATCATAATTTTCATCGGGAAAGCACATTTCAGAGATATCGCCTTTTTCAAAACAAACGATATCATATCGCCATTGCTCGTTTATATATGATGGTATCATTCTTCCGTATAAGGGAAACGGCTCATTTAAGATATTGATATCCCGCCTATGCTCTTCATCGATAATTCTGACCTTGATCATCGACACACCTCCACAAATCCCGAATTATTGTTCTCATGGATATTCATTTATGCCACCGCCAAATGAAAATTTGCTAAGTATCAATCCTTTTAAGTTCATGGATGCTTTTGTTCCGATATACCAGATCCTCTCGGATTGAGAATCCAATACTCTCCCAAAAACCATTACCAACTTCGTTTCCTGTGAAAGCTACCAACGCCACTTTGTTGATACCTTCTTTTTCCAAAGCGTACATGGCGGAATCGACAAGTTTTCTGCCAATCCCTTGATTTCTATGATTGAGCAAAACGGCGGTATGGTAGATGTACCCTCCACGCCCATCATGCCCGGACATAATAACACCGACAATCCTCCCATTCTCTTCCGCTACAAAATTTGTGGTTGGATTACGCCGTAGAAATTTTTCGATTCCCTCTTTTCCGTCATCCGTGGTGTTCAGCCCCATGCCTGAGGTGTTAATCCACAAATCATATACAGCATCATAATCATCGATAACCATTTCTCTAATTCTTATCATGTTTTATCCCCCGCAGACTCGGATTTATTTATGTTATGTATGTGAACTAAGATTTTCAATCTCATAGGACGGATGAAACAAGCCTGTTGGCTCAAAAAATATATCACCAATATAAACAAATCCCAATTTATTTAATAATTTTTGGGATTTAACATTGTTAGGATTGTGACCGGCAAACAGCTTTTTCGCTTTGAGAGTGGTGAAAGCATAATTGATCACAGCAATTGCAGCTTCTTGAGCATAGCCCTGTCCCCAAAGGGTGGGGCGCAAATGGAAACCCATTTCATACTCTTTTTCCCCATGCGGTCTTAACCCACAACACCCGATGAAGTCATCCGTTGCCAGTTCAAAGAGCGGCCAATATTGGACATGGTATTTTGTTTCATTGAAGATTTCTGTATCCAAACGGTGGGCGATATCATTTTCCGTGAATTTACCACTTGCGCAGATATATTTAGTCACTTGCGGATTCCCCCATAACAGCTGGGCCAATGTCATATCCTCACTCGACCATTTGGAAAAACCAATTCGATTTGTCTTTAAGAAAAACGTTCTGTCCACTTGTTCACCTCATATATTACAATCTATTTTGTAGCCAGCGTATAGCTTATATCTATACGCTGACAGATTTCTTCTGTAGGAACAGAATAATCCAGCAACATCGTATACCAATGCTTTTTGTTCATGTGCCAGCCGGGGAAATATCTTTTGTTGTCGATTGTTAACGCTATCTGATCAGGTGCCAGACGAAGGTCGATGATCTCGGCAATTTCCTTAGAGGGCAGTCCCAGCTTACTTTTGGATACCGTCAAAACGGCACCGTACCATTTCTGATTGTCTTTACGGCGCCAGACAGCGTTATCGGGGAACTTTTCCCACAGGAACTCCATTTCATCGCCATATTTGCCTTGTACATATTCTATGATGGCAAGTGTCTGTTTTCCGTGAAATATATCCGGCTCATAGCATTTTTGAGCGATGTCTAACAATACGGTTTCACATTCACCTCTGACTGCACCGACAAAAGAGCCAACCGCCCCAGGGGCTTTATAAAGCGTGTATTCTTCATTTGATGAACTGTCTATCATTTTTGTGGAAACTTTACCGCACCTATCAACGAAAACATACAATAAAAATTGACCATTCATCAACCCGGCAGAAAGCTGGTACACATCGGCTTCTTTTGTAAAGCCATAGCTAATAAGTTTCGCATCATTCTTTTTTCTACATATAAAGTATTTATCTTCAAACATGGTATCTACTCCGCAAAATTCCAATTTATCTCTCAACCCCCTCTCCTTGAACTGCCGTTCAAGAAGCATCCCTCGCTTTTCGCTCGGTCAATTCCGATTCTCATATTTCCTTATTACTCAGTACCTTCTGTATCAGCAAATCCAAAGCATTCTCAAAATGCTCATCGTCTTCTCTGCTCCGTTTTTTCGGTCCTTTCAGATGATTTTTCTTTGTGGCTCTTCTGGCCTTTTTCGCTAGATGGCGTTCCATGAGCATCCGGTCTATATTCTCATTTGTGTACCATTTTCCTGACTGATGAATCGCACAGGCACCTTTTCCAAGTGCCATTGCCGCCACACCATAGTCCTGCGTCACAACAATATCTCCTTTATGGCAAAGACCGATCAGAGCATAATCCACTGCATCCGCTCCGGCGCCGATCATCTTTACTTCACTGTAATCGGATACAAGTACATGGTTAGTATCACAGAGTAAAGTTACCGGAATGCCATATTTTCTCGCAAGTTTTTCTACAATACCCACCACTGGACAGGCATCCGCATCAACATATATCCGCGTTCCGCACTCATTTACCTTTTCCATATTTCTCCACTTCCGCCTGATAGATCTTTTCGGTACGCTCATCAAATAAGACCCACATAACCACATCCAGCTTATCCGGATGTTCCTTGATAAATTCCCTTACTGTCCGCACAGCAATCTGCGCCGCAAGCTGAACCGGGAAATGATACACCCCAGTTGCAATAGACGAAAATGCAATCGTACGAATCCCATAATCAACAGCCACCTGCAGAGAGTTTCTATAACAATCCGCCAAAAGCTCCGGCTCCCCATGGTTTCCGCCGTTCCATACAGGCCCAACCGTGTGGATCACATATTTACAGGGCAGCCTGTATGCCCTGGTGATTTTCGCCTCGCCGGTCCTACATCCGTGAAGTGTCCGGCATTCTTCCAATAACTGTTTTCCTGCAGCTCTATGGATTGCCCCATCCACACCGCCACCGCCCAGCAGGCTCGTGTTTGCGGCATTGACAATCGCAGTGACCGTATCAATCTTTGTAATATCCCCTCTGATTGTTAATAGCATCTATGTTCTCCCTCTTTCCAATCACGGTTTTCTCATCTTCAGCATGCTTACTTTCCTGCCCTGCTTTCTATCAGCTCATAGCTCCTGTCAAGGAAATCCAAAATCTTTATTTCACTAACCGTTCCATCCAGAAGAATGGAGATCCAATTATTTTTATTCATATGGTATCCCGGAAGGAATCCCTGGACCTGGCGCAATGAGCCTGCCATTTCCGGATCACATTTCACATTCAGGATCTCAACTTCCCCATCGCCTTCTATTCCAAGCTTATCTCTGGACACATTCATAATGACCGCGTACCATTTATCCGTACCTTTCATCCGGAGGACAGCATAACCTGGATGCTGTTTCCAGAGATATTCCGGTACCGTCTCGTATACTTTCTTTGCGTAATCAAAAATTTCCTGCCGTTTCAAAATAAATCATCCTTTCGTCACCTGCACTCCGATATGAAATACATATCACAGGAATCGCAGGAAAACTTATATTTCCCGTTTTCTGCCGCAGTCATTAACACCATACCGCCGCAAAATGGACAAACCGTTGTTTCGCCCGTTTTCAGTCTTTCCATCTGTCTGATGAATCCCTGCGCATCCATTTTCCCGCCGCATTTTTCAATCCAGTCATTTCCAAGTGCCTTTTTCAATTTTCCATCCATCAAGAATACTTCTGAACCCTCTGTAATATCCTGCTCATACAAGCCGGCATCCGGAACCTGTAATATTATATCTTCTCCCGCAGCAGAACAAAGCCGCACCTGCACCAGATCTTCCATTCCTTCCGGCCTTCCTTCACAGCCAAAATCCAATTCACATATCTCTGTCACTTTATATTTTTCACGCATATTTCGCTCCTTAGATGATGATTCCCTGCAGATGGTCGCACTCATGCTGAATGATCTGGGCGATCCAACCGGAATACTTCTGGCGTTGCTTCTTAAAATTACCGTCCTGATACTCCACTTCAATTTCCCGGTATCTGGTACATTTTCGCACACCTTCCAGGGAAAGGCACCCCTCCTCTGTTTCATAGGCGTCTGAATTTTTCACAATCTTGGGATTATACATTATGATATTCACAAATCCCATATTTACGGCGATAATATTTTTCCTTATCCCTATCATATTCGCCGCCATTCCTACACAGCCTGCTTCATGTGCTTTCAAAGTATCCAGCAAATCCTCCGCCACTTGCTTATCCGCTATTGTTGCCGGCTCTGATTTCTGATTCAAAAAAAATATATCTTTCATAATTGGTCTGATCATCTTTATTTCCTGCTCTTCCATAATCTTATATAAAAAGGACAACATGGCCTTTCCGCACAACGCAGAAAACAGCCATACTGCCCTAAGATAAAATGTTTACTACTCTGCGTATAACAAGACTTTCCACTGTATTGGACACATTTTACCGTATCCATTTCCCTGTTGTTCTGCCTGGCCTCTTGCCAAATTCATTATAACAGACACCATTTGAAAAGCATACCGTTTTTTACCCGCATTTCTACTCAAAAGTAACTATTCCAGCTCTTCCATACTATCCGCCATTTGTACAACGCCAACATAAGTGACCGTATTTTGCGGGAACCGGTTCTCACGGCAGAAATCTTTGAACAGGTCGCTCAGTTCACCTTCATCGTATGCCATGATGTCCAACTGTGTTTGATCTTCCCGTTTTTTATCATTAATAAAACCAATATCGACACTCATTACCCTACACCTTTGGGGATTACATTCTATCTCCCAGCCATATTTCTTAATATATTGTTTTATCGTCATACGATATTCCTCCGTCTGATAATAACTTCTTGTGCTATTCCTCTTACTTTCTGGGTAGAATTTCGATAGCCAAAAAAGGCATCCGGAACCATTTGATCCTTGCCACAATGTCAAGTGATGAATTCAAAATTTATGATTTATAACCCTTTTAGAATGTCTTGTTTCCTATGAATTGCTATGATAGAATGAAGAAAACGGCAAATCGGAATTTCTCTCGCTGTGTTCAGATCAAAAAAGGTCATCGTTTTACGATTATGGTAAAATGATGACCTTTTTAATTTCTTCCAATAACAGATTAGCAACAGGAGTGAATATTTGATATTTTTTCCATATAACATACATTTTTGTGTGGAGGGGCGGTGTGATCGGACGGAAGCATAAATCACTTTCTGCATTTGTTTCTACTAACTTGTCAAAGGTAAGCTCAACACCCAGCCCTTCACGGACAAAAACAGCACCGTTATTGCAGAGATTAAATGTTGCTAATATATTAAGTCGGTCAAGGTTTTCGGAACACCAACGGGGTAAATCCATTTTAGCAGACTGTTCCGAACAAAAAATAGGAATATCCAATAAATCATCAAAGGCAATAGCCTCTTTTGTGGCTAATGGATTGTCCTTTCTCATCAGAACACCCCATGTATCGTATTCAGGAACTTCAAGATAATTGTATTTTGATAAATCGGGCGGTTCTACAATAAATGCCATATCCAGAAGTCCACGGTCTAATCGTTCTGTTACTTGTTCGGTATCACCGCTGGTAACATGATAATGGATATTGGGATAAATGCTGCTTAACTTTTTTACAGCACGGGCAAGATATTTTACAAGATAGGATTCTGCACAGCCAATATAAATATCACCGCCTGTGATATCATCCATTGCCTGAAATCCATTTGTGATTTTGTCAGCCATGGCTAGTAAATCTTCTGCTCTTTTTCGCAGAAGCATACCCTCATCAGTAAGACTGACGCTGGTGCTGCCACGCTTAAATAGTTTTTTGCCAAGCTCTTGTTCCAGATCTTTCATCTGCTTAGACAGCGTTGGCTGTGTAACATGAAGTCTTTCAGCAGCCCTTGACATATTTCCTTCACGTGCAATTTCAAGAAAATAGCGAAGTACACGAATTTCCATGGTACACCTCCAACCTTTTTTATTATCCTATACTCAAATGATATTCCTGTCAAGAATATCATGATATGAATTATAAGTATTAGATATATCATTTGAAACATGTATAATTTAAGCAGGAGGTGCAGACAGATGGCAGAAGCAAATGACAAATATGGAATAATTTATCAGAATCTTGTGGACGCAGGCTGTAATCAGAAAACAATCCAGTGTTGCATGAAACTGGCACAAGAAAACAATGTAGAAGCGCTGTTATCACAGTTATATGTGTATAGAAAACATTTAATGGAACAGACACATATTTATCAGGAAAACATAGATTGCCTGGATTATTTGATCTACTCGTTAAAGAAATCCCATGCAAATAGATAAGGAGAATGTAAATGACAGATTATAAAATTATTCAAACAATTAACGGACCGGAAGATGTAAAAAAATTGTCTATGAAGCAGCTGGAGGAGCTTGCTTCGGAAATCAGAGAGGCATTGTTTAACCGGTTGACTAAAATCGGCGGTCACTTTGGTCCCAATTTTGGTATGGTGGAGGCAGAGATTGCAATGCATTATGTTTTCTCTTCTCCTAAGGATAAGTTTGTATTTGACGTATCTCATCAGAGCTATCCTCATAAGATCCTGACCGGAAGAAAGAATGGATATATTTCCGATGAGCACTTTTCAGAGGATTCCGGTTATACAAATCCGGAAGAAAGTGAACATGACTTCTTCAATGTAGGTCACACTTCGACCTCAGTTTCTTTAGCTACGGGTCTGGCCAGGGCGAGAGATATAAAAGGAGATAAAGAAAATATTATTGCAATTATTGGTGATGGCTCCCTCTCAGGCGGTGAAGCACTAGAGGGATTGAATGTAGCCGGATCAGAGATTAACTCCAATTTAATCATTTTAGTAAATGATAATGAGCAGTCGATTGCCGAAGTACATGGCGGAATGTATAAAAATCTTGCCGAATTAAGAGAGACAGGCGGAACTGCTTCCAATAATTTCTTCAAAGCGTTTGGATTAGATTATATATATGAGGAAAACGGCAATGACATAGCATCACTGATTTCTTTATTCCGCAAGGTGAAAGATACGGATCATCCAATCGTAGTCCATATCCATACACAAAAAGGAAAGGGATATGAGATTGCTGAAAAAGACAAAGAGGGATGGCATTGGTGTATGCCATTTGACCGTGAAACAGGCAAACCAACACTCTCTTTTGGCGATGGAGAAGATTATACATCTATCACTGCTGAGTATATTATGCGAAAAGCAAAAAGTGATTCTGAGTTTCTTGTGATTACTCCTGCTATGCCGGGCAGTGCAGGCTTAAATCAGGAACAGCGAAAGGAGCTTGGATTGCAGTATGTGGATGTAGGGATTGCGGAAGAACAGGCGGTTGCCATGGCATCTGGTGCTGCAAAAAATGGTGCGAAGCCGCTTGTGGTTACAAACACAACCTTTATTCAAAGAGCGTATGACCAGATTTCCCATGATGTATGTATTAACAATAGTTCTGTCACAATTCTCTTAAACTACAATTCTTTTGACAGTTTGACAGATGTTACGCATCTTGGAATTTTTGGACTGGCGGCATACACGAATGTTCCGAATCTGGTAGTGCTTGCACCTACCTCAAAAGATGAATACCTTTCTATGCTTGATTGGTCAGTTGATCAGAAGAAACATCCGGTTATGATTCTCATCCCCGGAAATCAGGTAACCTATCGTGAGGCAGATAAGGATTTTGACAGACTGAATCATTTTAAAGTGGAAGAAGCTGGTGAAAAGGTTGCAATTCTGGCACTTGGTGATTTTTATCAGCGTGGTGAACAGCTCAGTGCAAAAATAAAAGCAGAACTTGGCTTTACGCCGACACTGATCAATCCTCGTTTTGCTTCTGGTATTGACAAAGAATTACTGGAAAGTCTTTCCGAAAGGCATCAGATAGTCATTACCATGGAAGACGGTATTTTAAGCGGCGGTTTTGGCGAGAAAATAGCTTCCTTCTATGGTAGTTCTGATATGAAAGTGAAAAATTACGGACTTGAGAAGAAATTTTATGACCGATATGACCCCAATGAATTACTGAAAGAGGTTGGTATGACACTGGCTCAGATTATTGCGGATATTTGCAATCAGTTAAAATAAGAACAGGGAGGCTGAAAGCAGTGACACCAGAAGATGTTATCAGAGGATTCCGTGAGGGAGTAGAGCATACGAGTGAGGAAAAAGAGTATGCAAATACCCTGTTTCAGGAAGCAATAAAAATCGGTATGGAGATAAATCAGACTTATCATACACCGGAAGAACTGTTGAAACTCATGGGTAAATTAACCGGTAAGGCTGTAGATAAAAGTTTCCGTCTTTTTCCGCCGTTTTATACAGATTTTGGAAAGAATATTATATTCGGAAAAGATGTATTTATCAATTCCGGATGTCATTTTCAGGATCAGGGGGGAATTGAAATCGGGGATGGTGTATTGATTGGTCATAATGTAGTGCTTGCTACGATCAACCATGATCTTCTGCCACAGAATAACAGGAAGAACCATTATGCCCCAATTAAAATTGGAAATCATGTATGGATTGGCTCGAATGCTACAGTGTTATCCGGTGTTACCATTGGAGAATGGGCAGTTATTGCAGCTGGAGCAGTAGTCACGAAAGACGTACCACCTTATACGGTGGTAGGTGGAGTTCCGGCGAAAATCATGAAGAAAGTAGAGGAGACAGAGCATGAAAGTTTTAGCAATTAACAGCAGTGCAAGAAAGGATGGAAATACCGCAATCCTCATCAATACAGTATTGGAGGAATTGAATAAAGCCGGGATTGAAACGGAAATGATCCAACTGGCAGGCAATGTCATTGAACCATGTAAGGCCTGCTGGGCTTGCGGTGGTCAGGGAAACTGTGTTCACCAAAAGGACAGCTTTCGAGAGGTATTTGAGAAGATGAAAGAGGCGGACGGCATATTGTTGGGTTCCCCGGTCTATTCAGCAAATGTATCTGCTAATATGCAGGCTTTGCTTGAACGTGCTGCGGTAGTTGCTGATATGAATCAGGGACTTTTTACCCACAAGGTAGGTGCAGCAGTTGCAGCGGCACGCAGAGGCGGTGCAATGCAGGCAGTTGATACCATGAATCACTTTTTCCTTAATCATGAAATGATTGTAGTAGGTTCTACATATTGGAATATGGGCTATGGACAGATGTCGGGAGATGTATGTAATGATGAAGAAGGATTAGCTAATATGAGGAATCTCGGTCAGAATATGTCGTATCTTTTGAATACACTGAAAAGTTGCGAATGATGTGGGTATCTCATACTAAGGAGCGTGAGAAAATGAAGCAAGTATTATGTGTAGTGATATCTATTTTGCTGTTGTTTACAGTAGCAGCCTGTGCAACGGAAACACAAAATTCATCTGCTAAAAATACAGAGTCGCGGGAAACAGATGGTTCGTCAGAATCAGCTAATGATTCGAATACAGTTACAGAGATTTTGGTTGCCTATTTTTCCTGTACGGGAATTACAGAAAAGCTGGCGAAATATGCGGCAGACTATCTGAATGCAGATTTATATGAAATTCAGCCGGCAGAACCATATACCGATGAGGATTTAGCCTATTATACAAATGGACGTGCAGATCAGGAGCAGAATGACCCTGATGCAAGGCCGAAGATAAACGGTCAGGTAGAGGATATGGCAAAGTATCAGATAATTGTGATCGCATATCCTATCTGGCATGGGCAGGCTCCACGCATTATTTCTACATTTTTGGAAAGCTACGATTTTTCAAATAAGACAATCGTACCATTCTGTACCTCTCATTCCAGCGGTATTGGAAGCAGTGCCACTGATTTAGAAAAATTGTGTGCTGATTCAGCCGAGTGGAAAGAGGGAAAACGATTCGATTCACAGGCAACAGAAAGTGAAATTGAAAACTGGCTTGATAGCATTGACATCAAGCCGTATGATCCAAAACAAAAGGAGGCAGACGAGGTGGGAGTATTTGATTTTGAAAGTAAAACCGTATTACTGAACAGCGGATATTCAATGCCAATTAATGGATTAGGTACTTACAGCCTACTGGACGATACATGTGTAGAGTCTGTAAAAACAGCATTAAAAGATGGTGTGCGGCTGATTGATACTGCCTATATGTACAAGAATGAAGTGGAAGTCGGTCAGGCAATTCGTGAGTCCATGGAGGAACTAGGAATTCAGCGAGAGGATATTTTTGTTATCACAAAGTTATATCCAGGTGAACAGTATGAAAACCCCGAAAGAGCCATAGAAGACGCACTTGAAAAGCTGGATATCGGATATATTGACATGATGCTGCTGCATCATCCCGGAGATAATGACGTGAAAGCATATAAGGCAATAGAGCAGGCAGTGGCTGACGGAAAGATACATTCTATTGGATTATCCAACTGGTATATAGAAGAACTGAAGGATTTTCTTCCGCAGGTCAGCATTACACCTGCATTGGTACAGAATGAAATTCATCCCTATTATCAGGAACGAGAAGTCGTTGAGTATATACAAAGTCTTGGTATTGTTGTGCAGGCTTGGTATCCTCTGGGCGGTAGAGGATATACAGCAGATTTGCTTGGTAATGAAGTGATTTCTAAAATTGCACAGGCGCATGAAAAGTCATCTGCACAGATTATTCTCAGATGGGATTTGCAGAATGGCGTAGTTGTTATTCCGGGTTCAAGCAATCCTGATCACATCATGGAGAACACGCAGTTGTATGATTTTGAATTGACTGATAAAGAGATGGAACAGATTGACGCTTTGGAAAAAAATGAGAAGCATGACTGGTATTAAAATTGAAGTTTAAAAAGCAAAGGTGATGAAAATGAAGATATTAGTATTGAACGGAAGTCCACGTCCACAGGGCAGTACCAAGGATATGGTAAATGCATTTAAGAAAGGTGCTGAGAGTGCAGGCCATACCGTTGATGTGGTGGATGTATGCAAAAAGAAGATAGGCGGATGTTTTGCATGTGAATACTGTCATAACAAAGGACACGGTGAGTGTATTCAGAAGGATGATATGCAGGATGTATATGATCTTTTGAAAGAAGCAGAAATGCTTGTTATTGCATCGCCCATTTATTATCACGGTATATCCGGGCAGTTAAAATGTGCAATCGACAGATTTTATTCTGTGGCATATCCGAGAGGACCGAAGTATTTGAAAAAGGTTGCCATGATACTTAGCTCTGGAGATGCTAATATGTACGAGGGTGCTCTTTTCTCATTCAAAGGAGACTTCCTTGATTATCTTGAGCTTGAAAACATGGGTGTGTTTACAGCGCATGGATCTGAAAACAAGAGCGAGAATAAGAGAAAAGAAGAGGATGTAAAAAATCTTGTGTCTTTGGAAAGTGAATCTTTCTGATAAGATTT
>JAUNGE010000080.1 GCA_030524675.1 bacterium
TCAGGGTCTGTGTATTGTTCAGTCTTCTATTTCCAAGGTGCTTTGTTGTTTTTGTTTGTTTCTGTCGTTTTCAGCAACTCTGCTATCATATCACATTGTTTGCTGCTTGTCAACAACTTTTTTAAATTATTTTTTGACTTTTTTCAAGTCATCTTGCCGATTTGCTCAGCGGTTATTATTTATAACATACTTTTTTTCGCTTGTCAACAACTTTTTTATTTTTTTCAAAATTGTTTTTTTGCGATTTAGAGTATACATTCCACTCAGTAAATCGAGCGGAGAAAGAGGGATTTGAACCCTCGCGCCGGTTGCCCGACCTACACCCTTAGCAGGGGCGCCTCTTCGGCCTCTTGAGTATTTCTCCGAATTCATATTTCTCTATGAATTTTTCTGCCAACTTTGACTCTTCGTCTCAGGTGCCTAGTCATTATACTATTGATATTCTGGAATGTCAAGTCCTATTTTTATCTTTTTTGCGATTTTTTCATATTTTTCAGATTATACATGTTATACATGAGGACGTGACATGCAGAGTACAGTAGTTATATCGGTCCTATTGTCCGCGCAATCTCCTCCTGGATTCTCTCAGATACCATCTTCGCTATTTGAGGAGTTCTCATCGTTTTATACTCTTGATATAAAATTGGCTTCAGATAATGTACCTGCACTGTCTCCTTTTTGGAGGACGGCAGGTCAAACGGTTTAAAACTGTCAATCAGTGCAACCGGAACAATCGGACATTTTGCATTGACAGCACTTTTAAATGTTCCTGCCTTAAATGGAAGAATCTTATTTCCCTCTTTGCTCCTTGTCCCTTCCGCAAAAATAACATAATTTCTCCCCTGTTTTACTTCTGCAGTCATCTGATTAATCACTTCCAGGGAAGATTTGATATCACTTCGATCAATCGAGATTGCACGAAGCAATTTCAAAACTTGCTTGACCAAAATCCAGTTCGATGCTTCTTTCTTTATTACAACAGACAGAGGATGAGAGCACGTATCAATCAACGCCAACATATCAAACAATCCCTGATGATTTGGAAACAGGATAAATCCGTTTTCTTCTGGTATATTGTCTTCTCCATAGCTCTCTACAGTAACTCTCCCACGCTTATTCACAATTTTGACCAAATCTCTTAAAAAATCATATCGCTGCTGTTCTGTATATGTAGTATCATCTTTCCCCAGACGACAAATTTTTATCCACCATCCTGGAATTTTGGGCATACATTTCAGCACCATAAGCATAATTCTGTTCATATTTCCCGATTTCCCCCATTTCTTATGTACAAATTCCTCGTCTATCCAAATACATCCTAGCTGTCCCCTAAATGACTTTTTTTATCCCCCGCAAATACATAATTCGGTTAAAGCAATTCGGTTAAAGTCTCGCCCCTTTACAGGGTGGGGTGATTGACATGACATATTTGCAGAATCCAAACAGTTTTCCACAATTTTTCCACACTACATTCCTGTTTTCCACATAAACTCCCATTCATTTTGTGGAAAACTCTATTTTTATCTGAACAAATTGTGGAAAACTGTGAAAAAACGAAATTTTTCTGTTTTCCTTATGCCTACTACAATATATTTATGGTTAATAACCCTTTATTGTTCTTATGCTTTCATATTTGCCATAACTTCTTCATACAGATTATTTCCCTCTGCATCTATCACGACAATCACTGGAAAATTCTCCACTTCCAATTTTCGGATTGCCTCTGTCCCCAAATCTTCATACGCAATTACTTCCGACTTTTTGATACACTTGGAAAGCAGCGCTCCAGCTCCTCCGACAGCTGCAAAATACACGGCACCATTGCGGACAATAGCATCTGCCACATCTTTTGTGCGCTTTCCTTTTCCAATCATAGCACCCATCCCCATATCCAACAGCTGCGGTGTGTATTTGTCCATCCGGCTGGCAGTCGTAGGTCCGGCAGAACCAATTACACGCCCTTCTCTAGCCGGAGAGGGACCCATATAATAAATAATATTGCCTTTGATATCAAAAGGCAGTTTCTGGCCTTTCTGGAGCGTTTCCTGCATCCTTTTATGGGCCGCATCTCTAGCGGTATAGATGATTCCGCTCAGATATACATAATCTCCGGCATGAAGTCCAGCGGCAGTTTCTTTCGTCATAGGTACCTGAATCCTTTTTTCCATCTCTTATCCCAACCTTTTCTATAACTTTTTCCACTATTGCATCTTCTTCCATTACAATTTTCTCGTCACATGGCGGTTTACATGACAACAGATATTCACAGCCACAGGCAACCCTGCAATATGTGTCGGATACGTCTCTATATTCACAGCAAGTGCAGTCACACATCCGCCAAGTCCTCCTGGACCGATGCCTAGCTGATTGATTTTCTCCAGCATCTCTGCCTCCAGCTCTCTGACATACTCCACAGGAGATGCCTCCTCCAGATTTCTTGTCAGAGCATGCTTTGCCATCAGCGCACACTTCTCAAAAGTACCACCGATTCCCACTCCCACTACCATAGGCGGGCACGCATTCGGCCCCGCATCACGGACAGCTGTAAGAATTGCCTCTTTCACACCTTCTATGCCGTCTGCCGGTTTCAGCATAAATACACGACTCATATTTTCACTTCCAAACCCTTTCGGAGCCAATGTGATTTCCACCTGGTCCCCCTCCACAATCTCATAATGAATCACTGCTGGCGTATTGTCTTTTGTGTTTTCACGGAAAATGGGGTCTTTCACCACCGATTTTCTCAGATACCCTTCCACATAGCCTTGTCTCACACCTTCATGAATGGCGTCAGAAAGTACTCCTCCCTCAAAATGCACTTCCTGCCCCACCTTCAAAAATACAACCGCCATCCCTGTATCCTGACAGATGGGAATCATATCATCTCCAGCAATCTGCAGGTTTTCCTTCAGCTGATTTAAAACCAGCTTTCCAAGTCCGGACTGCTCCTTATCTACCGCCTCATCAAAGACTTTTTTCATATCTGCTGACAGAAAATGATTTGCTTCAATGCACATCTCTCTGACCGCTCTTGTAACTTCATTCACCTGGACTGTTCTCACGCTATTTCCCTCCCTGTTTCTATATATTTTCTCTGCTTTTTTCTCTATCCTCTCACTGTGCTGCTGCAATCATCTCATCGATTATAGCATTCCAGTTTCGCTCCTCCTCAAATCCCTTTCGGCTCTCTCCCAGTTGATATCCATTCTGGTCCACAAACACAATCTCTGGCAACTCTGTGACCTCCTTCAGCTTTGTCACAATCAAATGATAAGATGGAAGTATCTGCCGAAAATCAGCCTGAGACTCCTTCATAATTTTTCTGATTTCATGAATCTGTACACTCGACGCGCTTCCACTCTGGTCTAGTGTATCAATCGGAATTCCCACAATCTGAAAACGCTTCTGTGCATGCTGTATACATCCTGTATTTTCCGCACTGCTTTCGTATTCTGTATTTTCTGCATATTCTATATTTTCCACAGATTCTGTATTTTCCACAGATTTTGCCTGTAAAGTCGAGTTTTCCACATTTTTTTCCTGATACTGTGCAGAAATTTCCGCGAGCTGTCCCAATTCTGTAATACACTGCTCTGAGAAAGTCGCCCATATATAAACCATTGTCACATCACTTTCTGAAAAAATATCCTGTGTCACTTCTCTGTATTCTGTGTCATTGGTTCTGAATTCCCCAAAAATCAACTCTATCTCTTCCTGTATTATCTCTTCCTTCGGCGCTGTCTGGTCTTCCCGCTCCACCGCCATTTCCTGCTGTCTGGTCTGTTTTCCACATCCGGCTGTGCCAACCCAGCATAAACATACTGCTAGAATCAAAACCCCCCATTTTCTTTTTCTGGTACCCATTCGTCATCCCCTGCAAATCTGCCCTGTGCGGGCTGCTTATTCATGTTTTTGGCAGGTCCCAAATTCAAAAATCCTCTTGCAAGAAAACTTGTATCAGATTTTGTGTCTATTTGACCCTGGTATTCCTGGTATTATCATAATTTAAAAGTATAAACACAGCAAGAACAGGAACAAATAAGCTGTCCCTGTTCTTTGTATGTTTATCCGTTCCCCGTATGATGTGATGCTGCGTATCTGCCTGCGGCTATCTTCTAGTGGTCAAATTCTCCGTCCGAATCCTCCCCGTCATCCGTATCATCATTCTCATACTGCCCATAGCCGTCCTCATCGTTCTCATCATCACTCTCGTAGCTATTATCGTAACCATCCTCACACATCTGTGCATCGTCCGCATCTGCGTCCTTTGCCTCGCTCTCGCGCACCTTTGCGATGCTCGCCACTACAATATCAGAATCCTGCTCAATACTCATCAGTTTCACACCGGAAGTATTGCGCCCAATCACAGAAATATCATTGACAGACATGCGGATAATAATGCCTTCATTCGTAATCAGCATAATTTCGCGGTTGTCGTTCACCAGTTTCGCGCCGACCAGGCAGCCTGTCTTCTCCGTAATCTTATAACACAGAACACCCTTTCCGCCTCGAATCTGCGGCTTAAATTCACTGATTAACGTGCGTTTGCCCATACCTCGCTCAGAAACCACCAGAAGACTCTCACCCTGGGTATCGGTCTGCATGCCGATCACTTCATCCCCATCCTCCAGCTTCATGCCGATTACACCTATGGAGACGCGGCCTGTGACGCGCACATCTGTCTCATGGAAACGAATGCACATGCCCATTTTCGTCATCAGAAAGATATCTTTTTCATTGTTGGTCGCCTTCACCTCAATCAGCTCATCATCCTCACGCAGCACAATCGCCTGGAGGCCGTTCTTGCGGACATTGGCATACTCGCGCATCGGCGTTTTCTTTACCATACCATTCTTGGTCGCCATGAAGAGGTATTCGCTCTCATCATACTCACGCATCGGGATAATCGCTGTGATTTTCTCTCCTGGCTGCATCTGCAGAAGGTTGACAATCGCTGTTCCTCTGGCAGTTCTTCCCGCCTCCGGAATCTCATATGCCTTGATGCGGTAAACAAGCCCTGTATTTGTGAAGAACATCACATAGTGATGGTTCGTCGTCATTAACAGGTCTTCAATATAATCCTCATCAATGGTCTGCATTCCCTTGATGCCCTTACCGCCACGGTTTTGACTGCGGAAGTTATCGCTGGACATTCTCTTAATGTAACCAAGATTTGTCATCGCAATGATGGTATCCTCATCCGGTACTAGGTCTTCAATACTCACATCATCATCATACCCGATGGACGTTCTTCTGTCATCTCCGTACTTGCCGGCTACTTCCAGAAGTTCCTCACGAATCACGCCGAGCAGCTTATTCTCATCCGCCAGAATCGCTTTCAGCTCCCCGATTTTTGTCATCAGCTCTTTGTACTCTGTTTCCAGTCTCTCTCTCTCCAGACCAGTCAGCGCGCGCAGACGCATATCCACAATCGCCTGTGCCTGCGCCTCACTCAGCGCGTACAATTCCATCAGCTTGGCTTTTGCCGCCTGTACATTGGCCGCACCGCGGATAATCTGAATCACATCATCAATATGGTCGAGAGCAATCAGGAGTCCCTCCAAAATGTGAGCTCTCTCCTCCGCCTTATTTAACTCATACTGGATTCGTCTCGTGACAACATCTTCCTGGTGCTTCAGATAGTACTCCAGCATCTGCTTTAAGTTCAGCACCTTCGGCTCGTTGTTCACCAGTGCAAGCATAATCACACCGAAACTATCCTGCAGCTGCGTGTGCTTTAAGAGCTGGTTTAAAATCACGTTTGCGTTGACATCGCGGCGCAGTTCAATGTTGATTCTCATGCCCTCGCGGTTGGACTCATCTCCGATGTAGGTGATACCGTCAATCCGCTTTTCCTTGACTAAATCTGCAATCTTCTCAATCAGGCGCGCCTTGTTTACCAGATACGGCAATTCCGTCACAATAATCCTGGATTTGCCGTTCGGCATCGTCTCGATGTTCGTGACAGCGCGCACCTTGATTTTGCCGCGGCCTGTGCGATACGCTTCCTCGATACCGCTTCTTCCCAGAATCTGTGCTCCAGTCGGGAAATCCGGACCCTTTACAATGTCCAGAATCTCCTCCATCGTCGTCTCTTTGCCTTCCTGCACGCGGTTGTCAATAATCTTCACCACCGCATTCACCGTCTCACGCAAGTTGTGAGGCGGAATGTTCGTCGCCATGCCAACAGCAATTCCCGTCGTACCGTTCACCAAAAGATTCGGGAATCGGGACGGCAGAACCACCGGCTCTCTCTCTGTCTCATCAAAGTTCGGCACAAAATCCACGGTGTTTTTGTTGATATCCGCAATCATCTCCATGGAAATTCTGCTCAGACGCGCCTCGGTATAACGCATCGCAGCGGCGCCGTCGCCATCGACAGAACCGAAGTTTCCGTGGCCGTCCACCAGAGGATATCTGGTAGACCACGGCTGGGCCATATTAACCAGCGCACCATAAATTGAGCTGTCACCGTGCGGGTGATATTTACCCATGGTATCACCGACGATACGCGCGCACTTACGATGCGGCTTATCCGGCCCGTTGTTTAACTCTGTCATTGCATACAGGATTCTTCGCTGAACCGGCTTCAGGCCGTCTCTGACATCAGGAAGCGCCCGCGATACAATTACACTCATGGCATAATCCACAAATGACTTCTCCATGGTTTTCTGTAAATCTACGTCATGGACCTTGTCAAATACATTTGGTTCCATTCTCTTCCCTCCGTCTCATTAAACATCCAGATTCTGGACATACTTTGCATTGGCTTCAATAAATTCTTTTCTCGGCTCCACCTGGTCGCCCATCAGAGTCGTAAATGTCAAATCCAGCTCAGACTGCGTCTCAGGGTCTATCATGACACGCTTTAAGATACGTCTCTCAGGGTCCATGGTCGTCTCCCAAAGCTGTTCAGGGTCCATCTCGCCAAGTCCCTTATAACGCTGAATCTTATTGTTATTGTCTCGTCCTACTTCTTTGAGGATTTCGTTCAGCTCCTCATCGCTGTAGGCGTACCACACTCCCTTATTCTTTTCCAGTTTGTACAGAGGCGGCTGTGCCAGATACACATGTCCCTGGCGAATCAGCTCCGGCATAAACCGGTAGATGAAAGTCAGAAGAAGCGTGCTGATATGCGCGCCGTCCACATCGGCATCGGTCATAATGATAATCTTGTGGTAGCGCAGTTTGGAGATATCAAAATCATCATGAATGCCGGTTCCGAAGGCAGTAATCATCGCCTTAATCTCCGCATTGCCGTAGATACGGTCAAGTCTCGCCTTCTCCACATTCAAAATCTTTCCGCGCAGAGGCAAAATAGCCTGTGTCGCTCTGGCGCGCGCTTCCTTCGCGGAACCGCCTGCAGAATCTCCCTCAACGATATAAATCTCGCAGTTTTCCGGATTCTTGTCAGAACAGTCTGCCAGCTTTCCAGGAAGTGCCATACCGTCCAGGGCGGACTTTCTTCTTGTCAGGTCTCTCGCCTTTCTCGCAGCCGCGCGCGCTCTCTGTGCCAGGATGGACTTCTCGCAGATAATCTTCGCCGTCGCTGGATTCTGCTCAAGGAAATACGTCAGCTGTTCGCTCACAATGCCGTCCACAGCCCATCTTACCTCGCTGTTTCCCAGTTTCTGCTTTGTCTGCCCCTCAAACTGCGGCTCCTCCACCTTCACGCTGATAATCGCTGTCAGGCCCTCTCGGATGTCCTCACCGCTTAAGTTCGCCTCACTGTCCTTCAAAAGTTTATTCTTTCTGGCATAGTCGTTGAACGTCTTTGTGAGGGCATTCTTAAATCCAATCAGATGCGTACCGCCCTCCGGTGTGTTGACATTGTTCACGAAGCTGTAGATATTCTCTGTGTAGGAATCGTTGTGCTGCATCGCCACTTCTACGGTCACATTGTCCTTCACTCCCTCACAGTAAATCACAGAGTCGTACAATGCCACATTGCTCTTGTTCAGATATGTGACAAACTCACGGATTCCGCCTTCGTAGTGGAATGTCTCCTCTCTCTTTTCCTCCCTCTCATCCTGAAGAACAATCTTTAAATTCTTCGTCAGGAAGGCTGTCTCACGCAGTCTTGTCTGCAGAATGCCGTAGTCGTAGACCGTCTCCTCAAAAATCTGCTTATCCGGCAGGAAAGTGACCCTGGTTCCGTGTTCTTCTGGTTTGCACTCACCGATGACTTTCAGAGAATACGCCGGAACGCCCCTCTCGTAGCGCTGCTTGTAAATCTTTCCGTTTGTGTACACTTCCACTTCCAGCCACTCAGAGAGGGCATTTACTACAGAAGCGCCCACGCCGTGCAGACCACCGGACACCTTATATCCTCCGCCGCCGAATTTGCCGCCCGCGTGAAGCACAGTAAACACTACCTCCACTGCCGGCTTTCCGGCTTTTTTCTGAATATCTACCGGAATCCCCCGCCCGTCATCAATCACGGTAATGGAATTGTCCTCATGAATCTGCACCACAATAGAGTCGCAGACACCGGCAAGTGCCTCATCTACTGCATTGTCAACAATCTCATATACTAAATGATGAAGCCCGCGGATGGAGGTACTCCCGATATACATACCAGGTCTCTTTCTGACAGCTTCCAGCCCCTCTAAGATTTGGATTTGGTCGGCTCCGTATTCATTGCTCATAAGTTCCTCCTAATATTCGTGTTCCTCAACTAAAGTTCCTTTTACTACTCGAAAAATCTTGTCTATCTGAAAATGATGGCTCAAGAAATCATCCAGGCCCGTGCAGGTCACAATCGTCTGGGTCCGCCGTATCACGGACAGAAGCTGGTTCTGCCTGCTGCCATCCAGCTCCGACAGCACATCATCCAAAAGCAGCACTGGTTCCTCACCGGACACCCTCTTTACCAGGTCAATCTCTGAAAGTTTCAGAGACAATGCCGCCGTCCTCTGCTGTCCCTGCGAGCCAAATTTGCGGATATCCACACCGTTTATCAGAAAACTCAGATCGTCTCTGTGGGGTCCGGTCAATGTCGTTTTCTGTTTTATATCCTGCGCACGGCTTCGTACCAATTCCTGCTCAAATGCATCCTCATCCACATTCGGCTCATACTGAATCTCCAGAGTTTCCAGACCGCCGGAAAGGTTTTTGTGGATATCTGCGATCAGGGTGTTCAGCTCGCGGACAAACTCTCTACGATATTTTACCACTTCTTTCCCATATCTGGCAAGCTGCATATCCCAGACATCCAGAGTTTCCTCCTCCTGTGGACGGAAAACCAGGTCTTTTAAGAGCTTATTTCTCTGGAGCACCACTTTATTGTACTGAATCAGACTATGGACATAGAGCCGATTCAGCTGGCACAGCTCCAGGTCGATAAAGCGCCGCCTGGCAGCTGGTCCCTCCTTAATCAGATTCAAATCCTCCGGAGAGAAAAAGACAACATGGAGAATCCCAAATAACTCACTGGCCTTGTGAATGGGAATGCCATTGACCGCCACGCCCTTGGACTTGTTTTTCTTTAAGTGCATGTCAATCCGGTAGCTGACATCCTGCTTTTTCACCTGAAGCTTGATGTGGGCCTCCTCCTCGCCAAAACGAATCATCTCCCTATCCTTGCTGCCCTTGTGGGACTTTGTGGTGCCGCACAGATACAGAGATTCCAGCACATTGGTTTTTCCCTGTGCATTGTCGCCGTACAGTACATTCGTCCCCTTGTGGAAATCCATGTGAAGGTCCTGATAATTTCTGAAATTTTTCAGTTCCACAGATTCGATATACATAATTCCTATCCTTCAATGCGGATGGTCTCCCCCTGGTAGGAAACTTCATCTCCGCCATGGAGCTTTTTGCCCCTCTGATACTCTACCTCGCCGTTCACTTTCACCAGCCCGTCCTGGATGGCAAATTTGGCGTCCACACCGGACTCCACCAGTCCAGCGGCTTTCAGTGCCTGGCCCAATTTGATATACTCATCTCTTAATTGTAGTTTCTGCATTATTATACACTTTCTTTCTCCGCATACCTGCGGATTTCCTTATATTTCTTTGATAAAATTGTTTCAATCCTCGCTTATTTTGTTAAAAGCTAAGATAACATTTCTCTTAAAGTTTTCCACAAAATTCACAGAAACTCTGCCAGTTTTGCACAATCTTAGAGAAATTTCTCTGCTCCTTCTGTGGATAACTCTGCTTTTTTCAGCCTACATTGTGGATATTTCAGCATACGGCATGTCAGGTCTGTCCGATTACATACCGGAGCTGATATTGACCGGAAGAATCAGATAAATATATCTCTCATCCGAATCCTTGATAAAGCATGGTGCTTTTGGATTAATCAGATAGATAGAGACTTCCTCGTCGTCAATCACACGGAGCGCGTCAATCAAGAACTTCGGGTTAAATCCGATAGTGATATCCTTTCCGTTCTTCTGGATGTCAATTTCCTCATTCATGGTACCAATCACAGAGGAGAGCTTCATCTGCATCACATTATCTGCGACAGAAATGATAATCGGCTTTTTGTCGCTCTCGCGAATCAACAGAGTGGCGCGGTCGATACAGTCCAGAAATACCTTTTTGTTCACAGTTACCTTTGTCTCATAATCACTTGAAAGCATCTGGTTGATTCTAAAATACTCGCCCTCAATCAGACGGGACACTACGATGGTGTCATCAAACTCAAAGAGAATATGGTTTTCATTGAAGAAAATCTGCACCTCTTTGGAATTGTCACCGGACAAAATCTTGCTGATCTCTGTGAGTGTCTTTCCAGGAACAATGACTTTTGCAGATTCATAGTGCTCGCTCAGCTCAATCTTGCGGATGGAGATGCGGTGTCCGTCCAAAGACACAACTTTCAGCTCATTGTCATAGATTTCAAACAATTCACCAGTCATCATCTTGTTGCTGTCATTCGGTGAGATAGAAAAGATGGTCTGGCGAATGATATCCTTCAGTGTAAATTGAGACAGTTTAATATAAGACTGTTTCTCAATGTAAGGTAAATAGGAGAATTCGTCTCCATCCTTTCCCTGAATGTTGAATTTTGACTTCTCACAAGTGATGGTTGTGTTAAAGTTAGGTTCCGTCTCAATGACAACATTGTTGTCTGGCAGCTTTCTGACAATCTCAGAAAACAGTTTGGCGTTCAGAGCAATTTTTCCACGCTCTTCAATTACGCCTGTCGTCTTGGTCTCAATTCCCAGCTCCATGTCGTTGGCTGTCAGTTTGATGTCGCTTCCTGTCGCATCGATTAAGATACATTCTAAGATAGGCATGGTCGTCTTGGAAGGAACAGCCTTGAGAACAATATTGATGGAGTTGAGTAAAATGTCTTTTTGAAAAATTAGCTTCATAATTGTGGATAACTCCTTTGTTGATAAATTTTTTGTTTGTTGTGTTGGGGGTGAAATCCTTATATATATAAGTATAATATAAATTCGTAGTAGTAGTAGGCATTGTGGAAATTGTGGATAACTCTGGAAAGCCTTGTAAAATATAGGTTTTTT
>JAUNGE010000081.1 GCA_030524675.1 bacterium
AATAGCATATTTTGTTGAAGTTTTTTATATCAACTAGCACAACGAGTTAAATTATCACAGATTATCGCTCAATTCTCTAAATTTCTTTCATAAGTAATGCCCTCGCCCAACAGTATATCTGTAAAGGCGAAGGCATCTTCCTTCTGGACAACCCTATACTGGTTTGTAATGACATTCAGTATAGCAGTGTTCTTTTCTTTGCTTCATAGAAATAATCCTCTGAGTTAATAACATGACTCTATCTCTCTTTTCTGCTGTTAAGCATCGGTGGGTTTTTTACATTTCTCATTTCTTCGGTAAACTGTTCATATTCTTGTCCCAAAGGAGTATTTTTATTTCTTCTTGCTATTCCCTCCGCCTTTGCTTCCAAATCGCCTGCCATTGCTCGTCCCAAATGTCGGGCTTTATCTATCCAATCTCCCATATTTTTTATCTCTAAATTTCATTTGCTTTTTTGCGGTTTTTCTCTGCTCTTTCAAATGCATCACGCGCTTTTTCGTAATGCTCTCCACCCATGCCATTTTTGGCATAGGCCCATTCACGCTTCCATGGATATAACTTCTGGCATGTCCAAGCTCCATACTCATTTGATGTTCTGACACCCCTTTCTTTAAGCGGAGTTCCGTAATTCGCTCTCTGATAAAATCAGCGTTCATAGTATCACCTCACATTTATTATAGAGGATACTGTAAAAACAGAAGCAGTTTTACAACTTCTATTATTTTGAATATTGAACATTTTAGCTTCTATTTTCTACTTTTTCATGTTATGTATGCACTAACAGCATTCTGGCCCTACAGCGAAACAATCTATCCACACACTCCGCACACTCGTATTTTTTCATTACATTCCGCCGAACTATTTAGATATCATCTTTTTAAAGAAGAATGAAAATTACAAATTTTTTTCTTTTTTCTTGTTATTATCTTCATACATGAAGAAGTGATACTATGAACATGAATGTTGATTTTATCAGAGAACGAATTACAGAACTTCGTCTAAAGAAAAATGTATCCGAACATCGGACGAGTATGGAACTGGGGCATGCCAGAAGTTATATCCATGAGATTGTCTGTGGAAGGACATTGCCTTCCATGGCAGAATTCTTAGCCATCTGTGATTATTTTGAAATCGCTCCAGAATATTTCTTTAAAGAAGATTCCTCGGATGGGGTCCTCTTATCCAGGCTGGACTCCTGCACCAGAAACCTGTCAGAACAAGACCTTAGCTTTGTTGTAGAACTGGCCGAGCGCCTGTCAGAAAAATAAGATTTTATTGAGCATAAAAGAACCCAGTACAGTTGATATACTGGGTTCCCAGAATGCAGACCAAATCATCGCCTACACTCATAAATTTCAAATCTTTACTTCAAGACTTCCTAAAAACAGAATGCCAAAAACTGCCACATTCCATTTTCCTGATTGATAAATCCTGATTTTTATTCCTCATCCGGTTGCTGTCCATCATGTGCCAGCCACTTACATGCGCTCACATCCATATTTGTAAAAGTCGCCTTAAAAGAAGAATCTTCCGGACTACATGCATAGATACCAAATTGTATTTCGTCCGTTGCATCCCACATATGGCATACTCTCATTTGTGAAAAATGGATTCCGTCCTGTGAACACTCTATGCAGAAATCATCTTCTCTCCGGCTCAGGCGATACCATATAGATTTAATGGATGCGTCAATCGCTGTTGTTGCCCAATCTGAATATCCATGGTTCGTTGCAACACTGCCAAGATGTTGGAACTTTTCATTTTCGTATTCAATAGAACCTTTTAACCAGTTATCACTGTTAAGATACATCACCACTCCGCACTGGTCAAAGCGATGCTTGCTCTCAAACTCTGTTTTTACAGTGAAAGAGAAGTATTTATCTTTGGTTTTCATCTGCAAAACAGGTGCATTATCATTTCGGAAATGGTAATACGTACGCTGCCATAAATCCGTATGCGGTTTGGTGATAATTTCAATGATATTATCTTTTATTACAAAATTCGCTGGCTCTCTTGTCCACTCCAATTTACTTATATCAAACATATCCATTTCCCTCCATTTATGGTTCGCCAAAATTTCTGTTTACTGGTTTTATTTTAGCATTTTTCCTTGAAAAATGCTATATCCAGCTTCATTATAATGTCGCTATATACTTACTTTGATTGATTTCTTTCACTAAAAACAAACAGCCGAAAGAGCTGTCTTTGCATCGCTCCTCCGGCTGCCTGCCGCGCATCGCTTGGCGCTCTATGCGCCTACATTTTTCGCTTATATTTTTCGTATTTGTTTTGTTTTTAACTTATGTTTTTTACTTATGTTTTTCGTTCACGTTTTTCTTATCACATTTTTTATCACAATGTCTTATCAAAGTATCACAGTATTGCATTATTACATCAGTATTTGCCATCCCAAGCGCCGTCAGCTCCTACATAAAATCCATCAGGAGTTGTGGTATCTACCAGCAGAGAACCAAACGGAGTTCCCTTTTTCTCACTAAAGTAATAATATGTTCCATTAATCAGCTGCCATCCAGTCAGCATCAGTCCCTGAGAACCATTTGTATCTGGAAGCAGATAATAGATATGACCGTCTTTGTCTGTAAACCATCCAGTCTGCATCACACCATCCGCGCCAATATAGAACCATCCACACTCTGGCTGATTTTCCCTCTTATATGGATTTTTTACATAAATCCAGCGGTCTACAACCTGACTTCCATCCACCTGATAAGACCAGAGCAGACGGCCAGATTCCAGTCTTGTAAAGCTCCATTCTCCGTCTATCATGTCATTGTCAGCATTGCCGGAACTTTCTGTTGTCTTATTCTCTGTATAGCTGTCCAAATCCTCAGAATCATCGGAATCGTCCGAGTCACTTGGCTCTGTCGGTGTCACTGGATTTTCTGGTTCAACCGGTTCTTCCGGTTCAATCGGTTCTTCTGGTTCCACCGGCTCTTCCGGCTTCTTTTCCAGCGCGCTCACTGCCTCACTCAGCTTCGCTGCTGCACTGTCCACTTCCTCCTGTGTCGCTGTCTCAGATTCCATCACAGCCTTTGCCGCCTCAATGGCCTCCTTCACTGCTTTCCAGGATTCTTCTGTATAATCGCTCTCTTCCAGTGCTTCTGCGCTCTCGATTGCCGCACTCAGCTTGCTCATATCCGGCTTCTCCGGCTCAATCGGTTCTTCTGGTTCCACCGGCTTCTCTGTAACCTGCAAAGAAAGATCACTGAATGTTACGTTGCAGTTACGCACAACATACACTCCGACATAAATGTAATCGGAATCTACTGCTGTCAGCGCATAGTCAAAGCCAGCAGATACAGGCTCATTCTCACCGTAAGTCAAGGTATAGCCGTCAGCGGTTCCCACAATCTTTAAATCTAAAGTATCTCCCACACCGTACACCTTGGATGCCGCCGGTCCGTCATACAGAGCACTGCTCTTACGTCCAAAACCATTGACTGCACCCTGATTGCGGGTTCCTGCTGCCACATAGTCGCCCATCATGGACTTTGTATTTGTATCTATATACATATCATCACGCGCCATCAGGCCAAAGGAAACCTGATTGTTGGCAGCCAGGCTGTTGATGGTCGCCTTCGCCGTCAGAGTGAACTCTGTGCCGGCCGGAAGCTGCATATAGTACATCATCATGCCTTCTTCTGCGGAAGCAATCTTACCGCGGTTGTTTGCCACACCCAAGGTAATGGTTCCATCTCCTACAGAAGCAGTAAAATCGCCGTTTGTCACTTTGTCCTGTCCGCCCACGCTTCCGAACACACTTCCATACCATACATTCCCATCTGCATCGGTAAATGCCGGCCAAAGTGCGCTGGTCTCTGTCGGACTCTTGTAATCGCTCACCACATAATCTGGATTCACAGCATCTGCAAAATCTGTCTCATAGCTCGGCTTTACTTTGCCTTTGCTGTATGCCTTGAGCGCAGAATCTGCATTTGCAATCAGCCATGCGTTCATCTTCGCGCCATAGCTGTTCGTGTGAGTCTTATCCAAACCAGTTGCAACTAAGGTAGTTCCATCCTCCGCATATTTAGCCCCAGTGAAAGAATGCATCCACTGCGCGCCATCTGCGAGCTGTACATTGAGAGCGATAGTCTCTTTTGTCAGATCAATGCAGTCAATTCCCAAATCGCTGCACATATTGCGGATTGCCTGCGCATAATCTCCGCCCTCGAAAGTGATGCCACTCGCCACAGTTGTGGTTGTGATGTGGCCAGAAGCGCTGTTGTAGCTTGCCTCGGTATTGTCATCTGTCAGACGTACAATCGGAGTACACAGAATCGGGGTCACACCTGCATCCAACGCCGGTTTCACATAGTTCGTGTACAGGCTGTTTGCAAAGCTTCCTTCGGTTCTGTAATCGCCGTTTGGATTGGTATAACGAGCCTCTTCCGTCTTCTCGTCATTGTGACCAAAGCCGATTACCAGGAACTGCTTTGTGTCAGACACACTGCCCATAGCCGGAATTCCTTTTGCTTCATCTCCGTTCAGCAGTGTCGTATAATTTTCCTTTCCGGTAAAGTCCTTGCTGGAAGTTCCGGAACTTGCCAGATTGTAGACATCTGCGTGCAGGTAATTGGAAAGTTCCTCGCCATATCCTTCACGCGGAATATAGTAAGAATCTGTAAATCCGGAAACGGTGGAATCACCTACCACCCAGATAGAAGCCTTCTCTGCTTCTTCCTGTCCCCATACGCTTCCTCTTGCGCCTGCACGGTTGTCACTTGCTGCCAGGCCAAGTTCACTCAGAAGCAGAAGTCCGTGCATATTGATGCTGCCGTCCGCATTACGCTCCGGCTCTACAGAAGTATCCAGGCTGATAAACCAGTCTTCCGATACCGTAACTGGAGAAGCCGCTGTATTGTGGCTAGTCTTTGTCTCAGTGTCCCAGTAATAGTTGTTGCTGCCATATACTGCTGTGCTGTTCTGGCCCTGCAGAGCAATCTGCTCTCTCACATCGGTGCCCTTTCTGAAGGAAAGAATACCAGATGCCGCATAGCCTGTTGTCGCACTCTTGTCATTGGTGTAGATTGCCACATTGTAAGTTTCATTGTTATACGAGGTAGAATCATAAATCTTAATATCGCTGCAGGAGTTGGAATCAAATCCCTTCGCTTTGTTCTCATAAGAAATCGAATTCTTGAGCTGGTGATTTCCTGGCATGTTGGAACCGCCCATCTTAAATCCATTGCCATTGCCAGCATCCATCATCTTTGCGCTCGAATCGATAGTCAGTGTGCCATTCTCATCACAGGTCACTTCAGAGAAGCTCCAGTTTGCCTTGCTGCTTCCCTCCGGCGCCATGATATAACCATTTCTGTAGGCAACAGAATTCTGGATAGTCACTGCTCCGATAGAACCTGTCGCTACTTTTGCAAATAAATCCCATCCGTCATCGGCATTGTAAGCTGCGATACAGCCGTCAAACACATTGCCCTCTCCGGAAGTCAGTTTTGCTGCAAATCCATCTGCATCTTCCATAGCTGCATCTGCATTGTTCATGGAAGTACAATTCAAGATGGTATTATAGCTTGGCCATTTGTCTCTTGACTCTGCAGACAAACCAGATACCTGAAGTCCGGTATTACCATTATTATAGAAGTTCATGCGTTCCAGGATACAATGGCTTCCTGCAAGCTGCATTCCCTTTACGCCATCCTTTGTTCCGGTGATATTTACTTTCTGGATGTGCCAGTAATTGCCCCATACGGTCAGACCGCTTCCACTCTTTCCAAAATCCAGGGTTGCATATCCCCCATCACCAGTCAGGGTGATCATCTTCTCCTCAAAACCATCTCTGCCACGGGAAACGCTGAGTGTCTTATCACTCATGTTGTATGTGCCAGGCTTCATCAGAATGGTCTGTCCTGCGGATGCAAAGTCAAGCGCTGTCTGCAGGTCCACAGCATCCTCATAGCTGGTGCCATTGTGGTCTGCCGTGCCATCCGAAGCTACATAGATGGTATCTCCATTTCCAATTACGCGCACTGTGACTGTCTTGCTGATGGTCTTTGTGCTATAATCTGACAGTTCTTCAAAAGCAGAGGGCTTATAGTCTGGATTCGGGGTAAACACAACCTCAAACTCTGTTGTATCTGCCATCTCATATACTTTGCTGAACTCTGTATTCGCAGTGATGACTACATTGTCATCTACCAGTGTTTTGTTCTGATAAATTTTTGCCGCACCATCTGCATTGGCCTTAAATACCAAAGTATAGGTACTTTCTGCGCAGGTCTGCGGGCTGGTGATCTGATAATCCGGCTCAACCAGAGTGGAAGCCTGCGGCGCCCATCCCTCTGCCTTCCAGTCACTGGTGGTAAATTCAATGTTGGAGAAAGTTGCATTCATACCGCGCGCAACTGCAAAACCAAGGTATGCTTTCGCATCCTGAACCAGCATCGGGTCATCCAGTTCCTCATAACTTGTCACAGTCTGTGCGGAATTGTCCTTTGCCGGAATGTACATTACATATTCTCCGATTTTTTCACCGGTTGTCCCATCTGCGTTGATTGCATACTGGGAAGTAATATAGGCATTGTCTGTCTTCTCGAGACTCACACGGTATGTCTCTCCAGCGGCAACTTTGGTTCCGTTCTCATCGAATCCCTGACGGTACACTTTCAGCACTTCTCCATCAATCGTAGATGGGTTGGTGATACCCGTGTAGTTTCTCACACCGATCATGTCTTTTACTTCGGAAGTGCCGTTCATCGCGTCGCTTGGAAGCTTGGTTGCTGTTACGGATACGAGGTTGGATTCAAAGCTTCCGCCCTCGCCAGGTCCGGCAATCAGGTCACGGATCATCAGTGCAAACCCTTCCTGACCGTCCGGTTCCGGATTCATATAGTCAATCGTGACATCTGCCTGCAGGTAGAAATTCTCTTTTGCCGGATCGATGGTCGTGTAATACAGGCTGATACCATCCGCCGGATCGGAGGAAACAAATTTTCCACCCTTTTTGTTGATGCTTCCATCTGCATTGTACGAGCAGGAAGTCAGGACCACCTTATCTTCGATGGAAGCGCCGTCTTCTACTGTATTGACAGAAGAAGAAACAGAAGTTCCAAAGTAGGTAAACTTCCATACTTTTTCCTCTTTTGCATCGTTCCACCCATCCACACCGGAGAGGTCAAATGTCTCTTTGGTAAGATAAACTGGAGTCCAATCGCCCAGAGTGCTGCTTGCCGCCTGCGGTGTCATCGCTGCCTCTGCTTCCGTCTTGCTCAGGCGGAAAGCCAAATTGGATGCCGCATAGCTGGAGTAGAAGAAGTTGCTCTGATCTTGTGGATTTGCTTCATTGCGTATGTAGTTGCCATATTCACGGAAGTTTGCCTGCTCTGGAGTAACGCCGCTCATGCTGTACCATCCGTCTGCGTGTACGGTTCCAGGCTCGATTTCGGTTCCGATAAAGCTTACGGCCGCAGTATTTCCCCACGGACGTCCAAAATATCCCTCAACTACCATGTAATCATCTGCTGCTCTGGAATTTCCAGCCTTGTTTGCTGTGATGGTACAGCCGCGGAACAGATAGGTTCCTCTGGTCGCCGTAATATAGCCGGCCTTGCTGCTGCCGCCTGTATAGCCCAGCCACTGCAGCTCGCACGCATCAAAGATACAGTTTGTACCTGTATTTCCAAAGATGTAGTCCGTCTGGCCGATGATGGTACAATCACGGTAATACTGGCGTCCTGTACCGGTATACAGCGTGTCCTGACTGCTCAGGAAGGTACACTGATAGAACTCTGCTTTGTCTGCATCGCAGACCAGAGCGGCCGCACGTTCCACATTCTTTGTATTCGCCACATCCATGTCGGTGCTGGTACGCTCCTGGATGAAACCAGAAACATTCTGCCCATACTCTTCGCTGGTAATCACCTCAGCGCCGTCCTCAATCTCCGCCTCTGTGACATACTGATTGAATGTGTTGACAAACTCGATTCCCTCCGCCGAAAAGCCGACCGCCTTGGACTGTACATTCACAACCGCGCCCCACTTTACTGCAAAGTTCTTTTCAAATTTATCATTGGCTGCTTTCAGGTCATAGTATCCATCGTTCCCGATGCTGTAATACTTGTAGCCGATTCCGTAATACCAGCGGATGGAAGGCGTCACACCCTCGGCTGCTTTCAACGTGATATTCGGCGTATTGATGATGACCTGCTCAAAATATTCCTCATCACAGAGAAGAAGCGTCACGTTCTGGTCTTCGCTTCGTGTCATAGCCGCTGCTGCCGCAACTGCCTCTGTGAGTGTCTTATAATCACAATCTGCGCTCTGGCCTACGGTCAGTTCTGCCCGATATTCTGTCGGATATACGGTCTGTGCGCCGTAGAACCAGACATCATTCTCGATGGCTTCGCCCTGTGTTCCTGCCACTTCCACATGGTCGTACACCTGATAGCTGTCGTCACTGAGTTTTGCGGATGCCGTATAGATTCCATTTTTCAGCTGAATTGTGTAGGAACCATCCTCCTGCACCTGCGCCTGTATGACAGCTTTGCCCTCATCCGTGTAGCTCAGGCTCTCAATCGTCACCTGCTCAGGAAGTCCCTGGATGGTTCCAGAAACCGTGTGAAGTGGTGCCTGGGAAACATGAATGTTGATTTCCTCCGGAATCTCCCCGTTTAAATCCAGGCTCTCCATGTCAATAACCAGAAGCGCACTGTCGATGGTGACTTTGTACTCGTAACCTGACAGCAGGGAAACTTTTGTGTCCCCTTCTTTTACTGCCACATCATCTGTGATACCGTTAGAGAAAATGATAGTTGCATCACCTAGGCTCTCACCAGAGAGAGTCAGTGGAATCACAGTCTCTACCTTTGGCAATTCAAACACGAAACCAGCAAACTCCAGCTTAGAACCTGTACAGTAGGTATAGACAACCTGTCCCTTCTTCACGGAAACTGTGCGGCTCATAGCCGATCCGTCTCCATTTTCACTAATCCTGGTCCCTGCTGTCTCTGCCTCCACCGAATCTGCGACTGTCATGTAGAATGACTTTCCACTGGCACATTTTCCATAAAATGTGATGGTTCCATCCTCCGGCGCAATCACATACATAGCGGCATCACCCTCTCTCGGGATACCATCTGTCGGTTTTGGATTGACCTTACCCTGAACGGTATAGTATTTTGTTCCTTCGTATGTTACAGAATTTGTTTTTGCAGACATATCACTCATAGAATACACATAAGGATTTCCCTGCTCTCCTGCTGTAACATTTGTCTTTCCATCTGGATTGAACCAGATTTCAAACGGTTCTGCCTGCTGATTTTCATTTGCAGGCGGTACTGCGTTGGAAGAGGATGCTGTGCCGTTCGACGGCGACGCTGTTCTTGCAGCCGCGATTTTAGCAAAACCGCTCTCCCCTGATTTTGCTTCGGACACTATCGCCCCTGCATCCCCTGTTCCGGCCGCCATTGCCACGCCACCCACGCTGCCGACATTGGCAACCACCATTGCTGCCGTCAGAAGCATAGCGAGCGTTCGGCGCCCTTTGGTTAAAATTTTCCTTGTCATATTTGTATTCCCTCCTTTGACATTATTATCATACATCTTTTGTGACTTTTTTCAATAAAAACCTATTTTGATTTTCCAAAAAAGTCATTTTGTACAAATATACCAATACCGTTTTAGACAATGTTCTGATTCTTAAAAATTTCATTTTATTCAAAAGGAACATATAAAGCAATATCCTATGTCAATTTGATGGGCAATTTCGCTGCCGATACACCTATATCTGTTAATGTAGCCTTGCACACATCATATGGCATGGAATAGCGCTGGGACAAATAACGCATGGAAGCACCAATCTCTCCATCTGGACCACTATATAGTAAAAACCTATAGTATAAATAAAAGCAGACAAGATGCTAAGAATAATTGAAGATGGGATTGATTTCTACATGCTGAAAAAACAATCTCTTCCTATTCTATGTATAATTTTTGTATTGGAATGTTTATGCGTGAATTCTATATACTTTTTGCTGTTGGTCGTATTCTGCAATTTTGAGCGCACCCTGATCATCTGTCACCATGCACTTGCCCTGGTGAATTCCAGCATCTGGGCACAAAAAGAACCGGCGTCCATCCGGCGCTGTCTGGTATCCGGTCAGCATGTAGCCATCCGCATCGAACAGATACCAGCCCCAAGTGCCGCCAGTTTCTTCTCGCAGCCAGTGCCAACCCGCAGATGCAAAACTGCCGTCAGCAAACTGATACCACCAACGCACACCGCCAGCTGCCTGCTTCCAGCCTTCCTCGTAGGTCGGCTGCACCAAACTCCAGTCCGGCAAGCCATATCCCAGAATCTTCCCATCTGTTTTGCTGTAACTCTTCTGACAGACCCCACCGCCATTTTCTACCACGCCGGATGCGCCGCTGGTATTGCCTTCAATGGTTTTTACCCTGGTGGATGTTACTTCGGTGACGATGCCGGTATGATAGGCCCTGGAACCATTGGTAAAAAATATCACGGCTCCAGGCTCTGGATTCCTGCTCCATCTGCCTGCATTTTTAAACTGGTTTACACCGGTTGAACAGTAGTGATACAGGGCACCGCACAGCAGCTTCTTCGCTGTCTCCAGCCCGAACGCCTGGACAAACATTTCTGACACAAACATTGCACACCAGGGCTGTCCCTGGAGATTCTGGCCGGTATGTATTCTGTAGTCCCTGGCAAAACAGGTATAGTTATTGCTGCCTGCGTTAGCCGTGAAATCGTCCAAATCTTTGTTGCTCTTTTTTTCCAGATAGCCTGTCCACTTTTTCGCTGTCTGGATGATGGTATTTACTGGATTCATTCCACTTTCTCCTTTTTGGCTTAGGAAATTCCATGCCACGCCGTTTGTAGCAGGAATCCCAACAGCTCCCAAATCTTGTCTTTAATTTTGTTCATGCAGATTTCATGGCCCATTTTTTCTGAATAATTCTTCGGGTCCACACAGGAACTGGATTCCACAATTTCAAATCCATTTCGCAGCACACAACGTACTACTGTAGTTCTGTCTCCCATGGTCTGTGTTTCGGTGTGGCTGATAAATTCCTCCACCATTTTCTGACCGACGCTGACACCGGACGGAAGGACTTTATTGTCATTCACCTGCAGATATGCTTTCTCGAACACTCCCTTGGGCGACCACGTTTCATAATTATCTGAATATCTCACTAAATACCCCGCATCTTCTGGATTCTCTCCCTCTGGAATCTGCCATCCACGATATTGATTATACGCACCTCTTGTCATAGGACTTGCTTCCACCAGCTTTGTACCAATATATTTCATTCTAATTTCTCCTTCCATTTCAATAAAAAACGCCCTCCAGAATTCCTTCCGAAAGACGTTCT
>JAUNGE010000082.1 GCA_030524675.1 bacterium
TTTATGGAGATTTGCGTAGATTTTGGGAAAAAGCAAAAATCAAAGAAAGTGCCAAAAAGCCCGGAATTACAGGGTTTTACAGGCTTATGAAAGGATATATTCAAGATGATAAAAATACTTTTTATTTGCCACGGCAATATCTTGAGAAGTCCCGAAAAAGCCTGTAAAATCAATGATTTCACGAAGCGGAAAGGCACTTACTACACCACTACTACACCATTTTTGAAAGAGCCTTGAAATGACAGAAAAAGAATAATATTTACAGATAGCGAGAAAGGAATGCCTTGTGTAGTTCGATAAAGTGGACTGCACAGGGCATTCTTTGTATTGCTTCAAGTAGATAGACTTTAAAACAGATTATAGAACCGATATAATCTGCTCGGTCGAAGTTTCTGACTTGTCAAGAAATATCGCATATGCTATACTTTTAATGATTAAGGAGGGCGTTTTACAATGGAAATTAGAGACTTAATTAAAGCGGTTCGTAAAGAAATAGGAGTATCGCAAAAAGAATTTGCAAATAAGCTTCATGTTAGTTTTTCCACTGTAAACCGTTGGGAAAACGGTCATGTGACGCCAAATCAGCTTGCCATTGCGACATTAATTGAATTGTGTGAGAGAGAAAAGATTTCAGCGCGTCTATTGCAGGAGCTTAAAATACAAAAGAATTAAGAGGGATTTGACAAATGGCCATTAAGAAAAGCGAAATTTACAGTCAGATATGGGCTGCATGTGATAAATTGCGCGGTGGTGTGGAACCAGCGCGTTATAAAGATTATATTCTAACGTTATTGTTTGTGAAATATGTTTCCGACCGCTTCAAGAGTAGCGATAACTGGGATATTGAGGTGCCGAAGGGCGGTAGTTTTGATGATATTGTTGCTTTGAAATATAAGAGAAACATTGGCGAGGGAATCAATGTTATTATCGGGAAGCTGGCCGAGACCAACGATCTAAAGGGAATCATCGACATTGCAGACTTCAACAGCGAAGAATTGGGCACAGATAAGGAGGCCGTGGACAAACTTTCCGGCCTTGTGGAAATTTTCCAGAAACCGGAGTTGGACTTTACAAACAACCGTGCTGGCGGCGATGATATTTTGGGGGATGCCTACGAATTTCTGATGCGGAAATTTGCGCAGGATTCCGGCAAGAGCAAAGGCCAGTTCTACACTCCCGGCGAGGTATCTCGCATCATGGCAAAAGTGATCGGTATTGACAAAGCCACCGATCCCAGTATGACAGTCTATGACCCAGCCTGTGGTTCTGGTTCGCTGTTGATTCGTGCAGCGGATGAGGCTCCCTGCGAAATTTCCATCTATGGGCAGGAAAAGGACAACTCCACCGCCGGTCTGGCTCGCATGAACCTGGTGCTGCACAACAAGGGGGCCGGCGTCATTGTCGGCAATAAAAGTACTTTGTCCGCACCTCAGTACAAAGATGAAAACAACCCCGAACTACTGAAAACCTTCAACTACATTGTGGTCAATCCGCCATTTTCGGATAAGTCTTGGATGGATGGCATTACCATTCCTGATGTGTACGGCCGATATAGTGAAACTGTGTTAGGTGTGCCGCCAGAGAAAAACGGCGACTACGCCTGGCTACTGCATATTCTGAAATCTTTGAAATCCAACGGCAAGGCAGCGATCATTCTTCCGCATGGGGTGCTGTTTCGTGGTAACGCCGAGGCAGACATCCGAAAAAAGATCATTGATCGGGGCTATATCAAGGGCATTATCGGTCTGCCTGCCAACCTGTTCTATGGCACGGGGATTCCTGCCTGTATTCTGGTACTGGACAAGGAAGATGCCGCAGAGCGCACCGGTATTTTTATGATCGACGCCAGCAAAGGCTATGTAAAGGACGGCAACAAAAACCGGCTACGGGAGCAGGACATTCATAAAATCGTGACTACTTTCCTCGCTATGGACGAGTCAAATCCCCATTATGCCCGGTTTGTGCCTAATGAGGAAATTAAAGTTACCAATGAGTACAATCTGAATATCCCGCGCTATATCGACAGCAGCGAGCCGGAAGATTTGCAGGACATCAATGCGCATTTGAACGGCGGCATTCCGGAAACAGATGTGGATAGCATGGCCGAATATTGGGCAGTGTATCCCTCTTTGAAAGGAATCCTTTTCCAACCGTTGCGCCAGGGGTATTTGCGACCGACGGTAAGCAAAGACGCAGTTGTTTCCAGCATTACTTCCCATCCGGAATTTATTCGCCACGCCGATCAAGTAGATGATGCTTATTCTAAGTGGAAAGAAGATGTCGAACCGGCTTTAATGGAACTGAACCGGGAAGTTTCTCCTAAAGAATTTATTAGCAATATTTCTGAACGGCTTTTGTCTGGCTTTGCCCAGGTGCCGCTTTTGGACAAGTATGATGTTTATGAAGTGCTGATGGAGTACTGGGCGGAGACCATGCAGGACGACGTGTATGCCGTCTGTTATGACGGCTATGAGGCCGGGCGGGAAATTGCCTATGAGTACGTAACCAAGAAGAAAAAAGAAAACGGTCAGACCATCGAGGTCAAGACCGATAAGATCAAGGGCTTTGAGGGCAAGCTGCTCCCCAAGGCTTTGATTGCTGTGTACTTTTTCGGGGAGGATGTCAAGGCGCTGGATACTCTTCGGGGCCAACTGGATGAGGTGTCCGCTAAGTTGGAAGAACTGGCTGAAGAAAACAGCGGTGAGGACGGGCTGTTTTCGCAGCTGGATGACCTGAAAAGAGCCACGATCAGTGCCCGAATCAAGGCAATCAAGAAAGACCCTGACGCCAAGGAAGAATTGGCCGCGCTGCAGGAGTACATGTCCCTGTTGGATGCCGAAAGCAATTATAAGAAAGCGATTAAACAGGCCGAGGCAGATCTGGACACCAAACTGGAGAAAAAATACCCTCAGCTGACGCTGGAGGAGATTCGTCACCTGCTGGTGGAAGAAAAGTGGTTTGCTTCTATTTACAGTGGGATCGACACCATTCACGAGGCGGTGTCTCATCATCTTTCCGCCCGTGTGACTCAGCTTGTGGAGCGATATGAATACACTTTGAAAGAATGCAAGGATGAAGTAGACCTGTACGAGGCCAAGGTCAAATCTCATCTGGAAAGGATGGGGTTTGCATGGTAAACCATACAGAATACAAAAATACGGACGTAGGAGTAATCCCAAATGATTGGGATTGTATTTCACTTTATACATTGGGCGAATTGCTATCGGGACTTACATATACGCCTGATGATGTGAAAAAATACGGATTGCTTGTATTGAGGTCTTCTAATATTCAGAACGGCCGCTTGAGATTTGAAGATAACGTTTATGTCAACTGCAAAATTGAGGAAAAGAAGTATGTTAAGCGAGGAGATTTGTTAATATGCGTAAGAAACGGAAGCCGTGCACTTATCGGAAAATGTGCATTAATTGACCACGACTATAATGCGACGTTTGGTGCATTTATGGCTCTCTTTCGTAGTCAATATGGAGAATATTTGTATCAATTGTTTTCGAGTAATGCAATTCAGGAACAAATTAACAGGAATTGCGGTGCAACTATAAATCAGATAACTTCTGCTGATTTCAAAAAGTTTTTAATTGCATTTCCGCAAAAGCCGAAAGAACAAACTGCCATTGCCGAAGTCCTTTCCGACGCGGACAGCCTGATTTCCTCCCTGCAAAAGCTGATTGAGAAAAAGAAAGCCATCAAGCAGGGGGCCATGCAGGAACTGCTCACCGGTAAAAACCGCCTGACGGGATTTTCTGGGGAATGGAGTGAAGTTTCATTTGCAGATCTCTTTGACTTTCTCCCCACAAATGCGTTTACAAGGGATCAAATGACTGATACTGGGACTATTCAGAATATCCACTACGGTGATATTTTGACAAAGTATGGAGCTTGTTTAGATATGGCCAACACGGATGTGCCATATTTGATGGGGACGGTTTCTGTAAGAAAATATTCTGAATCCAGTTATGCCAGAGACGGCGATGTGATTATAGCCGATACAGCAGAAGATAGTACTGTTGGTAAATGTGTTGAGCTTGTAAATGTTCGTGGAAAGGCTTTATCAGGACAGCACACTATGCTATGTCGGCCTAAAATCTCTTTTGCACCTAAATTCCTTGGTTATTACATGAACGCAGAGTGTTTTCATAATCAAATGTTGCCTTTTATCACGGGAATTAAGGTGTCTTCTATCAGTAAGGCAAATATTTCTACGCTAGTTTTGAAATATCCTACATTGGTAGAGGAACAACAAGCCATCGCCCAAGTTCTTTCTGACATGGATAGTGAAATCAAGCAGTTGGAAAAGAAATTGGCCAAGTACCAGCAGATCAAGCAAGGCATGATGCAGGAACTGCTCACTGGGAGAATCCGGCTGGCAGATGTAGAAGAAAATGAGCGCCCGAAAACACAGGCAGTTCGAGAAAAACAATCTCAACCGGCACATAATCAGCATTTTGATGATGCAGTTATGATTGCAGGAATTGTGAATGCCTTCTATTCCGAGAAATATCCTCTTGGGCGTAAAAAAGTTCAGAAACTGCTCTACCTTGTTCGCCGTAAAGAACAGGCGGATATTTCTGCCTTTCATAAAAAAGCGGCCGGCCCCCACGCTGATGAAGTCCGCTACAAAGGCGGCGAGCCGATTGCTCAAAAGAATAAGTATATCCAGGTCAAAAGAAACGAAAAGGGCAGCTGTTTTGAAAAAGGTGTGCAGATGCAGCAGGCATTGGCCTATTTGCAGGATTGGGGAAAGCAGGCAGATATTGATTGGTTGGTGTCGCAGTTCCAGTATACAAATGTCAATGAACTGGAACTTCTGGCAACGGTAGATATGGCGATCTGCGACTTACGCCGAGATGGCAAGAGAATTTCCGTAGCCTCGATTAAGGACTTAATCCATTCCAACAAAGAATGGAGAGATAAGCTCAAAAAGGCTTATTTCAAGGATGCAGATATTCAGAGAGCAATAAAAAAATGCCAAGATCTTTTTGAAAGCTAATATTCATGGGAGGTAACATATCGAATGCGCTTATTTCTAGATGAAGCAGGAAACACTGGTGGCATCATCGATAAAAATGAAAAACTAAATTATGGAACACAGCGCCATTTTTGTTTGGCTGCTGTTGTTGCTGATGATATACAAAGTGAACAACTGCTTCGTCGGAAATATGCAACATTTAAGAGTCAATTTGCATCTGAAAAAGAACTGAAAGGGAATTCGCTGTTTACAAAAGAAAATAACGATGCTTTAGAATATTTTCTGGATAATATTCTAGACAACATTCACTTTTCGATATGCTTGTATGATAAAAAATTCTATCTGGCATCGCTTTTGCTGTTTTCCATTTGGGGAGAACAAGCAAGAGAAAAGTTCCCGGTAGAATATTACTCGATGGTGAGTGACCTTTCGCAAGAAAAAGACGATCTATTTGCAACATTCTGCAAACTAACAAAACAAGCTACCGAAGCAAGCGTGCATGAACTGTTTGAATACTTAAAAAACTATTCATATCAACATATTCCACCGGCTGGAAATGGACTGGTTTGGGCTGTTTCAGAGATTCAAAACAGAGGAATTGAAGAAACGTTTGTAAATGATTTTCTTAAGTTTGGAAGTTATTCAAATCGGAAATTCGCTAATCTTATCAATCTTAATGCTCTATCAGAGTTGCTGGAAGTGATTGAAATTGAGCGTAACTGTGATACCAGAAAAATTGATATTGTTCATGATAATATTTCAGGCATCGATGAAATGCTAAAACAAGAACTTAAACATTTCGATGTGGCTGTTAAGTTTGCAGATAGTCGAGCGGAGGAACTGATTCAACTGGCAGATAATGTCGCAAGCATCTTTTGTAAAATAATAAATACTATTGTACGATGCTGGGACACAAAAACGGAGTGGTCACCTGAAAATGAATGGATATTAACGCAGTCCTCACGGTTCTTGCAAAAAATAGGAACACAAAATATAAAGTTTACCATTCCAATCCAAAGTTGGGCATTAGCCTTTTGTGTGATAGATATGTTTGATCCCAAATACCCAAAGGAAATGCGCAAGAATCTATTTTTTAATCCAAGATACCAGTATTGGAACCAAGCAATTATTCAAAACATTGCTGAGTTGGATTTTTCCCGGCATGCAGCTTGCTTTGATGAATTATATCCAAACGAAGGAGGACAGCCATGAGTATTGGCCAACGGGAAAAAGCCACGCAGAAGCGTGTCATAAAACTATTTGCCCAGGAACTTGGGTATACCTATCTGGGCGATTTTACGGATCGTTCAAACTCCAACATTGAAACCGAACTGCTGACAAAGTTCCTTACCCGCAAGGGCTATTCGTCGGTAATCATCAGCCGTGCCCTGAAAGAACTTCAGGATGCTGCCGGGGACCAGTCCGTAAATCTCTACGACCTAAACGAACAGACCTATAAAAAGCTGCGTTACGGCGTTAAAGTCAGCGAGTCCGTGGGCCAGCATAAGATCACCGTTCAGTTTGTGGATTGGGAGCATCCGCTGGAGAATGATTTTTACATTGCCGAGGAAGTGACCATCAAACACAAGCGCCCCGATCTGGTGCTCTACATCAATGGCATCGCGTTTGCCGTCATCGAGTTGAAACGCAGCACGGTTTCTCTGTCGGAGGGGATCCGCCAGAACCTGACCAATCAGCGCCCGGATATGATCATGCCGTTTTTTGCCACCATCGGGCTTGTTTTGGCAGGCAACGATTCGGAGGGAATCCGCTATGGTACCACCGGCACCCCGGAAAAATACTATCTTTCCTGGAGAGAAGATCCCAATGCCAAAGATGAAGTTTCGGCAGCCGTTTGTTCACAAATCGAAGCCTATCCGCTGCGTCTGGACAAGAACCTGATTTCGCTGTGCCGGAAAGAACGGCTTGTGGAATTACTGCACAACTTTATTGTGTTCGACAGTGGCACAAAAAAGACCTGCCGTCCCAACCAGTTTTTTGGCTGCATGGCGGCGCGGGATTTTGTGCGGCGGCATGAAGGTGGCATCATCTGGCATACCCAAGGGTCCGGGAAGTCGCTCACCATGGTTTGGCTTAGCAAATGGATCAAGGAAACGGTTCCCAATAGCCGGATTTTGATCATTACGGATCGGGATGAACTGGATGTTCAGATCGAACAGGTCTTTGCAGGCGTAAGCGAGAAAATCCTGCGCATCCGCCGGGGCAGCGAGTTGATTCAGAAAATCAATGATACTTCTCCTGTTATGATGTGTTCGCTGATTCACAAGTTTGGCAAGAAAAACCGCAACAAAAGCGGTGAGACCGATTATACCGGCTTTATCGAGGAGTTAAAACGGTCTCTGCCAGAAAATTTTTCTCCTAAAGGCGATTTCTATGTGTTTGTGGACGAGTGCCATCGCACCCAATCCGGCAAGCTTCACAAGGCGATGAAGACGATCCTGCCAAAGGCGACCTTCATCGGCTTTACCGGCACGCCGTTAATGAAAAAGGATAAAGAAACCAGCTTGGAGATTTTTGGCCCCTATATCCATCGCTATAAATTCGATGAAGCTGTACGGGATAAGGTGGTGCTGGATTTGCGCTATGAAGCCCGTGAAGTGGAGCAGAACGTTGTTCAGCAGGAAAGAATTGATGCCTGGTTTGAAGTTAAGACCAGAGGTTTGACTGGTGTAGCCAAGGCCAAGTTGAAACAGCGCTGGGGCAATCTGCAGAAGATGTTCAGTTCTAAGGCTCGTCTGGGGCAGATTGTAGCGGATATTGTGTTCGATATGGAAACAAAGCCGCGCCTTCATGATGGGCGAGGCAATGCTATGCTGGTTGCTGGCAGTATTTATCAGGCCTGCAAATTCTATGAGTTATTTCAAGAAACCGAATTAAAGGGCAAGTGCGCCATTGTGACCTCTTATGAACCAGCAGCGGGTGATATTCGCACAGAAACCGTGGGCGATGATGGAGAAACGGAAGCTGTAGAACAATATGAGATTTATATGAGGATGCTAAACGGGAGAGACCCGCAGGCATTTGAAAAAGAAGTCAAGGAGAAATTTATCAAGCAGCCGGAACAGATGAAACTTTTAATCGTGGTGGATAAGCTGCTTACAGGTTTCGATGCTCCCCCTGCTACATATTTGTATATCGATAAATCTATGCGGGATCATGGTCTGTTCCAGGCCATCTGTCGTGTTAATCGCTTGGATGGTGAAGATAAGGAATTCGGATATATCATTGATTATAAGGATTTGTTCCGTTCGCTGGAGATGGCAGTGGCTGACTATACCTCTGAAGCATTTGATTGTTACGACAAAGAGGATGTTTCCGGTTTACTTACAGATCGTTTGGATAAAGCTAAGGAACAGCTTGAAGATTCGTTGGAGGCTTTGCGTGCTCTGTGTGAGTCTGTGGCTCCACCTAAAGATATGGTAGATTACTATCACTACTTTTGCGGTGCAAACACAGAAGCCTTTGATCTGGATGAACTTGAAGAAAATATGCCTAAACGAGAACAGCTGTACAATTTGTCTGCTTCTGCGCTCCGAGCATTCGGTGAAGTATCCGGAGAATTACAGGAAAAATACCACTACACTGTTGACCAGATCAAAGCGATCGAAAAAGAAGTCACCTATTATATTAAAGTGCGCGATGATGTACGGCTTGCCAGCGGCGACTATGTGGATTTGAAAAAATATGATCCGGATATGCGTCATCTCATTGATACGTATTTGTCGGCGGACCCTAGCCGTATACTGACTTCTTTTGGGGGCGCAACACTGGTGGAACTATTGGTGGAAAATGGCATTGCGGCTCTGAAGGATATGCCTTCCTCTACCCCGAAAGAGCAGGAAGCAGTTGCGGAAACGATTGAAAACAATGTTGGAAAAGAAATTGTTGAGAAGACGCAGAGCAATCCTAAATACTATGAGAAAATGTCGGCTCTCCTTCGTGAACTGATTGAGAAACGCAAAAACGATGTGATTCATTATGAGGAATACCTGCGTCAGATTGTAGAGTTGGTAAAGAAAGTGCATAAACCAGAAAGCGGCACGGAATATCCAGCAGACATCCGGGAGAGTGCTGCCAAACGGGCATTTTACGATTATTTTGATGGAGATGCAAATGTAGCAATTCAGTTGCATGAGGCAGTTATGTTCAGCAAACAAGACAATTTTCGGGGAAATAAAATAAAAGAACGAAAAATCTGGCGTGCTATTCGTGCGGTAGTGAAGGATGACCAGAAGGCCACTGAGTTGCTGGCGCTAATAAAGGAGCAAAGTGAATATTAAGTGAGCAAATTAATAATTGGTAATATTGAGATTGCAATTATAAAAAAGAATATTAAAAATATGTATATCCGAGTTCTACCGCCAGACGGTGCGGTACAGATTACAGTTCCATATGGTTCTAATGAGGAAACAATTCGTATGTTTGCGGTTTCCAGAATCTCTTGGATAAAAAAGCAAAAGAAGAATTTTGAGAATCAGGCTCGTCAAACGAAAAGGCAGTATGTGACTGGCGAAAGTTACTATGTTTGGGGAAAACGTTATCGACTAGACGTGCAGTATTCAAATATTCGCAATGAAGTAAGGATTTTGGGCGGAAAGTTAATATTGCGAGTTCGTAAAGAAAGTACACCGGCTCAAAGAGAAAATGTTTTAAATGAGTGGTATCGCGAACAATTAAAACAAGCAATTCCGGGGGTTTTAGAAAAATGTGAGCGTATTGTTGGAATAAGCTGTGCTGAATGGCAGGTCAAGAATATGAGAACAAAATGGGGAACTTGCAATATAGAAAAACGAAGAATATGGTTGAACTTACAGTTGGCCAAGAAAACCCCAGAATGTTTAGCCTATGTTATCACGCATGAGCTGGTTCACTTGTTGGAACGCAAGCACAACGATCAATTTAAGCAATATATGGATCAATTTTTTCCTAATTGGCGTGCTGTGAAAGAGGCTCTGAATCAACAAATTCTGGATTATATGGAAGAATAAATTATTTTTATGAAAGATGATGCAAGCTAAGGATACTTATCTGTAATAGCCTTAGCTTGCTCATGGGAAATAATATTTGTGATTTAATGTTCAGCCAGCCCTACAATGATATTACTCTGCTGATACAGCCAGTCCGTAAATTCTTTCGGGCTGGCTGTTCTTTCTTTTACAGCCCTTTTTCTCTGCAACGCTTCTTTCTTGAACGCTTCAAAAGCGGTCAGCATTTCTTCCAGCCGGTCAGCCGGGAAGCCCGCTGTTCTCTTTGCTTTGTTGATCTTGTTGCGCCAGTTCTGGCACTCATTTTTGTAGAGCAGATCGTAGTTGTTTTCTCTTGCCCTTTCGTCAAACTCCCTCTTGTTTTGAAGCGCCTGTTTCTTCCTGCACTTATCGCCGCACAACTCATACCGCTGGCTTTTTGCGAGGAAAATACGTCCGCAGACTTTACATTTTCGGAAGCACAGCCCCCAATCGTTCAGCCGGTTCAGGTAATAGGTTATCAGCGGATAGAACGTAGAGTAGGCAGCCACACATTCCGTTGTGCGCCGGTTGTCTGGATACCAAAGGTCAAGCCGTGTTTCCGCTGCCGGTACGGGGCCAAATATCCAGCTGGAAATCTGGAACGACTGTGGCCTGCCAGTATCGCTGTCAAATTGAAGCGGGCTTCTCTGCTGAAAGGTCATGGTAAAGTGACTCATTTTATCCATGAAGCGGTCACAGGCTTCCGCGCGTTTCGCCGGTTCCCTTGCCAGCAGATAGCCGTTCCAGATACGGAACGCAGCGTACATCCGCAGCGGATCGCCGGTATCAAACTTTATTTTCAGAAATTCCCCTGCGGCCTGTTCTAACGCTGGCTGCTTCCAGCGGTTTGAGTGCAGAGCTTCCCGCAGCGGAGCCAGACCCAAACGGTTCCATTCCCCGTCAGGGTCATGCTCAAACTCTGCGAGGAACGTTCCAAGCGGGCGGGGTGTGTCGCACAGCACATCCGCATCCATATCCCCCTGTAATCGAAAATGCACCTGTAATTCTTCCCCAATTAAAATTCGCTCTTTCATTCTCTTCCTGTCCAGCGTCAGGACGAACAAAATCCGGTCATAACACGGCTCATGCCGCACAAATTCCATTTCCATTCTATTCCCCTGCCTTTGTTTATGGTAATTTTATAATTCTGTTATATTAGTTACACTCATGGTATCGTGAAAGCATTGTTTTGTCAAGGAGAAGCCGCTATGATGATTGCACATGGTAATTTCGTTCCATGCAGTACCTTGACAAGTAAATGACCGTCCAAAAGGGATATGACCGGCAGGAGAAGTGACGCATCCGGCGCACC
>JAUNGE010000018.1 GCA_030524675.1 bacterium
AACCTGTTGTTTTACAGTAAGATACATACAGTTTTCTCCTTTCTATAGACTTGGATATAGGTTTTCCTGTATGTATATTGTAGCATATATTTTACTGAAAAGCAAGTACTTTTAGTAAAATATATCTCTTACCATGATGCCATTCATCCCACGACCTAAAAGGTCATGGGTTTTCTGGCTGGTTAATTATAAAAAATTGATTCCATTGTCCATTCCTGCAAGAAGTATCCCTGTAGGTTTCAATACGCGATAACACTCTTTCCATATCGGCTTTACTTTCTCAACATAGCAGTTGGATACGGGATGAAAAATAATATCAAAAGATTCATCTTCAAAAGGCAATTTTTTGTCATATCGCCTCTGATACACTCAATGTTGTACTGCTCTCTTTCAGCTACCATTCTTTCGCTTTTTATCTGCTCTTCCGAATAATCAAGAATCGTACCTGTTGCACCTAATGCGGCAAAAATCGGCATCTGCTGACCTCCACCGCTCGCCAACCCCAATATTCTTTTGCCCTTTAATTCTCCAAACCACTCATGTGGAACATATTTTGTAGGAGTCAGTTTCACATTCCATATTCCGTTTTTTGCAGCTTCGTAAACAGAATGATCGATTGCGATTCCCCATTCCCATCCTTCTTTTACCCAACTGTCGATCGTCTTTGCATTTATATCCTGATATGACATCAGGCACCTCCCAATTCCAATGTATGACTGGCTCCACTCTCGTGTAAGATTTTTTAAACTCAACCATCACTCTTTTTCTCCTGTTTTTTCACATTCTCTTTTTTCCGTATCATGAACTTTATAAGAACCGCTGCTGCCAAAAAAAGAATCGTGAATACGCCATACACCAAAACACTTGTATACCATGGAGCGGACTGCATCGCATACAAATCAGGATGCGACTTATAATCCCAAAATACATAGATTCCATGTCCCACAAAAACTCCAACCAGCACACCTATAAAGACATTCAAAATACGATTCAGCTTTTTTAACATACAAGCCTCCTTCCGTTTCCTTTTGTTAAGCCAATTTCAAATTTTCCCATTTTCTCCAACATCATACAAGTATTTTAGCATAGAATCCTACTCTTTCCTATCGGTTTTTATCAAAAAATACATCGCTGTGTTTGAAAAATGCCGCACTTTCTGATTTCTTTCTCATATCTTTGAATCAGACGGAATTCCGACAAATTTTCCTGTCGTTCTTTCCGCATAAATTCCTCTTTTTGGCCTTATTTTTCGTCAAAAATAACGTTAAATGTAACATTTTTCTCCTATTTTAACAGAAATTCGTCATATTATTTTAAGAATCTGCCCTGCAAAAAAGATGTACAAACGACAAAAAAGAAGGTATAATGAAATTAATAATACGCTAAAAGGAGGGTCCTATGAGTAATACAGACTACAAGTCTACCTGGGAGACAGTAAACAGCAATCTTCAGGAAATTGAAAGACTTCTTGCCCAGGGAAAATACAACTCTGTCATGGTAAAATCCCGCCAGACTCTTGAATATATGGTAAGAGCCCTAGCAGACCGCGCCTGCATCGTAGACGGTGACTTATCCCAAATGATTGACGAGCTTTACAATGGCAACTGGATTAGTAAAGAAACTATGGAACACTATCATCAGCTTCGCCTGATTGGAACCAAAGCCGTCAATGAGGGATATGCCAGTGCCACAGACGCCAACCGCTGCCACCAGATTTTGTCACAGGAGAGCCATATTTTTTCACACACGCCTCAGCGCAGACGGCAGACTGCATCCAACACACGCAGCACAGGCAGCGCAGGCACTACCAGGAGAAGAAGAAAGAAAAAAACTGGAACCGATCTTCTGGTCGCCTATGCACTCAGAGTTGTGATTCCTCTGGTTATTCTGATTTTGATTATTTTCCTTGCAACTAGACTGGTAAAGGTATTTTCCGGCGACAAAGAATCGACGGATCCGTCTCAGTCGATTTCCACAGATGCATCCGTTCCGTCAAGTGCAGACATTTCTCTTGATACGACAGAACCATCAAGTGAGCCAGAGACTCCTCCGGCAGCGGCAGTTACTATGTACCGCGCTATCACAACTGTAAATGTACGTCCTGAGCCGAACACAGCAACAGATCGGATCGGTAAACTTTCGACCAATGACACGGTAGAGTTTGTCCGCGATTATGACGATTCCTGGGTTGTGGTAAAATACAATGGACAGGAAGCCTATGTTGCAAAACAATACCTGGTTCCTGTAACGGAATGATGATTGCACGGGTCACAAAATACTTTGGAGAAATTTGGAGAATCGAATCTTATGCAGCCAAAACAAATTATCGTCACCATCCCAGTCAAAGAACGACATAAAGCATACCTGGAAAGCAAGGCACCAGATGCCAGATTTCTTTATACGAGCGCACAAAACATCACAGATGATGAGCTCGACAAAGCAAACATTATAATTGGAAATGTGCCGCCAAAACGTTTACATAGCCCTGCTGCGCTGGAATGGATGCAGTTAAACAGCGCCGGCTCGGACAATTACTGTGCGCCTGGCGTACTCTCCCCACGCACGATTCTGACTAACGCCACCGGCGCATACGGACTCGCCATTTCTGAGTACATGCTCGCCGTGAGCCTTCAGATTCAAAATAAACTGTTTTTGTACCGCGATAACCAGCGAAATCATCTCTGGAAAGATGAGGGAGAAGTGACCTCGATTGAAGGGTCCACCACATTGGTTATCGGACTTGGAGATATCGGCGGCAGCTACGCGCGTAAGATGAAAGCACTCGGAAGCTATACCATCGGCATCCGCCGGACTGCCACTAACAAACCAGATTATCTGGACGAGTTGTACTCCATGGATTCTCTGGACGAGGTACTCCCGCGTGCAGATTTTATCGCTCTGAGTCTTCCGAATTCTCCGGCTACTTACCGAATTATCAATGAGACCCGCCTGCGTGCCATGAAAAAGACAGCGATTTTAATCAATGTGGGCCGCGGCACTGCCATTGATACGGATGCGCTGGTTCGTGTCTTGAATGACGGACATCTCGCAGGATGCGCGGTGGATGTCACAGACCCTGAACCACTTCCGCCGGACCACCCGCTCTGGGATGCCCGAAACATGGTTATCACTCCGCACAGCTCCGGATCGTACCATCTTCCGGAGACATTCGAGCGGATTGTACGGATTGCAGGCGAAAATCTGGAAGCCTTTCTTGCCGAAAAACCGATGCGCAATGTTGTGGATTTCTCAACCGGATACAGGAAACGCTAAAACATAAAAGCAAACATAAAAATACTAACAAGAAAACACCAATAATCAAAATCGAATTCATATACATACCAAAACAGGGAATGCCGCAATTCTATTTTTCTGCGGCGTTCCCTGTTTTTTCTTTTCTGCTGCTTACTATTCTGTCTTTCGTGCTCTCTTATATTCTTCTTTCTTACTGTCTTACTTGTTCTCGATATCCATAATCATATCCACACGTCTCTGGTGTCTTCCGCCCTCAAAAGAGGCATCCAGCCAGGTCTGTGTAATCATCTTCGCCATCTCCACACCAATTACTCTTGCGCCAAATGCCAGCACATTGGAATCGTTGTGCATTCTGGAAAGTTTTGCGGTGTATGGCTCGCTGCACACGCAGGCGCGCACACCCTTCACTTTATTTGCTGCCAGGGAAATGCCGACACCGGTTCCGCAGATAGCGATACCAAGGTCCGCCTGTCCATCCACCACAGCGCGGCCCACTTTTTCCCCATAAATTGGATAATCACAGCTCACAGCCTCATCCGTTCCCAGATTCAGTACTTCGTATCCCTGCTCCTCCAGAAATTTCTGAATTTCCTGCTTCATCTCAATCGCCGTATGGTCGTTCCCGATTGCTATTTTCATCCCATTTCCTCCGCTTATCTTCTATAAAATGATTTTATCAAATCCATTCTGCTTCCCATGCCCACAAGAAGCATATCAAACACCGTCAGAGCGGTCATCGCCTCCACAACCACGACAGCTCTCGGCACAATAATCGGGTCATGGCGCCCTTTTATCACAATATCCGTCTCTTCCCCATCCACTGTCACGGTCTTCTGTTCCTTTGCAATCGAGGGGGTTGGTTTAAATGCCGCGCGCAGCACAATCTGGCTTCCATCGCTCATGCCGCCGAGAATGCCTCCGGCATGGTTGGTCGCTTTCGCTACCGCTCCATCCTTCATCCAAAATGCGTCGTTGTTTTTGGAGCCGAAGGAAGACGCCGCGGCGAATCCGTCTCCTATCTCAAAACCCTTTACAGCTCCGATGGACATAACCGCCTTTGCCAGATTCGCATCCAACTTCTCAAATACGGTCTCACCAATGCCGACAGGCATGCCGTCAACCACGCACTCCACAATGCCGCCCACAGAATCTGTCTCGGACATTTTTTTCTCCAAGAGCGCCTCTGCTTCCTTCGCCGCCTCGGCATCCGGCATATACAGGCGGTTTTTGTCGCGCTCTGAAAGGTCGAACCGCTCGTCCGACACGCGGATACCGCCGATTTCCTTCGCGTATGCAGTCACCGTAATCCCCATAGACGCAAGCGCCTGCGCTGCCACGGCACCCGCCGCCACTCTCCCAATCGTTTCCCTGCCAGAGGAGCGGCCGCCTCCGCGATAATCTCTGAAACCATATTTTGCATCAAACGTGTAATCCGCATGTCCTGGTCTGTAACAGGATGCAATCTGCCCATAATCTCTCGAACGCTGGTCCTGATTTCTCACAATCAGAGAAATCGGCGTTCCAGTCGTCTTTCCCTCAAACACACCGGACAGAATCTCTACGAGGTCTCCTTCACTCCTGGCTGTCGTAAAACGGCTCTGTCCTGGTTTTCTCCTGTCAAGATATACCTGAATCACAGATTCATCCAGAGGAATCCCCGCCGGACACCCATCAATCACAACCCCAATCGCCTTGCCGTGGGACTCTCCCCATGTGCTGATTTTAAAAATCGTTCCAAATGATGACCCCGCCATAGTTACCGCACCTTCACAATCACACAGCAGTTTGGCTCATTGACATGAACGGAACGATGATTCATCACAATCAGTCCCTTCTCATAATCAATCTTAAAGAACGTAATGGTACCGCTCTCATGGTTCATGGAAGCGAGATGCTTTCCATCTGGGAAAATCGCAATGTCCTTCGGATATTCCCCGCTTATCGGCAGGCAGCAGAGCTGCGTCAGCAGTCCCGTCTCGGCATCGCGGCTGTAGATGCTGACAGAATTGTCACCTGCATTGCTGCAGAACATGTATTTCTCATCCGGCGACATGCGGATGGCACAGGCTGCAGTCAGCTGTGCATGCTTCTTTCCGGTGGTGCTGATTGTCTGAATCTTCTCAATTTTTGGAGAGCGGTCCCCTGTCTCATATGTATATACATCAATGACATTCTTCAGCTCATACATCAGGTAGATAAACTTGCCATCATTGCTAAAAATAAAATGTCTCGGAGCAGACTCCAGCTCGCAGCGGAGCGCATCCACCAACATCAGTTTTCCTTCTTTATCATCGAAGCGGTAAATCTTCACTTGGTCAATTCCCAGGTCCGCTACCATCAAAAACTTGCCGTCCGGCGTTCTTCTGGTACAGCTCACATGAGAGCGGAACGTACGCTCTGCCACGCTTCCGAGTCCTTTGTGGAACACACCATCTGCGATAGAGCCAACGGAACCGTCCTTATTCAGATGGAGTACGGTGGCCTTGCCGTCATGATAACCGGATACAAAGATATACTTGTCGTCCTTGTCTGTAGAAAGCTGGCACCCCCTCATGCCTTTGATATTTGCGCTGTTCAAACGGGAAAGACTGCCGTTTGGAAGAATCCGAAACGATACAATGCCTTCGTCCGCGATGGAATACAACGTTTTTCCGCTGTTTGATGCTACGACATAGGAAGAATTATCCACTTCCATCTCACATCTTGGAATAAAATACCCATTTTCTACATCCACATCTAAAACGGTAATTCCCTTTGCCTTGCCATTGTAGGAGTAGGAACCCACGTAGGCCATATATTTCCCATTCATTGATTTTTTTACCTCCTCAAGTAATCCTGTTACAAGTTACAAACATCATAGCATATTTTCCGGAATTTGTTAATAACAAAAACAGGAAAATATAGATTGACACTACAGAAAAAGTCTGTATAATAGGACTTGGCGTTTGTTTATTTTTACTAAACTTTTATCTTATTATTATATTGACTCATTCTATGGATTGGAGGCGAACTTTTTTATGAATATCGGAGCCAAAATCAGAGAGCTGCGTATATTGAAGGGATTGACACAGGAAGAACTAGCCGACCGCGCAGAGCTGTCAAAAGGATTTATCTCCCAGCTGGAGCGTGATCTGACTTCCCCCTCCATCCAGACACTGATGGACATTCTCCAGTGCCTCGGCATCGGCATCGGAGAATTCTTTAGCGAAGCACAGGAAGAGCAGATTGTGTTTGGGAAAAACGATTACTTTGAAAAATATGACACAGAGCTGCACAACCAAATCAGCTGGATCATTCCAAACGCCCAGAAAAATGTGATGGAGCCTATTCTCCTGACGCTGGAAGCCGGCGGTTCCACATATCCGGATACCCCGCATGAAGGCGAAGAATTCGGTTATGTCTTATCCGGCAGTCTGATTATCCACCTTGGAAGCAAGGCATACAAGGCAAAAAAAGGCGAATCTTTTTATTACACGGCTGACAAACAACATTATTTAACAAGCAAAACCGGTGCTGTCCTAATCTGGGTCAGCTCACCGCCAAGCTTTTAACATTTTTATTTCTAAGGAGGAAATCATTATGGGACAGCCACTGATTGATTTGAGAAATATCACCAAAACTTTTGACGGACAGATTGTCCTTGACGACCTCAGCCTTGCGGTGAAGGAAAATACCTTCGTTACTCTCCTTGGGCCGAGCGGCTGCGGCAAAACGACTACACTGCGCATTATCGGCGGCTTTGAATCACCGGATAAAGGTCAGGTTATCTTTGACGGACAGGATATCACCAAACTTCCGCCCAACCGCAGACAGCTCAACACGGTGTTTCAGAAATATGCTCTGTTTCCCCATATGAATATCGCGGAAAATATTGCTTTCGGTTTGAAAATCAAGGGAAAATCAAAATCTTATATTGATGATAAAATCAAGTATGCCTTAAAACTAGTGAATCTGGACGGATTTGAGAACCGAAGTGTGGATTCTCTAAGCGGCGGCCAGCAGCAGCGAATCGCCATCGCGAGAGCGATTGTGAATGAGCCGCGCCTCCTTCTTCTGGATGAACCGCTCGGTGCGCTGGATTTGAAGCTGCGCCAGGACATGCAGTATGAGCTGATCCGCTTAAAAAACGAGCTTGGAATTACGTTTATCTATGTCACCCATGACCAGGAAGAAGCGCTGACCATGTCGGACACGATTGTTGTCATGAATCAGGGCTATATTCAGCAGATGGGCACGCCGGAGCAGATTTACAACGAGCCAGAAAATGCATTCGTTGCGGACTTTATCGGGGAGAGCAATATTGTGGGCGGCCTGATGCTGCACGACGAGCTGGTAGAAATTTTCGGTGCAAAGTTTGCCTGTGTGGACAAGGGTTTTGGTGTGAGACAACCGGTCGATGTCGTGATTCGTCCGGAGGATATCGACCTGGTAGAGCCGGAAGCTGGCACTCTGGTGGGTACAGTGACACATTTGATTTTCAAGGGTGTGCACTATGAGATGGAGGTGACGACACCGGACGGCTTTGAATGGCTGGTTCACAGCACAGACATGTTCCCCGTTGGCAAAAAGGTCGGTATTCATGTGGACCCGTTTGATATCCAGATCATGAATAAACCAGCTTCGGAAGATGAGGAGGCAGTGGGTGTAAATGAATAGATTATTACAGAAGAAATACCTCGCCGCACCGTATGCGGTGTGGATGACAGGGTTTACAATCATTCCTCTGCTGATGATTGTCTACTATGGACTGACCGACAAAAGCGGCGCTTTCACCCTGGACAATGTGCTGGCAATCGGCACGGCAGAACATGTCAAAGCGCTCGTTTTAGCACTGGGACTCTCTTTTATCAGTACGGTCCTGTGCCTGCTGATCGCCTACCCTTTGGCGATGATTCTCAGAAACCGAAACATCGGCCAGGGAAGTTTTATGGTGTTTGTGTTCATCCTTCCCATGTGGATGAATTTTCTGCTGCGCACGCTGGCATGGCAGACCCTTCTTGAAAAGAATGGTGTCATCAATGGTATTCTGTCATTCCTGCATCTGCCGAATATCGCGATTATCAACACACCTGCGGCGATTATTCTCGGTATGGTCTACAACTTTCTGCCGTTTATGGTACTTCCGCTCTACAATGTGCTCGCAAAAATCGACAACAATGTGCTCTATGCGGCAAGAGACCTAGGTGCAGACGGACTGCAGACCTTTATTCACGTTATTTTTCCGCTAAGTATCCCTGGTGTCATCAGCGGCATCACGATGGTATTTATTCCGGCGCTAACCACGTTCGTCATCTCCAACCTGCTTGGCGGCAGCAAGATTCTTCTGATCGGAAACGTGATTGAACAAGAATTTACCAAAGGAAGCAACTGGAACCTCGGATCGGGGCTCTCTCTGGTGCTGATGATTTTTATCTTTATCAGCATGGGACTTCTCGCAAAATACGATAAAAATGGGGAGGGATCTACATTCTGATGAAAAACCATACATCCAAACTCAAACGTTTTTTTCAAGATTTTTATCTGGTTCTGGTGCTGATTTTTCTGTATGCACCGATAGCGACCATGATGGTGCTGTCCTTCAACAGCTCCAAATCCCGTACCCAGTGGGGCGGTTTTACTCTGGATTGGTACACCCAGATGTTTGATAGCTCGGCTATCACAGCTGCTCTCTACAACACATTGCTGATTGCCTTTCTGTCTGCAGCGATTGCTACAGTCATCGGCACAGCGGCTGCCATCGGCATCAGCTCGATGAAACGAATACCGCGCACGATTATGATGGGCGTCAACAATATCCCTGTTTTGAACTCGGATATTGTGACGGGAATCTCTCTGATGCTGACTTTTATTGCATTCGGGATTTCCCTAGGATTTAAGACCATCCTTCTGGCACATATCAGCTTTAACATTCCATATGTGATTCTGAGCGTCATGCCAAAACTCCGCCAAACCAGCAAATCAACCTATGAGGCGGCGATGGACTTGGGCGCAGGGCCGGTACAGGCGTTTTTCAAGGTGGTTTTTCCGGACATCATGCCTGGTGTGCTTTCTGGATTTCTGATGGCATTTACGATGTCTCTGGATGATTTTATTATCACACACTTTACGAGAGGCGCAGGTATCAACACACTGTCCACCTTGATTTACAGTGAGGTGCGCCGCGGCATCAAGCCATCCATGTATGCACTGTCCACTGTGATTTTTCTCACAGTGCTGACCCTTCTTCTCATCACAAACTTTGCACCGGAAAATGCGCAGAAAGCAGACGCTGCCGGAACCGGCAGGGCTAATGGTACAGATGGAGTATTTGGAAAGGGCGGCAAACGCCTCACAACACAGCAGATTCAAAAACGCAAAACCATCAAAAAAGGGCTCCTGGTGGCAGCCGCATTCTGTGTGGTTGTAAGCGTGTGCTTTTCGACCTATAAATATTATCTTGTATCCCACTCGGATGAGTTGTATGTGTACAACTGGGGCGAGTATATCGATGATAGTGTGATTGAGGAGTTTGAGGAAGAAACTGGAATTCATGTGACCTATGACCTGTTTGAGACAAACGAGGAGATGTACCCAATTATTGAGGCAGGTGCAGTGCAGTACGACGTGGTCTGTCCTTCAGACTATATGATTCAAAAAATGGTGGAAAACGGGCTGCTGGCTGAGATTAATTTTGAAAATGTTCCGAACATTTCTTATATTGATGAGAAATATATGAAACAATCGCAGAGTTTTGACCCGCAGAATCGCTACGCAGTTCCGTACTGCTGGGGAACTGTCGGTATTTTGTACAATACCAAACGGATTGAGGAACTTGGAGTGCCAGCTCCTACCAAATGGGCAGATTTGTGGGACCCTCGCTATGATGGAGAGATTCTGATGCAGGACAGCGTGCGCGATGCGTTCATGGTAGCTTTAAAATCTCTCGGCTACTCGATGAACACGAGCGATGTGGAAGAACTTCGGGAAGCGAAAGATTTGCTGATTGCACAGAAACCACTGGTACAGGCCTATGTCATCGACCAGGTGCGCGACAAGATGATCGGCGGCGAGGCGGCTGTCGGAGTGATTTATTCCGGTGAGATGCTCTACATTCAGGAAGAGGTAGAAAATCTTGGACTGGATTACTCGCTTGAATATGTGATTCCTGAGGAAGGTACAAATATCTGGCTGGATGCATGGGTAATTCCGGCCAACGCGCAGAACAAGGAAAATGCAGAGAAATGGATTAATTTCCTCTGTCGGCCAGATATTGCGAAAAAGAATTTTGAGTACATCACATACCCGACGCCGAATAAGGGCGCATTTGACCTTCTGGATGAGGAACTGCAAAATAATAAGGCGGTGTTCCCTGATGTGGAAAAACTCAAGAACGGGGAAGTGTTCCAGTACCTTGGAGATGATGTGGACACGATTTACAATGAATTCTGGAAAGAAGTAAAGGCGAAATAACATCCGTTTGAGGTTGCTGTGTAACATAGAAGGTATCTTTGAGCTTCAACAAAATAAAGGTCAAATAAAATCAAATAGAGTCAAATAGAATCAGACTGGATACATTTATATCCCACATGGAAGAAAGAAATTTTGAGCTTTAAGGCAGCAGCCAGATGCCAAACATTTCTTTCCCGATGTGGGATTTTTTTGAGCATATGAGAAAAACACAAACGATATTTTAAATGATTGCAGGTGTTTAGGTCACAGACACCTCAAAATTGCCAGCAGAATAAACAGAAGTCCTCCCGCCCAGGAGAGGTCTTTTGGGCAGCGGGTGCGAATTTTTTTCCCGAGGAAAATCCCCATATAGGTAAACATGTCTCCCATCAGAAATGCCGCCATCATCGTCCAGAGAATGGGTACTTTCAAAAATGCTGCCATAACACCAGCTGCCAGACTGTCAATGGACATCGCGAAAGAAAAAAAGAGGACTTCTCTCCAAGATAAGTTTTGATTCTGGTCCGCATCTGCTTCGATTGGGTCGCTGTATATACTGATGATAAAACGAAGATTAGAAAAATGAAACGACGCATTTTTATGGATTGCTTTATGCTTCTTTAAATATTGGCGGATACTTGAATCAAACAACCTCATTCCTCCCAGAAGCAGCAGGCTGAAAAATCCAATCCGCTTTGTGAATACCTCAGGAATTTGGCTGTCCAGAAAAGTTCCAAAGAGAAGGGCTGCGCCCAGACAAAGGCTGCATATTCCGTTAAACACCGCTATCTGTTTATGTGAAATGGAAATTCCATTTGTCCCATAAACCATACTGGCTACAAACGCATCCAGACAAAGGGCCAAAACAAGCAGCAGAACGGAAACGCTCATAGAAGGACTCATGTGAAAACTCCTAAGCTCTTTTTCCTTAATATATTCAAAGAATGTTTCTCCTGTGAAATGAGAACCGCATGGTTTTGTTTATTGCGAGATTCTGCCCGTCTTAAATATAGAAAAGAACTGCTGCAAAAGCAGCTTTGTGCTCCTGCAGCAATTCTTATACATTTCTTATACTTTATTATCTTATGTTTCATTTATACTTCATGAATCTTATGTTTCATTTGGATTATTCTTTATCATTTGTCAGATTGCATCTATCCAGCACATAGAATACCAGACTCAGAATCATTCCCACAACACATGCCAGCACCATACCTGTCAGCTGGATGTTTCCGATGTTTACTGCGATTCCGGAAAGTCCTGTGACAAAGATAACCGCTGTCAGTGCCTGGTTTCTGTTCTTGCTGAAATCCACTTTAGAGTCCACCAGAATACGAAGACCAGAAGTACCAATCATACCATACAGCAAGAAGGAAATACCTCCGATAACCGGACCTGGAATCGTGCTGATTAACGTGGACAGCTTGCCGATAAAAGAGCAGGCGATGGACAAAATCGCAGCTCCGGCAATCACCTGCACACTGTACACCCGTGTCACTGCCATAACACCGATATTCTCTCCGTATGTGGTCGTCGGAACAGAACCAATCAGACCAGAAAGCATGGTGGAGAAGTTATCTCCGAACAGAGAGCGGTGCAGTCCTGGGTCTTTTAACAGGTCTCTTCCCACAATCTTGCTGGTAACAACCTGATGTCCGATATGCTCGGAAGTGATAACCAGAATAACCGGAAGGATAATCAGGATTGCCTCCAGACTGAATTTCGGTGTGGAGAAGTTCGGCAGTGCAAAAATCGGTGCTGCTGCCACTTCTGCAAAATCCACAATTCCGCAGAGCAATGCTGCCACATATCCAGCAATGACAGCAATCAGAATCGGAATGACGGACAAAAATCCTCGAAACAAAATCGAGCCGAACACCGCGGTTCCCAATGTCACCAGAAAGACAATCACATTTCTTGCATCAATCTCTTCTGCCAAAAGTCCTGCATTGCTCGCTGCTGTGCCAGAAAGTTCCAGGCCAATCAGCGCTACAACAGGCCCCATAGCAGCCGGCGGCAGCACAATATCAATCCAGTCCGAACCGAACTTATAGATAACAGCAGCCAAGATACATCCAAGGAAACCTACAGCTACGAATCCTCCCAGAGCATACTCATATCCAAACTTCGCAATGACGATGCTCGCAGGCGCCAGGAATGCAAAACTCGACCCAAGATAAGCCGGCGCCTTTCCTTTTGTCACAAACATGAAAATCAGGGTTCCCACACCATTCATAAATAATACGATAGCGGGGTTAATGCCAAAGATAAACGGCACCAGCACAGATGCGCCAAACATGGCAAACATATGCTGGATACTGAGCGGAATCAGAAGTTTTACAGGAACCTTCTCATCCACTTGGATAATTCTGCGATTTTCCATACTCAACCTCCATTTGTATTTTTTTATCCTTCCTATTATGGCACATTTCCCATTTTCCGTCTACCACGAATTTGCATTTTATGACATTTCTTTTCGCTGGAGTTTCCTATATTCTTCCGGATTTTCTACATTGTCCAGGTTTCCTGGCTGCCACTTTTTCTCTCTTTTAAATTTCTCCCTCTGTGAGCTTCCACTCTGTCCCGTCTGTCAGAACCAGAATGATCTCTTTTGCATCCACATTTTCCTCAGCCTTCACAGCGGCAATCGGGCATCCTTCTTCCTGATGCGGATACAGAACAGTCACCATACGGCAGTCCCGCCCCTTTGTCTCACATAGAAGCGTTGGCACTGGCACTTCACCTACTGCAAAGCCTTTCAGAGCCATCCATCCCTGTACTTCTGGCTCTTTCTCTCCCTCTGCGATCCGCACTTTTGCCTTCTTTCCAGAAAGAAGCACTGTCACATCATCCATCGTAACTTTTCCGTCAGAAATCACCGGATGTTTGCTGTTTAAATGCCAAATACTCTGGTATGTGTGTGTTCTTTCATCTTCTTTCTCCACATACAGGCGGTCTACTGCGATGAGGAACGGGTTTAACTGGTACTCTGGTTTCTTAAAGAAATACACAGAACGCTTGTGAGAGACACTCTTATCCACCTGTTTTCTCTCCTCATCTGTGAGTTTTCCCTCAAAGTTCCAGAAATCGGTCACTGCCTCTTTCATCTCTGTGCCGTATCCGTCCGTGTACTCTGCCTCGGCAAAATCTACGGCATCTGTAATCTTTGCAGTCATACCAGACGGCTTCTGGATATCCTCCTCATGCCACTTGAATTGTCTCAGACGGCTCTGGTCCATTCCGTCCACGCGGATGGTATTGTGAGAGCGTGTGGACATCACATAGCGCCTCATAGGAGAAGCATCATATTCATAATTTCCTCCCTCAACCAGCAGGTATTTGTGATTTGCATACATCGTCAGAGACAGCTTATCCTCGTGCTGATGCGCACGTCCAAAAGGACCTCCGTCAAACAGAGCCCATGTAGCATCCTTGTCCCATCCGGTACGCATTGCCAAGAAACCAGAATTTGGCAATTCAACCGATACCTCATCCAGCGGTTTTCCCTCTTTTCCCTCGGATACTGCCCAGCGGATACACTCATTTTCTGGGAACATGTCCGCTCTTTTTCTCAACATATCAGATACTTTGGCTCTGGTTCCATCATTTAAATCTGGCAGTGTTCCATCCGGCATCATCAGTTTGATATCCAACATGCACATTTTCTCCAGATAGCTGCTGAATACTTCCGGAATCTCTGCCTGAAATGCCTTTGCAGTCCTCATCATACGCTGGTAGTTGTTGACAACGACATCATGATACCCTGTCGTCAACTCATAGTGGAATCCGTCCTCATAAATCTGCTTCTTTAACTCCTGAACCAACACATCCACTGCAACCTGATACCAGTGCTTTGCATCTTTTAAGACGGGTGCCAGAATGGCAATATGGGCCAGACCATTCATCTCCATCACCAGCCAGTTTCCTGTGGTGCGGCGAAGTTCCAGACGTCTCGCGTTCTCCACCAGGGATTTGTACCAGTTGACCAAGACATCGTCCGTAAATGCAGGGGTCTGATAGAATGTATATAAAGTATACGGCCAGTTTGCACCCATACGGATTCCGCACTCAATGGTACGCCAGCATTCTGTATCGCGGCTTCCTGCTTCCAGGTAGCAGACTGCCTGTTCCACCCAGTCAGAAAACATCTTCGCACAGCACTCTGCATACTTCTCGTCTTTTGTAGCCTGGTACACATGCGCCAGCAGCTTCCAGTCGTTGTGTCGGTTCAGCTGCCATGTCCACTCCTTGTACTGGTTCGGAGTCGGATTATAATCCCAGTCCACCTTCTCACCGAAATCATACTCAATGCCGCAGGAAATCATCTTGTTTTCACAGATTCTGTCTGCCGCCTCTTTCTCTGTCTCCCCGTCCTTCATAATCTGATTTTCCGGTTTTTCATAAGGAATGCTGAAAAATATTTCCGGCTGCAGGGAAGTGCGGATATACTCTGCAAACTGGTGTCTCGCAGACACATAATCCCCAGCCCCAGCGGCTTTTTTCATGTCTTTTACCGCATCAATTTCCTCATTCAGACACTGCAAAAAAAACTCCTCATCGCTCAATAAAGGTCCTTTCTTTACTTGCTCCATCATAGCCCATCTCCTTTTTCTGCACGGATTTTCGTGCTGTTCATCTTGTCTGATTCTATGCCTTCTATTTTACTATTTCCGAAGTTTTTTGTCGTGGCCTTATTTTACGGTCTGGTTCACATTTTGTTGGCTTTTTCCGCTTTGTTGCCTACAGCTATGCTGACTCTTTTTTCAGCTTCTGGTACTCTTTTTTAGCCTGTGCAATCTCATCTTCCTGTATCTGCTGCTCGCTGTAACGTGCTTTTAAATACAATTCCCTGAGCCTGCCTGTCTTCTCTTCCTCCCAGACAGTCTGCGCCTTCTCCTGAATTTGCTTACTCGTATCACTCTCGACAATTTCGATTCCCTGTTTTCTGCACAATCTCAAGAATTTCTGATACACCAGACGGATACCCTCCTGCTGCTTTGCCATCTTTCCTTTTTTCTTAAAGACTGTATCCGGCCGTTCCAAATTGCTCTTCACCACAGTTCCCGTCTGCGGCCTTCGCCTTCTCTCGCTGACCTCTTCGAGCAGTTTGCGGCTAAAATACCAGATAATCAGAACGACTGCCGCAGCTGCCAGAATCCAGGCGAATGTCTGAAGCGGCACAGGAAGCCCTGCCACTTCTTCCGCCTCCTCCTGCATCTGCGTACCTCCTCCCACCACAGTCATGACTACCTCCTGCATCTGGTTCGCGATTTCCGACGGAAAAATCTGTTTTAACACCCATACTACCAGATTTGCCGCACCTGCCACCACATACAAAATAGCCATCAGAAACGGTACAATCAATTTAAAATAGATATTTCTCACAGTCCACAGCGCTGCCTGTATTACAACATCACTCGTCAAAGCTGCTGCCAAAAAAAGCACGCCCACGACATACACACCATTCCAGACCCAAAATCGTATATTTTTCCGGTATTCCTCACCGAGTCTTGTGATGCGCAGCAGCAGCACTCCAAATGCAAAAAAGAGAAACGCCCAGACTGCTGCATACCTCTCCCAGTTCTCCACACTGGAAAAAGCCATCTCCACAAACGTCATACCCGCTAAAATCTTACATTGCCACAAAAACACGCTTTTCTGTTCTTCCAGAATACCGGATTTTCGTTTTCGTATCAGAATGTATATCGCATAGATAACCGGAAGCAGGCATCCAAGTTTTGTTATCCACGGATACCAGATGGCAAAAAGCGGCCCCATCACAGCAAAATACCACAAGGTATCCACCAGAACCTTCAAGCACCATACTGCCATATCCTCTACTCCTCTCCATGCGGTGTCAACACCAAAATTTCATGTCCTGTCATATCCCGAAGATGCTGAATTTGTGTGAAGCACTCTCCCGACTCCTCCAGTGAAATCAAAATGCAGGCTTTTCCCACATTCCGGTGCATCTCTATCTGCTGCAGAAGTTCATCCAGATGCTTTCCAAAATGATAAGTAGAACGCCCTAAAACTTCCAAAATTTCTTGCAGATGCAGCGTTCCTCTGCCTTCCAGCACACGGCTGATATTTCCCACCGGACCTGTGATAATCGCGTTGGTAAAAAACTCATATGCAAACCCCTGCTTTTCCAGAGTCTCGCAGACCGTCCTCGCGATCGAGAAACACTCCTCCATCTCACTGTCCAAATTTTTCTCCCAGGACCTGCGGCAGGAAATATCCAGAAGAACCAGACAGGACAATTCCGCTGTGTGGTCGTACTCCTTTACCATCATTTTTCCACTTTTGGCCGACTGCGTCCAGCTGATTGCGCGAAACGGTTCCCTTCCTGTGTATTCCCGAAAACCGGCAAGAAACATCGGGTCCTCCATCCAAAACCGACGCACGGAAATATCCCCCAAAAATCCGCCCAGAATCCGGTTCAAATCTGAACTGGCCGCCGACCTTGGCTTAATCACGATTTCCCGATATTGTGCCACCTCATGGCTTCTGCCTGAAATTCCGAGAAAATCTCCGACATTTAACGTAGCGCCTTTAAACCCATAACATCCTCTCTTTGCGCCACTTATCTTTCTTGTGATTTCTGCTTTCTGCCATCCTGCCAGATACAACTCCGTCTCCAGCCAGTACCTCTGATACACACCCTCGGTCTTTCGCAGTTTGCCTTTATCCATCTCATATACTGTTATGCCCTCTGGCAGTTCTTCACGAATCTGCAAAAAAGGAACCAAAAGCCACTTTTTGTTGCGGATGGTCATATGAACCTCAACTGGTTCATCTGGCTCTGTCAGTCTCTTCTCCAGTTCCATGTCATACTCCAGACCATCCAGGCCATGTTCCAGAGAATACCTCTGCGCAATCCACACTGCGGCTGCCAGCATCACAATCCACACTATCATACGCTCTTCTCCAGTGGTACCGGAACCTCAAACACCAGTTTTTTCACAAAACGAACTACATCCGCAGAGTCCGTCACACCTTTTGCCAGTATCCGGTGACTCAGCACATAAGGCGCCAGCTCTTTGACATCTTCCGGAATCACAAATTCTCGTCCCTGCACAGCGGCAAACGCCTGGCTCGCTCTGTAGAGTGCGATCGCACCTCGCGTGGAGACTCCCGCTGCAAACTTTCCATCCGCTCTGGTTTTTTCAATTATATCCATCAGATAGGACAGTACATCTGGATGAACCGTAACCTGCTTGATATATTCTTTCATCTGTACAATCTCATCTTTTGTCAAAACAGGTTCGATATCTGTCAGTTTCTGCATGCTCTCCTTACCGCAGATTACTGCCATCTCCTGTTCTCTCTTCATATATCCCAGAGAAAGCCGCATAAAGAAGCGGTCCATTTGTGCTTCTGGAAGCGGAAATGTACCATAGGACTCCACTGGATTCTGCGTCGCCATGACAAAAAATGGTTCTTCCAGGCGGTATGTCTCCCCGTCTGCGCTGATCTGGTGTTCTTCCATCGCCTCCAGAAGACTGGACTGCGTTCTGGGAGTCGCGCGGTTGATCTCATCTGCCAGAATCAGGTTGGAAAACAGTGGTCCCTTCTGGAATATAAATTCTCCTGTCTTCTGATTATAAAATCGGATTCCTGTGATATCTGACGGCAGCAAATCCGGAGTAAACTGGATTCGCTTACATTCCTGCCCAATCGTCTTTGCGAACACTTTTAACAAAGTTGTCTTTCCTGTTCCAGGCAAATCCTCCAAGAGTACATGGCCGGAACACAAAAAACTGATAAGAATCAATTTTATCTCCTGTTCCTTTCCTACGATTACCTTAGAGCAGCTTTTCACCACTTCCCTGCATTTTTCCTCAAACTGTACCTGATTCATCTTCCTCTCCTTCTGTCCTTTTCTTCACCCATTCTTTCAGCTTCTTTTTCTTCTTCTCTTTCAGCCATTCTTCTATCTGCTTTTCTTCTTTCTCTCTTTCCTCTTCCTTTATCTGATACAATGCCTTTTTCTTATATTTTTCCAGATGAAATTCATCCAGCACAAATTTACTCTTTTCTATCTCCCTCCCCCTTTTCATCCAGCTCCCTCCATCTGTCTGAAAATAAATTTTTTCTATCTTTTCTATCTCATATGTATTTCTTATGTATTCTTCTACTTCTTTCCACAGCTCTTCATTCTTCTCTTTTCCTCGGTATGTTCCGCAAAAGTAATGGACATTCTTCAATTCTTTTCTGCTTGCTTTTTTCCCTCTCTCTTTCCTTCATGTACATATACTACTTTTGCCAGTTCACATCCCTTGTACTTTTTTCCCTTTAAATCTCCACGCTTCTCTTTGTACTGCAATGACACATGCGCCTCATCTGCTTCTACATACAGATATTTTACTTCCCGTTTCTTTTCGCTTTTTTCTCTTTCTATCGGAATTTCCAGCTTCTCTATTTTATTTTTTACTGTCTGCCTGCTTATCTTCTCGTTTCTTACTGCCTTGCTGCCTGCTTTTTCATATGATGTTTCCACTGCTTCTTCCAATATCTTTACTTCCACATCTTCTGTCATTCGCGCATGCGACTTGATTCCCATCACTTCATCTAAACTGTAGCATATATTTTACCGATATACAAGTATTTTTAGTAAAATATGTATTTCACCATGATGCCATTCATCCCACGACCTAAAAGGTCATGGGTTTTCTGGCTGGTTAATTATGAATTCATAGAAGGAATCCATACAGAAGTGCTGAAATTGAGAAGAAATCTGGTGGAAGAAACGCTGGAAAAGCTGGATGAAATGCTATGTACAAGTGGAAAGAGAAGTCAGAAATGGAACATAGAAAACACAGTAAGAAAAAGTCTGTTGACAACAATGGGAATGATTGAATATAAAAAGACGTGTTTTGAAGAGAAGAAAAATGGAAGGCACAGATACCTATTAGATGAAGTGATGGGAATCAAGTTGCATGCGCGAATGACAGAAGATGTGGAAGTAAAGATATTGGAAGAAGCAGTGGAAACATCATATGAAAAAGCAGGCAGCAAGGCAGTAAGAAACGAGAAGATAAGCAGGCAGACAGTAAAAAATAAAATAGAGAAGCTGGAAATTCCGATAGAAAGAGAAAAAAGCGAAAAGAAACGGGAAGTAAAATATCTGTATGTAGAAGCAGATGAGGCGCATGTGTCATTGCAGTACAAAGAGAAGCGTGGAGATTTAAAGGGAAAAAAGTACAAGGGATGTGAACTGGCAAAAGTAGTATACGTACATGAAGGAAAGAGAGAGGGAAAAAAGCAAGCAGAAAATAGGGGATTATAAAAGAAAAGAATGGCAAAAACAGAGGATTAAGCTGGTATTCATGAAGAAGTATGCCCTAATGAAACCTACAATAATTTTACACTATTATTTCTGTATTTTTTACTTGACTTTTCTAAATGGATTCGCTAAACTAGCATCATGCGATATGAGTTTTTACAGAGTATCCATACAAATATTTTCTATTGACCACCCATACCTTAAAAACATATGGGTCAGGGCCACGGACAGCCTGGTCAACTGCCGATGGGCAATTTTAGATTGCCATTATTGATTGAATGTATATTCAATTTTATAAGTTGGTTACTTTACAACCATTGCGCCACAGCGCATATCAACTTGTAAAACGTCAATAAGAGTAGTAAAAGTAAGTATTTGCTATATAGACTCTGGATAAACTCACAGGAACAGACTGAGTATCAGTATATGGATTTTTTGTTATCCGGCTTTTCCACACTTATGCTGTCTGTGATAAAATACTATCAAAATGACTTCTACAAGCGGTATGCGTCTGCATACTGCTTTTTTTATATAATACAAAACTCTTTAGAGCTTCCTATTATATAAAAAACCCTGCGGACAGGATGCATACGCCGCGCCGAGGGAACTGTGCTCTAAAAGGCATGATACATGGTTTATAGGTTTTCCGCAAATAACCTAAATCTATCATACAGGGAAAAGGAAAAACGGCATGGCAGAAAAACTGAAATTATACGGGTTTAACAATCTCACCAAATCGCTGAGTTTTAATATTTATGATGTCTGTTATGCAAAGTCAGCCCGTGAACAGCACGACTATATTGCTTACATTGACAAACAATATAACTCTGAGCGGCTCACGAAGATTCTCACCACACTGACAGACATGATCGGTGCAAAGATTCTTCATATCTCCAAACAGGACTATGAGCCTCAGGGAGCCTCTGTCACTATCTTGATTGCAGAGGAATCCATGATTCCTGCCGGAGAAACACAGCTCGCCCATCTGGATAAGAGCCATGTGACAGTCCACACCTATCCGGAATATCATCCGGAAACGTATCTTGCTACATTCCGTGTCGATATTGATGTGGCGACCTGTGGTGCCATCACACCGCTCTCCACACTGGACTATCTAATCAGCTCCTTTGACTCGGATATTATCACAATGGACTACCGCATCCGCGGCTTTACCAGAGATGTCAATGGGCAGAAGCTTTTCATCGACCATCCGATTACATCCATCCAGGACTATATCTCCAAAGAAACTCTGCTGCGCTATGATGCCGTAGATATCAATGTGTATGGTGCAAATCTGTTTCACACAAAGATGATGCTAAAAGACATCGACCTGCAGAATTACCTATTCAAAACAGATGTCTATGAACTTCCGCCGCACACTCGCCTAGAAATCATGAAAAATCTCCGCCAGGAAATGATTGAGATTTTCAGCGGAAGAAATATTTATTGAGAGGTGTATCATGGAAAAACTCAATCAAACACGGGCGCCCATCTATGAGGCACTCGAAGAATTCAAAAAAATGCGCGTGGTCCCGTTCGATGTGCCAGGCCATAAACGAGGGCGCGGCAATCCAGAACTGACGGCTCTGCTCGGAGAAGCCTGCGTCAGCATGGATGTCAACTCTATGAAGCCTCTCGACAATCTCTGCCATCCAATTTCTGTCATAAAAGACGCAGAAATCTTGGCTGCAGAGGCATTCGGCGCTGCCCATGCCTTTCTCATGGTAGGCGGCACAACCTCCGCTGTTCAGAGTATGATTTTATCTACCGCAAAGAGAGGCGAAAAAATCATTCTCCCGAGAAATGTTCACCGCAGTGTCATGGGAGCCATGGTGCTCTGCGGCGCGGTGCCCGTCTACGTCAATCCCGAGTGTGATACCCGCCTTGGAATTCCTCTTGGCATGAGTGTGGAAGCGGTAAAAAAGGCAATCCTTGAAAATCCAGATGCCAAGGCAGTCCTAGTCAACAATCCAACCTACTACGGCATCTGTTCTGACTTAAAAGCCATCACAGCGCTGGCACATGAGCATGGTATGCTGTGTCTGGCAGATGAGGCACACGGAACACATTTTTATTTCGGAGAACATCTGCCCATATCAGCCATGGCCGCCGGAGCCGATATGGCGGCTGTCTCCATGCATAAATCTGGCGGAAGTCTGACGCAGAGTTCTCTGCTGCTCACAGGTCCTGCAGTCTCTGAGGGCCATGTGCGCCAGATTATCAACCTGACTCAGACGACAAGCGGCTCGTATCTCCTTCTGTCGAGTCTGGACATCTCCAGAAGGAACCTTGCTCTGCGCGGAAAAGAAAGTTTTGCCCGCGTCTGCGAGATGGCCGAATATGCGCGGAATGAAATCAACCGCATCGGCGGCTACTACGCTTACTCGCGCGAGTTAATCAATGGTGACAGCATTTTTGACTTTGATATCACAAAGCTGTCTGTCAATACACTGGATATCGGCCTTGCAGGAATCGAAGTCTACGACCTGCTGCGCGATGATTATGACATTCAGATTGAATTTGGCGACCTTGGAAACATTCTCGCGTATCTCTCTATCGGGGACCGGCCGCGCGAAATCGAACGTCTCGTCAGTGCTCTCTCCGAAATTCGCCGCCGCTTCCAGAGAAGCAGAGCGAACCTCATGGAACAGGAATATATTGACCCTGTTGTGGCAGTCTCACCGCAGGATGCTTTTTATGCGGAGAAGGAATCTCTCCCCATCGGCCAGACAGCTGGCAGAGTATGTAGCGAGTTTGTCATGTGCTATCCGCCAGGCATCCCCATTCTCGCCCCAGGCGAACGCATCACCAGAGAAATTCTTGACTATATTGCCTATGCCAAAGAGAAGGGATGCTCCATGACAGGTCCGGAGGACGCCAACATCGAGCGCCTAAATGTTTTAAAGGCATTTTCCTGAGAAAATTAACTATATGGAGGAATTGTATATGGAATTATGGTTTTCAGAGCTCCAGACTCCAAATGTCAAACTGTCCATTCGCGTCAACCGCCAGCTCTACAGCGGCCAGAGTGAATTTCAGCGCATCGATGTGTTTGAATCGCCGGAATTCGGACGTTTTCTGACGCTGGACGGCTATATGATGCTGACCGAAAAGGATGAGTTCATCTATCATGAAATGATTACACATGTACCCATGGCTGTCCATCCCCACGTAAAAGATGTCCTTGTCATCGGTGCTGGAGACGGCGGTGTCATCCGCGAACTGACCCGCTATCCGGAAATTGAACACATTGACATGGTAGAAATCGATCCTCTGGTCGTGGAAGTATGCAAAAAATATCTTCCTCAGACTTCTTGCCGCCTCAATGACCCAAGGCTCTCCATCCACTATGAAGACGGACTGAAATTTATCCGCTCCTGCGAGGACTGCTATGACCTGATTATTGTGGATTCCACCGACCCTTTCGGTCCTGGTGAGGGACTGTTCACGTTGGAATTTTATGGGAATTGCTACCATGCCCTGCGCGCGGACGGCATCATGGTGAACCAGCATGAAAGCCCATTTTATGCGGAAGATGCCCTCGCCTGCCAGCGTGCTCACAAGCGCATTGTACAGTCCTTCCCTATCAGCCGTGTTTTTCAGGCACATATTCCGACGTATCCATCCGGACACTGGCTGTTTGGGTTTGCATCAAAAAAATACCATCCTTTAAAAGACCTGGATGAGACGCGCTGGAACCTGCGCGGACTCTCCTGCCGTTACTATACCACCACATTGCACAAAGGCGCATTTTATATCCCCGCCTATGTAGAGGAGCTGTTAAAAAATGTTGAACGCGAATATTGAAACTTTTCTCGGATGTGACAAAAGCTACTCAGAAGCATCCACCATTCTTTTTGGCGCCCCATTCGACTCCACGACATCTTACCGTCCAGGGACCCGTTTTGCGAGCGCTGCCATCCGCCACGAGTCCTACGGAATCGAAAGTTACAGTCCCTATCTGGACCGTGACCTGGAAGACATTGCAGTGATGGACAGCGGTGACATCGAACTCTGTCTCGGTGATACAAAAAAAGTCTTATCGCAGATCGAGGAACGTACTGCTGCTATCCTGAGAGACGGCAAACGTCCCTTTATGATAGGCGGAGAACATCTAGTGACTCTGGGAGCATTTCGTGCAGTCCACAAAGCCTATCCCGATGTGCATATCATTCATTTTGATGCACATGCAGACCTGCGCAATGACTACCTCGGTGTTTCTCTCTCCCACGCATGTGTGCTGCGCCGCTGTCATGAACTGACAGGGGATGGACATATCTTCCAGTTCGGCATCCGCTCCGCAGACAGAGAGGAATTTCGCTGGGGCCAAGAACACGTCACCACAACACGTTTTACACTGCATGGACTCTCAGAAAGGCTGGAACACTTAAAAGGAGTTCCTGTCTACTTTACGCTCGACTTAGACGTTCTGGACCCCAGCGTCTTTCCAGGTACAGGAACGCCAGAACCAGGCGGTGTGAGTTTTGAGGAATTGAGAAAAGCCGTCACTCTGGTGTGCAGCCAGGCAAACATCGTGGGCTGCGACGTCAATGAGCTGAGTCCTCACTACGATGCCAGCGGCGTCTCCACCATTACCGCCTGCAAAATCATCCGAGAGATGCTTCTTTCCCTGCAGTAAGATAAGAACTGCCATCACAACACACTGACATGCCTGCCGGCGCAGGCGCCACCATGCATGAAAGTCGATTGCTCCGTGCTGACGCACTCGCGCAATCACTGCTTGACAACACGTTCATAGTAAACATCCATGCACAGACAGGAGGAATTTATCATGGGTAAAGTTTTAATTATCGGCTGCGGCGGCGTTGCCTCCGTTGCCATTCAGAAATGCTGCCAGAACAGCTCTGTTTTTGAAGAAATCTGCATTGCCAGCCGCACAAAATCCAAATGCGATGCTCTGAAGGAAAAGCTGGAAGGCACCACAGCGACCAAAATCACCACAGCTTCCGTCAATGCGGACCATGTGGAAGAAGTCACCGCTTTAATCCGCAAAGTACAGCCAGATCTGGTTATGAATATCGCTCTTCCCTATCAGGACCTTACGATTATGGATGCCTGCCTGGAATGTGGCGTCAATTATATGGACACTGCCAACTATGAGCCAGAAAATATTGATGACCCACAGTGGCGTGCAATCTATGAAAGGCGCTGCAAAGAAGCTGGATTTTCTGCGTATTTTGACTACTCCTGGCAGTGGGCATATCAGGAAAAGTTCAAAGAAGCTGGTCTTACTGCACTGCTTGGATCCGGCTTTGACCCAGGTGTCACCCAGGCATACTGCGCCTATGCAAAAAAACATTTGTTTGACACGATTGACACCATTGATATCTTAGACTGCAATGGCGGCGACCATGGTTATCCATTTGCCACCAATTTCAATCCGGAAATCAATCTGCGCGAGGTTTCTGCTCCTGGCTCTTACTGGGAAGACGGTCACTGGGTAGAAGTTCCTGCCATGAGCATCAAGAGAGAGTATGATTTCGACCAGGTAGGCCACAAGGATATGTACCTTCTTCACCATGAAGAGATCGAATCTCTGGCAAAGAATTTCCCAGAAGTGAAACGCATCCGCTTCTTTATGACATTCGGGCAGAGCTATCTGACCCATATGAAATGTCTGGAAAATGTCGGCATGCTGTCCACCAAGCCGATTCTCTTTGAGGGAAAAGAGATTGTGCCGATTCAGTTTTTAAAGGCACTGCTTCCCGACCCTGCAAGCCTCGGCCCGCGCACAGTCGGAAAGACAAACATCGGATGCATCTTCCAGGGAAAGAAAGACGGAAAAGAAAAGACAGCTTATATCTACAACGTATGTGACCATCAGGAATGTTATCGCGAAGTCGGCTCTCAGGCCATCTCCTACACTACAGGCGTTCCTGCCATGGCCGGAGCCATGATGCTTTTGACTGGAAAGTGGAACAAACCAGGCGTCTACACTGTGGAGGAATTTGACCCAGATCCTTATCTGGAGGTCTTAAATCAATGCGGCCTGCCATGGCAGATTTCGGACCATCCGGTCCTGGTTGACTGATGCGGGGTGAGAACAGGCTGCGCACGCCCTATTTTCTGGTGGACGAGGCGCAGCTTATCCAAAACCTCACCCTCTTAAAACAGGTGCAGGAAGATGCCGGATGCCGGATTCTCCTGGCACAAAAGGCATTTTCCATGTACTCTGTCTATCCTCTGCTCAGGAAATATCTGGCTGGGACAACGGCCAGCGGCCTGTACGAAGCGCGCCTGGGCAAAGAGGAGTTTGGAGGGGAGACGCATGTCTTCTCTCCCGCCTACCGTGAAGATGAGTTTGATGAGATTTTAGAGTATGCGGACCATATCGTGTTCAATTCTCCAAATCAGATAAAAAAATTCAGTCAGAAGGCAAAGGCGGCAGGCAAGTCCATCGGGCTTCGCGTCAATCCGGAATGTTCCACACAGGAAGGGCATGCCATCTATGACCCCTGCGCTCCTGGCTCTCGCCTAGGAACGACCCTGGACAATTTTGACGAATCTCTTCTGCCTCTTCTCGATGGACTGCATTTTCATACGCTCTGCGAGCAGAATGCAGACGCCCTGGAAGAGACAGTGCAGACATTCGAGAAACGTTTCGGCAAATATCTTTCTGGCATGAAGTGGCTGAATCTGGGCGGAGGCCACCATATCACCCGAGCGGACTATGACATAAACCTTCTGGTCCGTATTATTCGCCATCTGAAAGATACCTATCATGTGAACGTTTATCTCGAACCTGGAGAAGCGGTTGTCCTGAATGCCGGATATCTGGTATCAAGCGTACTGGAAATCATCCGCAACGGAATCGACATCGCAATCCTGGACACTTCCGCCGCCTGCCATATGCCGGATGTCCTGGAAATGCCTTACCGACCTCCTGTACAGAGCAGTGGAACACCTGGGGAAAAATCCTGCACTTACCGCCTGGCAGGTCCTACCTGTCTCGCCGGAGACGTCATAGGCGACTACTCTTTCGATGCACCGCTGAAAGAGGACGATACTGTTGTGTTTGAAGATATGGCACTGTACACTATGGTAAAAACAAATACCTTCAACGGAACGCCCCTGCCCTCCATCGCCCTAAAACACGCAGACGGAACCATCCAGTGTATCCGCACATTCGGATACATGGATTTTAAGTCAAGATTATAAACAAGGTATCCTTCGTGCCATTCGCATATCGGTATCCTGCATGCCATTCATATATCAGTATCCGAATGTATGGTATCCATCGTTTTTGTTCCATGGGACTCTCAGTCACACTGGAAACAGCATACCGCTCACAGACTGACCTCCTGTGGAATCAAAAACGATTCTATGGCATTGTTACTCGTTTTCTAAAATCGCCAGTGCTTTCTGATATTTTTTTCGCCAGTGGTTTTTCCTCGCTTCAGGAACCTCTGCAAGAAGAATTCTGCTTTCCTCTGCATTATGATGTACATCTGCAATCTTTACCTTTCTGGCAATCGGGTTTTCTTTTATCTTTCTCAGATATTCCTCGTAATCCATTCCATGCTGATGTGTCAGCAAAACGACTGCATCTGTCACTTCCCGAGGAAACTCTTCCTCCAGCATTTCCAGAGTGACATCGGTATCCTCCAAAATATCATGAAGCAGCGCTGCGCAGACCGATATCTCATCGTCCATCTGCTCGGCTACATGAAATGGGTGAAAAATATAAGCAACTCCTGACTCATCATACTGACCTTCGTGGGCTTTGTATGCTAATTTCATTGCCTGATGGGTAAGTTTTGTATCTATCATATTTTTTCAATCATCCTCCGCTCTTTTAGAGATTCTCTGTTTTCCATGCTCACTCCTCTTCTCACTCTCTATTGTACACGCCTTACTTTTTCTTGTCAAGAAATATTTTGTTTTTTTATCTCTTATTTTTCTTAATGCGTAATTTCAAAAAACTTCCCTTTCCAATTTTTCCCTGTTTGCAACGCAAAATAATTTTTGTAAACAAATATATACACGCCTATATGCTGCCGCTTCATTGATTTTACATTATGTAACCTTTTTTCTCTTGAAAATCTGAAATTTTTTTAATATAATATAGCTAACAAAATTGGAATTTTTTGGAAATTATTCTTATCATCTTTTCGCATTTTTGTACGCCGGCATATCAGAAACTATAATAGAATAACAGCTGCTTACATTGCTTAAATACGTATTATGTATTGTGTCATGTCGTATATGGGATCTATGTTTCAATGGAGGTGAATGGTGAATGTTGCCAGAATACAGCGAACTGATATATCTTATGGAAGAAAAAGGACAAAGCCGTCAGGATGGTTTTCTGAAGGGCATAGAACTTGGGCTTCAAGAGGGAATCTTAATTTTTATCTTAGACAACTTAGAGGAGGGGACTCCCACAGAGCGAATCGTCCAGAAACTTCAAAAACGATTCTCTTTGTCTCAGGAGGAAGCTTTAGAATATTTCTACAAATTTCAGACCAAGCCTCGCTAATACCTGCAAAATCTACGGAGTTTTGCCCATGGCGCTTAACACGTAATTTCATAAACATATAAATTCGTGCAAAAATTGACGAAATTTTGACGTAAAAAAACTTGCTTTTGCGTTTTATTTCTTGCATGCATATGCTATACTATGACTCGGGGGCAAAATCAAACAGTATTTTGCCCCTGGTTATGAAAGTCTCAGACAATGTTTGGCCGGATACTCCTGCCTGTCATACTCCCTGCATGGCACACAGGAAGCTATCTAACGAGCCTGTCTGACAAATCTCAATCAATAGAAAGGCAAGCAAGGTAAAAAAATGAATTGGACAGAACTTTTTAAAGCCATACTTTTTGGCATCGTGGAGGGAATTACAGAATGGCTTCCTATCAGCAGTACTGGTCACATGATTCTTTTAAATGAATTTATCCAGTTGCAGGTATCGGATGACTTTTATTCCATGTTCCAAGTGGTAATACAGCTCGGCGCCATTCTAGCAGTCGTTCTCCTCTTCTGGAATAAGATTTTTCCTTTTGGAAAAAAGAATAATCCACACCCTATGGCAAAAGATGGTATCTTATCTTATGTAAATAAAGATATTATGATCCTGTGGGGCAAAATTATCATCGCCTGCGTTCCAGCAGCGGTTGTGGGACTCTGTTTTGATGAATTCTTTGAACGTTTATTTTACAATTACTGGTGTGTTTCCTTGGCGCTGATTGTGTTTGGTATCGCCTTCCTGGTAATTGAGACCATACATAAAGGCAAGGCCGCTGCAGTCAATTCCATCGAAGAACTGAGCTGGCAGACAGCATTCTACATTGGTATCTTTCAGTTGATTGCTGCCATCTTTCCAGGAACTTCCCGCTCTGGCGCTACGATTGTCGGTGCTCTGCTTCTGGGAGTTTCCAGAACAGTCGCCGCAGAATTCACTTTTTATCTGGCCATTCCCGTCATGTTCGGAGCGAGCCTTTTGAAACTGGTGAAATTCGGCTTTGCATTTACTTCGTTTGAACTTTGGATTCTCGGAGCAGCTATGGTGACAGCATTTGCCGTCTCCGTGCTGGTGATTCGCTTCCTGATGGGATTCATCAAGAAACACGACTTCAAAGTTTTTGGATGGTACCGCATTGTGTTGGGACTTCTGGTACTCTGGTACTTTTCTTAATACTCCGTAAATACGTAAATACACCACGATACACTATTATTTTGATATCTGTTTTGGTACCTGTTTTAATACCTGGTGTATAAAGCGTTCTGCAAAACAAAGCAGTCCAGCCCCTCGACTTCCCATGAATGAGGAGTCGAGGGGCTGGACTGCTTTGTGCACCGTCGCATATGCTCTGCTTTTTAGAGTGTAGTTTTCTAAAAAGCTATGCCAGTTTTTAAGACCAGCTTTTAAGATTTTTTCAGATGATGAAATTCAGCGGCCAAGCTGGCTCCGCCCTTCCCTATCATACCTGTATACCCGTATTTTCCCCTTTTCCAGCACAGCCACTGCTGCCTCATCTCCGCTGTGCCCAAGCACCACTTGAACTACCTTTGCACTCTCTTTTAACTCTGGAAACATTCCCACATACCAAACTTTTCCGTTTTTATCAATCCCTACAGAACAAGAACCCTTTGCCTGTACTCGAACAATATCATGCCATTTCATCGCCTCATACTCGCTGCCGATTCCATGCCCTGCTGCTGCGACATGTCCATCCGCCAATGCAGCCAGAATATAATGGGCTCCCGCTGCAATATCCACTGTTTTCGACCAATCTGCTACATGGGAATACGATTCATTTCCTGCCACTTTCACACTGCCGTCTGCACACAGTCCTACTAACATCATGCCGCCCAGTGCTATTTTCTGAATTTTTGTCCAATGGACCGCCAAATGAATGTATGCTGTCATGCCACACATATGAATCCTTCCATCCGCATCCAGAGCCACTGATACGTTTCCCTCTGCTGCAATCTGCACGATTCTTTTCCAGCCGTCCACATTACATTGTCCCACATCGTTTTTTCCCCAGGCTGACACAGTTCCATTTCTGTGCAATCCCAGAATATATCCATTGCCAGCTGCCAGCGCAACTATATTCTTCCAGCCGCTCACTTCTTGCTTCATCATCTTGTCGCTTCCAAAATAAGCAACTGTTTCTCCTGCTTTCACAAAAGCGGAAAAATTCACTCCATAAGTACCACAGAAGGAAGAATCTCTCTGTATCCGTCTCAAAGTGCGCTCTTCCGCCAGCCGCTGCTTTGCTTTCTCCTCCTCCGTCAGCCCTTTTTTCTCTGTTTCTTCTTCCCGCTGTTCCTTTTTTGTCTTTTCTTCTTCCATCTTTTGCAGCCAGGATTTCTGATATGGAACAACCACAGTAGAAATCCATGTCTGGCACTGCCCGCGGGACAGAAATTTCGGTGTTTCTGCAGAGAATCCACACTGAGAACATACCGCGTCCTCCTCTGTCAGTTCCTTTTTACAAACCAAACATCTCATTGTATCTTCTATCTGCTCCCTTTCCCTTCTCGCTCTTGCCCTTCTATACCGTTATCCCAACAATCATTGACAGCAAAAATCCTTGCTTTTTATTGTTTTTTATAGACTTTCATAGATTTCATGTCAATGAGTTGGAGTCAAAAGGTATTTTCTCATATCTTCTGGCAGATGCTCTTCTGTCAGAATCCGCCGAATGGTGCCATCCTCTTTCGTTTCTGTCACTGGCTTCTCAAACCACAAATGCTGCATCTGCCGCATCAGTTTTTCCACTTCCCTGCCGTTGTTCCACTGCCTTATTTTCGATTCCGTATCTTTATAATTGGCAAAGAACATATCCAATTTTTCATCCAATGCAGGCTCCAGCTCCATATAAGCATCTTGGCACTGCAAAATCAAAATCTGGTGCAGTTCTTCCGGCGTATAATCCTCCAGCACAAAAACCTTAAACCGTCCTTCCAGACCAGCATTGCTTCTCAGGAACATATCCATATCATCCGGATATCCGGCGGCAATCACTGCAAACTCTCCATTCCGGTCGGTCATGCTCTCCACCAGCTCATTGATTGCCTCCGCGCCATAACCGCCTCCTACCCCTTCCCCTTTTACCAGAGAATAGGCTTCATCGATAAAAAGAACGCCATCCATCGCCTTTTCGATCATTCGTCTGGTCTTCGGGGCGGTCTGCCCCACATACTCGGCAATCAAATCTGCTCTTGTCACTTTCACAGTATGCCCCTTCTCCAAAAGGCCGCACTCCCTGTAGACCTGACCGACCAGCTTTGCAATCTTTGTTTTTCCAGTACCTGGATTTCCCTTCAGCACCCAGTGCAGCGTTTCCGGAATCAATTTCGCTCCAGAACCGTCCTCTCTGCGGTATTTCGCAGCATTCAGCAGCACACGCAGCTCTTTCTTAATCTGCACATATCCCACCAGCTCGTCAATTTTTTCCATTGCAGAGCGTGTATCCTTCGCAGGCAATTTCTCCCTGGTATATTTCACCAATGCTTTCGGAATGTCCGCTCCTGTGAGCCATTTCTTTCGCTCTGCCGGAACCGCCTCCCCATATTCTTTGAAAAGGCGTTCATTGCGCGCATCCAGAGAATCGATCAGATAATGTTCTCGAATATAGCGTGCATTGCCAAATAGCCTGCTGCTTCCGTGGATATCCACATAACGCGTCAGTGCCCTCAGAGAATACTCCAGATACTTCTCGTCCGCCTGGTACCCCTTTTCCTGAAGCATCAATTCCAAAATCGAACACAATTCCTCACCGCTGTAATTCTCAAACAAAATCACCTCGCTGAACCGGTCCTTAAGCCCTGCATTAAACGCGAGGAAACGCTCCATATCTTCCTCATATCCGGCGCAGATGACACAGAGCCGCTCACGATTACTCTCTATAAAGGTCAGCAAATCCAAAATCACCTGCTCTCCAACAGCAGAGTTTAACAGCTGATATGCTTCGTCAATAAAAAGCACACCATCCAACGCTTTTTCTGCCAACTCAGCAAACGATTTTCCCCGACTGACCAGATTCACCAGCGTCCCCGCCGTATATTCTTCGAGATGACCACGTTTCAGCAATCCATGATTTCTCAAAATCTGCCCCATCTGTCTGGCAACCATGGTCTTTCCTGTGCCAGGATTTCCGACAAACACATAATGTCCAGGAGTTGTGATATCTCCCATAATCATCCGCTTTCTGATTTTCTCAACTTGCTGCTTTACATAAGCGAGTCCAGGCATTCGGTTCAGCTCTTCCATTGCCGCCTCCCGCATTTTGGAGATAGAAATCAGATACACTCGCTTCTCCTGGGGCAGATGCCTCTCTTCCAGAATCTTCCATTCCTTCCCTGCAAGTATCCTTGTCTCATGTTTCACATCATTCTTCCAGTTCAATTCCAAATCTGCCACCAGATTCACTGCCTCTCTGGCATTGCCCCAGTTCTCGTCGGCTTGGCTCACCCAGTTTTCACAGAACGTATCCAGCTGTTCCTGCATGTTCTCTGAAAAGCGGCAGTCTCTCTCTGCCAGATACATCTCGAGAATCTGGCGCATTTCTTTTGGCGTGTAATTTTCCATGTGCAGATGCAGACGGAAACGGCTGGAGAGTCCTGGATTGGCATGGAGAAACGTCTCCATCTGTTTTTTATAGCCCGCTGCCACCACGATAAACTGCCCTTTGAACTCGTCCATGGCCTTCACCAGTGTGTCAATCGCTTCCTGCCCAAAGTCACCACCGCTTGTATTCTCCTCTCTCTTTAATGCATACGCCTCATCAATAAAGAGAACCCCTCCCAGCGCATCCTGCACTTTTGCGCGAGTCTTGATTGCCGTCTGTCCGACATATCCAGCCACCAGTCCTTCTCTGTCCGTCTCCACCACATGTCCGCTGGACAGATATCCCATCTCAAAGTACAGCTGCCCCAAAAGCCTGGCTACCGTTGTTTTTCCAGTCCCCGGATTTCCGGTCAGCACCACATGCATCATTTCTTTTCGCTCCGGAACTGGCAGATTGGGGCGGAGGCGGGAAGAAGTCAGATAGCGCACTTTATCCTCACTGGTCGTCTGATGCCCCCGAAACTTTAATAATTCTTTTTTCACATTCTCCATTCCAATCAGACGTTGTATCTGCTGCTCACCTGTCAGATGTCTTTTCTCACCAAAAAGCTGGTAACAGTTCTCTGCTGTCAGTTGCTGCCCTGTCGCCGCATAGCGCAGCAGTTTGTGATACAACTGCTTGATTCCGATGGATTTTTCACCCTCGCTCATACAGCGCTTTAGTTCCAGAGCAATATCCAGAATCTCCGTCATGCGCACATTCAGATTGACTTTCTTTCCATCCACTCTCAGGTTCGGCGCCAGGCGAAAGTAGTTCAGCATATTGCACAGTTCCAGGGCATTCGGACAATACACCGAAATCACCTGCGACATTCGTTCCAGACTCATTGCCTGAGATTGCTGGTCCGACTGCCCTCGAATATGGGTAGGAGTCTCCAGAAGTGACAGCATCTGCTGGTCAGAATAAATAAAAATCATAATATTCTGATTGGAGGCGGGCAGCTTGGTGTAATTTTGCAGGTTGTGCTGTCGGTTATCTCCCAGGTCCCGAATAAAATCTCCAGCATCATTGATAACCACCGCGGTCTTAATCTCCACATCCTTCATACAAGCATCAATCTGCCTATATACCATTTCATTATCCATCAAGCCAGCATGAAGCGGTTTTTCCTCCACCCACTGCATCCAGATTCCCGACTGTTTTCCCCGCCGGAATTCTTTTTTCTCCTGCTCTTCATCCAAAACTTCCGGCCTTTCGCTCTCCTTACTTTCTTTGCTTTCTTTATGTTCTCTGCTTTCCTTACTTTCCTCTGCTGTATCAAAACTGCCGCCAAATCTTGTATTCAAAGCTGTATGCTTCTTCTTTCCCCATTTTCCTTTCTTCAATCCGCCCCCGCGTCCTTCTGCTGTCCGGCTTTCCCTTTTACTTTCTGTTTTATCTCCCGTTTTGTGTTCTATTCTGCTTTCCCCTGCTGTTTTCTTTGTCTTGAACACATCTGCCGATTCCACCCCGCCGCTTCCGAAAGACAGCCCTGCTCTCTCATTTTTCTCTTCTTTTGCCCGTCTTCCGCGCAGCATCAGGTCCATGGAAACCGCATCGAAGCAGTACAGTTTCCAGTCTCTGTCATAGTATATAATGCGCTCATACCCGTTTCTCTGCAGCTCTTTAAACAGCAGCCATTCCAAGTCCACGCACATGCCGCTGTCGGTGTAGAATTCATCCGAAGTCAGACCCTGCAGATAAAAGAAACGGTGCATGGCATTTTCTGGTGTAAAATAGCTGTCACTCAACCCCTATCTCCTCTCTCAGCAGATTTTCCCAGATCTCTTCTCTCATGGATTCTTTCATATTCCCCTGCACCAGCTGGCATCACAACCCCTTCTCTGGAAGCTCTCGCTGTCTCCACACCGTCTTCCACATTGCGGATATTTCCCACCCGAGCCACTTCTTCCAATGTCTGGTCTCCATACTTTCCTGAACACGGAAACCCTCCCTGAATCAATCCCTCTTCCTGCAGTTTTCTCTGAATCACGGCATTGATACGCTCTCTCGTGACAGGATTGTTGTCCGCATTCCCAATAATCAATTCAATATGGTTGGCGTCCACTCCATCTGCTCCGGCGACTGGCGTAATGACAACAGCAGCCTGGTCCCCAGTCACCGGATTCTGGAACACCGCATGGTACTCTTCGCGGTTTTCCTCCAAAAAATAATTGCCGTCAGCATCCAGCATCTGATAATTTTCACCCAAGAGTCCTCCGATTTTTTCCGCCAGCTGATAGCGGCTGATCGCCATTGCAAAATTGGTGTGGGACGCATTTTCCACCTGCATTACTTCTTCTGTCAGACCTACCAGCTTGTTTACCAAATCCTGCAGATGTTTTGTGGATGCATGTTCCAATCCACTCAGATGTTCGTCCTTAAACGCTTCCACTCTCTGCTTCACTATACGAAACTGTCCGCGTGTCCAGTAATCTATGCCGTTCTCATCCTCTATCTCCTCTCCGTCCAACTCCAGCCGGTAAACGCGATTCTCACCATTCTCCACCAGCTCGTCCAGCTGGCCTTCCCGCTCTTTCAAGACATTGAACCAGAAATTCCACTCCACTTCCGCTGAGACTACCAGCTCCTTTACATCCAGCGCATCATAAAATGCCTGCCGGCCTCCATCTGCCGCAGAGTTAAAGCGGGAACTTGCAAAATCCTCCTCTGCCATGCGGATTTTATCGCGCAATTTTGCCCACTCTTTTGGCGCAAACAATTCCGGACGGTAGTTTTCTTGCACTTCTTTCAAAACGCGGTTTGCCTGCTCTGTCCAGTATTTTGCCAGTTCCTTCTCCCCGTCTTCTTTCGCGCGAATTCCATCTATCAGGGAATCCAGCTTAGAATCCACTGCGGCAATTTTTTTATTTAAGACATTGCTGACCTGACTAATTTTCTGGTTAATCTGTTTCTTCTGGTCCGCCAGTTTTTTGTCTGTCTCCCGCTCCATGCGCCGAAATCCTTCCACCATATGTGCTCTAGTGGAGGCAATCTCACCTTTTAACTCCGCCTGCTCTGCCCGAAACTCTTTTTTCATCCGATTCATCTCTTCTGTGTGAGCTTCGTGCATCTGTCTCATTTTCTCATTCTGAATCCGTTCTTTCTCTTTTATCTCCACATCCAGAGAGCGGATTCTCTCACTCTGCGCGGCAATGTCTCTCTGCGCTTCTTTCAGTTTTTCGTCCGACTTCCTTAACTTATCCTGCAGTTTTTCGTTCTGTTTTTCTGCCTCTTTTCTCGCCTTGTCAATATCCTTTCTCAAAGCTCTGTTGTCCGCTTCTGCGCTGTCCCGCTTCTTTTCCACAGATGTAATTTTTTCCCGCAATTCTCGAATCTGTCTCTGTTCCGGAGTCTCCCAGCTACTCATATCAAACCCTCCCTTTCTCCCCTTCTGATTTCACACTCTTTCTCATCACCATTGTATCTGCTGCACCTTGCGCAGCATTTCCTTTGATGGAATTCCCACCATTCTCATCATATTTTCATGGACAAAAAATTCCACATAGGCCTCTTTTGTCCCATATTCTTCCGCTTCTTTCCGATAGCGCTCCGTCAGTGCAATCGCACGCTGATTGGAGGAACCTCGCAGATTCTTGCCGTCATTCAGCGCTTCGACATAAGCGCCGTCAACCAACAAGTCACATTGCTCCAACAGCTCCTGGTCTGCACCATCTCCTCTTTTTTGGATTTCTTCCAGCGTATTTCCTGTATATAGAATCACTCCAATCTCTCGAACCTTCCTCACACGCCGAATCATGTCCGCGAGTGCCTGCGCCTGCAAAAATGGCTCTCCGCCGCTGATAGTAATTCCGCTGCACTCTGGGTCCTGGCGCAAGATTTCCTCCGCCAGCCATGCACTATCTCTCTCGTATCCGCCGTCCAAATCCCAGGTGTTTGGGGAAATACATCCTGGACAGCGCCTGAGACATCCCTGCACCCAGACTGCATACCGCCTCCCAGGTCCCAGTGCTGTCACCTGTGCCTGCGTTCCATGAAGCCGGAGTTTCATGCTCGTCTCCCCCTTTGTGGATATTTCTGATATTTCTACTTCTTTCGCTGCCATTCCCTTATCTTGTCATACAGAGTCTGTGCATCTTCCAACACATTTCCTAGCAGTCTGCTGTACTGCTCTGTCAGAGCACTTCCCTGCTTTCTGACCGATTCCAACTCCCGCAGAAAACTCTGCCTGTCAAAATAACCATCTTCCAGAATCTGCTCTTCCATGCGCTCATTTTCTTTCAGATACGCCCGCAATTCTTCATAAGCATTCTGCGCCTCCAAAACCTGAGCAGCTAGTTCAGACGCCTCCGCCTCCAGCACCGTGGTCCTCATCTGCGTTTCCTGTATTTTTGCCCTCAGTTCCTCGGTCTGTATCTGCACCTGCTTTTCTCTCTCCTCATCAGATGCCTTCTGCGCTCTGAGCTGTTCCTCCTGCGCTGTTATCTCTTCCAGACGCCTTCTAGTTTCCTCCGTCTCCTGGCTCAAAGTCTCCTTTTCTTCTTCCCTCTGGGTCTTCTCCTGCACCAACTGCTCCTTTTCCCTCTGCATTTCACCCAGTTTTTCCAGCGTGATTTCTTCCAAAATCTGCTGACACTTCGCAATCGTCTGCTGCAGCTTTAAACATGACTCTTTTCGCTCTTCCAACTCTCTCTCTTTTAAAAGTACGTCCTGATTCGCCTCCTGCAGCGCGCGCGCCGTCTCCTGCTCTTTGATAATTTCCGCCTCCAGCTGCACACTTTTCTGGTGCTGCTGCTCAATCTGGGTCACATTCTGATTGATGCGCTCTAGGATTCTCTCGGATGTCTCCTGAAGCGGCATATGATAGTTCTCATAGAACATGCGGATTTTCTCTCCTGCGCTGCCACACCGCAAAAATGCTCTTCTAAGCTGCACAATATCCATTTTGTCAAATAGTTCCGGCTGCTTCCAAACCGCCCCCAGAAGATAGTCCGCCATCAGCAGAAACAACAATGCTGACTCCTGCTCCGTCTCTGCCCGTTCCGCCTCATTCATCTGCATCACCAGGAAATCTCTGACTGTCTGCTTGTCCATTTTATTTTCCTCTCTTCTTCTGGTGTTCCAAAATTGCCTCTATCCCTCTGTCCAACTGTTCTTCTATCTGTATTTTTCTCACATTACCGCTCTCACTGCGTATACAGAGGCAGGGAACTCTTTCCTCTTCCATCGACAGTCCAAGCTGATACTCCATATACTTTTTCTCCATCGGGAAACATTCCCCTGCATTTTTCTCCAGAAAGAAACATATCCGTTCTTCCTCTTCTGTCTTAAGATAAAGCTGCAGATAGCAAGACTTTAATGCAGTGTTCATCACCACTATATGTTCCTTTATATAGACTGGATTTCTGTAATGTTTCACAGATTCTCCATTTTTTGCCAGCGGGATAAAACAGTTCTGATACCGGAATGTCCCATCTATCCCTCCTAAAACCACACCAATCTCATAAGCGAATACCACATTCGCTGCATTCTTCTGCTCTGCCGCCAGCAGCCGGTTCCTTTTTTTCAAAAACAGTGTCAGAAAACGCCTGTCAATGGCGCCCATCCGACTCCCAAAATACTCTCTCAGAGCAGCCTGCATACAGCAAGTATATCCTGGCTCTCCTGTTATCACAATGCGGGTATGCTCCAGGTCAAATGCTCTCACAGCGGACATCCGTGTGACCGCAGATGTCAGTTCTGGCAAAATCACGGTGTCAAAGGCACGCTTCAAATGCCCGCAGCATATCTGCTGTTCTTCCAGAGCAGACACAACAAACAGGACTTCTTCATCCATCGCCTCCGGATACTCAAAATACTCTTCCATCAGGCGTTCACATCGCTTGGAATCTGTCTGTATTTTCTCCTCCAGCTCCCTAAGAGCATTGTCATACTTCTGACTTTCTTTTGCTTCTGGGCTTTTCTCCTCTTTTGCCAGCCTCAAAGCCTCTCTCAGCCATCCTGTGCCAGTACACGCAGTTTCCTTCTTTTCTTCACCAAGTCTGTACTGTTTTAGCACTTCCCTTCTGCTCTCCTCCACCTTCCAGAGTGTCAAATCCAGCCTCTCTCTGTCAAACGCAGCTACCAGAATCATCCCGTCATACGGCGCTGCATGTTCTTCCTTATCTCTTCTGACAACGTTATCTACCGTCTCCCAATCAGCTCCGCTATCCCTCATACTCATAACTTATTTCTTTTCGACTGTCACTTTTGCCCTCACGCAGATTTCATCGTCTTTTTTGAATCCATAGTGAACCACACGCACCACATGCTCTGCCTCAGGCATCCCGAAAGTCTCTCCCTTTCCCTGTGATTCCAAATTTTCATTCCCGCTTTTCATAGTATCCGCTCCGGTGCATACTTTCTCACTCTGTTTTTTCGCATCGCCATCGGGCCATTTTCCCTTTTCATGGAATTCTTCGTCAAACAGTTCCCCAGTCTTTGGAATGTAATGCTCATATCCCATGCGATTCAGCACTTTCAGGAAACGTCTCAAATAGCGCTCCACCTGCGTCAGCTTTAATCCCAGCTCTCTCTCTGGTACTGTATAAAAGACCTGCTCCTGCAGCTCACAAAAATTCCAGAGAAGCGCATCGCAGTCATCCCGCCGAATCCTCCGCTCTGTATTCACCACAATATTTGCCGCATTCGCCGCAGTTTTCTCCCACGTTTCCAGAGTTTTTTCTGTATTCTGGTTGATCTCACAGATGAGTTCTTGCGTTCTCTGCTGCCATTCTTCCATCATCTGCTCGGCGCTGCGCTTAAAGCTCCAGCTGACTTTCCGCATTTCATCACAAAGCTGGTCCTCAAACTCCATCCTCCTAGCAATGTCCGCTCTCACTTCTCTCAAATACGCCTCATTCTCTGCTTCTCTCTGCGCTCTTTCAGTTTCTTCATCTTCATGGTCTGCCTCAATTTCCAGCTTTCTCTCGCAATCGGCTTCGGTTTTTCCCTGTGCCAAAACCGCGCTATCTTTGCTGTCTGCTTCTTCCACTCTCTGCTTTAAAACCGTCTCATGCAGTTCGCACTGTCCCTGAAGTTCTTCTTCCTTCTCGCGTATCTTCCTCTCCAGCTCCCGCAGTTGCCGCTGTCTCTCCCTCACTTTTCTTCTGTTTCTCCACTCTGCCATCTGTCTTCTCCTTTTTTCTTCCTTACCGTTATTTTCTGCTTTTTCCCCTTTTCCTTCTATGCTCTACAGATTCCTCTTAACGGAAGTCATCTTCTTTACTTCCATCCCGCTCACAATATCTTTTGATTCAAATGTCAGTATTCCGTCTTCTGTCAGTGACATGGTATCCTCTGAAATCGTGCCCGCCGGCACGTTCTCTTCTTTTCTCATCATAGTTACAGACATAATCTGATGCCCTTTAGAAGCTTCAATAAATTTTTCCTTTCCATCATAATCCGACTCATAAATCTTAAACACGACTTTGCGGTGATTCTCATATCCTGTGGCAGAATGCTTTTTCACGGAAACAGGAAGCTTATCTCCCTTGTAGATAAAGAGTCCCAAAAACTCTGTCCTTGTCTTATAATTGCTATACAGAATCCCATAGCTGTGCGTAGCTCTCAGTTCAATCAGCTTCTTTTCCACCACCACTTTTTTGCTGACTGCGTCCGCTCTTCTGGTCGCAGCGAAGCGTGCCGCTCCATAGGCAATCGCATGTTCCGGCTCAACCAGAAGGATATCCGTTCCCTTTTTGAACAGGCCACAGCTCTCTAACGCCTTCTTTACCTGTGGCATATAGCTGCTTCCTCCGGTCAGAATCACATGGTCAATCTTCGTGTCCGGATTCCGTTCCAAAAGCCGCCGCAGCTTCATCAAACTTCTGTCCAAAAGCGGCTTTGTGAGCTTCTCAAACTCAGCTCTCGTGATTTCTACTGGCAGATACTCCCCCTCTATCATAACTTCATCATTCACAGCTTCCAATTCTGTCAGGTCTTCCTTGTATGTTTTTGCTTCCCGCAGCAGCTGCTCCAATATCTCAAATGACGGTTCTGCCTGAAACATCTCTCGATAGCGTGCTGCCATCCACATTGCCAACATTCTGTCCCAATCATCTCCACCCAACTTTCGGTCCCCGTCCTGGTCTATCACTTTATAAGGGAATTCTCCCTCTGGACTGGCACAGACTAACGCTGCGTCAAACGTGCCGCCACCCAAATCATACACCAAAATATTGACTTTTTCTTCTTTCTTTATTCCAAAATACTCAATGGCAGCTGCTACCGGTTCCTTAAGCACACCCGTAATCTGCAGATTGGTCCCATTGCCAAGCACTACTTCCGACGCCGCCTCCCGTATCAGATTCAGCTCTGGTTCCAGAAATTCCACTGGAACCGTGATAACGGCCTCTATGCTGTCATATTCTTCCATATATACGGTTTTGAGCTGCTCTTCCGCACACTGGATAATATAACTGATAATTTCTTTCACCACTTCTTTGACGGAAAACACCCTTCCACCCACAGAAAGGGCTTTCTGTCCCAGATTTCTCTTGATAGAATACACCACGCAATCCGGTTTATTTTTTCCCCTCTTTTCTGCCATTCTTCCGACCAGTTTACTGGTGCCGTCATAATAAAAAACAGATGGAATTCCATATCTTTCTTTTGCAGGAATCAAAGGCATGACAAAATCGCCGTGCTGGAACCCTGCAAATGAGTATGATGTTCCAAAATCAATCCCTATTCTTATTGTCTTTCCCATAGTTTCCTCATACCTCTCCCTTGCAGAATTACTTCTGAAATATGTCTCAACTCCACGTATACGAAAAAATCAGTCCGGAATCTGACCAAGACTGATTTTCTAATATTCCTGTTATTTATTTTACCACAGCAAACTATATTGCGCAATTTTCTTTGACACACATTCCTGTACTTTCGCGCATTTTCGTACCATTCCACACTATGTTCCCTATTATCCCTTATTAAAACGGGACAAAAACTGCCGTGTGCGCACTTCTTTCGAGTGCAGGAACACATCTTCCGGAGTACCCTGCTCAAGAATATGCCCATCATCCATAAAAATCACATGATTCGCCACATCCCTCGCAAACGCCATTTCATGTGTCACAATAATCATAGTCGTTTTCTGGTCTGCTAACTCCTTAATCACTCGAAGCACTTCGCCTGTCAGCTCCGGATCCAGAGCGGATGTCGGCTCGTCAAAACACAGAATATCCGGTTTCAGCGCCAGTGCTCGGGCAATCGCTACACGCTGACATTGGCCGCCGGAAAGCTGATGCGGATAATTATTCATTCTCTCCGAAAGTCCCATCTGCCGAAGCAGTTCTTCTGCCTCACTCTGGATTTCTTTGTGAATCTCCCGCTTTCTTGCCTTATAATCCGGCTGTTCTTTTGCCAGAAGCTCCTTTGCCAGCATCACATTGCCAAGCGCCGTATACTGTGGAAACAGATTGAAAGACTGGAACACCAGACCAAAATGCAGGCGCTTTTTGCGGATTTCTGCTTCCTGCGCCGTGGCAGGGTTGCTGGTATCCAAAAGAGTCTCGCCACCCACACGGATGATACCAGTGTCAGGGCGCTCCAAAAAATTCAGGCAGCGAAGCAGCGTTGTCTTACCACTTCCCGAAGAACCGATGATGGAAACTACCTGGCCTTTTTCCAGCGAAAAACTGATATCCTTCAGCACTTTTGTGTGCTCAAATGTCTTACTGATATGCTCTACCTCTAAAATTGCCACAGATTCCACCTCCCTACCTGAAATAATCCAACTTTTTCTCCAGCCGTCCAAGCACAATCGTCAGGACTCCACTGAAAATCAGATAATAGATTGCTGTAAAGAACATCGGCCAGATAGCGCCAGAGATGCCCTGAGACCCCTTCATAAATGCCTGTCCAGCCCAGATAATCTCCTGCAGCGCGATAATGCGCGCCAGAGACGTATCCTTTACCAGCGTGATAATTTCGTTTGACATAGGCGGCACAATCCGCTTAATCATCTGAAGCAGTGTAACCTTGAAGAAAATCTGGCTCTTTGTCATGCCGAGCACCAGACCAGCCTCCTCCTGCCCCACAGGAACGCTCTGGATACCACCGCGGTAAATCTCAGAGAAATAGCAGGCATAGTTAAAAATAAAGGATACAGATGCCGCCAGAAAACGTCCGGTCTCGCCGCCTCCCCAGATGGGCTTTTTCCATACCAAACCTGGGAAATAATAAATAATCAGAAGCTGAATCATCAGCGGCGTTCCGCGCACAATCCAGACAATAATTTTTGTAAAGTAGCTCAGCACCTTAAAGCGCGACATGGAGCCAAAGGCAATCACCAATCCGAGCGGAATGGCGCCTATCAATGTCACAAAAAAGAGCTTTAAGGTCTGCATAAATCCGATATTCAGTGAATGCACTACTATCGGCATCTGTTCCAGTATCTGTTCCATGTATCTATCCTGCTTTCTCCAAACTCAGCTTCCACATTTTCTCTCAACTGCCAGTATTCTTCACTGCCTTGCTGTCCACAGTTTTCCTGTTCACAGTTTTATCACTCACAATGTTACCGCTCACAGCTTTACCATCCAAAATTTTACTGTTCGCTGCCCTATTGTTCGTTTTCCTACTGTTCAATCACTGCTGCCTGCACGCCATATGTATCTGCACATTCCAGCATGCTGCCATCTGCATAGCTTGCTGCAAAGAACTCGTTCAGTGCTTCTGCCAGGTCAGAGCCTTTGCGGAAACCTACACCGTACTCCTCGCTGTTCAGGCCAACTGTGTAAGTCAGATTTTCGTAGCTGGTGCCCTCTCCCACCATAGCTGCTGCCATCAGAGAGTCAATCACTGCTGCGTCAGAAGTACCTGCTGCCACTTCCATCAGAGCATCAGACTGTGCCTTTACTGGTGTAAAATTCAGTCCCAGAGCTGTCACCTGTTCCTCACCTGCACTGCCTGCCTCTACTGCAAAAGAAAGACCAGAAAGACTGTCCACATCCTGATACTGGTCTGCCTTATCAGCCGGAACAATCACAATCTGTGCATTGTTGCAGTATGCATTGGAGCACTCCATCGCGCTGAGAACATCTGCTGTCAGAGTCATTCCATTCCATACACAGTCGATGGTCTTGCCGTCCAATTCCAGAATCTTGTTGTCCCAGTCAATCTCCACAAACTCTACATCCACGCCCAGACTCTCAGCAAATGCCTTTGCCATATCGGCGTCAAATCCAATCCACTCCCCGCTCTCATTCTTATAATCCATCAGCTCAAAATCTGTAATACCTACAACCAGAGTTCCCTTTTCCTTCACATAAGCCATATCGCTTTCTTCACTCTGTGCTGCCATCGTTGTCTCGGCTGCTGTCGTAGTTTCTGCCGCTGTGGTTGCTGCGGTCGTCTCAGCAGTGGTCTGCGCTGCTGTAGTCTCCGGTGCTGCTGCCGTTGTAGTATTCGTATTGGAGCTTCCGCATCCAGCCAGTACTGCAGCAGTCATCACACCTGCCATCATAACTTTCATGAATTTTCTCATAATAATTTCCTCCTCACAATTCCCTCTGCTATCACTTTACCATGGTAGAGTGATAATTAGATAACGTATAGATAATATCAGGTGACAGAGCGAATGTCAAGAAGATTTTACTATAAAAATCTCGTCAAGCGGCCAGGCGGCAGGGGTGCTTGCACACCAGGCCGACTGGACATTTGACGAGCGAGGAAGTATGAGCAAAAAGGACAAAAAATTCCGGAGGCACTTGTCACACACAACTCTATAAAGCTGCGCAGTTTCATGTCTGTGTTCTCTTTCGGCCACAACGTTTCAAAATCTCTGCAAAATAATGACCGATACATACAAACAGGCCCATAACAGCTAGATAATCCAACAGGAAGAATATCAGCCCTTCCTCAAAGTCAAAAAAAACAAACTCTATTCGCAGAAACATATAACTTCCGATATCTCGTTTCAAAAAAGCATACGCGCCGTAGCCAGCGATAGCCAGGGCCAGAGTCCGCAGTATCCAAGTGCGGGCTGGGGAGGACGTTGAAAATACCTTTCTTGCCATTGCCATCATCATGCTCCAGTGCAGCCCTAAATGAAGGGACATCCATACAAATCCCCAGTAAGCGCAAACCATGTGCAAGCTTCTGGCAAAGGAACGGCCTTTGCTGATGGGCAGAAAAGCGAGGACATGACGGGAAAGAATCACGCCGCTGACCATAGAACCGATCATGTTGAGCAGCACCAAGACCACCAAGAGCGTCTGCCAGATGCGCAGCGGTGTATAACGGCCCTTCAAAAGATTTGCGGTCCATTTGTCGTTCAAAATATGATGAGCAACAAACAGGACAAACATTCCCATTCCCAACCATTCATGAGCAGCCTGCCCTATCAACTCATATGTCATCAGGAGCAGCAGAGCAAGTGTCATACCAATATCTACGCATATTTTTGTGAACATCTTTGGTTTCATTTAGACTGCCTCCTTCTGTTTCCCGACAGTGTGAAACACTATCGGGATTTATGCCTTAACACACTTTCTCCGCCTGTCATTGAATTGACAGTTCAAGTCCATTTACCCACTGCACAACTTCGCTTTCTGCTCCTGATACACTGTTTCGGGAGATAGAAAGGCCCTCAGAAATAACAGTTGCTCCCGGCTGCAATTCTGAAATTGTCCGAATGGTTCTGGAGAATCCGCTTCCGCCGTGCGTAGTAAACGGAATGATGGTTTTGCCGCTGAAATCATATTGTTCAAGGAATGTATAGAGCGGCATCGGCAGGTCCGCGTTCCAGTTCGGATAGCCCAAAAAGATCACATCATAGCTGTCGAGATTTTCAATCTGTGTTGCCAGTTCTGGTCTTGCATTGTCGGCTTTCTCATTGTAGGCAAATTCCAAAAGAGGCTCATGCGTTGTAGGGTAATCCTGCACTGTTTCGATGGAGAACAGATCGCCGCCTGTCTCACGCTGAATGATCTGGGCAACGTACTCGTTGTTTCCCAAAACCTCTCCGTTCACTGCCACACGGCTCGCACCAGCTACAGTATCCACGCCGTCCGTTTCCATGACAGAAAAATATGCAATCAGAATATTACTGCTTTCTGTTTTTGCCGTATCTGAAGTTTCTGCTTCACCAACTGTGGTTTCCTCTGTTCTTTCTGTGCTGTCATCTTCGGCTTCTGTTACCAGAATTGTTACCTCTGTTTCCGCTGGTGTGTTCTTCACCGTATTCTGATTGCTATTGCCACAAGCGGCTAAAGAAAGAACCAGCAGAGCAGAAAGAAGAATGGCTGTTACTCTTTTCATAGAATTTTGCTCCTTTTATATGTTGCATTTGCTGCTATTGGTCAATGGCTTTTTAAAAATTTTTATGGGAATGTTTTATATTCTCTTCCCTTCGATATTAACAGCAGCAAACTATTGATTCTCCATTGCTCTTGATACTTCGTCTATGATATTCATAGCGTTTAAGCTACGAGGATAGCCGATATAAGGCATACATTGTTCCACGATGCTGTACAATTTTTCTTTCTCATTACCCACACCCAAATTTCCTGCCGTATGGCCGCGAAGCTGATTTTCACAGCCGCCCTGCGCGAGAATAAAGCAAAACGTAATCATCTCACGTTCCTGATCGTTTAGACCCTTCCTGGTATAGTAATCGCCAAAGCAGTTGTCCGCCAGCCAGCGATTGATATTCCGGCGAAGTACCGGACCATCCGTCTGCCGTTTTGCCATATTCTCTCCAAATAACTCAACCTGCTTCGTGAGGCCATCGTCAAATCTGGTCTTCTCGTTTGTTGTTGCCTGCGGCGCAAGCGGCAGCTCAATGCCATGCTGTTCCATAATCTGATTTGTCACTATGAGGAAATCATAGATACGGCCAATTCCAAGATAAGCTGTCGCCTGATAGACGACCTCCTTAATTGCAATGGGGTCAATTCCCACGTTGAGGGCGGCATGGAGCATATTTTGAAATTCTCCCATTCCCTGGCAGCCGAGCAATGCGGACAAAACACAGAGCATTTGTTCCTTTTGTGTCAGCTTGTTTGCCTTTATTACTTCGTCCTGGGAGAAATTTGCGACAATCTCCACAAACTCCGGATCTGTTCTGCTTAAAGGAGATTCGACCCCGATAAATAAGTTTTGAATTCTTTGTGCTGTCTCTTTATTCATAAGCATGTCCTCCATTTCACCTTGACTGTACCTTACCTTATAAAATTTGTTAATACTTTTTCATTGTCTGGATGTGTCAGTCCATTTTCTTTTCCGATGGCAATACATTTCAGCAGCCACGCCATGTTTTTTCCAATGTTATACATCGTCATAAGTCCTTCTTTATCCTCCGCTACTTCCTCCGGCTGTGCGCCGTAAACATGATTCCAATAGGTAGAGGAAACTACAGGCATGGAGCAAATTGTGAAATATTTGTTGATAACATCAAAGGATGCTGTGGTTCCTGCACGTCTCGCAGATAAAACGGCTGCCGCAGGCTTAAATTGAAACGCCTCCCTGCCAGAATAAAAAGCTCTGTCCATAAATGTCAGAAGTCTGCCGCTAGGATGCGCAAAATAGACTGGAGAGCCAAAGACAAAACCATCCGCGGATTTCGCCTTTTCCACAAATTCATTTACACTGTCATGGAATATGCAGCGCCCAATCTCCCTGCATTTGCGACAGGCAATGCAATCTGGAAGCGCCTCATTTCCGATAAAGAATTCTTCCGTCTCGATCCCTTCTTCCTGCAAGGCACGCTTCACCTCACACAGCGCTGCGTTGGTGCAGCCATTTTTTCGGGAACTGCCATTTACGAGCAATACTTTCATCGTAATCATCACTCCTCACTCTTACAATATCATGATGTTGGGGTCAAAAATCCTCTTGCAAGCAAGCTTGCATCGGATTTCTGACCTTTTAACCCTGGTATCATATCGTTGTTTCTATGCTATAATGCGTTTGTTTAAACCGCTTGTTATAATCGATTATAATATACGGTAGTTACTACCGGTCAATATCTATTTAAAAATTATATATGATTTTTTTGTGAACAACACAGGAGGCAATCACTATTCCCTGTGATTCGCGGTATACACCAGACGGATGCCATCTGCTCTCAGCCGTTCTACCTTCTTGAGCTGAAAGGTTACGGGAGCACTTGGTGGAAGCAGCGCTGATTTTTCAAACACGGTTACGGAATCCGAATTTCCATCTGCCACCGGAGCAATCAGCAAACTCAGTTCATCCACAACTCCCTGCTGTAAAAATGTCCAGTTAATGGTTCCGCCACCGCAAATCAGCATCGTTTTTATTCCAAACAACCGATACAGCTTCTCTGCTGCAAGCTCGCAGTCCAAATGGTCCGAGCCTGCCAGAATATAAGACACGCCGTGTTTACGAAGATAGGCCTTGTAGAACGGTTTTATTGCTTCTGTCAGCACCTCTATCACGTGGGCATCGGGCCTCCCTGCCTTTCGGAAGGTACCGCTTTCCCATCCGATTTCACCCTGCGTATCCACAGAAACGTAGTAAAGTGTTCTATTGTTTTCTACCACAAAATCGCCATCCGGAACTTCTGCCGTCAGATCAAGCTCCGGCTTACGTCCCTGTGTAAATTCTTTTGTAGTTACTGTTCCATAAAGCCATGCATCCGCCTGATACTCACAGCGGATACGTCCATATTCCCCGCTTACTTCCCTTGCTGATTCTGTTCTCATAAAATCTCCGGTAATCTTTCCATCCAAAGCGCTCAATATATGGCATATCGTATATGGTCTTTTCAATGTCATTCCTCCTATGATTTCTATATTATGAGTTTGTTTAAACCACTCGTTATATCCGATTGTATTTTACGGTTGTTACTATCGGTCAATAGTTTTTGAAAATTTTTATGTGAATAAAAAACATTAAGAGGCATTTTCCTTTCTGTGTTTTTTGTTTTTTTAGCGAAACTATTCTACCACAAAAAAGTAAATGCCTTGTTTTTTATTTCTTAAAATTCTTATGTCGCTTGCAGGGAAAAACCGATATCTGCCACATTCTTTTCTTACCCGCTTCTTCCTTATGCGCTTAACTGCTTGCACCGCCTCGTAAACACCTGTATCCAGTATTCCAAAGTATGTGCTTTCATTAAGGCGCCCTCCATTCGCTGATTATTTCTGCTCATCCACCGGCGAAACCATCGTTACATACTTTTCGAGCAGTTCCGGCGTGCTGTGGTAATATCTCTTATCCTGGTTCAGCCCAGCAATTTCTTTCATTTCGTCATCAGAAAGCACAAAATCAAACAGAGCAAAATTGTCACGGATGTGTTCCGGATTCTTGGAACCTGGAATCACAACATTGCCATCCTGTACATGCCAGCGCAGGATGATCTGAGCAGGCGTTTTTCCATATTTTTCACCGAGTTTTGCAAATACCGGCTCATTTAAGAGTGCGGAATCTCCATGCCCCAGAGGATACCATGCCTGAATGACGATCCCTTCTTTGGAGAGAAACGTTTTCAGCTCCTTTTCCTGAGAGTAAGGGTGTGCCTCGGTCTGCAAAACAGCCGGTTTTACCTTACAGACGTCCAAAATCTCCTGAATCTGCTCTGCCGTAAAGTTGGAAAGGCCGATAGCCCGAACCTTGCCCTCCTTATATGCTTTTTCCATCATTCGGTAGCCGCTGATATAATTACCGGCTGGCTGGTGAATCAAAAGCAGGTCAATGTAATCTGTATCCAGTCTCTTAAGCGTTTTTTCTATGGCATCCGGCTGCTCATAGAAGCTGGGCCAGATCTTGGTTTCCAGAAAGATTTCTTCTCTGGCAATGCCTGATTTTTTTATGGCGCGTCCTACCGCTTTCTCATTCTGATAGGCATTGGCGGTATCCACCAGCCGGCAGCCATCCTTTAATGCGCTTAACACAGAGGCTTCTGCCTCATCTGGAGTAAGAAGAAACGTTCCGATACCTGCCATCGGCATTTTTACATTATTATTTAAGGTTACATAGTCCATCGTAAAGCCCTCCAAATCTGTTTTTGCTTTGATATGTTTATTTTATCGGATAAAGCGTTCCTAAAGAAGTCTCACATAGTTCTTCAGTTTAAACTTGCAGGTAATAACTCATTCTTTCAGTGCCGCTCCGTCTCCAAAGGCATTTCCCACCTTTTCGCCCAGCTTCAGATAAGCGTTATTTACAGGGTCAAAGGAAATGGCCTGGAGCTTTGCCGGATCAATGTTTCCATCTTCACTCAGGATGCGTTCCTCTGCACTGATATTGACGATTTCACCAATAAGATTGCCATCCTCATTGACTTTTACCAACCTGCACTCCAGTGTCATCGGAAGTTCCTCAATGATAGGGGCGTCCACAAACTGGCTGCGGGTCGTATGAAATCCCGCTTTTTCCAGTTTATTGTCTACCTTGTTTGCGGAAACCAGTCCCACATAGTCCGCCTCCACCACATGAGCAGCATCGGCAAAGCTGACAGTAAAGGCTCCCTTAGCCTTGATATTCTGCGTGGTCTTGTGTCCGGCGCTGAGACATAAAATCACATGATTTCTGTCATAGATGCCACCCCAGGCCGCATTCATAGCGTCCGCCTTTTCATCCTCATCATAGCTGCCGACAATCAGTACCGGCAGGGGATAAAACCAAGTATTCTGTCCAAAATTTTTTCTCATAATTTCTACACTCCTTTTATTTATTTTCTATTTTTCTGGAGCCGCCGAACTCTTCGGACGTCTCCATATTGTCTAAAACCTGATCCAATACTGCTGCTCCTCCGCTTTCCATGCAAAAACGGCCATCCCATGATTTCATTGTCATAGGCACTTCCTGTCTGCTGATTACAGTCCCAATTCATCCAGCCAGCTCTGCACATCTTCTTCGGAAACACTTGAGGAGAATCTCATACCTTCCAGCCATTCTCCGGTTCCTGCTGCTTCCGCCAATAGTTCACCGCTTTCTCCCAATCCGGAAGATGCGGACGTACAGAAGGGGATTACGGTTTTCCCTGTAAAATCATTGGCTTCAATGAAGCCGTCCACCGGCCATGCCGCGATTCCCCACCAGATGGGATAACCGATAAATACTGTGTCATAGGACTCCCAATCAGAAACGGTGGATTCCACCAATTCTATGTCTCTCGCATCCGGATTGTCATGCTCATACACCACACGGCTGCTATCATTGCTATAATTCAAATCTTCATCTGTATACGCTTCCACCGGCACCAGCTCAAGCATGTCCGCCCCAGTTGCCGCAGCGATATAATTGGCAGCTTCCTCGGTATTACCTGTTGCCGAATAATAAACAACCAGAACTTTTCCTTCTGTGGATTCCGACTCATCCGCGGATGCCTCAGCCGGAGCTTCTGTTGAAATCTCTTCCAGCGTCTCTTCCGTTGTCTCAGCCGCCGTTTCATCAACAGTCTCAACAGTCTCGGTGCTTGCGCTGCTGGACTGAGCTTTCTCAGCAGTATTTCCGCTGTTCTGACTGCCGCAAGCAGACAGCGCGAAGAGCAGGGATACGCTCAAAAATAATGCAACTATCTTTTTCATAGTCAATTTTCCTTTCTTTATTTTGTCTGTCTTTTCAAGACGTCTTGGTATACCCTTGCGGTATTTCCTTATTTTTGTCTATCTTTTCAAGACATCCTGGTATGCCCTTGCGGTATTTCCTTATTTCTGTCTATCTTTCCAAGACATTCTGGTATGCCCTTGCGGTATTTCTTAATAACACTCCTGAAAGATTTTCAAGATTTCTTCGTGCGTCATTTTTTTATAGCTGCCGGGTGCCAGATTGCAGGAATCCGCAATGGCTTTCAAGTCCGTGGATTCATCTGCGCCTAATTCTCGCAGTGTGACAGGGAGGCCGATTTCTCTGATAAAGTCTGCCAGAGCCTCCACTCCAGCACGGGCAAGTTCTTCTTCGGTTTTGCCTTCCGAAGAAATGCCCCAGACATTCACGGCAAATTTCCGAAACTTGGGCAGTCCTTCCCGATAGATGTGCCGGTAATATACCGGATGCAGTACCGCCAGTCCTGCGCCATGATTACAGTCCAGATAAGCGCCAAGCTGATGCTCCATCTGATGGCACTCAAAGTCCATCCGCTTGCCCAGCTTGATAATACGGTTTTCTCCCATTGTGGATTCCCACATCAGGTTGCTTCTGGCGATATAATCCTCTGGGTTCTCAATAGCCGCGCGCAGGTCACGAATCACGCCCCGCATCAGCGCTTCAGAAATATCATCGGACACATTCTCCTCATTGGGTTCACTGAAATAGGTCTCCATGATATGGGAGAGAATGTCAAATCCACCAGATACCATCTGCTGCTTTGGGACACTGTAAGTATAGGCAGGGTCCATCAGCGCAAATTTGGGATTACACCTTGGATAATCCCGCCCTGTCTTGACCTTTACATCTTCGTTGGTAATCACTGCGCCACCATTCATTTCACTCCCTGTTCCAGCCACCGTAACGACTACACCAAGAGGCAGCGGCTCAAAATCCACAATACCCTGTCTTGCCCAGAAATCCGCCCAAATGTCACCGTCATACACCGCCGCCATGGAAATCGCTTTACAGCAATCCATGACGCTGCCGCCGCCCACGCCAAGAATCAGATCTACCTTGTTCTCCCTAGCCAGCTTTGCGCCTTCAAGCACTTTTGCATAGGTAGGGTTTGCCATAATGCCAGAAAACTCAATGACATTTTTTCCAGCTTTTTTCAGACTGCACATTACCTCATCATAGACGCCATTTTTCTTGATGGAACCGCCGCCATAGGCCAGCAAAACCGTCTGTCCGTAATGGCTGGAAAGACAGGCCAAATATTCCTTGACGCAGCCTTTTCCAAAATAGACTTTCGTTGCGTTTTCAAAGATAAAATTATTCACGTTTATTCTCCCTTATTGCTATTTGTAATTTACTATGAAAGTCTCGTCAATCGACTTTCATATCATGGTAGTGTCGCCGTCAGGCGACATGTCCGTTTAGGAGCGAAGCCCCTTAGAATCCCATTCCCTTTAGGTGATGGGCAGTTCACGACATTCTTCCTTATCCAATCTCATTTACCATCATCTATAGTATAAATAAAATGAGATTTCCGGAGAAGTCTCGTTTCGTTCATCAGTTCATAGTCTCAGGTTATAAGTGTTACTGGTGCAGCACTAACCGTGTTTCCTCAACATTCAGATGTCAATCACTTACTACCTATTCTTCCTGTAAATTCTCATATTCCTCTGCCCGCTGAATCCCAGCTAGATCACCGCCGGTATATTCTGCAATCATCTGCGCTACTTTCTCGGTATTTCCTGTATACGAAAAATACGCAATCAGAACACTTCCATCATTTTCGTCTGTCTCTGCTGTTTCCTGCTCTTCTGTGGGTTCCTCACTCACCTCGTCAGTAGGTTCTTCTATTTGCAACGACTCCGCTATGGTTTCGGTTTCGTCAGCCCCGAGTAAATCTCTGGTGTAAAGGGTGTTGTCAACTACCCTATGATGTAACGCCACTTTAGACAGTAATACCTATCGGGATTAAAAGTCGCGGGCATAGCCGTTTGCACGATGGGGCAGTTACAAGCCCATGATTTTTAGGTCGTGGATAGTTGACAGCACACCCTTACATACATTCCATCAGGATCTCATAGATTTCCTCACGATCAAGCTCGCGTGGGCCACATTTAATCACATTGCAGGTATCCGCCACCTGACGCAGCACCTCCGGTGTAATTTCAACCGTGGATTTTAACTGATTCATTTTGGTAGGAAGCCCGCACTCTTTGATAAAGCTTTCCAGCGCATCCACACCAGCCTCTGCAGTATCTACATTGAAAACGACTTTTGCCAACCGGGTGAATTTCTCCGGCGCGTCTTTCACGATGTGGCGGTAATAGGCGGGATGGATTACCGCAAGCCCCTGCCCGTGGTTACAATCTGTATAGGCGCCCAACTGATGCTCGATCTGGTGCGCCTGAAAATCAGTCAGGCGGCCGCATTTCAAAATCCCGTTTTCCGCCATAGCAGAATCCCACATCAGGTTGCTTCTGGCCTGCATATCATGGATGTTGTTCAGCAAACGCCGCATATTGACTACCGTGTTGCGCATGATTGCTAACGCCACATCATCCGACACATTATCTTCATCGGAGTTTCCGAGGTAAGTTTCCATCGCATGACTCAGGGTATCAAAAGCTCCAGAAAGTACCTGCATGGGCGGTACTGACATGGTGTAGGCCGGATCAAGAACGGCAAAGGAAGCTGCGGTTCCAAACACCGGCCCTTTCCACTTTTTCTCCTCATAAGTGATCACCGCGCCAGCGTTCATCTCGGCACCAGTGCCAGAAGCCGTCACGACCGCACCCATCGGAATCCCTGCCGTAGGGAATTTTCCCTTGCCGTACTCCATGTTCCAAATATCTTCCTCCAGCATAGCCTGTGCGGAAACCACCTTGCAACAGTCAATAACACTACCGCCTCCTACCGCCAGAATGAAATCCACATGATGCTCACGGGCCAGCGCCGCGCCTTCCTGCACCTTGGTATAGGTGGGGTTCGACATAATGCCGGAGAAATCCACCACTTTTTTATCTGCCTGAGAAAGCATTGCTTTCATTTCATCGTAAACACCGTTCTTTTTTACGGAACCGCTGCCATAAGCCAACATCACATTTTCGCCTACCTTGCCGAGCTCTGCGGCAAAAGCCTGTGCGACGCTCCCTTCACCAAAATAAACCTTTGTGGGATAAGAAAATGTAAATTTATTCATGTTAATGCCCTCCTGTAATCTCAAAGATACAATGTGTTTGTTTGAACCGCTTGTTGTAACCGATTATATTTTACGGTTGTTACTATCGGTCAATAGTTTTTTGAAAAAAATTATGTGGATTTTTTATGTTGATCACTTTTCGCTATCGTCAATTTCTTCCAAAGAAACTGTACTCTGAAAGGCGTTATGTTTCATGACAGATGTAAAACTCCTATTGAAGAAATACAGGCTGCTGTTGATGGTGCTATCTCTACGGAACAAGCTGTGAAACTTAGACGATGTCTTCATCACATCGAAGAATTAGAAATGCATCAAACAGAAATAGAACGGGAAATCTTTCGTCTCAGTGATAAATACGAATAAGTCCTTACCCTTATTCGAACCGTCCCAGGATTCGATAAGAACCCAATCACTGAGATTCAGGTGCTCTCTGAAATCGAAGCCGATATGTCTGTTTTCCCCACAGCTAAAAAACTCGTTTCATCTATATTTACTTTCTTAAAACCACCCTTGGGATGGTTTCTTTGTTGTGCCCTTTGGTTTTTGGATAACCTCTACTTCTTTGTTTCAAACTTTACTATTATGCCAAAGATATGCCCTAAAAGTAATATTCTTCACTTAATTTCGTTTAAGGCATAGTAAGGTATGTGTAAGTTACCGTGAAAATTTTGTGTTTTTTTATGCTGTCTGACAGAGTTTCAAAAATAAAGAAAACCCTTGAAAATCCAATATTTTCAAGGGTTTTACTAATTTCTGTAATTTCTGTATGAAACGATAAATTATCGCTTGCTGAACTGCGGAGCGCGACGAGCTGCTTTGAGACCGTACTGCGCGAGTTTTTGAGCTGTTTTCCCTTGATACTCCGGGCTTTTCCGGC
>JAUNGE010000019.1 GCA_030524675.1 bacterium
AATAATGTAAAAGGTGGTGAAGAACAATGGTAAATTCTAACGCAAATGCACTGGGTATTATTTTCCCAAACAGTTACGATTCTCTTGTTCCTGAACTGGTCGGCGAGCGTTTGATGGCTTCCATTCCTTTTGCAAGCCGTTATCGTATGGTAGACTTTGTTTTATCCAGTATGGTAAATTGCGGAATCGACAATATCTCCATTATTGTCCGCAAGAATTATCATTCTTTGATGGACCACTTGGGCTCTGGCCGTGAGTGGGATTTGACCCGCAAAAACGGTGGTTTAAATATTGTTCCTCCATTCGCAGAGAAGACCATAAAGGTTTATAACGGCCGTGTGGAAGCTCTCGCGAGTGTTCTGGATTTCTTAAAGGACCAGAAGGAGAAGTATGTTGTGATGGCTGACGCGAATATCGCAGTAAACTTCGACTTCAAAGCCCTGATTGATGCACATGTGGCAAGCGGCGCAGATGTGACAGTTGCTTATACAGAGAGAGAGATTCCGTCTGGTCTGATGGAATCCCGCACCTCCAGCAAGGATTTGTATTATACTCTGACTACAGAAGACGGAAGAGTAAAGAAAATCTACATCAACTCCAAAGAAGCGGGCGTACAGAATCTGGCTATGAATATCTACGTCATTGACAGAGAGCTTCTGATTGACCAGATTAACACCGCTTATGTTCGCGGATATGTATACTTTGAGCGCGACATCCTGGCTCCTCAGTTGGAGAAGTTAAATGTACAGGCTTACAAGTATGACGGCTATCTGGCATACATCAGCGACATGAAGAGCTACTTTGATGAGAACATGAAACTTCTGAAAGAGGAAAATCTGGACGGCCTGTTCGCTGGAAATTCCATCTACACAAAGATTCGTGACGATAACCCGACCAGATACATTGCCGGCGCAAAGGCAAAGAATATCATGGCAGCAGACGGCTGTGTCATCGAGGGCGAAGTAGAAAACAGCGTTCTGTTCCGCGGCGTTAAGATTGCAAAGGGCGCAGTTGTAAAGAACTGTGTGCTGATGCAGGATACCGTTGTTGAGGCAGATGCTAAACTTGAGCACATCATCACAGATAAGAAAGTAACCATCACTGCTGGAAAAGAAGTCAAGGGAACTGACACATTCCCAGTATATGTGGCAAAGCATCAGGTAGTATAAAACTGTTTGATACCGTCTGACAGAGACGGAAAAAACAAAATCCGTCATATGTCAGAAGGCAGTACCTGACAGAGACGGAAAATGATGAAAAAGAATAAGAGGGAAAATGTTCAAAGCCATCAGAGACGAGGGCGAGAGGATTTTCCTTCTTTTCATTTCTTTTTTTGTAAGAAAATTTAAAGATTTATATTATTGAACAGAACGTGGAAATATGGTAATATTTTCTATATAAGGCATTGCGTAGAAGAATTTTTCGGCTTTTTGCCCATATAGCATGTTTTCTCTGATGTACCAGTTTGCACCGGATGAGCGGGGCAGTATGAGAGCGTGGATGATAGTGCAGTGTGCGGGGTTGGCATAGGCAGAAAACGAAAAATACGACAGAAGAGGAAATATGGAACACATTGGGATAGGATATCAATCAACAGGAGGACAAACGGATGGGAGAAAGCTTTGATATGGAATTTGACTTTGATGATCTGGAAGAAGAGGCAAAGAAAGGAAAGTCCGATGATGATTTCGATGTAGACGATTTTGAGACATCGGAAAAGGGTGTATTTGAAGACGTGAAGGAAGAGCCGGCCGGAGGCAGTGTCAAAGGTCAGGGCATTTCTACATACGCAGATATCGTATTCTGCATTGACCTGACAGGAAGTATGTCTCCGATCATCGAAAACGTAAAGAAGAGCGCGATTGCTTTTCATGATGAACTGGTGAAGTACCTTGGAAATAAGAGCCGTGATGTGGAGCAGCTTCGTTTGAAGGTGATTGGATTCCGCGATATCTATGTGGACAGCAAGCCGTTTGAAGAGTCCAAATTTTTCTTGATTCCACAGGAGATTGATGAGTATAAAAAATTCGTGATGGGACTGAGAGCAACCGGCGGCGGCGACGAACCGGAGTCCGGCTTGGAAGCGCTTGTGAAGGCAATCAAGTCTGACTGGACACAGGAAGGCCTTAAAAAGCGTCATGTCATTGTTATCTTTACAGATGCCTCTGCACATAAACTGGAAAAGGATGTGTCTGGTCTGGTATCTGGTATGCCGAAGAATCTGGATGAGGCGGAGATTGTCTGGTGTGCTGCTTCCCAGGATACGGATGTGAAACTGGACCAGCAGGCAAAGCGTCTGGTACTGTTTGCCCCGAACAGTTATCCGTGGAGCAACATTGCGGCGGAGTGGGATCTGGTTTGGCATGAGATTTGTAAAGGAGGAGCTGGCCTGGATGAGCTGGCTATGAGTACGATTTATAACTTCCTTGCTAACAGCTTGTTATAGAAGTAAAACGATAATAGGTTGTCATAAAACAGGAGCACTTTTTTATGACAGCCTTTTTTTCTATCTACAGCGGGGGGATGAAATTTGGATTTTAGATTTGGAAGCGGAGATTTTTCCAGAGTGGAAGAGACGAAGCGATATGAAAAAACGGACAAAACGGCAGTGTACTCTGCGAGAGGGCATAATGTGCGCGATACATATTGGACAGATGGTTGTCAGAGCACCGTGCGCGGATACGTGGAATATAGGACTAGAGAAGTCAGTGATTATGGGCTTTTTGGAGATTATGGGGGCTATCGAGTCGAAAAAAAGTATACCGGAAGAAATATAGAGACAGCGGCAGTTTTTTATACGCCTTCTAAGAATGACAGAAATGTGATGGAGATCGGAAAACAAGTTCTAACTGCCGCCTTGCGCTGGAGCTGTCAGGGACCGTCAACCAGACTGGTCATGAATGACAGAGACTGTAAGGCATTTTTGGACCAGATGTTACAATGGTTTGTGAATACCTGTCGGAAAAAAATAGAAGACTCGATGGGAATGGCCGCCGTGATTCGTCTGCCTGTGGAGGGAGATTTTTATGAGGGAGATTCTTATCCGGATAATTTTGGTATTTTCTGGGCTGGAACTGCCAGGATCTATATGCTCTCTTCTGCCGCAGGGCTGCAGCTTCTCACAGAAGATACAGACCTGTTTCCTGCTCGCGGGGATATATGTATGCATTCTAGGACTCTGAAAGCGCATGAAGTTGCCGAGGACAGTTTTCTGTTTACAGTGACAGAGAATGTGTACAGCTTGTTTTCAAGTCCATTGGAGTTTGAAAAATTCCTTCTAAAGCATCTGCTGGCGACACAGAAGACGGAGTGCTGTGAACAGCTCCAGGAGTGGGCCGATGCTATCGGCAGGGGATTAAAAAGTAAATTTGGGGAAACGACAGATTTCTCGGCAGCATTTTTGAAGACAAAAACAGCTGCTGCCAAAGGACAGTTACAGGCTTATGAGGAGCGCTATCAGAAATTGTATCGGGCAAATGAGGAAGCCGAGATACTGGCCGAAAAGATTTTAAACATCTACAGGAATAATGGCAGAGCCAGCAGACGGGCAGTTTTTCGCCTGCAGGATTTATTCCAGCGGTATCAGAAGAAAGACGAAGAGCTGCAGCAGTTTGAAAAAAGCAAAACAAAATACAGCAACGGATTTATGGCGGTGCTGAAGAAGGGTATGAGAGAGTGCAAGTCCATAGATGCAGGGACAGAGACGCTGGATTTGGAAGAATGGGAAAATCATGTGCGTGTATTGAAGGAAGAACAGGAAACGTATAAAAAGGCGGTCGCCAGCATGGATGTGGAGCAGATGCAGCAGAGCTATGAAACGGTGATACAGCTGTTTGAGCAGCAAAAGAAGTTGACAGATGCCATGGAAGACTGGAACTATACATCCCCTGAGAAAAAGATGGAAGGATTTGTGCAGATTTTGGTAGGTACACCGGAAAAGCTGGAGGAGATCACGAACGACTGGAATCTGGCAGTGGAAAACTGGAAGACATTCAAGCGAAACTGTAAAGTGAAAGAAGAAGAGCTGCAGAGACTGTATAGAGAGCTGAAAAACTGTCTGGTGGAGGAAGTTCAGAATGAACATGAGAACTTTCTTGAGGCATTCTTTGAGAGCGGTGAACTGACGGAAAAAGAAGCGAGTGAACTGATAAGGTACAGGCAGAAAATGCTGAACAGACAGAAAGTGTACGAGAGCGAATATCTCATAAAATACAAGAAATTTCTGGAAAGAAAATGAGAAAAGGTGTTCGGAAGAACAAAAGGAGGAAACAGGTTATGGGATGGGAGACTCATGGGTATGTGAGCAACAGCGATGGTTTTCAGGCATGTGCGAACGGAGAGTTCATTTTTGCACAGAAGGACGGAAAAGACTACTTTATCAAGCGGTTTCCAAAGTATGTTTTTCCAAAGCCTGCACTGGTCGCATCAGGAAATGAGGGAATTTTAAAACGGCAGCAGAAATGCCAAGCATATTATGACCGATGTGAGACGATTAATAAGAAGGTAAACGACATTGCCGGAGAGGACGGAAGCCTGGTTATCTGCGTGGATATGTTTATTGAACAGAATAAAATCTATAAGGTGTACCGCAAAGCGGAGCATGTGGAGATTGCCCAGGAAGATTTTCCGAGAAAATATGATGAAAAGACGGCTGACCGTCTGATGCGCAGTCTTCTCACCAGTGTGGGAACGCTGCACAATGCGGGAGTCGTTCACAGCGACATTAAGTATGACAATGTCTTTATTGTGGAGGAGGACGGTCATATTCGCTGTCTGCTGACGGACTTTGATGACAGCTATCTGATGAGCCAGGTTCCAGATGGCTCGGATATTGTGGGAACTCCAGATTATTACTCGCCGGAGATGGGGATTTACATTGAAAATGAGCTGAAAAAAGATTCGCCGGAAGCGGCCAAACTGGGAGCGGCATCGGATATCTTCGCACTCGGAATTCTGTACTACGTATATCTGACAGGGAAGTATCCAGAACATGACGAAAAGAACTGTTACCTGACGCTTCTGAATGGGAAACCACTAAAACTCTCAAAAGAGATTGGAAGAAGAAGATACAATCTAATTTCTTGGATGCTGGAGTCGGACCCGAAGAAACGTCCGGAAAAGTGCAGCATCATTCAGCAGGCCATTCAAAACAACAGCTTTGAGATTCCCAGTTATTGGCCTGAGGACCCGAAACCGGCTCCGAAGCCGCATCCTGCGCCGGTGAAAAGAACAGAGAAAGCGGTATTTCAGGTTTGTGGGGAAACAGGAGAAGTTCTGGAGGACGTGCATCTGGTTCTTTACTCCTCAGATGGCACTGTGAAAAAGGGAGAGGGCAGAACCAATGAAAAGGGAATCTGGGGACTGCAGATTGCGTCTGGAGAGTATCAGATTCGGTTGGAGCCGGTTCCAAAGGGATATGAGGAAAAGAAGTTCTTTCTGGGAAAGATGGATTTTGGAGAGTCCGGATTTGCCAAGAGAAGGCTGATTTTGAAAAAAAAGCCAGAAAAAGTGTATTATCTTTCGGTTGAGGTAAGAGATAAATACGGAGTGCGAGTGAAAGTTGGAAAGTTCCGTCTCCTGAATGAGAAGAAGGAAATTGTACAGCAGGCTGTTTTCGAGGATAGTGAGATTGTCCTGCGCAATCTGAAAGAGGGCAGTTATTTTTTGCAGGTGCAGGCGGCGGACCACAGCTATAAGGCAAGGCAGATTGCGTTTCGCACGGACGCCTGGGATAAAAATGTGGTTCATGTGGCGGTGGTTCTTCAGAGGAAAGAGGAATTTGCAGAGGGCGAAGGCGTTCGCGTGAATCCTCCAGTCTCTGGTATCTGCGAGTATCGCGATCTGAAAAATGGCTTTTATGAGTTGACTTTTATTGATGGAAATAAGAAACGTGTGAGGGAGCAGGCGGCAAAGATGGTATTGCAGATTTGATTGAGCGGAAGGGGGAATGACATTGTATACAAAGGTATGGACAGAAATCAATTATGGGAAGGGCGAAGATGCAAATCCGCCTCAGACAGAGAAAGTGGCAGCTGTGTTTGACGGTCTGGGCGGAACCGGTGGATTTACACATCGCTCTGTGAATAAGACAAGCGCCTATATGGGTTCCAGGATTTTTGCCAGAGGCTTTGAGAATTATTTCGCAAAAGAAGGGCGGGCCGAGGAACCTTTCCGCCGTTTGGAGAAAGGAGAATCGCCCGAGAATGTGCTGAAATGGTTCGGCGCCAACCTCGGCACGTATCTGTCCATCAATGGCGGGATATGGATGCAGAAGTACAAAATCCGCTTTGAGGAGAAACCTGTCGGAAAGTCCACTAAGCTGCTGCCGACTACCATGGCGGGCGCTGTGTTTTGCGAGCGAGAAGAGAATGTGGAGATTATCAGCATATGGGCGGGGGATTCCAGAACGTTCCTTTTTAATGCCGATGGCTTAAAACAAATTTCCATGGATGATGAGGCGCTGATGAAGGATGAGAAAAACAGAGATTACTGGGAATTCCTTCATCTGGGCGATGTGCGCATGAGCAATCTGCTCTCCATGTCGGATGCATTCTGTCTGAGACTGAAATATCTGACTGTGAAGAAGCCCTGCCTTGTGATAAACGGGACCGATGGGACATTCGGCTATGTGAAGGAACCGCTTGACCTGGAGAAACTCTGGATGGATGCTGTGTTGAAGTCTGGAAGTCTGGAAGAGTTGTCAGAAAGCCTGAAGCGATATTATGTGGAGGACCACCATGATGATTGCTCTATGACCATCCATGCATTCGGATTTGCGGATTATGAAGCGCTGAAAACCTTTGTGCGGACACGGTATCAGGAATATACCAGATTGTACTTGGAACCGCTCGAGAAGGCAGAGCAGTATAGACAGCTCGAAGAGGAGAAGAAGGCGGCCGCAAAGAGACTGGTCGAAAATGAGGATGGAGTCAAGAGAACGTTGATGCCGTATGTGGAAAAAAGCTTTCTGGCGTGCATGGATGGTGGAAAAGAGGCAAAAAAAAGCAGTGTGGAAAACTCGCAGGAGACAGACAGTGTGGAAAACCTGCCCGAAATAGATTTTTTCCGGTGCCCGAAAGTGCAGGAGGTATTAAAAAAGCTGGAGAGAGAGGAGGTGGAGCAGGACCAGGCATTGAAATATTTGAATGAGAATGACGGAAGGAAAGAACTGCTGAGAGAAATTCAGAAGAATAAGAATTGGATTCCAGTGAGAATGGCCTTTGAGGCGAAACACAAGCTGCATGATGTGAACAGAAAGTCAGACGAGTCTATGAGCGCGTACCGAGAGTGTGTGAAACAGTATGAGGTCATAGAGAGTCAGCTGAATGAGAGAATGTCAGAGTATCAGCAGAATGTGGCAAGAGTGACCGCGGAAATAACAGATTCGATAGAACAGATGAAGAAGGGCACAGCCGAAGAACTGATAAAGGGCAAAATGAAGAACGGTGTGAGAAAAATCAAGGAATATGCAGGGCGCTGTGAGGGGGAATATAAGAAAAACCACCGAACACTTGTGAGTCTGAAAAAGGATATGGATAAATATGCCTCTAAAGTTGTGGAGGAGGATATGCAGAGCTGCGAGACTATACAGAAAATCTCAGACTGGATACTGGAGAAGGACGTGAGAACAGTTTCTGGAATACCAGAATCTGTAAATCGGATAAAGAATACGATTTTGGAGAACGGTGAGAAAAAGAGCAGAATCCGTTCCCAGATAGATAACAGACAGAATGTGCGTGAGCAGGCATATAGAGTCCTGCTGCGCGACGAAAAGGAAGAGCTGTATCTGTGGGCAGTGAGCAATTACAGTGACGTGCTTTTGAAGATTTTTAAAGAAAAGAATCCGAATGAAATGCTGACAGAAGAACTGGAGCGGGAGATTGGGGCGCTGGAGGAAAAACAGAAAGCATTTGCACCATATAAAAATGTGACTTGGAAGTCTTTGTGGGAGGCTTACCAGCCTGGATTTGAGGAGTACCTGCATCTGCCATGCGTTGTGAGCAATACCATAGTTCCGAGAGAAGAATATCAGAATCATATGGAAAAGATAGAAATGCAGCGCAGAAAAAAGGAAGCAGCGGGGAGAATGGTTAGCACAGATTCTAGTTTGACAGATACAAAGACGTTTCTGCCTGAAAGAAAAATGGGCAAGAAGGCGGCGGAGGAGTCTGCTGTGACCAGAGAGGCAGGAGAGGCTGTAGAGACCACAGAGCGCAGGGAAAATGCAATGGTTGAGCCGGCAGACAAGAAGACTGTACCAGTCCAAACCGAAACTACACCGATCCAAACCAAAACTACACCGGTTCAAACGGAAACGGCATCAATCGAGAGCGGGGCTGTGGCACCGGCGCCGGAAGGTGAGCCTTCGAGCGGAGATAAGGTAGGAACTGAGGCAGAGAACAGGAAGGAGAGCATGTAGTATCGTGAGTTATTACAGTGAATTTTTCAGGAATCTTCTCAGAAAAGGAAATACCGGAGTTCTGGCATTTATTCTTTTAAATGCTCTGATTCTGATATCCATGTTCCAGTCCATTCAGCCAGGAGTCGGAGGCGTGCTGATTGGAATCTGTGCCTATATGCTTTCTCTGGCTCTGGGACTCTCCTTTATCGGTGAGGGAATTTTGCGCTATCTGACGGGGTGCACAAAGATTACAGATGATGCAGATATACGAAAACTTGATTCCATCGTGACTGATGTGTACAATAAAGTGAAGCGCATCGCGCCGTTTGTGCCGGAAGATGTGCAGTTTTATATTCAGGAAACGCCGGAAGTCAATGCTTTTGCGACTGGAAGAAAGACCATCTGCATCACAAGAGGTATGCTGGAAGCGCCGGACGAATACATAAAGGCCGTTCTGGGCCATGAGTTTGGGCATCTGGTGCATCATGATACCGTTATTACACTGATTGTGACAGTGGGAAATTTGTTTATGAATCTGATTTTCCTGTTTGCCAGAACGGTGACGCTCCTGATTACAGCCCTGTGTGTGGGAGTGGCGTCCGATGGGCGGCCAGGTTTAAAGGAAGTTCTAATTGTGAAATTCATGGACTGGATTATGAGCCTAGGAATTGCCATGTGGACGTATTTTGGACTTTTTCTCGTCAATGTCTCTACCAGAAAAAACGAGTTTCGGGCGGATGAATTTTCCTGGCAGTGCGGGTATGGGGACAATCTGCTGTTGTTTTTACGGGAACTAAACCGTATGGAAAAGGCGGCCGGACGAAAGAAAAAAAGAGGATTTGAGAATCCGTTGGCAACAGCTTTGATGAGCACACATCCGCCGACGGAAAAACGAATTCAGCATCTGAAAGAATTGATGAAGGATTAAAAAAAGTGGAAACAGGCAGAGAGAAAAGTAGAAGCCAAAACAGGCTGAGAAAAAACGAATGAGACACTAAAACAGAAAAAAGGAAGAAGTGAAAAAAGCGTGTGGGGGATTGCGTGTGGGAGAGAAAATGGAGGAATTAAGCAAAAAATCCGATATCAGTCTGGTCTGTGCGGAGGAATTTGTTGACCGGAAATACATAGAGGGATTTGGTGTGACAGACATCAAAGCGCTTTCAACAGCGGCGATGGACCCCGCGAAATGCCGCCTGATTCATATTACCACGTTGGTGTATACTGTGGGAGAGAACATCCATGATAAGCTGGTCAGTGTGTTCAGCACTCTACTGGGAAGAAGATGTACGGCCGCCCTGCTTATCGATGCAAAGCCGCAGAAAGCAGATTTATACTTGGGGATTTATGCTGAGGACAATGTGGTGATGCTGGAGACGGCTCTGCGCCGGAGTGTCAGCGGAAACTTTGACGGCAGTCAGGTGGAAGAAATGAGTCCGAAGGAGACAAGCAGAGTTCTGGACCAGATTAACCGAAATTCTCTGAATCACGTGGCGGCTCTGACGTTGGTGCCGTCGGTCCGCCATGAGGAGAAAGACAGAGAGTATATCCAGGGGCTGGAAAAGCTGATAACGTCCATGATGGGGAAGACCTATATGGCCGTGATTCTGGCGAGTGTGGTGGAGCCAGAGGTGATGGAGGAAAGAAAAAATGGTCTGGAAGAATTGTACTCGGTTTTATCGATGCAGAAAAAGGTGACTGTGCAGTACGGCGCGAATCAGTCTGAGGCCGTGACAGATTCCGTCAACCAGGGAATCACGTCTTCTGTGAACCGCGGAATTTCCAGAGCTGCCAGCCATGGGACAAATAGGGGAACCGCGTACTCGGACATGGAGAGTCGGGGCAGCAGCTTTAATTTCTTTGGATTTGGCACCAACCGGAATAGAACCAGAGGAAACACGGACAACTATGGCGTGACAAATACATGGATGGATACAGTGAGCGAAGCGATGATTCGGTCAGACACTGTCAATGTGGGCGGCGCGAGGACAGGCACAAAAGGGCAGAGCAGCAGCTTTTCCAGAGAGTTTGAAAATAAGGGTGTTCAGAACCTGATGCAGCGAATCGAGACGCAGTTAAGGCGTATGGAAGAGTCCAAGATGGCAGGGCTTTGGGAATGTTCCGGATATTTTATCAGTGAGGACAATCAGACAGCTCTGATTGCGGCAAATACTTACCGTGGGCTGATGATCGGGGAAAGTTCCGGAATGGAAGCTTCTTACCTGTTCAGTTTTAAGAGTGAGAACAGTGAGACGCAGAAAGTGTTGGATTGCGTCCGGTATTTTCACCACCCTGAGATGAGGACAGCGCCCATCTCCTGGAGGAGTGATGAGATTGTCTCATCAAAAGTAGTGTCTCTCTCCTCGATGTTGACGGGATTTGAGCTTCCGGTGCTGTTTCATTTTCCGGAACACTCGGTATCCGGTGTGGAAGTGCTGCGGATGGCTGATTTTGCGAGAAATATAGTCCATCTGGACAGCCACGCCAAAGAAGATGAGATCTGTATTGGCAATATCTATGCCAAGGGGCGGATGCTAAAGAACAGTCCAGTGCATATTCGGCTGAATTCGCTCTCCTCCCACACGTTTGTCACAGGGACGACGGGGTGCGGAAAATCGAACACCGTGTACCGCATCATGGAAGAGACCTTTAAGGTGACTGGAGAAAAAGTGAAGTTTATGGTGCTGGAACCGGCGAAAGGAGAGTATAAGAATCATTTCGGAAGGCGCAAGGATATCATGATTTATACGACAAACCAGCAGTATTATCATCTGTTGAAAATCAATCCCTTCGCGTTTCCAGATGACATCCATGTGTTAGAGCATCTGGACCGTCTGATTGAAGTGTTTGGCGCCTGCTGGCCCCTGTATGCCGCCATGCCCGCTGTGTTGAAAAAAGCATTTGAGCTGGCGTATATTCGCAGCGGATGGGATTTGGACAATTCCATCTATCTGCCTTCTGGAGATAAGGAGTATCCGACCTTTTCTCTGACTATGGAGTGTTTGAAGGAAGTTATCCGCACGTCAGATTATTCAAAGGATTCCAAGAGCGATTATACGGGTGCGCTCTGCACACGTGTGGAATCCCTGACAAACGGCATTTTCGGTCAGATTTTTACCAACAGCCGCCAGGCGATTGAGAGCCGGAAGCTGTTTGATGAAAACGTGATTATTGACCTGAGCCGAGTGGGGTCTGCGGAGACGAAAGCTCTGCTGATGGGACTTCTGGTGCTTCAGCTGAAAGAGTACCGCATGGCAGAGCGAAAGGGCGCCAATCTGGCCCTTCGTCACATTACAGTGATGGAAGAGGCGCATAACCTGCTAAGGCGCACAGAGGGACAGAGCAGTCAGGAGGGCAGCAATATTCAGCAGCAGTCCGTGGAGATGATAAGCAATCTGATTGCAGAGCTGCGTTCCAGCGGGGAGGGATTCCTGATTGTGGACCAGTCGCCGGCGGCGGTGGATGCGTCCGCCGTGAGAAATACCAACACAAAAATGCTGATGCGTCTGCCGGATGCGCAGGATTGCGAGGTTTCCGGAAAGTCAGCAGGTCTGAACGAAGAGCAGATTGCAGAGATCAGTAAGCTGGAGAAGGGTGTGGCTGTACTCCGGCAGGATGACTGGAGGGAGGCGGTCCTGTGCAAGGTCAGCCTGGCATCCGATGCTTACTGTGAGGAAGACCAGATAGTGTCTTTTGATAAGCTGCGCACAGTCCGCGGAAAATTCTGCGAGATTATGATGCGCCAGTACCAGACGAGAGAATACAGCAGCGGCCCTTATCGAGCGGTTCTCAATACTGCGAAAATAAATCGGTATAAGGACAGCGAAATGTACGATACAGTGACGCGGTATCTGGAAGTGTTGCGCCGTTTGGAGAAGGAGACGGACAGAAAGAAAGTGACGGCCGAATATCTGTATGATACGCTGGTGTGCGAAAAAATGTTTGAGATTTATCCGATGCCTCTGTTCTCTGACCCGAAACGTCCGCCTTCCGAATTTTTGAGGATTCCAAAGGAAGATCGCGTGAAAGCGGCAGAGTGGAAGAACATGCTTTTGAAGAGTATGAGTGTGTATGGCCTGTTTGAGAGTGAGACTGCAAAAGAGCAGATTTTGCAGATGCTTTTGATTCAGAGAAAGATATTGACGAAAAGCACAAATTTGCATCAGATGATTTATCTGCTGGGAAGAAGAGAGATTTAAACAGGAGAAGAGAGAGGAAAACAGGGGGAGGGATAGTGAATGGGCGGAATGAAACAGGTAATGATGACCATAAACCGATTCGGCGGTTCAAATCGTGTTTTGGTGGATGGAGTCCCTGTGGACGCAGATTCGGGCATTTACGATGTACTGAAGTATCCGGCACCCAAAATGCTGGCACATCTATTTGAAGAAATCGAGCGGGAATGTTTTGGAGAGTATCAAATGACAGTGACAACGGATGCCGCTCTGTTTCAGGTTATCAGCACGTTTGGAGATAAGGGAGAGTGTTGCAGAAGTGTAAAAGAGCAAAAGCCTCCCGTGAATCTCTCTTTTTCAGAGCGCTGCAGAAAGATAAACGAAATCTGGGGCGCTGAGTTGGATGCGATTCCAGTTTCGATTACTGTGTTTCTGAGTGAGGAGATGATGAAAAACGCCGCTGTCATGCATGTGATGGCAGGTTTGAAAAGCAGTCTGCATACAGCGTATCCTCAGCTTCAGATTGCGGTGAAGGGCGCCTCGTATAATCGGTATACGGCGGATAGAGAACATGTCTCACTGGTTTTGATTGACCAAAAGGAGCATATCCGCGCAGTAAAAGAAAAATTGAGAGAGGCAGCAGGGGAGATTTCAGACGCCACCGTCTGCATCTGCCTAGCGGAGTCCGGAAGTATCGAGTGGCCGCAGACGGCACCGCTTTTGGGAATGATTCCAGAGGAAAAACTGGCATGCGCCCTGCAGACGGCGTTTGAGGTGGCAGCGATGCCAGGAGAGTACAACCGAATCTGCAGGCAGATTTTTGAGAGGACAAAAGCGGGGGAATTCTCTTCAGGAGGAAACAGAAAGCAGATGTTTCGATATCTGCAATCGCTAGAAGGAGTCTACCAGATTATATGTCCCGTTCAGAAGATGGAAGTGGGAGAGAAACATGAATTTCGCGTAGAGGCCATGCCAAAGAGAGAGCGGATGCCGGAACTTGAGTTTTTCTATTCCATGCACGGAATTGTGGAGTGCAAACAGGGCAGTGTGCAGGCGCTGAATGTGGGAGAGACCGATGTGGCGGTCCACATAAAAGGAGATAGAATGTCTTTGGGCAAGCTGCATTTTACGGTACAGTATATTCCGAGAGTGCAGAATATCGCAGCATTGAATCCGAAGATTTCAATGAAAGTAGGAGAGCGGGCTTCCCTAAAATATGAGATTACGCCGGCAGACGCCTCGGACCGCAGCAAGATTAAAGTAAGTATCAGCGGGGAAGCCGCCTCGCTTCAGAAGGGAAATGTGATAGTGGCCAGACAGGGCGGAAGGACAGAGATTGTGATGACCGCTCCAAATGGTGCTTCGGCGAAGTGGGAAATCTCAGTGGAAGACAAGGTGCGTGAGATTGTGCTGTTGGACCCAGACAGTGGGGCCGAGGTCACAGAAATTCGCTGCCGGACTTCGGATGTGATTCGCCTGAAAGTACAGTGCAGACCTGAAAAAGCCTGGAATCCGGCTCTGCATTATCTGATAAACGAGAGCGACAGCGATGTACCTCTGTTAGAAGACCGGCTGGCAGCAAAAGAACTGCGAAACGGAGATATTCTTACTTTGAAGGCAAAATGTTTTGGCTCAGGGACGCTGCATATCTGGTCAGAGACGGAGCCTGGAAAGAGAGATTTACAGAAACAGTGCAGAATTGAGATTGAAAAAGGTGCACTGGCAGAAAAATCGGATATCTCGATTGTGTCTGTGATTCTGTTGATTTTGTTTATCATTATTATTATCAGCATGTGTGCATCGTAGAAGTGAATCTGGAATTTTGAGAGAATCAGGGAAAAGGAGGAGACAGTATGGGAGAAATTTCTGACGGCGGTGAAGTGAGTGAGACTACCGGTGGTGAGACTGGCAGTGATGGAGTGGAGAGCAGTGAGAGCTGGGTGGATTCAGCAGAGATTCCTTCTGATGAGGCAGGAGATGGAGGCGTGCACGAGGGCGGCGGTCCAGTTGGAGAACACGAAATGGATTTTGGCGCTTCTATGGAGGGCGGCAAACAATCGGGAGGTGTGGAAGGAAAGCAAGATGCAGGCGGCGGAAGTACAGGCAGTGTGGAAAAAGGCGGAAATATGGAAAAAACTGCTCCTGCCGAAGGAAAAGAGGGAGAGAAAACAGAGCATGTGACACAGCTCAACACGAGAAACAGCTCTCTGGAAGGCAAGGAGCACGAGAAGACAGGAGTGAGATTCGAGAGAAAGACGGTCGAGGACGGAGATGGAAACAAAGTCGAGGGCGTTTTTCCACAGTTTGAATCAAAGGTGGACATTGAGCTTCCGGAAGATTTGCAGAAGGAGTCATTTGAGAAACAGAAAGCATATCTGAATGAGGCGCTTCAGGATTTCTGCGATGAGGAATATGGAGACCCGTCGATTCGGGGCAATTTTACAGCAGAGGAGCTGGAGGATATCAGCTATGGAATTATGCCGGAAGGATATGTCTGGCATCACAATGAAGAGAAGGGAATCATGCAGCTGGTAGATGCGGAGACACATGATAAAACGGCGCATACGGGAGGCATGAGTATCTGGGGATGCGGGCATCATCATTGAGAGCAGAAGAATCCAGAGGGAAGTTCCTGACATCTGCCGCACAGATGTCAGGGAGTTCTCTTTTGGATATCTGAAAAAGGAGAGAAAGACGGACAGAAAGAAGGTATGCACATGAAGTGGCTGAGAATACGAAATGAGATTTCGGAAAAGGATATGGATGTGCTGGAAGAAAAACTGGACATTCATCTTCCAAAAGATTATAAAATGGCAATGCCGCGGCTGCACTGCGGAGCGCCGGAAAAACAGGCGGTTTTTGTGGAGGGGCTGGGAGAGTGCAGTTACAGCCGAAATCTGCCTCTGACAGAAAAAAGAAAGGGAAATGTGTTTGTTCTGTATGAAATCATGAGACAGAGAGGACGTCATCTCTTTCCGTTTGCGTCTGTGGGAAACGGAGATTATTTCTGCTTTGACTTGGACCATGAAAATCAGGTGGTGTACTGGTTCCATGAGAATGACACTGTATATCCGGTCTGCCGGACATTCCGCGAGCTGACAGAGATGCTTCATTAGGATGACATAAAAGCATATGAATGAGAGAGATGTAAAACGGTTTCGGGGCAGAAAAAAGTATTTTTATGATAGGCTCTCAGCACCAAAACAAAAGGCGTACCGCATCCTGTATCAGGCTGTCTGTGAGAGAAAAAGAGAGGCAAAGCTTCCTCTTGGCGGCGTGGAAGAGGTAAAAATTGTGATAACAGCTCTTCGGTATGATTTTCCGGATTTGATTTTTGTCGATTTTTCGAGGGCGATTTCTGTGATGTGGAATACCGTGCCGGTGGAGTTCGAGATTCCATACTGTTTTCCCCTGAAAGAATGTGAAAAGAAACAGCAGTTTTTTGAGCAGAAGTGTCGGAAAGTTGTAAATAAGCTGCAAAAGAAATATAAGGGCGATTTTCCATTGGAAGTCATGCTGTATGCCTGGATTATCCGCAATGTGGAATACGGCACAGCACCGCAAGAGATGTGGAAGGGGCAGACGGCTTACGAGGCGATGATACTTGGCAGAGCGGTGTGTCACGGAATTGCGGCGCTGTTTAAAGTGCTCGCAGATATGGCAGGCATTGAGGAAACCTTGATTGTCAGCGGCAAAATGCGCAGCGGGCACAATCCCAAAGGAGAGAGTCACAGTTGGAATATCGTAAAAATTCAGGGAAAGTATGCCCATTTGGATGTCACAAACGATGGATTTTTTATTGAGACGCCGGAAAATACAAAAGTAAAATACCCCTGTGGCATCTGGATGAATGTGACAGACAAGGAAGCACGCAAGCGCTATAAATGGGATACAGAGTTTTTTCCATCCTGCCATTCGCCAGAAGTTTCTTACTGCGCGATGCTGGGAAATGTGGCGAGGACAGAAGAAGAGATTTTGAAGATGATACAAAAGTGTGTCAGGAGTAAGAGGCGATATTTTACCATCCGTCTGGCAGAGACAGGGGAGTGGGAAAAGCCGGAGCCAGAGTTGGTTTTGAAGGTTTTGAGGCGGACATGGACTGGCACAAGCCATATTACGTATGTGTGGGACGAGATGCTCTCGATAATGTCGGTGATGTTTACAAATAAATAACTTGAAGCCGCACTCCTCTATGGGGCGGGGTGATTGAAAATGGGACATGACAAAGCAATAGATATAGAAGTAATAGAAGTAATCGAATAAAAGTAATAAAAGTAATAGAATAGAAAAGTGGTAGTCAGATAAGAGAAGATCTGGATACAAAAAGATGAGGTGGATGGGAAGCAGAATGAGAAAGCGTAAATATCGGTATAAAAGAGTAACATATGATACCAGCAGAAATATCTGGATTGTTGGAGGTGTGGTTCTGATATGTATTTTGCTGGCGGCAGCTGGAATCTGTGTGAAGAAGGAGAGAAAAGTGCGGGTTTTGCAGCAGGAAGTAGAACAGCTGGAACAGACGATAGCTGAACTTTCGGAAGAAAACAGACAGCTGCAGGAGGCGTTGGGTCTTGTTGCTGAGTAACGCTTGATAAGGAAACGAATCTGCATAAAAGGCGTTTGCTGTGTGCGGCTGGGCGGGAGTGTGTTTCATGCTCCTGCCCAGCCGCTGCCATGCAATCATGCTGTTAAATCAGTATTTTAGCCATATGTTTCTTTAACTTCTGAGAGAGCATTTTATATTCCTCAATCTCTGCTTCCGTAAATTCCTCGAAAAGAACATGCTGGTAATTGATCTGCGCATTTGTTAAATCGGTTAATATCGGTTGGGTAACCGGAAGAAGCTGTATATCCAGCAGTCTTACAGTGGATTTGGCCGTTTTATCTGCAGAGGGAACTTCTTTCCATGTGAGATATCCGTGCGTTTTCAATTTCAGCAGTGTCATGTCAAGCTTTCTTTTGGACAGTCCGATAAAATCGGCCAGCTCTTTGCGTGTGTGCATATCGTGATTCTGGCTTAGGAACAGCAGCACATATGCATCTTCTATCTGCAGGTCATAGCGCAGCGCAGTGGTCTGCAAACATAATTCCAGGCATTTTCGTGTCAGATAGATATCCAGCAGAGGCGTCTCATGTTCCAGAAGTTTCGGATTAATCTGCGTTCTCTCCTCTCCGAGGCGGATGGCTCCTGGCAGCAGTGTCGGAGGAACAATCCCATCGTTCGCAGCGTCTAAGAAGAAGCGGTATACTTGCAATCTGCTCTTTTCATAATCTTTTTCGTCAAAAACTTCCTTATAGAATTTATTGTAATATTCAAACACCATGGTCTTCATTTTCAGCGTTTTGGTGAGACTGATTGCCTGGGTGGACAGAGAGTGTTTGGTTTTGACATAATAGTAGATGGGAACGCGCAGCACGTAGATATTTTTGGTGTGGCAGATGTATTCCAGATTGAACATGAAGTCCTCACACCAGCTGATCTCCGTGTTCATTTTAATTTGAAACTGATGTATCAATTCTCTTTTGTACAGTTTATTCCAGAGAACTCCATAATAAAAATCGGCAGGTTTTTCCATCATGTAGGAAGCAAATTCTTCTCTGTTTAAAAGGCCGTTTTCCTGAATATCGCCTTTGTGGGCGATTCTGTTGTCGATAACCCTGTAAAAATCGGATATCACGAGGTCACATGGATAAGCTTCAGCAGCAGAGAACAGCAGTCCCGTTGCTTCCGGAGAAATCCAATCATCGCTGTCAACAAACTGGAGATAGGTGCCCCGCGCCTCGCAGATTGCCAGATTCCGGCTGTCAGAGACGCCGGTATTCTGTTTGTGAATCACGCGGATTCTGCTGTCCTTTGCGGCATATTCATCACAGATTCTGCCCGAGGCATCCTGGCTCCCATCATCTACCAGAATCAATTCAAAATCTTTGTAATTCTGCTTCAAAATGCTTTCAATACAGCGGTTAATCACCATCTCTGCATTGTACACAGGCACAATGATGCTGACATTGGGGGATTTTGAGCTTGTGTTTTTCTGCGAGTTCTCGTACATTGCATATTCCATCCTTTTTTACTTAGTTTTCTGGTTATTATAATGCAAATGACAGTCAGCGTCAAGGTTTGGTATATGTGGAAAGAAGCTTTGCCTGAGCAGTTACCGAATTTAAAAACAAGAGATTGAAAACAAATTGGAAACAAATTGGAAATGATTGCACTTCCCTTATGTTTATGCTATAATCGTGGCGTTTATAATCTGAAGATACAAGGGCTAAGAGAGCAGAAATCCGATGCCCGTCTGCTTACGGCAGAAGTTTGACAGATTGTGACGGACTCCAGTGTCCCTGACTTAATAAGGAACAATGTGAAATTCATTGACAGCTTACACCTGAGGTAAGGCGGACGAGATTTCAGATGCCATTGCGGCCATTCGGCTGTGAGAAGGCGAGATCGAGGAAGATGCCAAGCCCTAAGACTTGCTGGAGTCATCTTACGAGTTCCTGGTAAGAGGAAGGAGGAAGGAGACGAGGTGTATGAAAACATAATACAAATCCTGTAACAAAACATGGAACATGTACACGGGGAGCAGGAAAACTGTCCTGTTCTTCATCAGACAATACTGAAAAATGAAAGGAAAATGGGTGAGGGAAAATTGTTTCACCCATACCGGTTTGTGCTGAAAAGATGCACAGAATGGAGGAAATCATGAGAAAGAAAATAGTAAGTGCAGTATTAGGTACAGCGATGTTTGCTACAGTCGTTACAGGATGCGCAGGCAGCCAGAGTGGTCAGGCAGCAGAGACGACCGCACAGACAGAGGCCGCGACGTTACAGAGTGCAGAAACTACAGTGGCAGAGAGCAAGGAGGCAGCGGCGCAGACAACCGCAGCCAAGAGCCAGGAGACAGCAGAAACGACTGCGCAGGCAGAGGCAGCAGGCGATTATGAGCCGGTTACGATTACTTTGAATCTGCAGCGCTCTGGCCTGGGTGAAAATGTGGAGTATACATTTACCGAGATGCCGACGCACATTGTGGCGTCCGGAGACCAGATGGCGGATCTGTTTTTTGACCTTGGCTTGGAGGCAAATATGGCGGGATACACAAAGGGTTCCTGCTGGAGTCTGGTGTCGGACTATCCGGCGAGAGACTTGGTGCCGCAGTTGACCGAACCTGGAAAGGGAATCACTTCCCTGTCTAAGGAGGAACTGCTGGCGACCAACTGTGACTTTTTAGTTGGCTGGGACTCTGTGTTTTCTGACAAAAATTTCAGTTCCGAGTTCTGCAATGAGAATGGAATTGCAATGTATTTTCCATATGTCTGCTCCGACCATGCCACTTTTGAGGATCTTTACAAAGATTATGAAGTGTTAGGCCAGATTTTCAAGGTGGAGGATGTTGCTGAGAAGAAAGTGCAGGCAATGAAAGAGACACTGGAGAAGGTGAGAGAGACCTTGGGAGAGGACGCCTATGCAAATCCGGTAAAAGTGTTTGTGTATGACTCCGGTGAGGAAGCGCCGTTCACCGCGTGCCAGGGTATGCCGGGCGATATTCTGAAATTGGCCGGAGGAATTTCTATCTTTGATGACATTGAGGCCGGATGGGCAACGCCATCCTGGGAAGAAGTCGTTGTGAGAGATCCTGATGTGATTTTGATTCTTGACTATAATGGGGATGTGGAGAAAAAGACAGAGTTTCTTAAGACCAATGATGCGACAAAGGATTTGAGAGCTGTCAAAGAAGGAAGAATCTATTCCGCCTGCTGTGCCGATATGCAGGGTTCCGCGGGGTCCGCAGGAACAGTGGAAGTGATTGCAAAACAGCTGTATCCAGAACAGTTCCAGTAAATAGGTCACGCTGTCTAATGAATCATTCAAAATTAGTACAGAACAGGAGGCAGTATGCGGTGCTGATTGCGGCAATCTGTGCCTTGATTGCAGTTGCCACCTGTTTCTCCGTATCCATCGGAGCAGTAAAAATTTATCCGGCGGATATTTTTAAGATTATAGTCAATAAGACATCGGGGCAGGAAGTGTTTGCCTGCACCTGGGAAGCCAACACGGAGACCATCATTTGGAATATCCGCCTGCCCAGAATCCTGTTGGCAGGAATTGTCGGTGCAGGACTTTCCGTCTGCGGTGTGTTGATGCAGGCGCTCACGAAGAACTCCCTGGCTGACCCGTATGTGCTGGGAATCTCGTCTGGCGCCTCGGCGGGCGCTGTCTGCGCGATTATTGTCGGGTGTTTCGACTTTATGGGCGGGTACTCCACGATTTTTGGCGCGACTTTAGGGGCTGTTTTATCCATCAGTTTGTCTTTGGCAATCGCTTCTCTCAAGGGAAAAATCACTTCCACACAGCTGGTGCTGGCGGGAATTGCGACCTCGGCGCTGTTCAGTGCCCTGACAAACCTTCTGATTTATGGATATCATACCGGCTCGGACAAAACCAAGACGGCGCAGTTCTGGATGGTCGGTTCTCTAAGTGGCGCGAGCTGGAGCAAGGCAAAATATGTGGCGATTGTCTTTGCGGTTGCCATTGTACTTATCATGCTGTTTGCGCGTGACTTGGACATGCTTCTGCTGGGAGACGATGTGGCGGAAAGTTTGGGCGTAAACACCAGAAGAATCAAGATGGTTATCATTTTGTCAGCCACAGTGCTGACCGGCGTTGTGGTTTCTGTGAGCGGCGTCATCGGTTTTATCGGTCTGGTAGTGCCTCACATTGTTCGCTCGATTGTCGGTTCCAGGCATAAAGCGCTGATTCCAGCCGTTATCTTGTCTGGGGGCCTGTTCACGATGCTGGCGGATGCCTTGTCGAGAGTTATCGCCGCTCCCCAGGAACTTCCCATAGGAATCATTTCCGCACTCATCGGTGCGCCGTTCTTCCTGTATCTAATCAGGACGAGCCGGACCAGATAGGGAGGAGGAGATGAAAATGAACGAGACAGATAAGCGGGCAGAGCTGCAGGCAGATATGCATCTGTGGGTTGATAAGCTGAATTATCGGATTGAGGGAACGCAGGTATTGAACGAAGTGTCTCTGGGCGTGGAGGAAGGCGATTTTGTTGGGCTGATTGGCCCGAACGGATGCGGAAAGTCCACCTTGCTGAAAAACATCTATAAAACCTATAAGCCGGAGAAGGATGCTGTGTTTATCAGCGGAAAAGATGTCTTAAGCATGCCTCCCAGAGAGATGGCAAAAGAAGTGGCTGTCATGGCGCAGGAGAACAGCATTGAGTTTGATATGGAAGTCCTGGATATGGTCATGTATGGGCGCTATGCACACAGAAAGTTCTTTGAAGGGGAGAAAAAATCCGATGTGGAGCTGTGCAGGCGCTATATTCGGGAAGTTGGGCTTGCTGGATACGAGCAGCGCTCCTATCTGAGTCTTTCCGGCGGAGAAAAGCAGCGTGTGCTTCTGGCGAGAGCGCTGGTGCAGGAGAGCGGGCTGATTGTGCTCGATGAACCCACGAACCACCTGGATGTGCGGTTTCAGTATCTGATTATGCAGACACTGAAAAATCAGAAGGTGACGGTATTCTCCTCCATCCACGATTTGAATATCGCGGCTATGTATTGTGATAAGATTTTTCTGATGGACAAAGGAAAAATCGTGGAGAGAGGGACGCCGCAGGAAGTGATTACGGAAGAAAATATAGAAAAAATATTCGGCGTGCACTCCCAGGTGACGACAAACTCGATTACAGGAAAGATTCAGGTGTACTACCTGCCGGATGAGAGATAGAAAATAGAAAAACATTCAAAAGTAGCCCAGATAGGGCAGCTTTTGAATGTTTTTTGATTGAAAAAGCTGTGCGTATCTTCCCTGTCACATTGTTTCGCGCACCTCAAACCAATCAAAATCTGCGTATTTTCCAAATCCAGTCAGGTCCTGACAGCATATGCCTGCCATAGTTCCGGTAAACCATCCTTCGGTGCAGGCTTCATCAGAAAGAAAGCTGCCATCTATATGTTCTGCGAGAGGAACCCATTCTTCCTCTTCTAAGCAGAAGAAAAAGGAAAAATAACCGTTGTGCATCGTGATTTTCAAAAGGACCGGAATATGTTCTGAAATAGGAAGATAACCAGTCAGATATTCGTATGTTTTATTTTCTGCTTTTAATAAGGTAATGCACTTGCCGCAGTCTTCGTCCCTAGAAATATGAAGATAGAAGTAATTATCTGTATCGTACAGTATCACCATTCCAGCCATCTGTTTAAATATCTCTGGCTCAAATTCCAGTTTTGTACTTATCTCCATATCATATTCTGTGATACGCCTTGCTATAAGCGTCTGTGAAAATTTGGAGGATAATCCGCTTCTGCCATACAGTCTCAGATATCCAGGGCGTTGTGTGAGTGACACATACTGTTCCGTCATAGGAATTCTTAAAGATTGGTATTCCAAAGACAATTCCTTTGTATTAAAATCATCTCTGGTAAAATGGGGAGCTTTTGTATCTGCAGGAGTGCAGCAGGTGGGTTCTTCCACTTCGTTCTGCGGTGTATTTCCTCCGCAGTCCATGATGAGCCAGTCATCTTCCGTCCAGCGCATTTTCTGAATGGCAGTTTCTCTTCCCAGCATATATCTTCTGGCATTGGGAAATCTTGCGGCATCAGCAGGATTCCTTCTGTCGCAGGGTCTTCCACACAGATGAACCGCATACCATTCTCCATTCGGAGTTTCTACCAAATCACAATGACCTGCTTTTTGCAAAAGAATATCTTCATGATGTCTGGAAGTCAGAATAGAAAACGCCTCGTTTCCATTTTCACGATATGCAAAATCAGGCTGATACATTTCATAAGGTCCCCAGACACTTCTTGAACGTTGTATCGTCTGTCCGTGCAGTTCTCCGGTTCCTGTATCTGCAGAAAACAAATAATACCAGCCGTTTCTCTTAAAAATATGCGGACCTTCCAAGAAGATTTTTTTTCCTTGGTAGATTTCTCTGACGGGCCCCGTCATTTTCTGTGCTGCAGCATCATATTCCTGCAATACAAGCCTTCCTGCATATTTTTTTGGCACTCTGTGGTCTGTAACCATGCTGACCATATATTTTCTGCCGTCTGTATCATGGAACAAAGAGGGGTCAAATCCAAAATTATTCAGCGCTACAGGTTCTGACCAGGGACCATGGATGTTGGTTGCTGTAATTAGAAAATTGTTCGTATCGTACATGTTGCAGTAGAAAGAATTCACTACGGTATAAACGAGATAAAAAATACCATTGTCATAAGTCAGACATGGCGCCCATATCCCCTGGGAAGCGCCGACCCCGCGCAAATCCAGCTGTGATATCCGGTTTAGGGGATATTCTATCAATTCCCAGTCTTTTAGGTTTCTTGAATGGTGAATTCTTATGCCGGGCCACCATTCAAATGTAGAAGTCGCTATATAATATTCATTTTCGACCCGAATGATAGAAGGGTCAGGGTGAAATCCTTTTAAGATTGGATTTTGTATCATTGGTCCTCCTTCTAATACATTTGGTTTTCGTGCATGTGCGTGCGCTCGCAAATGCAGTTTTACCACATATTTAATTCATAACCCTGCAGTTTCATAATAGCTTCCATATAATAATAGTCTGCATATACCATGGTTACATGATGCTCTTTGCACTCATAGGCCGCGCTGCAGTTTAATACAAAGGAATCGCCGCTCGTATCATAACAGCAGTGCTTTTCATCTATGTTTTTCAGAATTTTGACGGCAGCGCTGCTGTAAAGCGCACGTTCTGGCTCGGGAACTTCTCTTGCGATTTCAAGAAGACCACTGGCCGCAACACAGGCTCCACAGCCATCTTCCCAGGCTGGTGTCTCGGGTTGGCGGAAATCCAGCAGTACGGTTCCATCTTCTTTGATGTTGGCTATAAAATAGTGGGCTACCTTTTTGGCGGTGTCGAGATATTCCTTTTTGCCAGTGTGGCGATATGCGAGAGCATAGCCGTAAATGGCCCAGGCCTGTCCTCTGCTCCAGGAAGAACCTTTTGTATATCCCTGCCCGCCATGGCTCGTCATATATTCTCCTGTTTCAGGGTGAAATTCCACGATGTGTTTCACAGAACCATCCTCACGCACAAAATATTTCATGGCAGTATCTGCGTGCATCATGGCTATCTGCCGAAAACGGTAATCTTTTGTCTCGTCATATGCCCAGAAGAGTAATTGTATGTTCATCATACAATCGATAATTGCCCACCCTCTTGTATCTTTATCCGGCTCTCCAGGAATATCATTCCACGCGCGAATAAAATGCCCGTTTGGATGAAAGCGTCCAGCCAGCATCTGCGCTGCCAGCAAGCCGTACTTTTTTCCTTCTTCGCTGCCGGTCAGACGGTAGTCTGCAACATCACCAAGCAGGTACATAAAGCCCACATCATGGTGCAGGCCATAATAACAAGTAAAAGCATAATGTAGTTTTTCCTGTGCGATTCTTGCTATGCCTGCATATTTTTCATCTCCGCAAGCCTGGTACATCAGCCACATCAGTCCTGGCCAGAAGCCGTTTGTCCACCAACAGATTCCCTGATCCGGACGATTCTCATCAAATCCCTCCCAAGTATCATGCGTTCCTGTCTCATCCGTTCTGTAGGGGATTTTGTCCTTGGATTTTTCGCTCACCCAGGACAGCTTGTCCATGATTTTATTCATGACCTCATTTGCCCATGTTGTCTGCTTGGGCGTCAATTTAAACGTATGCTCCATATCTTTATTTCCTTTCCTGTTCCACAAACAATTCCTTTTTTAAAATACGACATCCCTCTGTCAGAACCGGAATCCGTTCGTCTGGATACACAGCTTCAAGATAAACGCCATCCAGACTCAATCCATGTACATTTCGGATGTCCATAAAGGCTGTCCGGCTCCAGTCAGGGTAGTAATTTTCTGAACTTCTGCTGTTTGGATTCAGCTGTTTATCCTCTACTTCAGGGTAGTCTTTGGGAATATCGCTCTGATGAACGCCTCCGATAAAGCGGTAATGTACATTGCGCAGCGCCAGAGTCTGAATCGGGTGATTCCGATTGGCATCCACGCGAATCCCTGCAAACTCTGGCCTTCCCATACAATCATCCTGAAAACGGTAATGCGGGTTTCGCATTTCTTCATCGTCAGCGGCGTGTAAGTCCGTAATAAAAATGCGGGAGAGAGTTCCGATAGGGGGCATTTTAGCCAATTCCAGGCTGCTCCCATAATCTTCCGGCTCAAAGCGGTTATTCAGTAAGAGAAATATGGGCCGTCTCACGTTTTTCATCTGTATATTGCTGATGCAGATGTCGCTTATGTTTCCTCCCTCGGTACATTCCAGTTTGATACCCTCCCGCCATACCTGATTCATAGTACAGTTGGAGATAACGACATTGGATATGTTTCCTATGGATTTCAAACCAATGCGTATAGCCGCGCATATGGAAGAGAAAGAACAATTTGTAATATGAATATCAGAAACCGGATATTGCGGTGAGCTTGCCTGCAGGCAGAGATTATCGTCTGTTCCGCGAATATTGCAGTTTGAAACATATACGTGGCTGCACCCGTCAAAATCAAGACCATCGCCATTATATTTTTTCTCATTGCGAATATCGACACTGTCTGCCCATATATAGCTGCTGTCAAGAAATGCGCAGGTCCAGGCGGCAGCGTTGTAGAGCCGGATTTCTTTCAGATGAATGTTCTTACAGCGAAGCATCCGTATGAGCATGGGACGGTAAATATCCCCATCATTGGGGAAACAATCCGCGTTGCCGTCTATGATGCCAAACCCCGTAATTCCGGCATCGCAGATATCTTCCCCATAGAGAAAACATCTGTCGAGAGAGGTCTCGTTGCGGTAACGATTGTGATGTGTATCCTTTCCGTAATCTCTGATATCCCCGCTTGCGAGGAGTTTCGCTCCCTGCTGAATTTCAAGATACACATGATTTCTCATATAAAGAGTTCCACTGATGAAAGTCCCCTCTTTTAAGATTACCTGTCCTCCGCCAGCCTTTTCACACAGGTCCAAGGCTTCCTGTATTTTTTGTGTTTGTTTTTGGAATTCTGCATCATGATTTTCTGTACTTAATTCTATTCTCATTATTTCCTCTTTCTTTACACCTTTACTGAGTCATTCGCCAGATTGGAAAACGGAGCCATTTTATGTCAGGCCTGTAAAATGGTATCTGTGTGGGCCGCTGCCATTCCTCTCTATTTTTAGTCCTTTGCCAGATTCAAATCGAATCGTAACCTTCGACTGTGCCTGCTCATAGTCAAATGTCTCAAAATCATCTTCATAAAGGGTAAATGTCATATCGCCATTTCCCCAGATAGAAGGATATAGTTCAAACACCGTATCTTTTTCTACATGCTGTACAGGCGCAGCCAAAGGAATGATGCTGTTGTCTTTTACATATACAGCCATTTCATGATAGGCAGCCTGAATTTCCATATATCTGCCTCCTTTTACCGTTTCTTTTGTGAAGAAATGATGCCAGTTTCCCTCGGGCAGATAGATGGTTTTTGAAGTTCCGTCCTCATATGTCAGCGGACAAACCAGCAGGCTCTCTCCAAACATGTACTCATCATCGATGGTTTCTGCCTGACTGTCCTGAGGATAATCCATAATCAACGCTCGGATTGGCGGTTTTCCCGTCTTGTGATATTCCACAAAAGCGCTGTAGAGATAGGGGAGCAGTTTCATGCGAAGTTCAAAGAGCTTTCTGCATTCATCCGTATAATACTGCGCAGTATCCATCTCTTCACCCGCAAGATTTTTCTCAATGTCGGTCTGCTTCCATGGGGGATTTGGAATACGCCAGCTGTTAATCAATGCGTGTGAAGAAAAGATGACAGTCTGCAGTCTTCGCAGCAGATCATCACCGTTGCGGCAGTCTCTCACCTCAGGACACCATAACAATCCTGAAAAGCCGGAATTGACAATACCTCGGATAAACTGCTTATGATTGTACAAATCGGAATATAGTACAAAGGGCAGAGGAGAAGCCAGGGCTCCCGAAGAACGTACCTGCGAGTAGGTTCTTTTATTTTCTGCTTTATAAATGTCAAAAATCAGATTCTGATACATTGTGCCGATGGCCATATGCATCTGCTCGCCATCCATTCCAGATGGGAATTGTGTGCTGTCAGGGAAGGACCAGTTGGAAGGATTGTAATCGGAGTTGTCACATTCATCGAGCTTAAATCCTGCAATTCCCTTTTTTACAAACTGCTCTGTATGGTACTTTTGAAAGATTCTGCAGGCTTCTTCTGTCGCAAAGTCAGGAACAAGACCGTTCCACACTTCATAATTTCCGCTGTATGGATACAATTCTTCATAGAATGGCGCCCTAGGATACACAAATACATGCTCCCATAAATTCAGTTTGTATCCAGCTTTTTTCATATCCTCTACCAATTTATCTGGATTTGGGAAAAGATGGGACCACTTGTATGTACAGGAATAGCTGTGGGAGTGCCAGCCTGGCTCCAATCCCAATACGTCAATCGGCATCTGCTCTTTGCGAAACATGGCAGCAAAGTTTCTGACGTCCCTCTCACAGCTTCCTCCGTACATACGATACCACACGCCGAATCCCCACATTGGCGGAAGACAGCCGCCGCCGGAAAACAGATTGTACCTTTGTACAATCTCCATGATAGTGCCTTCAAATAGATAGAAAGTAACGCCATCTGCAGAAGGGATATCTATCACCATGCGTCTTTCTTCTGTTGCCTTTTTTAGGGAATACAGCGCAGACTCTGAAAATTCCTCATGCGGCATATTTTCCTCTGTCATTGCGCGGGAACGTCCTCTCTCGGCGTTGGTTCCAGCCAAAAAAGTCGTGTAACGGAAGGTATCGACATAGATACCATATCCTGCCGTGGAGATATAGAAGGGGATTGGCGCATGTCCCTCACCAGTATCCGCCGCGGGGTCAGAATTTACTTTTATATACCGTCTTCGTCCGGCATGATTCATACTATGAAGCTGCAGACCAAATCCATAGATATTCTCCTGCGTATTCATAGGGAGCGTAATGGTAATTCCTCTTTTGGAGATTTGCCATTCCATTCTTTTTAGAATGTCGTCATTCTTCTTGCTGACAGGAAGCTGGTCTATGATTTCTTTTTGCATACGGTGTCTGCGAAATGATTCCGGCGTATGGTTTTCTGGATTTCCCAGCGTAATTTTTTGGATTCCTTTTGCAATTTGTGTCATAGGCTGCTCCTTATCCTTTTACAGAACCAACCGTCAGGCCCTGCACAAAATATTTCTGCAAAAATGGATACAGCAGTACAATCGGTCCGATGGCTACGACGATGGTTGCCATTCTGAATGAGTAGGTAGGTAGCGTGCCTGCCAGCGCCGCTGATTCGGCGGGAAGGTTTGCCGCGTAGTTTACCTGACGCAGAATCCTCTGAATCAAATACTGCAGTGTATACAGATTCGCGTGAGAAGAATCGATGTAGAGCAGGCATTTATACCACTCATTCCAGTAGCTGAGGGCGTAAAACAGGCCGATGGTTGCAATTCCTGGTGTTGAAATCGGTAAAATAATTTTCAATAAAATAGTTACATCATTGGCGCCGTCTATTTTTGCTGACTCAGCCAGAGAGTCCGGCAGGCCGTTAAAGAAATTTCTCATCAGCAGAATGTTCCATGCATTGCACAGGCTGGGAAGAAGCAGTACCCATATGGTATTGTCAATTCCAAGAAACTTTTTGATTAACAGATAAGAAGGAACCAGACCTCCGTTAAACAGCATGGTAAAGTAGATAAACAGAGCAAGTCTGCCTCTGCTTTTAAAATTCTTTACGGACATGGCATATGCTACCGTGCAGGTCAGACACATAGAAATCAGAGTGCCGACCACGGTTATAAAAATGGTAACCAGGTACGCCTGCGGAATATCACCTGCTGTCAGCACAAGCTTATATGCGTCCAGAGAGACCTGGCTTGGCCACAGGGAATATCCCACTTTGGTCAGCACCGTTTCTTCTGTGAAAGATGCGGATATAACCAGGATAAACGGTATCAGACATACGATGCTAAATCCTGTAATAAACAGATAAAAGAATCCGTTTAATACCTTATCTTCTTTCGATTGTTTTATTTTGCTCTTGGCTTCCATCGCCAGGTTTTGAGTTGTGTTTGCTTTTGATGCCATCCCTTTGCTCCTTTCTCATAGATTAAAACATCGCAGAATCAGGGTCTACTTTTTTCGTAAGTTTGTTTGTAAACATAACAATCGCAAATCCCATGATGGACTGCCATAAGCTGACAGCGGAGGACTGACCGACGTTTGTAGATTCTACTAACATTCTGTATACATAAGTATCAATAACATCTGTCGTGCGGTAGATTAAGCTGTTTGTGCCGACGAGATTATAAATCATGCCGAAATCGCCATTGAAAATTTTGCCGATGTTCATGATAAACAGCATGACAGCAGTTGTTTTCAGCAGTGGAAGCGTCAGATAGCGGATGCACTGTCCTCTGGTTGCCCCATCCACGCGCGCTGCTTCATACATTTCCTGGTCAAATCCTGTGATAGCTGCCAGATATACAATCGAACCATAGCCTGCTCCCTGCCAAACTCTCAGGATAACCAACAGCGCCGGCCATACGTCTGCATTCTGATAGAAATTGATTGGCGCAATTCCAAAAGCGCCCAGAATGTTATTGAAGAATCCGTTTTGAGTCTTGAGCAGTGCTTCACACAGGAGCGCGATTACAGTCCATGAAATAAAATGTGGTAAAATGACGACAGACTGTGTGATTTTTTTAAAGAGTTTTCCGCTGACTTCTGACAGTGCAATAGCTATCAGAATTGAGAAAAACATGGTACTCAAAATAAAGAGCGCGTTTAAAAATAATGTGTTGAACGTGACCGTAAAGAAGCTTTTGGAACCAAAAAATGCTTTAAAGTTATCAAGTCCCACCCACTTACTTTTCCACAATCCCAGACTGGGCGAATATTTCTTAAATGCCACCAGAAGATAGATTAGTGGACAATAGGCAAATACGATATACCAGATGATGGTTGGGGCACATAATAAGCACAAGGACTGATTGTGTTTGATATCGTATATGAGATCTGTGAAAAACCCTCCGTTTTTTTTCTCTTCTTTCTTCTTCAATCTTCTTACCCTCCTGTTATTCTTTTTTGCTTTAAAAACTATACTCTGTCTGTATTGTATTTGGTATGGTATTGCCTGTCTCGCAGGTATCGACCTGAATGACCGGAGAATCACTTTCTCCCTGCAAAAGCCGGATATACTGGGTTTTTCCGCCTCTCAGCCGGACTGTGACCTCATTGCTCTTTTCTGCACATACCTGCTCAATCATGGCTTTGTCTTCAAATGGTTCTATGACGGTGATATACTCTGCGCAGGTCCCTCTTGTCCTTACTGCGTAGGTCTTTCTCTTTTGGGATTCGTCTCCTGGAAAGGCGTCGCAGCCGATGCAGCCCTGGAAGCGGACAGCATCCAGTCCCTTCAGATTGATTTCAATGATTCCCTCCTCGGCGTGGTTGACAGGACTCGTCGGAACTGCATCGGGATACTCCGTGCCAACAATCGTGACCCTGCCGTTTTGGTAATCTCTTCCTATGCCAAATCCGCTGTCAATATTGACAGTCTGGTAAGGCAAATCTCTCAACTTTCGCACACTGCCGTCCCTGCAAATGAGATTGGCTTCGCCCCAGAACAGAGCCTGCGGCGTCTGTACGCTGCGTTGGGCTTCATCATAACGCACCCCATTTTTGACAATCAGGCGCAGCGTCTCTTTTCCTGTGACGTCAAAATCGCATTCTCCACGTCCCAGAATCCATGCGTCAAAAGCTTCGTCTGCCAAAATCATTCCGTCTGCCTCAACACGGTATTTCAGAGGAATGGTATATCCTGAGTTGTCCGCTGCCCAGCCCGAATACACTGCGACACGGCCTATCATCTGTTCTGTCTGTTTCGGCCATGCAGTATGCACATCCAGTTTCAGAATTCCAGGTTCATTGTAGTTCGAGCGGTCGCAGTCTTTGGATTCTTCATACATTTCTGGTGTAAACACGGTCTTAAAATGTGCAGTGCTGACTCCTAAGGAGCGATACCATTGACAGTCGGTGACAAATTGAGCGTCCGATACGGGATTGCTGTTCCACTGTTCCGTATGGTAAGATGTATCTATGTGTTCTCCTTCGATTCCCTGAAAGCCCTTTATCTGCATCAAACTGTCGAAAGTATGTTCTTGCTCTCCTTGCAGCGTGTCGAACAGAACGATATAATCATCTGTAACAACCAGGATTCTTCTTTGTCTGACAGGCTCTGTATAGCCGCTCATCTCTCCGTAAACAACTGCGGGGTCGTCTACAATCGGCAGATAACAAGCGTTCATTTTGCAGCGCTTTTTCAGTTCTTCTTTTGTATTTGTCTGGTTGTCCTGATAATAGACCATCCCTCCATATGGCGGATAGGCCCATTTGGCCGTTACTTCCACGCCAGCTGCCTGGAAGCTTTTGCCAGTATAAAAGAGGATGCGTCTGGAATCCGCCGGAATCTGCATTTTTTCATCTACGACCACCATATTTTTGGTCAGGGAGCACTGTACATAAAATTTATACATGAAATGCGCATATCCCCACCAGCAATTTTCGGGATTATAGAAACTCCTGCCATATCTCATAACGGACAGCAGGTCGCAGATGTCAAAATGTCCATGTGCATTTCCATGAGAACCGTAGCGTAAAACAGCCTGTATCTGTTCTCTCTGTGGACGTCCCTTTTTCTGACTCCGCAGCATGGCAATTCCGATGTTGTCGGAATAGGCATTTTTTGTGTGCGTGTCTGTCTCAACATCGGGAAGAACAGGATGTCCAAAAACAGGGTCTTTGAGGCCGCTTCTTTGTATAACAGGAATGTACTCGGGGTTGCCGTAATAGGAGTATGCCAAATCATAGGTGGAGCCCCAATGGACGCCATCCAGCTTTTTCTCATCTGAATCGGCAATGCCGAACATAACACCTCTGTAATCCAGGTAGGGCAGGGCTGCATCGAACATATCCTGAATTCCTACGGAGATTTTTTGATTTCCACCCCATTTTTGATTGAACATTCCTGACTTTACTTCTGGCGGTGTCAGGGCATAGGTGCTTCCCACTTCTTTGTTAAAAGGAAGTGCAAATTTCTGATGGACAATATCATAGCCAAAACACTGCAGTGCGCGCGCCATATGGATCATCATGGAAGAGACCCATGTGTTGTATCCGATAGAACACTCATGCCACCAGCCGTCGTTAAAAATCCCCTTGGAGAACTGCATAATGCTTCCGCCGTTTCCATATACAAACCGCTCCATGCGCTCTATGTCCTGCAGAACCATCGCGCAGTAAACGGCGCCCTGTATCTCGGAGAGAAGCCAGTTTGAGATGGCGCCGGAGCGTATATGTGCATCCAGCATGTCCATATACAGTCGGAAGCAGTCGGAGAGAGCCAGATGATCTTGTTCACTCAAAACACCCGCATCATAGATGATGTCATAAGCAATGGCCAAATGTTGAAAAAAGTGTCCTTCCTGCACATAGCTCTGGCTGCAGCCGCGCTTTTTTTCAGGATATCCGTTTGTTTTGTCCGCAAAGAAGCGGAAGAACTGCGCGAGTTTTTCAGCATAGGAAAGCCGATGGGTGATTGCGTAGCAGTATGCCGTTGCAATGACAGCGTTCTCCACTTCTGTCAAATAGCAGTATGGTCTGTCTGTAAAAGGTTTTGTCACAGTCCATTCCTCAGAGAGTTTCTGGTATCGTTCCCACTCAGGCTGATACATGCTGTATTGACCGATTTTTTCCTCCACTTTTTTCCAACCGTCTGTATTATGATACAGATAAGGATGGGGCAGCGCGCGCATAGTTTGAAGGGTTATGCTTTCCTCGCCGGATATGCTTCCCTGTGTTCGGAAAAGAATCGTGGAAGTTTCATGCCCGCCTTCTACCATATTGTCATGTATCTGAAAAGAAACCTCAATGTCCTTTTTTTCTCCTGGATTCAGGCAGATTTCCTCTGTGTCAGGCAGATTTTTCCAATGTATGCTGAGTTTGACAGACTCCCAGCCTTCGTAAATCTGTGCAGCTTTTACCCAGAGTGGCTCATCGCTGCAGTTGTACACAGTTCCGCAGTAGACGACTGTTTCACCAGAATGACCGGATTTGCCGCGCACTGGAAAATCTGCATACACAGACGTTCTTTTTCTGAGTTGGCATTTTTGAATGACAGCCCCTGTGTCGATTTGGATTTTTGTGACATACTGCCAATAATTTTCCTTGGCTATTTCAACTGGAAAGTCTTTCCATGAAACTAGAATACACTGTTTTGTTCCCGATACTATGCTTCGCTCGCAGCTTACAGGCTGTTTGTCGGCAAAATAGATGGTAACTTTGACACGTTGTTCCTTCTGGGAAGAAAGTGTGAGAAAAAGTCCTTCAAAATCCATCAGATCTGCGGCTCCTGCATGTCTTTTTACAAAGCCTTCCTCATAGAAATCTCCTTCAAAAGGATATTGAAATAGGGTCTGATTGTCCTTTTGCGACATATTCCATTCTGTTTGTAAATCCCAGCAATAGTTCATAGTCTGTTCTCCTTGCCATATATCTGTTCTTTTAAAAAAGGAGGAGCAAAGGAAACTTTCTGCTCGCCTTGCACCTCCCGCATGATGTTGTATTACTGATTGGAAGCCAGATAGGTTTCTAACTGCATTTTTAATGCATCATAAATCTCCTGACCACCATTTGCCATTGCTTCTTTTACGTTCGCCTGAAGCATTTCTGTCAGAGTATTGTAAGAATTGCCGTATCCGTCTGTCTTGATGCCGTGCAGTTTGACAGTGGATACCATATCTGTCACAGCTTTGCATTGTGCTACAGAGGTTGATAAATCTACGTCAGAAGTGTCAAACTGGAATCCCAGAATCTGATTGGAGACGAAAGTGGAATCTTCTAGCTCATACTTTCTATACTCCAATGCTTTTCCTGTATACTGGGAACTGATTAGCGCATATTCTGGATTCCAGGAGAAACTGTATCCACCCAAATCCGCATTGTAGGAAGTCAATACATTGTATGTGCTGTCCTCTCCGTACTCAAAATCTACACCTTCGATACCGAGCTGAATCAAATCATGGTTTTCCTGAGAGGAGAACATCCAGTCAAGGAATTTCATGGTGGAGTCAATTTTTGTAGAGCTTGCCGGTACGCACCAGCCGTTGTTTCCACCTCTGCTGGTCGGGATCGCTTCCTCTTCCTTATTTCTGATGGAATCTACATAAATAAAGAATCCAATCGCACTCTCATCAGTTCCCCAAGACTCGCAGTTGACAAGTCTCTTATTATAATCGTCCAGAGTGCCGATAATAGATGCGGATAAGCCGGCGTCAAAGCCTGTTTCATAGTCTGTACAGCTTAAAGAATCAGGGTCAATATAGCCTGCTTCCTGCCACTTTGCAAAATCTTCATACCGTTTTACAGCAAAGTCATAGTTCCAGCCTTCTGGGAAGTTTGCAAATGCTTCATCACCGCTGCCCTCTACTGCAATATCTACAAGTTGTCCATCTTTGCTGTAAACCCAGAAGGTAAGACCGCCGGAAGAATAACTCTGGATACCAGCTTGAGCAGAACCTTCATAAGATGCACCTGCTATGGATTCCATTTGGAAGAAGCCTCTGGACTGGCTGGCTCCATATGGAATCAAACCATTCTCCTTTGCTGCCTGCCAATATTCCTCCAGCTCCTCATAGCTGTCAATCTGCCCGTCGGTTCCGATACCCCAGTCTCTTGCCCAGTCGGCTCTGTACCATATGCATGGGAGACCGTTTCCATATGTTTCAAATAATGGAATATAGCACATCTGTCCAAACCACTTATTGGCTTCCATGGTATCCTCAGTGAAGCTTTTCTGTAAGCCAGGATATGCAGGATTGTTAAAGTACTCTGATAAATCTGCATAATAACCTTCTGGTGCAAGATTTTTCAGCTGAATCCAGCTTGCATCAAATACCAGATCCCAATCGCCGCCGGATGTAATTTCAAGATTCAGTTTTTCCTTATAATCCGCATGTTCTACCCATGTGATGTCCAGTGCGATGTTTAAAGAATCTTTTGTTCGCTTTAGATATTCTTCATACACGGCATCCCATCTGTCTGGTTTTGGCCCCTTGTGCATGATTTTGATGGTTACAGGTTCATTAGAAGAAGCCTGAGTCGTGCCGGATGTTACTTTTCCTTCCTCTGAAGAACCACATCCTGTCAGCAGTACGCCGGTTGTCAGGACAGCTGCCATTGCCGCAGATGCCGCTTTTCGCCAGTTCCTTTTTTTCATGTTAAAATACCTCCCATATTCATTTGTTTATGGTATCAATGTATCAGATTTTGATTGCGCTTTCAATTTTGCAAAGTAACACTTTTGTGTTTCCTTTAGCATTTGAACTGCCGTATAAAAACAGTATACTTTTTAACAATCGGTTTATTTTTTATGGATTTTATAGACGAAAAGTGTCGTATCAGCTTTTGTAAGTATTTATATAAATGCTCAAAAGTGTCTTAAATCAAGGCTTTTTCTCATATTTTGATTTTTGCTTTCTTTCTTTGCATAAGACAATTTGGTTTGTTGGAAAGAGTCTGTTCCTCTAACGAATCTGCAAAGAGAAACGAAACGATAGCGGTCATTATACACAGGTTCTCTATTGAGAAATGATAGGAAGTATGGCATAATATATTAAAAATATTCTATTTGCACGAACAGGAGATAGGTTACTCTGCCTATGTATGATGCTTTTTGGGTATTGTTTGGCATTGGACAAATACGATTTGCCTAAATCGTGAGAAAAGCAGCGGCAGGCGTAGTATGCTTTTGTATATCTGCACAGGAGAAGAGCGAGGGGTTGCAGGCTTCTGTATGGAGGTGCAGATAATGATGGTGTGTGTCAGTTCGCAGGGGGAGGGTATTATGCAAGTGTTTCATCGTATCGCAGCAGTATGGAAAAAATTTTTTCGTGCAAAGTCGTATTTCAAACAGGTGTTGTATTCTTATATATGCATATCCTGTGTTACATTTTTGTTCTTTTCCATTCTGTTGCTGAATTATGTGCAGAATGAACATAATGAGGAAATGCAGCAGATAAACAAACAGAATATTGAGCGCGCATATGCGTTTAACAGCTCCATTCTTCAGAATATTTTTAATTACAGCTACAATATGTTGGATAATGTAAGAGTTCGAAAGGTACTGTATGAGAAGGAATATGATGCGGTCACTGCAATAGAAGCGAGAAATTTTTATAATGAGTTTCTTAAAATGAATGAGATTATTCTGTCTCTTGACTGTATCAACTACACGACAGGCACCATCTTGACAAAGAGCGGACGTGTTGCTTTGGAAAATTATATCGATCGGGACCTGCTTGCATTCATCGACACGCTGACGCCAAGCAAAACTCCGATTCTGTGTTATCCGAGAGAAGCTCCATATAATGACGGAACCCGCTATCAGCAGAAAAAGATGCTTTCCATGATTTATTATGTAAATAAACGGGGAGCCATGGTCGTCAATCTCAACTATGATACCTATCATTCTCTGCTGAACCTTGGGGATGAGCAGAATGATTTCCAGATAATACTTTTGAATTATGACAAACGTGTTATGGCTTCTTCGGATACAACACAGTTTGGAGCGGATTACAGTGAACATCCCATGTATTTGGAGATACAGCAGCAGCAAGCATCAGAGGGAAGCTTTACTTATCAGGACAGTGAGGGGAAATATGCGGTTGCCTACAACAAACTTCCCAATCTGGGGATTACCTATATATCCATGTATTCTTTGCAGAATCCGTATGTAGGAAGCAAGACTTTCTGGCTGATAGTCCGGTATAGCCTGATCTATCTGGTTGTCACATTGCTTTTGTCTGTGGTGAGCAGTTATTTTATTTACAATCCCGTAAAAAAATTAAAGCAGACGATTTATGACACGGATAAGGATAGGGATTATGTAGAACATACCTACAGCAATGATTTTGAGTTTTTTGAGTCTATCTATAAGAATCTGGTTAATAATAAAGTACTGCAGGATAAGACCATTCAGAAATATAAAACAGAGAAAGTGGAGGTCCTTTTAAAGCGGCTGTTGGATCAGCCTGCGGGTCAGACAGTCATCACCGCCGAACAAATGGAAACTATAGATTCCTGTTTTCCGTATCTAGGATATCTCGTATTTCTGGCTGAACCCGAAATTATTTTAGAAGAAGAGACAGAGGATGCAGGAAGTACTCTGAATATGATTAAATTTATCATTATGAATGTGATAAGCGAACTGATGGAACCCTACTGTAAGCTCAAGGTACTGGAAACCGCCTCCAAACGAACGATTTTGGTATGCAATTTTGAAGAATATAATAAGGATATTATACAGAAAATTACAGCAAAGGCGCAGGAGTTCTTTGACAGCATCGGTTTGTTCAAACTATCGTGGGGATTTGGCGAGCCGGTCACTGAGCTGGAAAATCTGCCACATTCATATGATACGGCCAAGGCAGCTTTGTTCCGCGCTATGTTGGCAGTGAGCGGAAATATTTGCTTTTATGAGGAACTGGAGTTTTTGGCGCCGAATCAGCAGCATTATCCATACGATGCGGACAAGAAAATCATTTCCTCGCTGAAAATGCAGAACAGTGAAAGCTGTCGTGAAGGTATCGATCTATTTTTTCAGCAGATTCTTCCTTATTCTGCAGACCAATTCAACCGCTGTGTATTGCAGTTAGACGCGGCACTCCAAAGGTATGAATACAGCAATCAGCTTTCCATGCCTCCGCTGGAGAATACTTCTGCGCTTCTTGCCTGCGCGAGTCTGGACAATCTGAAGCAGCATTTTCAAAAGCGCTGTGAGGAGGACATAGCCTCCCTTCTTGAAATCAAAATGCACAGCTTCGCAAAGACGGAATTGATACAGGAAGTAAAGGAATATATTGAAGAAAATATATACAATCCGAATTTGTCAGTTGCCATGATTGCAGAAAAGGTGGATTTATCCGTCAATTATCTGAGAAATATCTATAAAGAAAATACCGGAGAGTCCCTTACTGCTTATATCACACAGAAAAAGCTGACGCTGATTTGTGAAATGCTTGCCGACAAAGATATCTCCATTCAGGAAATCAGTGATAAACTTGGCTTTACCACCAAAAACTATTTCTTTACCTTTTTTAAAAAGCATATGAACATGACTCCAAATCAGTACCGGACTTTATTAAAAAACGAGAAGATTTGAGGGGGTTCAGATACAACAATATCAGATATAACAATAATACAAAGCAGGCCATCTTTCAGAGTGAAGACGCCTGCTTTGCGTTATTTTTACAAACTTAATTTTTTAGAATCGGTTCGTTCCCTTCCCATTCCACTCTTTTGCAGAACGCACTCTTTTGCAGAACGGAATGGAAAGGTATGAAACATTCAGAAAAGTATTGATTCAAAACATTATTTAATTTCCGGACCAGCGGAAACCAGAGCTTTTCCAGCTGCATTTCCTTCGTATTTTGCGAAGTTCTTGATGAATCTCTGTGCCAGGTCTTTTGCCTTGGTCTCCCACTCGGAAGCATCTGCATAGGTGTTGCGTGGGTCGAGAATGTTGGTGTCTACGCCTGGAAGCTCAGTCGGAACTTCAAAGTTGAAGTATGGAATCTTCTTTGTCGGTGCATTCAGGATATCGCCGTTGAGGATTGCATCGATGATACCACGGGTATCGCGGATGGAGATACGCTTGCCTGTGCCGTTCCAGCCGGTATTTACCAAGTATGCCTTAGCGCCGCTCTGCTGCATCTTCTTAACCAGCTCTTCTGCATATTTTGTAGGATGCAGTTCCAGGAATGCCTGTCCAAAGCAAGCAGAGAAGGTAGGAGTCGGCTCTGTGATGCCGCGCTCTGTACCAGCCAGTTTTGCTGTGAAACCAGACAGGAAGTAGTACTGTGTCTGCTCTGGAGTCAGAACAGATACTGGAGGAAGTACGCCGAATGCATCTGCGGACAGGAAGATAACATTCTTAGCTGCCGGTGCGGAAGATACTGGGCGAACAATGTTCTCGATATGGTTAATCGGATAAGATACACGAGTGTTCTCCGTTACGCTCTTATCGTTGAAGTCAATCTTGCCTTCTGCATCCAGTGTTACGTTCTCAAGAAGAGCATTGCGCTTGATTGCATTGTAGATATCCGGCTCAGACTCTTTGTCCAGGTTGATAACCTTAGCGTAGCAGCCGCCCTCGAAGTTGAATACACCGTTGTCATCCCAGCCGTGCTCGTCATCGCCGATCAGCAGACGCTTCGGATCTGTGGACAGAGTGGTCTTACCTGTACCGGACAGACCAAAGAAGATAGCGGTGTTCTCGCCGTTCATATCTGTGTTTGCGGAGCAGTGCATGGAAGCGATGCCCTTTAAAGGCAGATAGTAGTTCATCATGGAGAACATACCCTTCTTCATCTCGCCGCCGTACCATGTGTTGATGATAACCTGCTCGCGGCTTGTGATGTTGAATACAACTGCTGTCTCAGAATTCAGACCCAGCTCCTTGTAGTTTTCTACTTTTGCCTTGGATGCATTGTAAACAACGAAGTCCGGCTCAAAGTTTGCCAGCTCTTCTTCTGTAGGCTGAATAAACATATTTTTAACGAAGTGAGCCTGCCAAGCTACTTCCATGATGAAACGGATTGCCATGCGTGTATCTTTGTTTGCGCCGCAGAAAGCATCTACTACGAAAAGCTTCTTGTCAGAGAGTTCTTTCAGTGCGATTTCCTTTACCGCATTCCATGTCTCCTGGGAAGCCGGATGGTTATCATTTTTGTATTCGTCAGAAGTCCACCATACAGTATCTTTGGAGTTCTCATCTACTACAATGAACTTATCTTTAGGAGAACGGCCTGTGTAAATACCAGTCATTACGTTGACTGCACCAAGTTCGCTCACCTGTCCTTTTTCAAATCCTTCCAGATCAGGTCTTGTCTCTTCTTCAAATAATAATTCATAAGAAGGATTGTGTACAATTTCTGTGGTTCCAGTAATGCCATACTTACTTAAATTAATTTCTGCCATGTTACATTTAACCTCTTTTCTTTAATAGTGTATGGTTGTTTGGTAAACGGACATGCCTGCTGGCGCAGGCATTACCATGCATTGATAAGCCCTGCAAATACAGGTCTTATGATAACTGTGGAAAGGAGAGGAATACTCCAACTTCCTTGATGATAATTATACATGATAAATCAATAAAATCAATAAAAATCCTCTGAAATTTTTCAAAATCCGTGAAAAACTGATAATTATTTAACAGCTCATATGCGGCTGCAAGACCTGTAAGACGAAAGCTGCACAGAGCAAGAATGTGTGATAAATCCTCGCTCTTTCTAATAAACTGATAGTAAAAGAAGCAATCTGTCAGGGAGTTTATGATGCAGAAAATGTGGAAAAAGCAGAAAACAGAGGGAGAACATGCAGCAGGCCATATCCTGTATGCAGCGGATGATTGGAACACAGGAGAAACCGGAAAGTGGGGCGCACAGGCGAAAGCGCGCATGAGGAAGAGAAATCGGACGAATCGCAGGGTGAATGTGCTGTTGGCAGGAATACAGATTCTTTTAGGATGCCTGCTTGCGGGAATCCTGCTGGTTGGATGCAGTAAGATGAAAGAAGATGCGGGCGCCGGTGAAAAAGTGAGAGATCTGGAATTTACTGTGGTGGAGCGGGAAGCGATTCCGGAGGAGCTGGCAACACGGATTGCGGAAAAAGAGAAAACGCCGTTTAAACTTACATACAATGATGGGCAGTCGCTCTACGTCGCAGTCGGGTACGGAGAGCAGGAGACAGGGGGATACAGCATCCAGGTCAAATCGTTTTATCTGGGAGAAAATGCCATTTATATCGATACAGAGCTGATTGGGCCGTCCAAGGAAGAACAGAAGGGGACGGAAAAATCTTCCCCTTATATTGTGGTAAAGACGGAATTTTTGGAAGAACCGGTCGTGTTTCAGTAGATTTTTTTTGAGAATCTGTTATTATAAAAATGTAAGCGACAAGCAGAATACCAAAAAAGAAAAAGAAAGCAAAAGTACAAAAGACTTTCAGGCATGTCCGTTTACGAATACGATAAGAAAGAGGAGGAAAAAACGATGCAGAGAATTGACGCACACTACCACATGACCAGAACCGCACGTTTTGTCAGATACGAAAATCTGGAGGACATGCTGGAATACAAAAAGCAGGCCGGACTGTCCGCGATTTGTGTTCACAATATTGTCTTTTGGGACACCAAGCGCTACTTATTGAATCCGTTAGCGCTTTTGGCGAAGGTGAAGGACCCGCAGGGCGTGTATGCCTTTGGCGGAATCGTGTATCCAGAATTGGAAGACCAATGGAAACCACATGCATATGAAAAACAGGCGGAAGAACTCTTGAAGATGGGATTTGACGGAATTAAAATTTTGAACAAGCCTTCCTTTAAAAAAGAGTGGCAGATTCCATACTGCCACGAGAATTTTGACGGATTCTGGGGATATCTGGAAGAAAAGCAAGTGCCCGTGATGTTCCACATCGGCGACCCAAAGGAATTCTGGAAACTGGATCGGGTTCCGAAGGCCATCTATGACCTCGGTTGGTACTATGATAAAGATTGCACACCATATGCGTTCTTTTATGAAGAGACAGAGGGCATTTTAAAGAAGTTTCCGAAGTTAAACCTGACAATTCCTCATTTTTATTTCCTCTCAGATGACCTCAAACGTTTGGACGAGTTTATGCAGGCATATCCGCAAATTCGCATAGACATCACACCAGGCTCGGAAATGTACTATAATTTCTCCATCTGCCAGGATGCGGCCAGAGACTTTTTCCTGAAATACCAGGACAGAATTTTGTTTGGCACGGACAATTATGGCAGTCAGACAGAGGGAGGAAGAGAAGCGCAGATTCAAAAAGGAATCAAACGAATCGAAGATATGGAAGCGTTTTTGAGCCAGGAGTTCCCGATTTTTGAGGGAGAGAGACTGCGCGGTCTTGCATTGCCAGAGAACGTGCAGGAAAAAATACAGGCAAAGAATTTCCTGAACTGGATAGCAGGTGCGCCTAGGAAGGTCGATGAGGCATATATGGTTCAGATGACAAAAGAGCTGTATGAGAGAGCAAAACAGAAGGCAGACAGTCCGGACAGTCTTGCGGAGTTTGAGAAAGCACTTCATGAGATGCAGGCATAAATGGCAGGAACAAGGAGTTGGTGTTTGTAACAGGAATTCGGCATATGGCCCAGTAAAAAATACAGAAAATATCAAAAGATGCTCGAATGGTTTCTTCTTTTTGTGAAATTCAATCAATATATTATCATGATTTAACCAACATATCATCAAGAAGAATCAGCAAATATTGCAAGAATTATGCACAAAAAACGCAAAAAATGCGTAGATAAATTTGAATTCAGATAGTATAATTAGCATAAATACAAGAGCATACGGAAAAACAAAATCAAATTGCACAATATTTTCAAATGCAAAGCGAGAAAGATTGTGCAATTTCGTTTTGCAGAGACATTCTTTGAAAGCAAGGAATGCAATCCAAAAAAGCTCGGAAGGATGGGAGGAAAATAACGTGGCAAAAACAGGCACAAACGTAGCTGTACGTCCTAAGAAGAAGGACTCCAGACAGAAATGGGCACTCCTTTTCTGTTTGCCAAACATTCTCTTCTTCTTGGTTTTCTTTGTGGCACCAGCAGTGGTTGGTATCTGGTACTCCTTTACTGACTACAACGGTCTGAAGAAAATGAACTTTATAGGACTGGAGAACTACATCACTCTGTTCCAGGACCCTGAGTTCTACAAAATCCTGCTGAATACTGCAAAATTTGCAATTATCTCAGTGCCGGTAGGATATGTGGTATCCTTGGGAATGGGACTGTTACTGGCTTCCGATAAGATGAAAGGAAGCTCAATCCTGCGAGTGCTGATTTACTGGCCGACACTTCTATCGACTATCATGGTTGGTCTTACATGGAAGTGGATCTTCGGTGAGAGTTTTGGTCTGGTAAACTATCTGTTAGAAGCAGCTGGACTGCCAAAGATCGGATGGGCGACAGACCCGACGGCAGCATTTATTACCACAATCGTAGCGGGGGCATGGGCTGGATGTGGTACTAACATGCTGATTTTCATCGGCGGTATCAAACAGATTCCGGAAGAATTAAAAGAAGCAGCGCGTATTGACGGCGCAAACCCATGGCAGATTTTCAAGGCGATTACACTTCCGCACTTGAAACCGCTCTCTTACATGGTTATTATGCTTTCTCTGATCGGTGCGTTCAAAGAGTTCGCTATGGTACAGACATTGACAAACGGTGGTCCTGGTACGGCAACTACTTACATGATTCAGTACATTTACCTCACTGGTTTCCAGAAGTTAAAAGTTGGTTACTCCAGTGCCGCATCCATGGTACTGTTCGTATTACTGTTAATTATGTCTCTGGTACAGTCTAAATTAACAGAAGAGAAGGATTGAGAGGAGGGAAAATCATGAAGCAGGTTAAAACTATCTTAAAATATGTCGCGGCATTTGGTTTAGGAATCATCTGGATTTTCCCAGTAGTCTGGCTGCTTATCAGCTCCCTGAAAGACGGAAGCGAACTGTTCAGCTATCCTTTGACCTTCTGGCCGAAAGCGCCGAGCCTTGCGAACTATCAGGAAGCTTTTATGCAGTTCAACTTCCTTCGCTACACCTTTAACACCGCATTCATCACAGTGATTGCGACCGTTCTCACAATCATCATGAGCTGTATGTGTGGCTACGCTCTTGCAAAGTACAAATATAAATGGTTGAATGTTCTGTTCTTCTGTCTTCTGGCAACGACCATGCTGCCGACAGAGGTTATCATGAGACCAAGCTTTACCGTCCTGTATACACTGGGACTGTATGACTCTCTCTGGGGATGTATCATCCCGACAATCGGAACTATGACGGGTGTATTCTTGATGCGTCAGTTCTTTATCACCGTTCCGAACGAACTGATTGAGTCCGCACGTATTGACGGCGCACACGAGGGAACTATCTTCACAAGAATCATGATGCCGATTTGTAAATCTCAGATCGCGATTCTGGCAATCTTCAGCTTCCGTTGGAGATGGAACGATTATATCTGGCCGTTGCTGGCACTGCGTACACCTGAGAAGTACACCTTGCAGCTGGCACTTCGTACTCTCTCCGGTGCAGAGGCCGTGAACTGGACCGTACTTTTGGCAGCATCCGTATTGACTATGATTCCGGTGCTGATTGTGTTCATCATCTTCAACAAGCAGATTATGAACTCCAATATGTCTTCTGGTGTAAAGGGTTAAGCTGGACTAATTGTTAAAAATATATAAAAAAATAACAAAATTAGCACAAAATATTTTACATAATTTGAAAGTTATGGTAAAATACATAGGTATCTGGGTGTATCTGAAAGAAACGTGCTCTGAAAGGAAAAGCGTTTTGGAGGGGATGTGTTCTGAAAGAAAACACACAGGGAAACAGAGAATACGATAGAAAAAGCCTGCCTGGGAAGAAGTCCTGGGCAGTGCAAATAGGAAGATTCATATTCTATAACAAGGAGGAAATGAAATTATGAAAAAAAGATGGTTGGCAACAGCGGCGTGTGTTGCACTGGCAGCAACCAGCATCCTGGCAGGGTGCAATTCCGGCAGTGGAAACAGCAACAGTGGTGGCGGAGCTTCTTCAGGCGGTTCCGGTAAGACAGTGGAGCTGGAAATCCTGATTTCCGATGATACTCTGGAGGGCGGCGCTATGGCAGCAGTTGTAGCAAAGTTCAACGAGGAATTCAAGGACAAAGGCATCCAGGCAAAAATGAACGAGATTGCATATGCAGATATGCAGACACAGATTCAGAACCGTGCAGCTGTGAATCAGCTTCCGGCAATCGTAAAATTATCCAACTTCGATAACTATGTAGACTATGTGCTTCCGCTGGATGATTCTAACTTAAAGCAGGAAGACTTCCTCAGAGATGGTACCAGAAACGGCAAGTTTATGGCAACCAGCGTAAACAACACAGCAGTTGGTATGATTATCAACAAGACAGCATTTGACAATGCAGGCGTTTCCTATCCTCTGAAGGAAGAGGACCGCTGGACATGGGAAGAGTTCGAGGCAGCTGTAAAAGAAGTAGTTGAGAAGAATGATAATGTAAATACTGGTCTGGTTATCGACCACTCTCAGCAGAGAATTAACACCATTCTGTATTCCTTCGGTATGCAGATTTTCGATCCGGCAGACAATACAAGACTGGCTTTCAGAAGTGATGACACAAAGAGAGGTCTGGAATTCATTCTGAATATGTACAAAGACGGCGGTATCTCCAAAGCATCTGTAGGTGTTGGTACAGAGAACGCACAGGATGTATTTAAGACTGGTACGGTAGCAGCTCACTTTGCTGGTAACTGGGTTATGAACGACTACGCTGAGAACATCAAAGATTTCGAGTGGTGCCCAGTTCTGATGCCTTATGAGACAGAGGTTGCTACTTGCTTAGGTGGTAACTGGTTATATGCAATGGATGGAACAGGTGTTGAGAAAGAAGCTATCCAGTTCCTGGAGTGGTTCTATCAGCCAGAAAACTACACACTGTACTGCTCAACAGGTAACTACCTGCCAGGTACTCTGGGAATCAACCCAGAATACACAGTAGAAGGTCTGGACATCTTCAACATGGAAATCAACGCAAGTATCACTCAGCCGCAGGACGATACAGCAGTTTCCAACCTGCACAGCGGCGAGGACTGGGGCAACGCAGTTCGTGACGCTATGGACAGAGCAATCGCAGGCGAGATGGATGCTGACGGCATTATGGATTACGTAATCAAAGAGCAGCTGAGCGCACTGAGCGGAGTACATGAGTAAACTGCAAAGCCAAGTTCAGGCTTCCCATTTGGGAATGAGGCGCTGTTTGGACGCAGCAAAGTAAGACAAGCAGAATGAAAATTTAGCTGGATTTATTGGTGAAAAGAACTGAAAAGCAGCTAATTTCTACAACAATGTGGGATGAGGGGCATTCGCTCTTCATCCCTTTTTTCTTATTTTTGTACAACATTTTCATAATTTTCATACAGCATGGAGGAAGACAGAAATGGAGTTTCAATACAAAATCGGTTATGACGAGTCAATCAGCCGCTGGCATATGACAAGAATGAAGAAAGAGGCATTTGCTTCACCCAAAAAGGCGTTTGAGGCAGAAGTGAATCTGGAGGAATCTTATATTCAGGTAGTGTATCCGGTTCGTGAAGAATTTTTGAAACAGAACAAAATTGAAAATGTGGGCCGCTACGACGGAACCTATGAGGAATTATATTTTCCGTTTGAAAACAACCGGATTGATTTATCCACATTCATCCACACGCCGCATCACTTCTGGGTCAATGCGATGACTGGTGTGTCTGTGGAGGAAGCTGGGGAGTATCCTTTCGAGATTTATACTTGCGGCGGTGTGAAAATCTGGGTGAACGGAGAAATGCAGGAGTGCTATGCACCTTACACCAGAAATATCGCCGGATGCAAGGCAGTGACGCTGCATTTTGAGAAGGGCAGAAATGAAATCAAGGTATATGCGGACGAACTGGCGGAGAGGGATGTATTTTTCTATTTTGAGCTGCGATATAAAGGCGAACATCCGATTAATGGCGTTGTGGATGTGGAGGAAGACCCGCAGGCAATCCGCGAGGCAGAACGCTTTCTGTCTTCCTGCTATTTTGAAAGAGATATGTACACCAGCGGGGAAGCGCGGCTGTACTATGACAATTCTCTGTTAAAAGAGGACACAACGCTCTATCTTTCTTCCACACAGTCTGGCACAGGGTATCAGTTAAATGAGAAAGATTACAGAAAAGTAACAGCAGAAAAAAACAAGGATTATCTGGTGTACTGCCAGACAGAGGACAGCAGGATTCAGATAACGCATGTGTATGTATGCCGTCAGGTCGGAAAATATCTGATTCGCCGCGATCTGTTCGTGGGAATCATTCCGGAAAACTTGATTTCTCTGAAAGCTGCGCCGACGATTTGGGAGCGCAAGCGCCAGGCACTTGCATTTCTGTATGCGAATGGCGAGACCGGAATGCAGACGGTGATTTCCTGCCTGGAAGTGGCAGGAAAGATGGAGGAGAAGGCAAACCGTGCGCTTTCTCTGTGCCTGGATAAAATTGAGGCGCATGAGGACTGCGCGGACTTTTCTCTGGCGCCGATGGCAGTGCTCAAAGTGCGCTATGAAGAGTTTTTGACAGAAGAGCAGAAGGAGAGAATCAAACAGGCTGTGCTGCATTTCCGCTACTGGATTGATGAGCCAGGAAATGATGTTATGTGGTATTTCAGTGAAAACCATGCGTTCTTGTTCCATATTTCTCAGTATATGTGGGGATATCTGTATCCGGATGAAACATTTACGGAGAGTGGGCGGACCGGAAAAGAGCAGTATGCAATCGGAAAGAAGCGTCTGGAAAACTGGTTTTCCGTTTTCTTCCAGTATGGCTATGCGGAATGGAACTCAGCAACCTACATTCCGATTGATTTGATTGGATTTTTCACCCTGTATCTGGCAGCTCCGGATGAGGACATCCGCCAGATGGCAAAGAAGGCCTTGGACTTCACTCTGCGGATTGTCGCCTACAATACGTTTGGCGGTGTGATGAACTCCACCTATGGGCGTGTGTACGAGAACACCATCAAGACGCGTATTCAGGTGGAAACAAACTTTATCAACTGGGTATCCTACGGGGTGGGCTATCCGACGTTCTTTGGAAATTCTGTGCATCTGTATGCCATCAGTGACTATGAACCAGGGCATTTCGATGAGGAGTGCAGAGTGGAAGCTGGTGAAGGTATGATTCAGGAAATTGACCAGGGTATTCTGCGCCTGAAAATCAACACATTCCGCACAACAGACTATCTGACAGCCGCTGTCCGCCGCTTCAAACCGTTCCGCCATGGGCATCAGCAGCATTTGATGAATGTGGCCTTCGGAAAAGACAAAGCGACATTGTTTTACGTGAACCATCCTGGCGAGCGCCTGTTCAGCGGCGAGAATCGTCCGAGTTATTGGGCCGGAAACGGAACTATGCCGTGGATTGAGCGCTATCAGAATGTCACTGTGATGCTGTTTGACTGTGACCCGAAGGAACTGGTACATTACATTCACGCATATGCACCGACTTATGAGTATGATGCATATACCTGCAGCGAGCACTGGTTCTTCGCAAAGGCAGAGGATGGCTATCTGGGCGCATGGTTCTCCAATCCAGTGGTTTTGACAGAACATGGAGCGAACACGAAGAAGGAACTGATTTCTGAGGGATTGAAACATGCAGTGATTGTGAAGTGCGGTTCCAAGGCAGAATTTGGCAGCTTTGAAAACTTTAGAAAACAGATGGAGGCGTCAAAGAGACAGTGGGACGGCGAGAAGAGCATCTCCTTCACGGATCCGCAGTATGGAACGTTTGAGGTGAAAGATGCGGCGTGCTTCCTGTTGAACGGAAAAGAGATTCCGTATGAGGGGCAGAATGGATTCGCGCTGACAAAGACCGAACTCGTAAACGTGGCGGATGCCAGGTAAAGTCTGATAAAAAGTCCGCTGAAAATTTTGTTTGGTAAGTTTTGTTTGGTAAATTTTATTTAATAAAATTTGTTTAGTAAAATTTGTGAAGAAATCTGCGAAAAAAGAAAACCAGGTATCATACAGTGTAAAATCTGTGTGATATCTGGTTTTTTCTGTTGCAGACACAGAATGCCTGCAGTATTTCGCCAAGAGACAGCTGTTTAGAAACAGTAATGACAGCTGTTTAGAAACAGTAAAGCCAGATGCTTAGAAGCTCAATACGATGCCTACCACAGCGGAAGCCGCGATATAGATAATCGGGTGCTTTTTAAACTTCTTCAAGGTCACATAGATAACGACCGCCAGCACGATGCCTTTCCAGTTCACAATGGCTATCAGGCTCTCCAGATTGAATCCGGTGAAGCGGTCCATGTGGAGGAGGGCGAGTTTTGCAACGCTGAGTCCGGCAGCAGCAATCAGTCCGGTGGATGCTGGGCGCAGACCCTTGAATACACCCTGAACAGCAGCGGACTCTTTGAATTTATCAAGGATTTTTGATATAAGCACGATAATGATGATGGAAGGTGCAACCAGCGCGGCTGTTGCAGCGACACCGCCAAGAGGTCCCAGTGTGATAAATCCGACATAAGTTGCCATGTTGATGCCGATAGCGCCTGGGGTGGATTCTGAGATGGCAACAAGGTTTAAAATATCCTGGTTGGTAAACCAGCCGGTCTTTTCTGCCATCTCGTAGAGGAACGGCAGGGTTGCCAGGCCGCCGCCGACTGCAAAAAGACCGGTTTTGAAGAATTCAAACATTAACTGAAGCCAGATTGTCATGCCTTTTTACCTCCTGCAACATAAAGAATATATCCAACAACACCGGAAGCAACTACCAGTACGACGGTAGGAATCGAGGTGAAGATGGAGAGTGCTGCGATAACCAGGAAAATCACAACGGATGCCTTGTTGATGATGGATTTCTTTCCCAGTTTTACAACTGCGTCAAAAATCAGAACGCAGACGCAGACGCGGATGCCAGCGAAGGCATGCGCCACGATTGCCAGGTCTGCAAAATTTTGCAGGAATGCGGCAATCAGGGTGATGATAATAATGGATGGGAACACAAATCCCATGGTGGCAACGATAGCGCCTGGGAGTCCAAGCAGCTTGTAGCCGATAAAAGTGGAGGTATTGATGGCGATGATACCAGGTGTACACTGGCCGATAGCATAATAATCCATCAGTTCTTCCTCGGTTGCCCAATGGTATTTCTCGACAACAACTCTCTGAAGCAGAGAGAGCATTGCGTATCCGCCTCCGAAGGTGCAGACACCAATCTGGGCAAAAACGACGAAAAGTTTCCAGAATTTTTTCATGTTTGAAATCTCCTTTTCCTGTTTTTGATGAGTGTTTTGTTGCATTGGTATATTCCACATAGCAGCAGGAGTTTCGCGCCGCCTGGGCGATATTCCAACGTCACCGCGCTCTCGCTCAATGAAGAAACGTAACAGGCGCTAAACTCGAAAAGACCTCGTTAAGCGCTGACGTTCTTCAATGGGCTGCCTTTTGGAATATCGTCTGGGCGGCGCTTGGCTGCTGTATATGAGAAATAGGACTTGTTTTGAACATTGCCTATAGTATAGCATAGACAAAGGTAGAGAAAAAGTATATATTTTATATAGCAGCTATACTTTTTTTAAATAATATGATACCAGGGTCAAAAGGTCAGAAATCCGATGCAAGCTTGCTTGCAAGAGGATTTTTGACCTTGGGACCCGCCAAAAACATGAATAAGTAGCCATGCGGATTATGAATGTTTTTGAGGGCGCCAGGCGCCAGTGACGCCTGCTTGGCGCCGACCGGAGCGGAGCGTAGACCTTGTGAGAGCACGTAGTGCGGAGCAATCCGGTATCAAAGGGGTCAAAATACCTTTTGACCCCAACATCATAATATCAGGATGAAAAAGGTCAAAAGTCTGATGTGCGTCAACAACTTGAAAGGAAAATATACAGAAGAGTGTAGAAGAACAGAGAAAGAAGGAAGTATCAAGATAAAAGAACAGAAGAAAAAAGGGGGATATGGCCTAGAATGGAAATCAAACAGCTTACATATTTTGTGACTATAGTGCATATGGGGAATATCAGCAGTGCCGCCAAAAAACTGCATATTTCGCAGCCGCCTTTAAGCCTGCAGATGAAATTGCTGGAGGAGGAACTGGGGGTGGTTTTGTTTGAGCGGGGAGCCAGGCGGATTGTGCTGACAGAGTGCGGAAAGCTGTTCTATGAGAGAGCGATGACAGTGCTCAATATTTTGGACCATACGCAGGATGAAGTGCAGAATTTGAATTCGGGAGTCAGCGGACTTGTGCGCATTGGCCTGATTTCTTCGGCAAGTCCTTACTTTATAGGAAATGTTCTGGAAGGGTTTGGCAGACAGTGGAAGGAGATACGCTTCTCTTTTTCTGAGGGCAATACGTACCGTCTTTTGGAATTGCTGCGGGAGAACGTGATTGAGCTTGCTGTGGTGCGGACGCCATTTTCGATGGATGGGTTTGAGGGGGTTACTCTGAAAAAGGACCCGATGATGGCGGTGGGTATGCCGGAATTTTTCGAGGAGTGCAAAATGGGGGAAAAGAATACGATTTCTCTGCGGGAGCTTTCCGGTGTTCCGCTGATTCTCTATCGAAGGTGGGAGGAAGTGCTGCGCGATGCATTTGCGAAAGCAGTGTGTGTGATGAATGTGCGCTGTAAGGTGGATGATGCGAGAACGGCGCTTCTATGTACACAGAAGGGTGTTGGGGTCGGAATTATGCCGGCCTCGATTGTACCGATGGACAGGGAGGACGGGACAATGCGGCTAAGGATTGCCTGCGAAGAACTGGACTCCAGTATTTTGCTGCTCCGTGCAAAAAATAGACAGCTCTCCGGTGCGGCGCAGGCGCTGGTGCAGTATGTGATGCAGATGAATACAGAATTGTAACGGAGAAAGGCTGGGCCGAATACAGTGATAGCAGGGGGAGGATTCTCACGGGACAAAATGTTTTTTGGGATTGGAGGCAGTGAAATTTTTGAGATTTTGGTATGCATGGGTGAAATTTTGTGGTACAGTAGAGGATAAAAAAAGAGGGACTCTCATCTAGTGGAAAGGTGAGGGAGAAAGTGAAAGAGAATGGGTAGAGAGGGAGGAAGAGGTATATGATTTTCAAAGACATATGGAAAGATATCAAGGCCGTGCAGGAACGAGACCCTGCGGCGAGAAATGCGCTGGAGGTTCTTCTGCTGTATCAGGGGGTCCACGCTCTGATCTGGCACAGAATTGCACACTGGTTTTATAAGCACAAAATGTTTTTTATTGCCCGCCTGATTTCTCAGATTGCGCGCTTTTTTACGCTGATTGAGATTCACCCTGGGGCAGAACTGGGGCATGGGATTCTGATTGACCATGGAGCTGGCGTTGTCATCGGTGAGACGGCAGTGGTGGGCGACAACTGCACCATCTTTCAGGGCGTCACGCTGGGCGGCGTGGGTACGCAGAAAGGAAAACGGCATCCTACGCTGGGAAAGAACGTGACAGTCGGAGCGGGCGCAAAGATTCTGGGTTCTTTTGAGGTCGGTGATAACTGTAAGATTGCCGCAAATGCAGTTCTGTTAAAACCGCTCGACAACAATGTGACAGCAGTGGGAATTCCGGCGAGACCAGTAAAGAAAGACGGCGTGCGCATTTCCAAAGTGACGCACAGAGAAGATGCGGCGAAGGAAGAAGTGGAGATTCTTTTAAAGAGAATTGAGGTGCTGGAGCGAAAGATTGCGAAGCTTGAGAAACGATTGGCAGAGAGGACAGAACATCATGCAGGAACGCACAAGAGAGATTGAGAGGAGTATTATCCGAGAATTCAGAAAGACCATATGGCGCCCGTTTGTCAGTGCATTGAATGAGTATGCGCTGATACAGGAGGGGGATAAGATAGCTGTCTGCATTTCCGGCGGAAAAGATTCTATGCTTTTGGCAAAGTGCATGCAGGAAATTCTGCGGCATGGAAAAATGCAGTTTGAGTTGGTGTTTCTGGTGATGGACCCTGGATACCGTCCGGAAAATCGGCAGCTGATTGAGGAGAATGCGAAGATTCTGGGGATTCCACTCACGATTTTTGAGTCGGAGATTTTTGACGTTGTGGTGGATATCGAGCAGTCCCCATGTTATCTGTGCGCCAGAATGAGGCGCGGATACCTCTATGCGAAGGCGAAGGAGATGGGATGCAATAAGATTGCTCTCGGACATCATTTTGATGATGTGATAGAGACGATTCTGATGAGTGTGCTGTACGGCGGACAGTTCAATACCATGATGCCGAAGCTGCACAGCACAAATTTTGAGGGAATGGAGCTGATTCGCCCGCTGTACCATGTGAAGGAGGCAGATATTCTGGCGTGGAAGGACTTCAATGGGCTGCGTTTTCTGCAGTGTGCCTGCCGCTTTACGGAGCGCTGCGCGAATCAGGATGATGCGATGGAGTCAAAGCGCCAGGAGATGAAGCGGCTGATAGCCGAGTTTCGCGAGAAAAATCCGCATATTGACAGAAATATCTTTCGGAGCGCGCAGAATGTCAATCTGGACGCCTGCCTGGGATATGTGCAGGGAAAAACAAGGCATTTCTTTCTGGAGGATTATGATACCTGATAATCGCGGCAAAGCGGAGCAACGAGGCATATTTTCCGTCTGCCTGTCATACATTTAAGAAAAAATGAAAAACAGGCAGGTGCGGATTATGGAGCTGGTGAAGCAGAACATACATATGAACCGGTATAAAAATACGGTCTCCACGCAGATTACGCTGGATGATGATTTCATTGTTCCGGACAGCATGGATGATCTGACCAGAGTGATTTTGAGTTCTGGGGATGTTCAGATAGAAAATACCAGGGTGCAGAGTGAGAAGATACTGATAAAGGGAAAGATGACGTTTCAGATTTTGTACCGTGGGGAGGACGGCGGGCTGTGGACGTTGGCGGGAAGTGTGCCGTTTGAAGAGACGGTCAATGTGCCGGATTTGACAGAAAAAGACTATGTGCAGTACAACTGGGACTTGGAGGATTTGACAGCGGCGATGATCCATTCCCGAAAGATAAATGTGAAAGGGCTGATTGGGCTGCGCGTGCGGGTGGAAAGCCTGGAGGATGCGCAGGCGGCAACGGCGGTTACTGGGGATGTGGAAAAGCTGGGAAGGGACATTGAGGTGGCATCGATTGCAGTGCGCCGCAAGGATACGTTCCGTATCCGTGAGGAAATCCAGATTTCGGCGAATAAGCCGAATATCGGACAGATTCTTTGGAGCGAGATGAAGCTGCAGGGGGTAAACTGCCGTCTGCTGGATGGAAAAATCCGTATAGAGGGCGAATTGGTTCTGTTTGTGATTTATAACAGTGAAAACGAGGGCATGCCGCTTCAGTGGATGGAGGAAACGGTCCGCTTTGCGGGGGATGTGGAAGTGCCTGAGGTGGTGGAAGAGATGATTCCAGCAATCGGTGTGCGCCTGGTTCACAGAGAATTGGAGGCAAAGCCGGACGCGGACGGCGAGATGCGTGTGCTGTCTGTCGATGCTGTTGTAGAGTTGGACATGAAGCTGTATGAGCAGGAGACGGTGCATCTTCTGAGTGATTTGTATTCCACGAAGGAAGAGGTGGTGCCGGAGATGGGGGAGGCCTGCTTTGACACGCTGCTTGTGAAAAACGATGGAAAATGCAGGGTTGCGGAGAAAGTGAAGCTGCCGGATACAGACAGAATTCTTCAGATTTGCCATGTGGACGGAGCTGTGAAGCTGGATGAAATCACGATGGAGGAGGACGGCGTTCACATGGAGGGAGTTTTGGAGGTGCGGATTCTCTATCTGACAGCGGACGATGAGGAACCGCTTCGGGCGTCGTCGGAAGTTCTGCCGTTTCAGTACGTGGCGGAGGCGGACGGTGCAGAAGATACCTGCGCTTGCCAGGTACAGACGGGAGTGGAACAGCTCACTGCCATGATGGGAGGCGGCGATACTGTGGAGATAAAAGGGATTGTCAGCCTGGATGTGGTGGTACTAAAACCTGTGAAGGAGCCGGTGGTTGTCAGTGCGCGGACAGAGCCGCAGGATTTGAAAAAATTGCAGGAGATGCCTGGAATTGTGGGGTATGTGGCGCAGCCAGGTGATTCTCTCTGGTCGATTGCGAAAAAATTTCACACGACGAGGGATGATGTGATGGACTTAAATGGATTGACGGATGAGACGGTGAAAGTGGGGGATAAGCTGATTTTGCAAAAGAGAGTGTCCTAATCAGGAATAGCCGGATGCTGTTTTTGGCGTAATAAGGAAAGTGTGTGGAGTGCTGCAACATAAATTTTTTGCAGCACCCCTTTTTTTGGTTTGCGCGCCATGGGCGCGCTCTAACGGGTGCAAGTCCCGAACAT
>JAUNGE010000083.1 GCA_030524675.1 bacterium
TTGTAACAAAAAAATGCCGTATTTATGCGGCTTGTGGCGTTTCGCAAACGCCTAAAATTTTTGCAGGGTGAAAGGAGGAATAAGGCAGGAGTTGAGAAAAGTTTGGGCGGTATGGTTTCTAATACTGATGATTCCGTATCTGGTGACTCTGGCATGGACTGGACAGGTACAGGGGGAAGTACAGGAACATCCGATTTTAAGCGGCAGGATGGTAATTCTGGCCAGAGAGGATGGAAATCGGATTTTAGATGCAGAAGATTACCTGATAGGCGTTATGGCTGCACAGATACCGCCGGAGTATGGTTCAGAGGCGTTGAAGGCACAGGCGATAATTGACAGAACATACCTTTACCGGATTATGGATGGGCGGACGGAAGTGGAGGAGGAAGAATTCGACTTGGATTATATGGACTGGAACCATATGATACAGGAGTGGGGGCAGTTGATGGCGGCAGAATATTATCAGAAATTTCAGGAGGCCGTGACTTCTACAGCTATGACTGTGATGAAATACGAGGGAGAGTGGATTGACCCGCTGTTTCATAAAGTCAGTGCGGGGAGAACCAGAAATGGGGACACAAAGCTGTTTCCGTATCTGGTAGGAATGACAAGCCCTAGGGATGTGGAGGCGGAGAATTATCTGCAGATTGTCACGATGTCAGAGGCAGAGTTTGCGAAAAAGATCAATGAAATTCCAGACCATGCGCAAATTGGGGCGGCAGGAATTTTTGAGACCGTGCAGATTGTAAAGAAAGATGAGGCAGGCTACATAGAGAGCATGCAGATTGGGGGAAACACCTACAGCGGGGAGGAAGTACAGTATGCGCTGGGGCTGGCTTCGGCATGTTTTTCCATCAAGAAGGAGCAGAACAGTCAGGAGGAGGGAAATCTGCGCATTGTGACAAAAGGGGTTGGCCATGGCTACGGGCTTTCTCAGTACGGAGCGAAGATTTTGGCGGATGAAGGATGGAAGGCAGAAGACATTTTGAATTATTATTATCAAAATATTGTATTCATTTCTGAATAAGACGCATCACTTTGGTAAGAATATTACCGAGGTGATAAAATGTGAGAGAGAAAATCAATCAATTATTCAAGGATAAATTAATCCTTGTCATGCTGGTACTAGGCCTGCTGACTATAGTAGCTGCAGTGGGAGTCGTTACCATGAAAAAAGGCGGAGAAAAAAGCCCGTATCTGGATTTGCAGGAGGAGGGCAATACGTACATCAACGCCGAAACGGAAGAGGGCACAAAGATAGCAGGAAATTCCAATGCTGAGAGTGCCGAAACTGCGACAGGAGAGATGCATGAAGTTCTCTCCGAGGAAGAGAAAACCCAGAATGTCTCCGGAACAAAAAATGAGTGGAAAGCAGAAAACGAGGGCATTGCCAAAGAGTCCGCAGCTGGAAGCATCCATGCAGAGGAAGCCGGTCAGCTGAATGCGCAGGCAGTCGCTTTGAATTTCGGTGAAACGGGTACGCTTGGCTGGCCGATTGAGGGAAATGTCATTCAGATGTACAGTATGGACAGTACCATCTATTTTCCAACACTGGAACAGTACAAATGCAGTCCTGGCATTGCACTGCAGGCGGAGGTGAGTGCTCCTGTGGCAGCGCCCGCCAATGCAATGGTGCTCGCCGTCGGTTCCAATGAGGAAATCGGAAACTATATTACGTTGGACCTGGGAGATTCTTACACGGTGCTCTGCGGCCAGTTAAAAGAAATTCAAGCCGCAGAGGGACAGTATCTGGAAAAAGGACAGATATTAGGATATGTGGCAGAACCGACAAAATACTATTCGATAGAAGGAAGCAATGTCTATTTACAACTCCTAAAAGATGGCAATCCGATTGATCCGCTCGATTATTTGGAGTAACGAAAGAGGGAAAGACAAAACATGAAAATGTAAAGTGCGTGTAAAATGCAGAGGCTTCTTTCAGAGAGAAAGCCTTCGCGAGCGGCAGGATAAAGGGGGAGGCCGTCCGGCCTAGATGAGCTGGACGACCTCTTTTATTGTCGGTGCTGCATGATTTTTGGATATCTGGTAGCAGTACTGGATGATGTCTTTTCGGGTGATGATGCCAATAAAGTGGTTGGAATCGTCTACAACGGGAATAAAATTTTGGTTTAACGCTTTGTCAATCAAATCTTCCATATTGGAGTCAGCATGGACAGGTTGGTTGTCATGCCGGCGGGGAAGAGTGATGACTGGGATGTCCTCTGCGTTCTTTATGGAAAGACCATATTTATTTTTGATGCCCCACAGCAGATCGCCCTCTGTCAGTGTGCCGACGTAGTGGCCCTCCGCGTCCAGAATCGGTACTGCGGAATATTGATGAAACTCCATCTTTTCGAGTGCCTGGCGCAGAGTGTCGTTTTTGTAAATAAAAGCAACTTCATTTTTGGGATGTAAGAAAAATAATATATTCATAATAAAAACTCCTTTTGCTGTATGATACTTTATATATGTAGGTTTCATTTGTTTCAGTTTTAGGTTATTTTGTTAACTGTCTTCAGTATAGAGTATCTTTGTGAAACTAATTTGAATAAAATATAATATTTTTCTTAAATCTTTTTAAAAAATATTGGGCAAATTGTCTAAAAATGCGCTTGCTTTTTTTCCTTTGGCGGCAGGAGACATCATGGAGGAAAAGGATGGGGAAGATCAAAAATGCAATCATGAAACATATGAAAAGAGCAAGAAATCAAAATGCGAAACATATGAAAAACATGAAATGGAAATGTAGAACAGAAGTATAACAAAAATGTAGAATAGAAGTATAACAAACTTGAATTGTCAGATATAACGGAGGAGGGGAGTGTCGTTAAAACACTCCCATTGAGTATGAAAAGAAAAAGTTATATAAAGGATTTGTCCTTGTCCTTTATGTTTATAAGAATACAGGATAAATGTGACCAAAGTTTGAGCAAATTGTGAAAGCTTTATGATGAAAATATAAAGATTTTATTTCTTCTGGCAAACAATAGAAGACAAACAACATTGGCTGCTATGCACGTCCATTATAAGAATGGGCAGAATGTGCATGGCAGCCATGTCTTTTCTACTTAGGTAATCGTCTTATCAGTTATTTTTGTTTTTTCGTTTTTACATCCTTGGAATGGATGATTAATTGCAGCTGGTGCAGGAACAGCTATCACAGCTAGACCTGTCGCAATCGCAGTTGCCGCAGTCACATCTGCTGCATCTGTTGCAGCCAGAACTGTCACGATTGCAGCTGTCGCAGTCACATCTGTTGCATCTGCAGTTGGAGTTGGTATCGTTACTGAATGTGCTGCCGCAGGAGTTGGAGAAAGATGTCACTGAATTTGCGAAGTTTGTATTGTTGGACTGCAAACCAGAGTCAAAACCTGCCTGAAAGCCGTTCTGAAAACCTGTCTGAAAGTTGCCGCTTCTGAAAGTATTGCAGCCACAACCACAGTTGTTATTGCATCCAGATCTCCATCTGCATCCACAGCCACAGCCGCAGTTCCATCTCCAAGAGTTTCCATTGTTAAAAGTATTGAAACAAGAATTACACATAACTTAAATTCTCCTTTATTTTTTCAGGTTGTACTATATCATATGCAGGACAAGAAGAAGTGTGCAAGCCTTCATTTTCACAGATCTTTCACAGTCCCATCAAAATTCCATCACATCTTCCTGATATCTTATAACTATCAAGGATGCAAAAACCTTTTTACATAAACTTTTTCTCATATTTCCAAAGCCAGCCAGAAGGGATTCTGACTGGCTCCTCCTTTTTATAGCCTCTGTTTTTTCTTTTCCATCTTTCTATCTGTTTGAAAACGAACCTTTTGTCCCTTCTGTGCATATAGTAATAAAAAAAGGACGAACCTATATGCCTGAAAATTATGAACAGTTCTTCCAGAATCAGAACCGCCGCAGACCGCCCTGCCCACCATGTCGGTGTGAACATGATAGACGTGATGACAGACACGATGACAGGCGCGATGACAGACGCGATCGCCGCAGAGACCGTCATGACCGAAATGATATCTGGCCCTGGAGATAAGAAAAGAAAAAAGTTTTTATGAAATTTGTGCTGTTTTATGAAAGAAATTTTGAGCGAGGATACGATTCACTGTTTGAGGGTGAAAGGTATCCTCATTTTTTGGGGTTCTGAGGCGGACATTGTGAGCATGGATTCGCAGAAAATAGTAACAATAGAAAATTTTACTTCATAAAATAACATAGTATGATGCCAAAAAGGAGTTTATTCAAATGGAATATCCAAATAGAAGAACTACGGATATAAGACGGATGCAGATGTTCCCTGTGCCAGGCAGTGTGCAGCAGATGTCTTTTCAACCAAGTTCGACAGGACAGCCAGCATGTTCAAGTCGGCAGGAGATGGAAGGCTGGACGGCACAGCAAAGTGAAACAGGAGGATGCGGATGTATGGGGAACGAAAGTATGGGAAACGAGGGTACAAGAAACATTCAAAATACGCAGAACATGCAGAATATGCAGAACACTCTGAATATGCCCAATATGTCAAATGCATTTACTCAAAAACCATTTCGGCCATTGGAACAGTCTGAGAATTTTACAGTCGGGATGGGATATATTCCCATGCAGCGCTGGGAACAGGCCTATGATATGGAGAATGGAATGAGACGGGGAACGGTTTTCCCATCATTGGATTTGCCGTTTATGATGGGGAGGTGTCGGTAATGAATGAGAAGAATGCTTTGTGGAGAGAACTGTTTATATCCAGCTTTGCAGTCGATGACGTGATTTTGTATCTGGATACACATCCAAATGATGTGCAGGCGTTGCGTTATTACCATGATGCAGTGACAAAGAGAAATGCCGCAAAAGATGCCTATGAGGCACAATTTGGGCCTGTCACGATTGATGGCGTGAATGTCGCAAATGGCTGGACATGGGAGCAGGGACCTTGGCCTTGGGAAGGGGGAGACAAGTAAATGTGGAATTATGAGAAGAGATTGCAATATCCGGTTAAAATTAAGGAAACAAATCCGCAGATGGCACAGTTTATCATGAGTCAGTATGGTGGGCTATAATGTAAAAACCTATAGTAACAAGGAAAGTCTTTTTGAGGAATAAGACTTTCCAAGGATTTAACAGGGCAACGAGAGTTGCAAGAAATGGGATAATAAATGGATATTTGCAATGAGAATGTTTTATAGTCAATTTTTGTATGCAATTTTACTGCACATAGTAAAAAAAGTGCAATTTTTTTGTTTCTTTATCTACCGTAATTTTCTTTACAATTTTTCGGATTGCATTGCCTTTTGTCTCATTATCGACAGATGAATCAGAGAGTAAATTATAAATGTCTTGAACCCGCTTTAAGACCTCCTGCATATCCGGAACCACGTCTTTTGCTGTTTCATGTTTCAAATCTTCCAGCTCTTCCAGAATCCGGTTTCGTTCATTTTGCAGTCGGAGTTTGTTGACCTTATATTCTTCCAGTGTATCAATTTCATTTTCATAAGCATCTCTAATACGTTTTTCTTTGGTTTCTAAGCGTTTCAGAGACTCCTGCAGAACAGATTCTCTGCCAGCGATTTTGGGATTAGTCTTAGGAATATATTCGTAGTCTATATTTCCCTCTTTCAGGACGTTGTGAAGTGAATCCAGTGCAGCCACTTCTGCCTTCCCTACAGATATGGCGCAGGAGCCAGGATGAACCCCTTTGGCGTATTTCCAGCATTGAAAGAAATCAGGGCGCTTTTTGAGGTCGTTGGAGCGGTTGTAAGACAAGCTGGCACCACAGACGCTGCAAGTCAAAAGACCAGACAGCCAATGCTGGCACGAGGAGGGGTCACGACGCGCTATGGGATGGTATTCTTGGCGGATACGGGCTTGATTGGATTCAAATATATCAGTGATACAAGGACGTGTTTCATGGGTGCCCTGGAAGCTGATGTCATTCCATGTTACGATACCAATATAAAATTGGTTTGTCAGGATATTGGCAATACTGCGGCGTTCAAATTGGTTGCCGCGCTTGGTCCGGTATCCTTTTTCATTGGCAGTTCTAGCAATCGCTGTCATGTCTTTTCCTTCGTGGTATGATTGGTGGATGAAGGCTGCAATTTCATATTCCTTTTCATCAATTACAAATGGCTGCCCGCCGCCGACAGCTCGGTATCCCAGGCAGGGTGTTGACTGGTATCCTTCGCGCAGTGCTTTTTCAGTCATTCCACGCAGCACTTCACCAGATAGATTGATAGAATAATACTCATCAAACCATTCGATGATGCTCTCAATCAGACGTCCGAACATGCCTTCCATGATAGGTTCTGATACACTTTTGATTTCTACGCCGCATTTCTTGCGCAGAATTCCCTTGTAAAATGTGCTTTCTTCCTGGTTTCTGGCAAAGCGGGAAAATTTCCAAACGTATAGCCGCTTGAATGGGCAAGGCTGGTTCTTTGCTGTAGAAATCATGCGCTGAAATTCTTCGCGGTTGTCGGCGCGGCGGCCAGAAACTCCTTTTTTTTCAATGAAAATAAATTCTGGCGGAATCAGATAACCGTCTATCTTAGCTGCATCACGGATGACACGCAGCTGTGCGTCGGGAGATAGTTCTGTTTGGTCGTCGGTGCTGACACGGATGTAGGCGGCGCCGATTTCCAGTGTAGATGGGGTGGTGTTGTTATTCATAGGTTCTCCTCCTTGTGATAATAAAGAAGCCGGAACTATGTGATGCAGATCCGGCTGTAAAAATGTGTATATGCTGTTTTTATATGCCGCTGTAATGAGAACGGCATTGAGCAATTTCGATTTGCCCATTATGGATGCGATAAATCAGCCTGTTTGCTTCATCGATGCGGCGGCTCCACCAACCAGAATAGTTTCCCTTCAAAGGTTCGGGTTTTCCAATACCTTCATATCCATTGCGGGATATATCCTGTAATAACTGGTTAATACGTTTTAATGTCCTTTTGTCTTGTGTCTGCCAATAGAGATAATCTTCCCATGCTTCATCCTGCCAAAGTTTATTCATCTTCAACCTCAATTAATTCGTGGACATGTCCTTTGCCTGATTCAAGATCTGCGATTGCCTTTTTTAGATGTCTCTGATTTTCAGCAGAGTAAAATGGGTCAGCACGAAGTTCAAATGGGATACCATTACAACGAACTACCTGTTTTAAAAATATTGTAGTTGCTGCTGAAAGGGTGATTCCTAAGTCAGAAAAAATTAGTTCTGCTTCTTGTTTAAGAGTGTCATCAACACGAATATTTAAGTTAGCCATAAAATCATTACTCCTTTCTGTACAAAAAATGATAACACAAAATTCGTAATATGTCAACACAATGCACGAAAAATGCAAGAATAAATGCGCTAATATTTCAATGTAAAAACCGTTTGGTGTTACCAGCACCAGGCGGTTTTTTGTGTTTAGCAATAAAAACGGATTTCTCCAAATTGAGAAAACCATTTATTTATAATGGTAGTGTTGTTGGCTTCAATGACTCGAAGTATATTATTTAACATTTTGGCTGGAATTCGGGAAGAATTGTTGCAAAGCAGAGCTTTTCCAGATTGTGTTATCCAAACTTTAGTAGCGTTTGCTGTTGCTTTGCCTTCAGCAATGTGTACTGTACATGCACCGGTTCAATAGGGTCTCCTTCATTCGACCAGAAATATATGATATATGCTCCAATTCTAAAAATTTGAGGCATTCAAGATACCTCCTTCTTTTGAAAATGCAAGAATTAAGTGAGCGTTGTCCTGCACTAATTTCATAAAATAGTTCATCTCTGCTTCAGAATACCCATATATATCTTCCCAACGATATTCTGGGAGATAGCAAGTAGCATTGTGGAATCCATCCTTTAAATCCGGTGTTTCAATATAGACTTTGACAGTTCCATCTGGTCTCATTTCTGAATGAGTAATTTCCGTATCATCATTAAGTGTCATAAAAGGATACATCATAATAAATTCCTCCAATTTTATTCGTTCAGCAAATTTGCGATTGTGATACTGAGTTCTGGGAAGATGCCTACTGTTATAGGCATATCAAAAGTGTATATAATGGGAGCTGCGTCGTCATCATAATAGTAAACGGTGGTACGTTTTTTGGCAGGGTCTACAATCCAATATTCCCTCACTCCAGCTTCTGCATACAATGCGTGTTTGATAGCGTAATCCATCCGGCGGCTTGAAGGAGATATAATCTCAATTACCATATCTGGCGCCCCTGTGCAGCCACGGTCTGTCAGCTTGTTCTTATCACAAATAACTGCAATATCCGGCTCAACATAGGTGGTATCATCTGCATGAAGATTTACAGCGAAGGGAGCGGCCATTACTTTACAGGTACCTTTTTTGGATTTAATATGGTTGAGAATGGCATAATGTAATTCGGCCGAAAGTTCTTGATGAATCCTCATAGGAGGAGCCATAGCATACAGCTTCCCGTCAATCAGTTCCGCTCGTTCTCCCTCTGGAAGGCTCCAGTAGTCTTTTGCAGTGTAAATACGTTCTTTTGGCAATGGCATAAGCAGGACTCCTTTCTAGCTTTGTATAATTTTTGTCGCATTTAATTATATGAAAACGAAAGAATGTTCGATTCCCTCTTGCAAAGAACACAAGTTTGCTATATAATACCATCAAGGGATTTTGCTATATAGCGTTTTTGATGAAAAGGGGTGTTACAATGGATTACAAGCAGCTTATTATTGATTTACTTAATGCTACTGATAATATGGAGTTCGTCGAACTGATTTACAGGTTTGCCAAAAGGCTTCTGCAATGTTCATAATTTAGGTTTTTAGGGCTAGAGATAAAAAAGTCTCCAGCCCATTTTTATTTTGCCAGAAATTTTAAAGCTATTTTCTCTAAAGCTATCCAATCCTCTTCATCCAAATTTGCAATAGCCTCAACAACTCTTTTTTTAAATGAATCATTATCCATGATAATTGTTTCCGAAAGAAAATCAGTTATTACTTGATTTCTAGTTCTTTCCGTAAAGGGTTCACCCTTTCCCTCTCGGAGCCATTCTTCATTTACTTTGTATTTTTTACAGATGTCAGAGATAACTCTATTGGTCACGCTGACCCTTCCAATCTCAATACTTCCAAGATTAGAACGACTTATATTGATTGCTGAAGAAAAAGTTTCTTGCGTTAATTGAAGAAGTTCTTTTCTTAGATATTTAATACGTTCGTAGATTTCCAAGTATTTGTACCTCCTTTGGTTTATATTTTAGCATTAAAGAAAATGTCTGTCAAGCACAAAAAAATGCTTGACTTTGTGATTAAAACACTATATAATGTCTTTAACAGACATGGAAAGGAGTAAAAATGAGAAAGAATATATTTCCTGGACTTACAGAAACGGAAGAAAAAATTTTGAGAACTATTGCAGAAGCATTGCCCCAGATGAATGATTTCCAGAAGGGATATTTTTTGGGTAGTGCTGAAGAAATGTTGAACAAAAGAAATGATAATAGACAAAGCTCCACAGCGTAGGGGGTGAGAAGATGCATATAACAGATGAAGAACTAAAACGGATTGAGCATTATGCTGACAAAAAGCATGATGCCAGCACAATGCTTTTAGTTCAAGTATTACAAGAGTTGAGAGAATTGAAAAAGTTATTTAATGAGTCCCAGAATTCCGGTAACAGCAGCGATGATTCCACCAACAGCGCTGAGAAGGGTAAATACTAATACGGCAGTGTTATAGCCTTTTTGGCGTTGTTCCTGCTCTTGCAAATAGCGAATTATTTTTATTGAATCATCTAAGCATGAATTCATTATAGCTTCTTTCATTTCATCACTTATATTCATTCCTTTTTTCCTTTCATCTGTACTCGGCGCTGCAACGCCTGTAAGTACAGTATAAGGTCAAGGAGAGCAAAAGGCAAGGCTTCTACGGCATAGAAAGGGGTGAGAACAATAGAAAATAAGGATGTGACAGAGAAACTGAAACATATTGAAAATATGCAGAAACAGGTTATCGAAACGAACAAGTCCGTTGAGAAAGCATACAAAATTTTGACTGGATTATTGATGTTTACCAGCGGACTTGTCGCGGTACTGATGATATGTATCATTTGGAATTTGCATTAATTCCATCTTTAATAGTTCCGTCTAAACGCTGGATAGATTGAGCAATAGTTTCAAGACGCATAGTAACTGGATAATTTGGCTTTTGTGATTCCTCAAGTTGTTGTTGAGCAATTTCAGTTTGTTTGCTGGTGATTTCGAGCTGTTTGTACGCAGTTTCCGCCTGTTGACGAATATACTCATTCTGTTTTCGAGTTTGTCTGATAGAAATTATGGCACAAACGACGCTGGCAAGTGTGAAACAAGCATTAACAGTTGTAAAAACTATTTCTGTAGTATTCATTTCTTTTTTCCTTTTATCTGTACTCGGCGCTGCAACGCCTGTAAGTACAGTATAAAACAGAAAGAATGGAAAGGAAAGAAAATAATAAAAATGTGATGGATAAGCAGTAAAACGAAATTCGACATACTTTATGAAAAAAGTCGAAACCGGCTTCGGCCGGTCCACCAGAAATGACCTACTGGTGCTGATGAGACAGGTTGCGCACATTGACAACTGAATCTATCCACGGCGGGTAGCACCGCAAGCGGTAAACCGTGAAGCCGCTGTAAAGTGTGTGACGGAATCTGAATGAGGGGAGGGAGACAGTGGCAAGCTGCAAGTCATGTGTATACTGGAAAATCTGCCTGGAATCAAGCAGGCGGCAGCCAGTGTGCAGGAGTTATAAGAAAAAAGAGAAGTCGAAGAGAAAGACTAACTATTAAAAGTCAATAGGTTTTTGTAAGATTTTTTTAATTCCTA
>JAUNGE010000084.1 GCA_030524675.1 bacterium
CACGATCTCATCATAAGACTGCGGCTGGTTCTTTTTCACCATCAGTACGAAATGCTCGGCAGCCGACCGTCTTCCATAAAGGTTTCGAGATATTTCTTTTGGTTTGTGGCATACGTCAGGGCCTTCGTAAGAAGTTCGTTTGTTGTATGGAGGGCAGATGTTATCCATCTGTTATGAGATATCCGGAGAAACTGCGGAGCAGTTTTTGGGCAATATCCCCGCTGCGTGTACTGGAATAGTAGAAAAAGACTGCCTGCACATCTTCACATGCCGCACTGCGCATAACCCATATGAAAGACTCACTGCTGGGCTTCTTACCCTTTTCCTTATTGCATTGGATGCGGGTTTCATCCATATGCAGAACCCCACATACGGACAGCTTCTCGGGGATCCCCATGACAAACTTCTGGTACATGACCTGTGCGATCAGGGAAGGCGTAGGAATAGAATGGGGCAGCGCGGCCATTGGAATTTCATATGATCCACATCCGAGATAAAACGACTCATCATAACTGTTTCATCACCTGAAACAATTTCAGAAGCGTTTCCGGCTGAAAATTGTCAGGAATGTAGATCTTCATTCCCTGCCAGTAAATCATAAGGCGGGCATCCGGAGATTGGTTTTTCGTATATGGATGCTGTACCTGGATTCCTGAGTCCTTAAATACCTCAGCAAAACTGGTAGATGCCTCCTGATCTTTTTTCTTTGCAGACAGTCAGTTGCCCAACTGTCTACCTTTTCTTTTATTTTTTATAAACTGCTTTGGAATTCATTCCTCTTGATGTCAATAGTTTCTTATATGATTTCATTTGCTTTGCCGGAACTTTGACCGTTGGCTTTTTATACGTTCCTACAAAAGCTTTTGAGCCGATGGTCTTACCAGACAATGTACTGGTCTTAATTGTAATACTTCTGAGTTTTTTACAATTGTAGAATGCCTGATTTCCAATACTTCTAGTAGTTCCCGGAATTGCAATGCTTCCTAAACTTCCACAATTAGCAAATGACCTATCGCCAAATTTCACTATACTATTTCCACCACTTACTTTTGTCAAATTCTTACATCCATAAAATGCGTTCGCACCTACTACCGTCACATGCTTTCCAATCATAACATTTTCAAGTGATGTATTATTCTTAAAAGCATTTGCCGCTATACCGGTTACTTTACAGATGATTCCATTTACTTTAATTGTATCTGGTACCTTCACCATTGTTCGCTTTGATAATGGCTTTGTAAATTCAACACTCAGCCCATCCTCCAGAACTTTATATACGCCATTCGACGATTGATCTTTTACACTCTTTCCTGGTGTTGCTTTCTGTGGTTTTAGTTTTGCAATCGTTTCAGTTCTTGTCGTTCCACAGTTGCGGCATGTATATGTCTTAACTCCTGTTTCTGTGCTTGTTGGCTGTTTTGTGATGTTTCCAGAATTCCATACATGATCCAACTTCGGTATTACGCGACCTTCTTCCAAAAGCCTTCCACAATCCTGACAATAAATGTCACCGGTATAACCTTCTAAATTGCAAGCTGCTTTCTTTACAAATTTAGTTATTTTGTTTTCATGGCCAGTTTCTGGAATTTCTTCTTCATAACTGTCATCGTTATTCTTACAGGTATAGACCATAATTCCTGGTTCTGTACAAGTAGCGGGTTTCTTGATTCTAGAAATGTAATCATGGGTATGATTTTTCTTCACCATTGTTAATGTTGCGTAACACTTACTCCGATTTCCGTATTCATCCCACGCATATATATCCGTATGATAATTACCTATTTGATTCTTGTAAAGACTGCAGTTTCTCACGCTTGCTGGTGTGGGAACGAATTGCTGTCAGGGAGCCAACCTCCTGAAGATGGAGCAAAGAGAAACGGGCGAAGGAGGACGGGTGTATAGGATACGGGAGGATTGGACGAAAGGTGAAGATGTAAAGAGATTGGGGTATGTTATTTTGCTTTTGGATGTGCATATACGACATTTCTTTCATTGCTACAGCTTTTCTATCGCGATCCGTCAAAACCTCAGATACAAACATGCGAGGCTTTGTTCCAAGACTTCAAGAAGCTTATCTTACTGCTTATTTCTCACAGAGATAACGATTTCTCACAACTCTCTCCACCACATCTGTTGCATTCAGCAGTTCTTTGATCCTATACTCGCTACCAGAATTCCAGAAGCTCACTGGCTCTTTGAAAGAAGAAAACCATACTGTCTTTTTCCGCACGCTGGATATGTTCATCGAACGTAGCGATCTGCGACGTCATCTCAAATGCGCTATGTTCCTGGTATAATCTCCTGTAATGAAACCATGCGTCGCGATAATTATTTTCACTTGTGTGGGGAAACTGAAAACCAAATATTTTATACCACTCACGTACATTTTTTTTTACTTTACTATATCCGATAATTTTCGCACAACTGTTTCGCTGAAACGCTTCCTGCTCACGCTCCGTAATATAACTATCTAATGACATACTCTATCCCCAATTTCTTCCCGTAGGTTTTCAACAGTCTCTGAACTTCTTCCTGCGACGGTCCGATCAGGTGCATATTCTCAGCCTTTCTGAGTTCCATATGTCCGCCCAGCTCATTCGAACAAAATGTCATACTTTTTCCATACTCTTCCTCACGGTACTGCGCAAACCACTCATTCAATTCCTGTATTTCCTGTATTTCCCGCTCATTCAATCGAGCGGCATTTTTTAAATCTCTTTCCATCTGTGACACCATCCTTTACTATTATCTGGCAGCATATGCTACTTCTGCCGCTCTAAAACACTTTAAAAACTCCAACAGCGTTGTCGCCGTTATTGCTTGTGGGTTGCCATCTTTGTCCTGCAAAAGATGTTTTTGCAAAAAGTGCTCCGATTCCGGAAGATACTCTTTAATTATATTATTCAGCTCCCAGATAAATGCCTGCACCGTCTGCTCCTTCAACGCCTGTACCAGATGATTCAAAATAGCATCTACCTCGTGGATAAAATACTCCTGGCTGTCAAAATGGTCATAGAGCTGATCGTAGAAATCCAGACAATCTTCCAGACAATCGGCACAATTGGTATAATCAAGGGTTCTGTCAATAAGCGAAAAGTTTTCCATGACCATACAGCCCAGATTTACCATATATAAATAATTATCAACCAACTCATACAAAAATTTTTCTTTTCTCATATTTACCTCGCTAAAAGCAGCATTCCGGACACAGTACTTCTACTTTTTCTTTCATTCCGCCAGGTTTTTTTACAATAACCCGATCCGTAAACGCTCCGCACCGCGAACACTGTATTTTGCAATGCTCTATATCAAAAATCATTCCAACTTCAGCCGGTATAACCCTGATCTGCGTTATTTTCTGTGCATTCAGATCTTTCCTGAGACACTTTGCCACATCATATCTGATATCGCTTTTTCCATTCCAGAACTCTGACAGGAAATAGAAAGAAGGATACCTTTGATGTCTTTCGAAACACTCTTTCATAAGATTAAAACATCCATAATAACCCAAATGCGTATTTTTTTCTTTGACCAGTTTATAATCCTCTTCATAAATCCCGCTGATGTTAGCAATTACAGCGTCTGCATCTCTCACAAAATCGGCAAGCTCCGGATAATATCTTGTGTCCGACGTATATACTATAACGGTCTCCCCTGCCCCGCTCCTACACCTGAACTTCGTGCCGACCGTATGATCACGATACCTCCCAGCAGACGGATTCCATATATGCTTTGTCGGACATGTTTCTAAAAACAGCTCGTCAACCTTGAATTCATATTCTACATCTGACGCTAAGCAATGAAGATTATTAGCCTTTGCATTGAGCCCTGCGCCGTTCCTGCGCCATGTTAAAGCAATATCATAAGATACTTTGTCCATATACCAATCAATCACATGTGCCTTGCCATTCTGCTTACTGTACCTTGCAACGGAATAATGCAGATCGTCCAATAAACGCATATCATTGTTGTGGTCGATATGCTCATGTGTGATCACAACCGCATCTATATCCAATACCGAAAGGCCCATACGGTGCAGATTTTTGATAAAATAATAGCCAGGATCTATAACTACCCCATACCCCTGCCAGTTAAAATAAAATCCGCCTCCCACAAATTCCTCTGTGTCAAAAATATTATTTAACATCGGCGGAGTTGACGAACTCATCCCTTTCAACATAACAAATTTGTTATAAAATGTGCTGTTTCTTTTCCATTTTATACGTGAATAATAAAGTTCGGACATACCAACTGACGGTTCCAGATGTTTTAAAATCTCTTCCGGAAGCTGTCTGACCGGAAGATACTGTTTCTGCTGCTTTTGATCGTCTTGCACTTCAAAAAACAATTCTCCCAGTTCTTTCCAAAAGTACATCTTACATGACCGACAGTTGCTGCAGATACAACATTTCTCATTCTGCAGTTCCTTGAGCTTTTGATCCCAGTATGATCTTCCCCCGTCATCCAGGCTCATCGCCTACAAAAGCTCAATCACGGAATCTATAATGAAATAATTGTCCGCATCGCCGGTAATGGAAGATACATCTCCCTGCAGATGATTCTTAAATCCAGTAATCCGCCTGATTTTCTCTGCAGCATCGATTGTTTTGCTCTCAAGAACTTCTAAAACATACCTGTACACAGGCGTCAATACGGTTTCGTTCTTCTGCACACGCATACTCCTTTCCTGCCGACGCATATTCAATTGTAAAAATTGTCCTATGCCACGGCATAGGACAATCAATTACTCATCTTTATCCTCGGCAAGCGCCTTTACAGACTTATGCATTACGCACCTGCTGTCTCTGACCTTATCATTATTATCATTATAATAGCATCGTTTTTTTACGTGTGTCAATACTAATAATTCGCATTTACGCATGTTTTGGAAACTTGTTGCGTATTCGGCAGATAGTCCGTACCTCGACCGTAAAGGGAAAGTGTGTCACAATAGACTATATTTCTAACATGAGTGTTATGTCCCTCTTCTAAGTACGATTCGGCATACTTGATTTGGATGTAAACTTCCTCCGGCTGCCCATTTCCCACAAGCTCGTGCCGCTGGCTGTGGCTGGCGTAAGTGGGATAAAGATGTAAAAAGTCCTACTGTGGTAATATAGTTGCGGAGCTGTTCCGGGATATGGATATGGATCTGATATAAAATGCCCTCTGCTACAATCCATCCAAAATAAGAATCCACTGATGAGGGAAATTTCTTCTTTACCAGCTTGATATTCTTCCCTTCAGCGGTTAATATATAAAAGAGAGTCAGGGATTCGTGCCCACACTGCGCTCTCAGATTGGAAGTGAATGGAATGATTTATGCACAGTTACCTCAAGAACTTTTAACCTTGATTCAAAACGGCGAAAGCCTTGAAGTGGAGTTCAAAAAATCCACTACAGATATAACCAAAGATGTATATGATACCGTCTGCGCTTTCTCTAACAGGAATGGCGGACACATTTTTCTCGGAGTCAAAGATAACGGGACTATTCTCGGTATCCAGCCAGACTGTGTGGATGCAATGAAGAAAAACTTTGTTACATCGGTCAATAATGAGAATAAAATGTACCCTCCGCTCTATCTCACACCGATTGAATATGAGTACGACGGAAAGGTTATCCTATATATCCGCGTGCCGGTCTGCTCCAGTGTATGCCGTTGCAATGGCCGCATCTTTGACCGGAACCATGAGGCAGATATTGATATTACCAACCACTCGGATGAAGTGTATCGACTCTACGCCCGTAAAAGCGGCTCCTATTTTGTAAATAAGGTTACCCGTTTCGGTATGGATGCCCTTCGTCCTGACCTGATTGAGCGGGCTAAGAAAATGACCCGTGTCCGCGGAGAAAACCATCCGTGGCGCTCCATGTCAGATGATGAGCTTCTTCGCAGCGCAGGATTGATCTTGACAGATGAATTCACTCAACAGGAAGGAATTACGATTGCCGCCATACTCCTGTTTGGAAAGGACAGCACCATCATGTCTGTCCTTCCACAGCACAAAACAGATGCAATCTTCCGTGTCCAGAACCTCGACCGGTACGATGACCGGGATGTGGTTATTACAAATCTTCTGGAAAGTTATGACCGCCTGATTACATTTGGTGAAAAACATCTGAACGACACCTTCCATTTGGAAGGGATGCAGAGCGTCAGCGCACGAGATCATATCCTCCGTGAAATTGTTTCGAACCTCCTCATGCATCGGGACTTTTCAAGTGGGTATGTTGCCAAAATGGTCATTGAAAAGGATAAGCTATATACCGAAAATGCCAACCTTTCACATGGATATGGCATCTTAAACCTTGCAACATTCGACCCATTCCAGAAGAACCCGCCGATTTCAAAAGTATTCCGTGAGATTGGGCTTGCCGATGAACTGGGGTCTGGTATGCGAAATACTTATAAATATACTAAAATGTATTCCGGCGGGGAGCCACAGTTCGTAGAAGGAGATGTGTTCCGCATCACAATTCCGCTGACTGATGTGGCGACCGCTACTGTTGGGCCGACTTCCACTATTGTTGGTACGCAAGTCACTACGCAAGTTAGTCCGCAAGTTAGTCCGCAAGTCACTACGCAAGTTAAATTGGAAAATGAAAAACTATCCGCACTGCTTGAATACTGCTCAACCGCAAGAAGCCGCAAGGAGATGCAAGACTTCTGTGGAATCAAAACTACTGAATACTTTAGGAAAAACATTATTAAGCCAATGCTTGAAGAAGGACTAATACTGCAAACTATCCCCGACAAGCCTAACAGCCGGAATCAGAAATATGTAGCGGCAAGTAATGTATAAAAAATCCCCTCTGCTGACGGACACCACACCGTGTCCATACCAAGCAGAGGGGATTCATCTCAATCTTCCGCTAACTCCATCATCAGCCCGGCTCCAGTCTTCATGCCTTCAATATAACTTTGTTTCTCGTAAGCTGCACACTATTGATTTATAATTAAAACTGGTTCTTCCGCATTTATCCGTACCTACTTATATTTCATTTTGAGAAGCCCTGATAAATGCAATAATTATATATGGTTGAATTTGCAAAATACGGATTTTTACGGAAGAACCAATTTTACTTGACAATCAACAACGTGCTGCATTTTACGGCACGTTTTCTTCTGTTTATCTTGACCTTTCCTTTCCGTATCTGTATAGTATTCATGTGACTAAAAAAAGAGAAAGAACCGCTGGTTTTCACTGTTCCTCTCCCATAAGCAGGAATGGCTCGGTGTAGTCACTTCCACCGAGGCTTCCTCTTTTGCTTTCCTGAAATCGCTCTGCAGGGTCCCCGAATTCTCTGCTTTTTCCTCTGCTTTCGTACTCCATGCTTCCTTTTCCTTCCTTCAGTCTCACAGGAATCCGGCGGCTTACCGCCAGACCGTATTCTGAAACATCCGCGGATTCCACCATCCACACGACACGGGCATTCCTTCCTGCACTTCTTTGTTTTATTATAATCTCAAGGAGGGATTATACTATGAATGAACACAAAGAAGAAATCCGTAAGGCAGCTGAAGTCGCTCAGTTCCGCTTCGGCATTATCGCACCAGTCATCCAGGATCTATATCCGGACGCTTCCAGGACTGCTTTCTACAAACGCGTGACTGCTTCAACTTTCACGCTTCCTGATGGTTCCGTTGTAAAGTACAACTATAAGACCATCCCCGCATCCCTGAATCACGGGAATGGCTTGATCACTGCTTCTTCAACCGCATTACCCGCAAAGTACGCAAAGGTTCACAGCTGTGGCTGGCGTGCATCAGATAAAGATGTAAAAAGACCTACTGTGGTAATATAGCTGAACGCTCTGCAGTTGGGCCATTTTGATAAGTAAACGCCACAATTTACAGTTTGTTCAAAAATTTTCGTTTGAGAAGCGCGCATATTTCGGGTAGAATAAGAATAGAATAAATCAGTGGTTACCACTGATTGGGCTGGTCGAAAGACCCTGGTCCACCGAGCGGCGGGGAATTTCCCCGCCATTTTTATTGTTACTTTTTAACCGATTTTATAGTGCAAAAAAACTTGTAAGCCACCAAGGATATGCCCAGCACGCAGTCCACACCGGTCCGCTGATCCGCAGGGAGTCTGTCTATGCAAATGATCTCGTTGAAGACAGAAAGCGTCTTTTTAACGCACTGTTCCACTTCTGCAGAAAGCTGGACATACAATATGCATGTGCAAAGATCCGGAAAAGCGAATGCCCCGACGTAATCACTATGACAGCAAAGCTTTCCAAAAAAATTGCAAAAATTCTTCGTACTAATGAAAATTTTTGGAATAGCTTTGATAATGTAATTGTTTATTATGATAATGGGCAGATAGAACTCACCAAAATACTGACATCTGTTTTCAACACCTTATATGCACATGTTGAATTCCGTAAGGTAAAACCAGTGGACTACAAATTATTCCAAGTAGCTGATTTGATCTGCACTCTGGAACTGCTCTCCGAAAAAGCTGAATCCGGCTCATTCTCAGCTTCAGAGTTGGAGTTTTTCGACAATGTGAGAGATTTTAAGAAAAATTATTTGAAACACATCAAGAAGAAAATGTTGTAAGTTAAACGCCCCCTGTGTGACCATATGAACCGATGATATATCAATTTGCTGTCAGTATAGCAGAATAGTGGGAGAATTACACTACGCCATCTTTTGAAGCGCTTACAAAAATACCCCCTGCAGATCAGATATCCAGTCTTTTATACTGTGTGTATCTGATTCACAGGGGGCGTCTACATTTCTGCCGTTTATTACCTTGCCACAGACGGCTTTTCGGAGAACCACTTCTGTAAGGTAGCCACACCTACTTCAAGAATATCCGCAATCGTAGTGTCGGGATATCCCTTCTTTTTCATATTTAATGCAGTTTCCTGCTTTGCTTTCATCTCACCTCTGGCTTCTCTTCTGGCTTCTCCAGCCGCTTCGCCTTCTTTATACCATTTTTCGCTGACTTCACACATCTCGTCCCAGCCTCCTTTCTCACATTTCAGCAAGTGGACACGTTTTGACAGATCGCCCTGGCTTGCATCCTCCGGATCTGTCGTCTTAAAATACTCCATCAGCCTCGCTGTGTCGCTGCCGTCATCTACCGCCGCATTCACATACAAAATATAAAGCCCATCGTCATACGCCACATCCGTACCCTTGAAATACTTCTCCACCGGATAAGTCGTCCGGCCTGCATTCCACAGATCAGTCTCACTTATGTATATGATATACACATCCGGCATCTCGCTATACGTTTTCCCTTTCTGTAAATACTCACTGTCGATCATGGAGCCATAGAACCTGTGGGGTTTCCCGTTCGTTGTCAAGAAATTTGCCCTCTTCCATGATTCCTGCTTTCACAGACTTCTTCGATACTACGGCTGTGTCGGACTTCCTGCTATTCATTTGGATTCCTGACGCATTTCTTTGTTTTGGTTTCCATACCTCTTGCGAGGAAATAGCAGGATCTCGGCTGTTCCGATAACATACTTATCATCAACCTCGCCAAGTTCTCGGACTGGGGGATGCCACCATAACCTTACCATAGCGGTCATAGCAGTGTTGTCTGCTGTGAAAAAAAACACATCGACCATTTCCAACCTCATAATAATTTCCCAGCTCAATCACTTCACTTTCGTTTCGGCTCTGTTGCTCCCTGTCCTACGCTTAAACCTGATGTTACCACTTCGGTTCCAAGGACTCGGTACAAACGGTTGGTTAGACCTTACCTGATAGGATTTTCCTACTGTATTGTTATCAGCTTACCAAAGTTTGCAGAATTAACTTCCGCTCGCTAGGGGAAATCAGCTATGCTGATTTCGCAGTTCGCACCTTAATTTCCATACACCTCTTAAAAGACTTAAAATCGTCAATATGATTTTCATTTTTTAAAAAAGAATTTACTGTATTGCTCCAAATCCAGTTCGGGTATGGAATCTGACTTTTCTGCATCATTTAAGATCGCGCCCAGATATCGAATATGCTGATAACACAGAATCACATGATAATCAGACAGTTTAAAATGATATGCCAGATGCCTGAGCCATTCATTTGTATATATCAGCCCCTGTCCATTCCTCTTTCGTTCCTGTGAATACTCTTCCAGCAACTTCAGCACAGACTCAATAGGCATCAACAAAAAAGCCGCCATAATATCACACAGCTGCTCTTCCTGACTGGTAAAAAAAATCATATTCGGGCAACATTTCACTCTCGTACTGTCCGGATCCATAAAGAGAAAATGAGCAAACTCATGGGCAATTACATATCTCTTAGAAAGCTCATCCTGATCGTCCTCCAGAAAGATCGTATAAGCCCTTCCTCCATTCCCACTGCCCATATAATCCAGATAACCCGCAGTTTCGTTGAAGAAATAAAGACTGCGGGAAATACCTTTTTTTTCGATCAATTCAATTTCATGTTCTTTTATAATCTCTCGGATATCTACGGCCAATTTTGAATTAAATTTGCTTTTTTCTGTTTTATTTAAAATTTCCGTTGCTTTATTATACAACGTAATATAAATATTTTTAAGCCAGCCTTCCCATCCCTCGACTAAATTAAAAAGCTGTTCCTGTGTCGAGCAATTTTGAACCTGATCATTCATTAGCGCCTCACCTCCCGCCATAGTCTTATAGTTTGCGTCAGTGGAACTGACGCAAACTATCCTCTTTATTATATGCCAGAGATATGGTTTTATCAACCCCCAAAAGCATATTTTTCAATAAAGTTTTAAAACGCTGAAGTGAAAAGTTAAATTCCACTCTGAAGGGGGTTAAGTGGAAAGCACTCT
>JAUNGE010000020.1 GCA_030524675.1 bacterium
GGAATTAAAAAAATCTTACAAAAACCTATTGACTTTTAATAGTTAGTCTTTCTATTTGCGCGAAAGAACCCTGTCTGACACAGACATAAGCGCATTTTGGCAACTCTTCAAAAAATAATATGTTTCTTTATGTAACGTATTATAAATGCTTTTCTAAATAAAGTCCAGGAAAAAATCAAAAAATGTTTCAAAAATAAACATATTTAATCAGAAAAAGGATTGCAAAAAATCGAAAAACTTAGTAAAATGAAACAAAGCAAAGAGAAATACCCAGATAGATAAAAGTATTGTTTAAAATTGAAACACAATATGGACAGGGGGAGAGATGATAGCATTACTGATAATTGCGGATGATTTTACCGGAGCATTAGATACGGGAGTCAAATTTGCTGAATGTGGTGCATCTGTTCGGATTGTCGCTGATTATTCTTGTGAATTTGAGAAGAAGGATCAGAAAACACAAGTTCTGGTGGTGGATGCAGAAAGTCGTCATATTGATGGAAAATGTGCGCGTGAGAGGGTGTATGAGATTGTAAAGAGAGCTAGGAAAGCAGGAATTCCATATATCTACAAAAAGACAGATTCTGCATTGCGCGGAAATGTGGGAAATGAATTGGAAGGTATGCTGGCTGCCTGTGGGAATACGGTGCTTCATTTCTTTCCGGCATTTCCCAAGATGGGAAGAACAACGGTGCAGGGAATTCACTTTATTGATGGAGTACCAGTTGGAGAGAGCGTCTTTGCCGAAGATCCGTTTGACCCTGTAACCTGCTCGGAGGTTGCGGGTATCATACACCAGCAGAGCAAAATTACAGTCAAAACCGTTACAGATGGAGTGATTTTAGAAGATGCCAATGAACCAATAGTTGCAGTTTATGATACAAAGACAGATGAGGAATTGAGAGCACTGGCATTGGAGCTGAAGCAGAAAAAACAGCTGGGAGTTATGGCGGGATGTGCGGGAATGGCAGAATATCTGCCAGAACTTTTGCATTTGACAGGTCCGATTCTTCAGATTCCTGCACATACGGCAAAATTTTTGGTAGTATGTGGAAGCGTGAATCCTATCACAAGAAAACAACTTGATTTTGCAGAAGCATATGGATTTTACAGAATACGTCTGAACGCCTGGCAGAAATTGGAAAAGAGTTATTTTAAGACAGAAACAGGTCAGAAAAAAATCAGGGAGTTCGCAGATATCTTAAAAAAAGTGCCTTGCTGTATTTTGGATTCCAATGATGAAGAGGGGCGTGAAGATACGCTTCTGTATGCCAGAGAACATAACATTCCCATGGATACTGTCAGAAAGCGTATCACAGATACGATGGGCTATCTTTTGAAAGAACTGTTACAGATGGGAATAGAAAGTACCATTATGATTACAGGTGGAGATACACTTTTGGGATTTATGAACCAGATTCATGTATATGAGATGGTGCCAATCCGAGAGGTGGCGCCAGGAACGGTGTTATCACAGTTTGAAATTGATGGAACAGTCTGTGAGATTATTTCCAAATCAGGAGGTTTTGGAAATGAAGGTTTGCTGGTAGACCTGGCAAAAGAACTGATGAGAGAAGAGGAGGAAAAGATTCCATGTTGAGCCGTTATTTTTTAAAAATGCCGTCTGCTGTGTATAGCGGTAAGGATGCCATCAGCCAGATGAAAACAATCATTCCTGTACATAGCAGAAAAGTAGCATTGTTTACGGACAAAGGAATTGAAAACAGTGGAATTTTAGAAAAACCTTTGGCCGTTTTAAGAGAAATGGGAAAAACAGTGATTCTGTTTGACCAGCTGGCACCAGAACCTACATACGACCAGGTACAGGCAGTGATTGACGAGTTCAGAGACTGCGGTGCAGAGTACATTGTGGCAATCGGCGGCGGAAGCGTTATGGACACGGCAAAACTTGCTTCTATACTGGTGACTGACCAGTACAGTGTGAGAGATTTGCTGGAACATCCGGAATGGGGCCATAAACAGATTTCAAGCCTGATGATTCCGACCACAGCCGGAACCGGCTCCGAGGCGACTCCAAACAGTATTGTGGCGGTGCCGGAAAAAGAATTGAAAGTAGGAATTGTAAATCCAGAGATGATTGCAGACGCAGTGATTTTGGATGCAGATATGACAGGCGGGCTGCCAAGGAAAATCGCAGCAGCGACGGGCGTGGATGCACTGGCACATGCGATTGAATGTTTTACCTCAAAGAAAGCGAATTACTTTAGTGATATGCTGGCTTTGGAGGCCCTGGACTTGATTATGAACCATATCGAAGATGCATGCGAACAGCCGGAAAATGAAAGGGCGAGAATGGCGATGCTGATTGGAGCTTTTTATGCAGGAGCAGCGATTACAGCATCAGGAACTACTGCAGTCCATGCATTATCCTATCCGCTGGGCGGAAAATATCATATTCCTCATGGGGTGGCGAATGCGATGCTTTTGGTACCAGTCCTGCGGTTTAACCGTCCAGTGTGCAGTGAACGCCTTGCTGCTGTGTATGATCGTGTCGCACACCAAGAAGGAAATCTGACAGAAGAGAAAGAAAAAGCAGATTGGGTGATTGCACGGATTGGAAGCATTGTAAGACATCTGGATATTCCGGAAAACGTAAGGGAATTTGGCGTCCCTGAAAATGATTTGGAAAAGCTGGTTTCTGCTGGAATGCAAGTACAGAGGCTGTTGGCAAATAATATGAGAACAGTAACAGCAGAAGATGCGAGAAAGCTGTATCTGGAAATTCTGTAAGGACATCTTGTAGGAGAATTTTATGATACCAGGGTCAAAAGGTCAGAAATCGGATACAAGCTTGTATGCAGAAAAAGGAGAGAAACTATGGCACAGATAAGAGGAATTATAACACCGATTGTAACTCCTATGAGAGAAGATGAGTCCATCTTTGAGGAGGAACTTCGCAATCAGGTAAGACGGCAGATTCAGGCAGGGATTCATGGGATATTCCCGCTAGGAACCAACGGAGAAGCGTATATCCTGAGTGAAAAGGAAAAAGAAGAAGTACTGGATATTGTGATTGATGAAGTCAGAGGACGGGTGCCTGTGTATGCAGGAACAGGCTGCATCAGTACAAAAGAGACCATACGTCAGTCACAGAGAGCTAAAAAGCAGGGAGCGGATATTCTATCTGTCATCACACCATTCTTTGCAGCTGCTTCCCAGGAAGAATTGTATGAGCACTATAAGGCAGTTGCAGCTGCAGTGAAAATGCCGATTGTACTGTACAACATTCCGGCAAGAACAGGAAATGCACTTGCTCCTGCTACGGTAGCGCGACTTTCAAAGATAGAGAATATAGTTGGTGTAAAGGACAGTTCGGGAAATTTTGACACGATGCTTCAGTATATTGAACAGACCAGAGAAGTGGAAGGGTTTCATGTGCTTTCAGGCAATGACTCACTGATTTTGTGGAACCTTCTTGCAGGCGGCAGCGGAGGAATTGCGGGATGTGCGAATGTGTACCCGCGAAATATGGCGTCTATTTATAACTTGTATAAAAGCGGCGACTTGGATGGTGCGAGAAAGGCACAGGATGCTATCCGAAGCTTCAGAAACTGCTTTCGATTTGGAAATCCCAATACGATTGTAAAAGCAGCAGTAGAACTTTTGGGATATCCAGTAGGAAAATGCAGAGCGCCGTTTAACAGAATTCCTGAGGAGGGAATCCTGGCATTGAAAAAGGTGTTAGAGGAAAATACGTGCAGGGGTCTGAACTGAAAGGCGGATAGTATGAAACGAAAACCTGTAATTGGAATTACAATGGGAGACCCAGCCAGCATTGGACCAGAGATTACAATCAAGGCGCTGGCAAGGCCGGAGATTTTTGAACTATGCAGCCCGCTTGTGATCGGGGATGCAAGCGTGATGGAAAGGGCAAAAAAGGCTGTAGGAAATGACAAGGTAAAGATTCATCCTGTTTTGGAGGTGGAGGACGCCGTATTTCAATATGGAACGATTGATGTATTGGATTTGCATCTGATTGATGCAGAAAAACTGGAGATTGGAAAAGTTTCAGCAGAGGCAGGAGATGCAGCGTTTCAATATGTGCGAAAGGTGATTGAGCTGGCGATGCGAGGAGAAGTCGATGCGACCGTTACCAATGCTTTAAATAAAGAAGCAATCAATCTGGCAGGACATCATTATTCTGGGCACACAGAAATCTATGCAGAGTATACAGGCACAAAATCCTACACCATGATGCTGGCACACGAGAATTTGAGAGTGGTTCATGTATCCACCCATGTCTCTCTGCGAGAAGCCTGTGAACGTGTGAAAAAAGAGCGGATTTTGGAAGTGATAAAAATTGCAGATCAGGCCTGCCGTGAACTGGGGATAGAAGAACCGAAAATCGGTGTGGCGGGATTGAATCCGCACAGCGGAGAGCATGGATTGTTTGGCAGAGAAGAAATAGAAGAAATTAGTCCTGCCATTGAAGCTGCCAAAGCGGAAGGGATAGATGCAGATGGACCAGTACCGCCGGATACCGTGTTTTCCAAGGCGAGAGGCGGCTGGTATGATATTGTCGTAGCCATGTATCACGACCAGGGTCATATTCCATTAAAGGTAGTCGGTTTTGTCTATGATTCGCTGCAAAAGCAGTGGGAGGCAGTGCAGGGCGTCAATATTACGCTGGGATTGCCGATTATTCGAGTCAGTGTGGATCATGGAACTGCTTTTGACCAGGCGGGGAAAGGCACAGCGAATGAACTTAGCCTGTTGCATGCAGTGGACTATGCAGTCAGCTTTGCAGAAAACAGGATAAAGAGCAAGAAACAATAAAAAGTGGAGGAAAAGGAACATGAAAAAGAGAGCAATCGCAGTATTACTGGCAGCGGCAATCACAGGAATAATGTTGGGCGGCTGCGGAAACAGCAGTCAGAGTACGGGGCAGACGGCAGGTGCGGCAGCAGGGACAGAAAGCACAGAAACAACGACAGGACAAAAAACATTTACCATGTTTTTGAGAAGTACATTTGTGGACTGGATTGAAGAACTGAAATGGTACGATGAGGCTGAAAAGAGAACAGGCGTCCATGTGGAATATGTGAAAGGACCGGACAGTCAGAATGATGTTTATACAGAAATTGACCAGAGACTTATCAGCGGAACTTTGACAGACTGTACCTTTGTAAAACAGGCGCAGGCCAATGTCTATGGCGCGCAAGGTGCCTTCCGCGATCTGGCGCCGCTGATTCGGGAATATGCGCCAAATATTCAGAAATATCTGGACGAGAATCCAGAGTATGCAGCTCTGGTAACCAACGAGGATGGAAGCATTTATGGATTGATGAATGAGACTCCAACACTGGCAGAATTCTGTTTCTATCGTGCAGATCATTTTAAGAAGGCAGGTGTGGATCCGGCAGATATTCAGACAGTCGATGATTTCACAGAAGCTTTAAGAACATTGAAAGCCTTTTATGGAAAGGACAATCCGAACTATTATCCACTGTGCGGACGTGAGAGATTTTTCCGGTTTGCAGCATGGTTCGACTGCTCCAGCAAGATTTCTGAGACAGAGTCCAATGGCCTTTATTACGGGAATGTCTGGGGTCCAAAACTGGGATATGATATCTATGCTGACAATTTCTATCATATGATGGAAACTCTGAAAATGTGGAATGATGAGGGATTGGTAAATCCAGAGTGGGTAGCCGGATCTTACAGTGAAGGAGATTGGGAAGCCGCTATGTTAAATGGTGACTGCAGTATTTCTTCCGATTTCTATACGCGCCCGCAGTGGTTCCTGGACAATGGAGGAAAAGATATTGATCCGGATTTTGAGATGGCAGTGTTGGACAATCTGAAAGATGAAAATGGAAATATTTTGAAATATCAGACGGATGTTTTATACAATGAAACACGTACCACAGTTATCAATGCCAAAACAAGCGATGAGACTGCAAAAACTATCATGGAATTTATTGATTATTTCTGGGGTGAAGAAGGACAGACTCTGTGCAGCTGGGGCGTAGAGGGAGAAAGCTACCAGGTAGTAGACGGAAAGAAAGAATTTATTGTAGATTATGCGACAGAGGAAGGAAAAGCAGCCGGAGAGAAAAAGTGGTCTTTTTTGAACGACCGGTATACCGTGTGCAAACCTGTTGATGAAGAGGCATTCTATGCATGGAATGGTGATGTGGTAAAAGAGGCAGCAGCAAGGCTGTTTGATGAAGAACATTTACAGAAAGCATATAATATCAAATACACGGATGCGCAGGCAGAGGAAATGGACCGTCTGGTTGCAGCAATCGGAGATAAGATTGTGGCGGAGCTGACTTCTTTTGTGACAAATAAGAAAGAGCTGAATGAAGCAAACTGGCAGAGTTTCCTGGATGAAATGACAGCTGCTGGATATGCCAGAGCAGAAGAAATCCAGCTGGAAGCATTCAGAGCCACTTATGGAAATAAATAATTAACGTGTATGCGAGAGGAGGAGAGAAGTTCCTCCTTCCGCAGATGTATTGTGGGAAAGGGGGAACTTCTGTGCAGGGACAAAAGATAAAAAAGAAACCTCTGCTTGAGAGAATAAAGAGAGATATCAGAAAAAACTATTTGTTGTATTTGATGTTGGTTCCAGGAATCATTATTTTAATCCTGTTTAAACTGGGTCCGATGGCGGGCATGGTAATTGCTTTTGAGGATTTCAGTGCATTTAAAGGTGTATTTGGAAGCAAATGGGTCGGATTGGAAAATTTCAGAAAGATTTTTCAGGATAAATATATGTTGACTCTGATAAAAAATACTGTCACACTGGCATTTTTGACGATTGCGGTTACTTTTCCCTTTCCGATTCTCTTTACGCTCTTTTTAAATGAAGTGAGAATTTCAAAAATCCGAAACGGTGTACAGACGCTGAGTTTCCTGCCTTATTTTATCTCCTCGGCAGTTATGGTATCCATTATTTACACCCTGTGTTCTCCATCCTACGGCCTGGTAAACAGCATAATAAAATTTTTTGGAGGAGACCCGATTTACTTTATGACAGAACCAGGGTGGTTTAGGCCCCTGTATATTCTGCTTCAAGTATGGCAGTCTTTTGGGTATTCTTCTATTATTTATCTGGCCTCCATTCTTGCAATCGATCCAGCTTTGTACGAAGCAGCGGAGGTGGATGGTGCGAACAGATGGCAGAAAATGTTCCAGATTACGCTGCCTCAGATCTCGGGCTCGATTATTGTGATGTTGATTATCAAAATCGGCGGAATCTTTTCTGTAGACTTGGACACGATTTTGCTGATGTACAATCCAAGTGTGTACGAGGTTGCGGATGTAATCCAGAGTTATGTGTATCGTATGGCATTTAATTCGTCCGGTTTCCCAGATTACAGTTATGGTACGGCTGTAAATATGGTGAAGTCCATCATTGCTTTTGCCATGGTGATGCTTACGAACAAAATTGCGAAAAAGTATTCGGAAACAAGATTGTTCTAAGGGAGAAAAGAGGTGAATCGGATGAGAAAAAAGAAAATAAGTCTGTTTGACATCGTAAACAATACAGTACTGATAGGACTGGCTCTGCTGTGCGTATATCCGTTTTTGTATGTGTTCTTTATTGCCTGCAGTGATGGAGCTTATCTGGCAAGGGGAGCGGTGACATTTTTGCCAAAAGGCTTTCATCTGGAAGCTTTTAAATATGTACTGCAGAGACAGGACCTGAATGTGTTTTCGGGACTGCGCAATTCCTTTTTGTATACATTGGCAGGAACAGCTGCTGGTGTTCTGGTAACGTATATGACAGCATATGCTCTGTCGAGACCGCAGGTAAAACAAAGATATGGTCTGATGGCGCTGTTTACTGCCACCTGGATTTTTGAGGCAGGTATTATCCCACAGTACATCATCTACAGTGCATGTGGCTTTGTGAATAATCCGCTGGTTATGGTAATTCCAAGCGCAATCAACACCCAGTATCTGATTATCTGTAAAAACTATCTGGATGGAATTCCACATGAGTTGGAAGAAGCCGCTGTGGTGGATGGGGCAAACCAGCTGCAGATTATGGGACATGTGTATCTTCCTGTATCACAGGCAATTTTAGCAACGATTGCTACATTTTACGCAGTCAGCATATGGAATCAATATATGGTTCCGCAGATGTACTTAAAAGAGCAGAACCTGCAGACAATCCAGCAGGTATTGAAGCGGGTAGTTATCACGACAGGAGACCAGTCAACAGCATTCCGCAATGTTGTGCAGAATGGAGTGCTTTTGAATCAGCAGAATCTGAAAAATGCGGCGATTTTCGTAGCGATGGTTCCGATTGTCTGTGTGTACCCATTTGTGCAGAAATATTTTAAGAAGGGCATTTTGATTGGCTCTGTGAAAGGATGAGAAAGGGCAGAATGAATTACAGAGAACGAAGAAAAATGGAAGATGACATTCGCTGCCACAATCAACTGAAGGCCGATATCCGGTTTCAGGACGGAGCGCTGCCGCATGTGAAGGGGGCCTGCAATTACCAGGTGGTTCGCGCGGCGAGAAATCCACAGATTTCTCCAGAAGGAAGAGGGTTCACCTACAATCATGCAGGAATGTTAACTTGGTATCAGGGCTCCTTTCTTTGTGAGTATCTGTCAGGACCCAGAGGGGAGCATGAAGTTCCATCGGCAGTGTTTGTGTGCAGGTCTGAAGATGGTATCCACTGGCAGAAGCCTCAGGAGGCGTTTCCTCCGATTGAGGTGGATTCCAGACCATATCGGGGTCCCAAAAAAGAGCTGATAGCGTCCGAAAGGATTGCCTGCATTGCACATCATAGAATGGGATTTTATACATCATCTACGAATCGCCTTCTGATGATGACATTTTATGGCATTTCACCAGATTTTCATATGATACCAAACAATGGCTATGGAGTGGGAAGAGCAGTCCGTGAGATTTATCCTGACTTTTCCATGTCGGAGATTTATTTTTTGAGATACAATCTTCCAGGTGGATACAATCAAGAAAATACGAAGGTATTTCCATATTTTGAAGAGAGTGAAGATGAAGGATTTCGGAATGCCTGCAGAGAACTTTTGGCAGACCGCCTTGTGACACAGCAGTGGTGGGAAGAGGAACGTCTGGACACTGCGTTTTTTACGAGGCCGGATGGGAAAGCTCTGTCTTATTACACTTTGCCAAATGGGAGAGTGATGGGAGTTTTTAAAAATTCTCTGACCAGTTACACGGACGATGGAGGCGAGAGCTGGAGTCCTATTAAGAAATCCGTTTCTATTGAGACTTCAACCGGCAAAGTGTGGGGACAAAAAACCGCTGACAATCGGTATGCGCTGGTATTTAATCCGGTGCCGGATGGTGCACACCGCTGGCCACTGGCGATGATGACAGGAGAAAATGGCGTCGATTTTGATCATCTCATGACAATTCATCCGGAAATTTCCCCATGCCGATATGAAGGAAAACTGAAAAATCTGGGAGCACAGTATGTGAGAGGAATTACAGAGGCCAATTCTCACCCGCAAGATCAGGCAATGTGGCTGGTTTACAGCGTCAATAAAGAAGATATCTGGGTTGCCAGAGTTCCGGTACCTGCCGTGTCGGTTGAGAAGCAGGACGTGAAGGAGCGGATGGCGGATTTGATGGAAAATGATGTGAGGGAACGCTGGAATCTGTATGTGCCGTCCTGGAATCGTGCAGAACTGATGATGGATGAGGAGAATGAGACGGGATTGTTGCTGACAGACTGCGACCCTTATGACAGAACCAGAGCAATGCGGCTGTTTCGGAGTGGAAGCAAAGTAGAATTGGAGACCAGATTGAAAGTGAAAAATCTATCTCAGTCCCCGTTTTCTCTGTTCCTTCAGGATAGAAAAGGACAGATAGCAGTTTGTGTACTTTTACGTCCTGATGGCTGGGTATGTATGCATCATGGGGGCTTGGATACGCCTTTGTGCAGGTATTCTCGGAACAAAGAAGTGAGAATCCGAATACTCGCAGACTGTGTGGAGAACTGCGTAAAGCTGTCTGTCTTCTGTAATGGAGAAGAAAAGACAGTGACAGGGGCAACTGCCGCTTCTGTGGACGAGATGGAGAGGGTTGTATTCGCCACAAAGTACAGTCTGCCCTGGCAGGGACTGGAAGTAAATGGAAAGTTGGGAACAATCGGAGATTTGCCTGATGCAGATAAAAGACAGGAAGAAACAGCAGTCTCTATTTTAGAGTTGACGGTAACTACTTTGGAAGAGTAGCAGATACACACAGGAACGTCTCGCATTCCCCAGCGAGGCGTTCTTACATATAAGGACAAATTTGTGAGGCAGATATAAGGCTTTTTGAGAGAACTATGTACCAGACACTGCGTCTTTTTTGGAAGAAACAGAAAAATCATGGAAAGGAAATAGGAAAATGAGATATACAGAGTATGCATTCGATGTTCCAGAGGAAAAAATTGTGAGAGTGATTGTGGATACGGACGCGAAGAATGAGGCCGATGACCAGTTTGCCGTTGTGCAGGCCATGCTGAGCCCTAAATTTGAGCAGGTTGGCTATATTGCAGCTCACTATGGCCGTGGAAAATGTCCCAATGCCATGGAGAATAGTTATAAAGAGTTGGAAACAATCTTTGATTTAATGGGATTTGAAAAAGAAGGAATGTTGTATCACGGAGCAAAACATGCAATGCCGGACAAAAAGACGCCAGTACCCAGCGAAGGTGCCGAATTGATTATCCGAGAAGCCATGAAAAACGATGACCGTCCTCTGTATGTACTGTTTTTGGGAACTTTGACAGATTTGGCCAGCGCATATCTGATGGAACCACGTATTGCAAAGCGCATGACAGCAATCTGGATTGGAGGCGGACGTTACCCAAACGGAGGGGAAGAATACAATCTGGGCAATGACATCCATGCGGCAAACGTGATGTTTGCAAGTTCGATGGAGATGTGGCAGATTCCAAGAAATGCCTATCAGATGATGAATGTATCCCTGGCTGAATTGGAACTCAAAGTAGCACCCTGCGGAAAAATCGGACACTATCTGTTGAAACAGCTGAACGAACATGCCCATGAGGCTGGACCAAGGGCCAGTGCTTACAGAACCGGTGAATTTTGGTCTCTTGGCGACAATCCAGCTGTGGGAGTTCTTTTGAATGAACAGCGATTTGATTATGATTGGATTCAGGCCCCATCCGTTTCGGCAGATATGAGTTATGTACAGACGGGGCTCAATCGTCCAATTCGTGTATACCGCTCCATCGACAGCCGGATGATTCTGGAAGACTTGTTTGCAAAACTGGCGTTGTTCCATCAAAAGCATGGAAAAGACCGATAGGAGGGAAAGTGATGAGAATATATGGGTTAAAGACCAATTACCAGGAAAATCCCATAGGAATCGAACTGGTTGGTCTCACATTTTCCTGGAAGGTCGATGGGGCAAAGGGAAGATTTCAGAAATCTGCCAGATTGCTCATCAGCGAGGATGCCCGCTTTGAAAAAGTTGTATATGACAGTGGTGAGGCCAACTTATATTCCTGCGCATGTACACCTGATGTAACACTGCTACCGGCAAAAAGATATTTCTGGAAAGTGGCTGTGACCGATGAGACGGGAGAAACATCCGTCAGTGAAGCAGCATTCTTTGAGGGCGCTCATCCGTTGGAAGAATGGCATGGTTCATGGATTCAGGCTCCTTTTGTCGGAGAAATTCATCCTGTATTCCGAAAAATATTGTTTTTGGAGCAGGCGCAGTATGACAGAATAAAACTGGCTCGCCTCTATGTGTGTGGGCTGGGTCTCTATGAGGTGCATATCAATGGAGAAAAGGTGGGAGACAACTATCTGACTCCCTATTTTACAGATTACCGCTACTGGAAGCAATACCAGACGTATGAAGTGCAGGGCATGTTAAAACCAGGAGAAAACCAGATAGATGTGTTTCTCGGCAATGGCTGGTACAAAGGCCGTCTTGGCTATACCAACAAAGGCCAGTTGAAGGAATATTATGGAAGACAGTTTCGGCTGTTGGCGGACCTGTATGTGAAAGAACGTGATGGAAAATCATATGTGATTGGCACAGATGAGAGCTGGATGGCATTAAAATCTCCCATTATTGTGTCTGGCATTTATGATGGCGAGATGTATGACGCCCGCATGGAAGCTGCTCTGACGAAGGTTCCAGAGCGCCAGAAGCAGTATGCCATTTTGGCAGATGTTCCAAAAGGAGAGCTTTGCCCTATGATAGGGGTCCATGTGAGGAAGCATGAAGTGCTGAAAGTGAAAGAGATTATCACGACATCCATTGGCGAAACAGTTCTGGATTTTGGGCAGGAGATTACTGGATGGGTGGCATTTTGGGCAGATGCTCCAGCAGGGAAGAAAATTACTCTTCAATATGGCGAGGTACTTCAGGACGGCAAATTTTATCGGGATAATTTAAGAAGTGCACAAGCAGAGTATTGTTATGTTTCCAATGGAAAGAAACAGTTTACAAGACCACATTTTACGTTTTATGGTTTTCGCTATGTAAAAGTGACTGGAATGAAAGTAGATGCCTCCAATGTAGATATGTTTGAGGCGTGGGCTTTGTATTCGGATATGGAAGAAACAGGGTTTCCTCAGACTTCCAATGACAAAGTGAATCAGTTGATTTCCAACACAAAATGGAGCCAGAAAGACAATTTCTTAGATATTCCGACAGATTGTCCGCAGCGGGATGAGCGTCTGGGATGGACAGGGGATGCACAAATTTTTAGCTGCGCGGCTTCCTACCATATGCAGACGCCAGCCTTTTTCAGAAAATATATGAAGGACATGCGGATAGAACAAAAAGAAAAAGGCGGAGCAGTCCCCTATGTCGTGCCGGATATTCTGACCATTGCCCGTCAGATGAATGCAGAGCCAGAGTTTGATATGTCCAAAGATGAGTGGGGAGAAGCGGGTGCCAGTGTATGGGGCGATGCGGCAACCATCCTTCCGTGGAATCTGTATCTGCATTATGGAAATCAGGAATGGCTAAAAGAGCAATATGAGAATATGAAGCAGTGGATAAATTTTGTGATTCATATGGACAAGACTTACTGCGGTGGGAAAAACCTGTGGACCTGTGGCTTCCATTTTGGAGACTGGCTCTCTTTAGACAGCGAAGGCGACAGTAGAGAAGGCGGTACCGATAAATATTTTGTGGCGTCTATGTTTTACATGCAATCGGCTGTGCTGGTGGCTAAAGCTGCGAACATAACTGGACACAAGGAAGATGTGGCATATTATCAGAACATAGCAGCAAACGTGCGTGAGTCTATCCGAAAGACCTATGTTTCTGCACCAGGGCATTTGACTATTCGGACACAGACCGCGTATGTTCTCGGAATTTGGTTTCATCTGTTTGAAGAGGAGGAAATGCAGGCAGCTGGAGAAACTCTTTGTCAGCTTTTGCGGGACAATCAGGGACATTTAGCTACAGGGTTTGTGGGAACGGCATACCTTTGCCATGCGCTGTCTGAGACTGGACATCTGGAGGAGGCATACGATCTGTTGCTCAACGAGGAATATCCAGGGTGGCTCTATGAGGTGAATCTGGGGGCAACTACGATTTGGGAGCGCTGGAATTCTCTGCTTCCTGATGGAACCATCAGCAGTACAGGAATGAACAGCCTGAACCATTATGCCTATGGTGTGATTGTAGAGTGGATATATCGGTATGTCTGTGGTTTGAGTCACACAGAAGATGGGCCAGGAGGAAAAAAGATGTGTTTTGCCCCAAAACCCAGCAGAAAATTGGACTGGGCTTATGTCAGCTATCATTCTGTGGCAGGGGATTACGAAGCCGGATGGAAGTGGAAGGGAGAAAAGATTGAAATTCAGCTGCGCGTTCCGTTTGACTGTTGTGTAGAATTTGACTGCAGCCAGATGTTAGAGCATGTTATTGTAAATGGAGAAGCCATGGCGGAGGATGTGGATAGAAGAACATGGTATGCAGGAGAGTATGTGATAGAAGCTTATATGCGCTGTGGGTTGGACAGACACATCTGACATAGATAGTATTTGGCATTTTTCCATGCGTTGCAGGACCTTCTGTCTTCTGCTCGTTGACAAATGTGCTGATAAGACAGTATAATAGCAAACATACGAGAAAAAAGCACGAAAAGGAAGGAGAAGAAGCTGCTCGGCAGAAAAAGAAGACGGGCAACATCTATGTGGGGACGGTGGGCCAGACTGCTCGAAGCAGCGAAAAGAACTGCAATGAAGAAAAACGTATCAAAAGAACAACATCATCCAGATGCTCTGCGTGCGAGTTTTTCGGGGAAACTCGGCTATGTGCTGGCGGTGGCAGGATCGGCTGTGGGACTGGGAAATATATGGAGATTTCCCTATCTTGCCGCAAAGTACGGCGGGGGCATGTTTCTGCTGGTCTATCTGATTTTGATGCTCACATTCGGGTATGCGCTGATTGTATCGGAGACAGCTCTCGGGCGAATGACCGGAAAAAGTCCAGTGGGAGCATTTGAGAAATTTGGAAAAAGCTTGCCATTTCGGTTTGGCGGCTGGGTCAATGCGGTCATTCCCATGCTGATTGTTCCGTATTATTGTGTTATCGGCGGCTGGGTAATAAAGTATTTGGTGGAATATTTAAGGGGAAGTGTAATGGAGCTGGCGGAGGATACGTATTTTACCAGTTTTATCTCATCGTCTGTCAGTGTGGAATTCTGGTTTTTACTGTTCTCTGTCATGGTGTTTCTGGTTATCATCGCAGGCGTGAAGCACGGTGTGGAGAGAGTATCCAAGATTATGATGCCAATTTTGGTGATACTGGCAATTTTTGTGGCATTGTACTCGGTGACACGCCCTGGCGCTGTGGAGGGAATCAAATATTTTCTGATTCCGAATTTTGCCAATTTTTCTTGGATGACCGTGGTTGCTGCCATGGGGCAGATGTTCTACTCTCTGTCGATTGCGATGGGAATTTTATATACCTACGGTTCCTACATTAAAAAAGATGTGGATATTGAGAAGTCCACGACGCAGGTGGAAGTATTTGACACTGCAATCGCCATTCTTGCGGGGTTGATGATTATTCCGGCAGTCTTTGCCTTTTCCGGCGGAGACCCGAAGATGCTGCAGGCGGGTCCATCCCTGATGTTTATCACACTGCCGAAAGTGTTTGCCAGCATGGGAATGGGGACGTTTGCTGGTGTTTTGTTCTTTCTTTTGGTGCTGTTTGCTGCTCTGACGAGTGCGATTTCCCTGATGGAGACCAGTGTGTCCACCATCACGGACGAGCTGCACTGGAGCAGAACAAAAGCTTGTCTTTTGATGGCAGTGGTTATGGCAGCGGTGGGGTCAGGCTCGGCGCTGGGATTTGGCGCACTTGATTTTGTGCAGATTTTCGGAATGTCCATTCTGGATTTCTTTGATTTCCTGACAAATTCAATTATGATGCCATTGGCGGCGCTCTCCACCTGTATTTTGATTATCCGTGTGGTGGGGTTTGCGGCAGTTGCACAAGAGGTGGAGTGCTCCTCTGCGTTTCGACGCAAGAAAATCTATGTGTTTTTTATGAAATATCTTGCTCCGGTTTGCATTGGAATCATTCTGGTCAGCTCCATCGCAAACGTGATGGGATGGATTTCGATGTAGCCGCAAGAATTTGGCAGAGCGTGATGCGGAGTTGGTAGAAAAATACAGTGGATACATGCAATAGAGAACTGAAATAAAAAAATCCAACAGAGAAATCTGACATGGAGAAAGGGGAAGCAATGGAAACTTTGGAGACATGGAAAGAAGAGCTGCGAAGGCAGTTAGTAGAGAAAGCAGAGTGGAATTTGAAAGAAGAGAATATCCGGTTTTATGAGGATGGGTTTCAGGCTGGGGATGACAGAGAGGAGCAGGAATTGATCCGCAGCACGAACATCCGCTACTATAAGATAGAGTCGGATGTTTTAAAGGGGAACTATCTGGTTCTCTTCCTTCAGAAACAGGAAAGTCAGATGAAGACAGTCTGCCGTTTTTCCTTGGACTATCTGTTTGCGCTTTATCAGAAAGATGGGTGGGAGCGTGTCTGGAAGGAGATTCAGGAAAATATAACAATGAGTAATCGGGCCGATAGGGCAGGCGTTCTGGAACAGATGCATGCCTATGAGACGGCAGAGGAACATTTGATGATACGGCCGCTGAACTTCACAGATAACCGCTATGACTTGAAAGAATCTGTGTACCGTCAGATTGGCGACATGGCGCTGGTCCTGTATATCAAAATCAGTGATGACAAGGAGCAGGGCTTGATGACTGCAAAGCTGCCGAGACATGTTTTTGAGGAGTGGGGGCAGAATTTTGATACGGTTTGGGAGAATGCGATGTTAAACACCTACAGTATGGCACAGCCGAGAATGTATATGACGCCGCACGAAACTACAAATCCACCTTACAGCAAAGGCGCGTTTATGGCTCTGGGAAGTTCGATGCAGAAAATCTGGCATTCTCAGGTACCGACGGTCACGACAACCAGGCAGACGAATGGGGCAATCGCCATGTTCTATCCAGGCGTGAGAGAGCGGATAGCGGAGATGACAGGCGGAAGCTATTATGTGGCGTTCACCAGTATTCATGAGGCAAGAATACACTGTGAGGGAAGCATGTCGCCCAGACAGATTCTTCGCAGCCTGAAGGATGTGAACCACGCATTTGACAAGTCTGAAATTTTGTCCAGAAAAGTGTACTTCTATGATGCAAAAAAGAAGACGTTTGAGGCAATGGAACTGTAATGACCTTATCCACCGCTGACGGCACACAGCTCTCCATGGGAGCCAAATCAGCCAGAAAGCGGCTTGAGAAGCGTTTTTTTATGTGTTAAAATAAAAGTGTTTTTAAATGGAGTAAAAGTAAAAGAAGCGAGGAGATTTCAGGATGAACACAGTAAATCCACAGACATGGAAACAGGATTTGGCCGCATTTAAAGAGAAAACAGAGGCTTTCTATGCAGGAGAATTGGACAAAGGTTCTTATAAGGGCTTTTCAGGATTGTACGGAAGTTATGCACAGAAGGGCGGTAAGGCAAATATGCTGCGTCTGCGCATGACAGCAGGATGTGTGACAAAAGAAAAAATGGCATTCACGGCAGCAGCAGTGAGAAAGCATGGAATTTCCAGAATTCATTTTACGACATGCCAGACGATTCAGCTTCACGATCTGGCACCGATGGAAGTGTATGACATCATGGAAGGCGCTCTGGATGTGGGAATTGTGACGATGGGAGGCGGCGGAGATTACCCGAGAAACGTGATGTGTTCCCCGCTTTCTGGTGTAGAAAAAGAGGAATATTTTGATGTGATGCCGTGGGCCGCTGCTGCGGGTGAATATCTGATGAATTTTATCAAGGCAGAGAAGATGCCGCGTAAGCTTAAAGTGGGATTTTCCAATTCGCCTGCCAATTTGACACATGCGACCTACCGTGACCTAGGTTTTGTTGCAAGAGAGGACAAAACTTTTGATGTGTACAGTGCAGGCGGACTGGGAAACAGCCCGCGCTTTGGCGTAAAAGTGGCAGAGAGCATTGCTCCGGAGAAGATTTTGTATTATATTAAGGCAATGTGGCTCACGTTCCGCGCTTACGGAAATTATCAGAACCGAGCAAAAGCGCGCACTCGCTATATGCAGGAAGTTTTGGGTGGTCCGGAAGGTTATGTGAAGGCATACAATGAGAAGCTCGAAGAAGTATTTGCTTGCAAAGAAGACCTGGATATCTCTGTCTCTCCTGTCGTTATCAGCAAAAAGGGCGATGGAAGCACCATCACAGACAGAAGAGCAAAAGAGCAGAAACAGGAGGGTCTGTACACTGTAGAATGGCATCCGATTGGTGGACAGCCTGCACCAGAAGTCTTCTGCGCATTGAGTGATGCCATCCAGGAGATGGATGAGGTGCAGATGCGCTTGGCGCCGGATGAGACTGCCTATATCATAAACCTGACCGGAGATGAGGCAAAGAAAGTGCTGGAGCTGACCGCGGGCAATACGGCAAAAACCCTGTTTGAGAATTCGGTGAGCTGTATTGGCGCAAGTATCTGCCAGGTCGGTGTCAGAGATTCCCAGGCACTTTTAGCAGCCTGCATCAAGGCAGTTAGAGAGGCAGAGATTCCGGATGGCGCGCTGCCGCAGATTCATATTTCCGGCTGTCCGTCTTCCTGCGGAACACATCAGACTGGCGAAATTGGCTTTAGAGGCGGCATGAAGATGATTGACAAAAAGCCGCAGTCCGCATTTATTCTGTATGTAAACGGAGACAGCCGCGAGGGACATGAGAAGATGGGCCGCGAGCTCGGCGCGATGCTGGAGACAAAGATTCCAGAATTTTTAGTGAGTCTCGGAAAGACGGTGGCGGAGAGCGGAAAAGATTTTGCAACTTGGAATACAGAGGATGAGACTGCGATTGATAAAGTGGCAGCACAGTATCTGTAAAAATATCTGTAGTACGCTGTGGTGGACTAAAACAGACAGAAGGGAAGGGCGGATACATGAAAACGAGGGAAGAACTGATAACACTGGCGTATGATGCCAGAAAGCAGGCTTATGCGCCGTATTCTGGATTTCGCGTGGGAGCCGCTCTTCTGACAAAAAACGGAGCTGTGTATCTGGGATGCAATATTGAGAATGCATCCTATGGAGCGGCGAACTGTGCGGAGAGGACTGCATTTTTTAAGGCAGTCTCAGAAGGAGAAAGAGAATTTGCTGCGATTGCCATTGTGGGAGGCGCAGAGGATGGGCCGAGCGGAAGGATGTGTGCGCCGTGCGGCATCTGCCGCCAGGTTATGAGAGAATTCTGTGACCCCAAAACATTTCTGATTTTTCTGGAGGACGGAAATGGCGGGATTTCGGAATACACGCTGGAAGAATTGCTTCCCCGTGGATTTGGACCGGAGAATCTGACATAGAAAAACCGTAGAGAAGAGACAGAAGGCAGCAGGAAAAAAGTGACAGCGCCGGAAAATACCAATGCGAGGTATTTTCCGGCGCTGTGTATTTTTGGCACCTTTGGCTGTCAGGACTTATCTAACAGACATTTCTCCACTCCGGCGAGCAGAACAATGCCAATGCCGTGCGGGTCATTATACTTCCACGGAATCGTCCGGTAATAATTACGGCTGAAGGAGCTGCCTGCTGCTTGGCAGACACCGTACAGATTGCCGCGGCAGTCGATCGCCCGATGGGTCAGTCCATACCACGCTTCCTGCACGCTCTTGCGAAGCTGTGGAATCAGTCGGGTGTTGGCGTAACCTTTTCGGATACTTTTCGCAAAAGCATAGAGAAACATCGCTGTGGAGGAAGTCTCCTCATAGGTAGTCACATCGTCCAGCAGCTGATGCCACAGACCGGATTTGTCCTGCACATTTAAAATGCCCTCTGTCAGATTCTGGAAGAACTGTAAGATAGCATCTCTGTCTTTGTGGGTGCGCGGAAGCACATCCATCAGCTCGGATATGGAGAAGAGAACCCAGCCGTTTCCGCGGCTCCAAGGAATCCGGTTGGACTTGTTCCATTTGATATCGTAAATATGTGCCATCAAGTGCTTGTCCGTCATATAGAAGTAGTCGCGGAACAAGAGCAGCTGTCTGCAGGCTTCATCCAGATACCAGGGGTCTTTGCTCTGCGAATAGTAGCGCACGAGGAAAGGAATGCTCATATACAAGTCGTTGATCCAGATGTTCCCGTCCATGCGGATAAAGGTGCCGTCCGGCTGCCGTTTCTGTCCCTGTTTCATATGCTGTGAGATGACGCCGGAGAGGAAATCAGCGCCCTTTAAATCCCAGCGTTTCTTACATTCCAGCATCAGAGAGCCGAAAGAACCACAGTCGTCCAGCTCCGAGAGCCAGCAAATCTGCTGATTCAGACTCGGAAAGCCAAACTGTTCTTGGTCGAACATAGCGTACTCATGGAAAGCGATAATCTGTGAGACATCCTGTTTTACATAGTCCACATAATCCTGCCGGTTCAGGTACTCACCAGCTGCCAAAAGACCGTAGAGAGTCACTCCCATAGGATAACTCCAGCGTCCAAACAGCTCATTTTCCGCGCAGACGCGCAGTACGCCGTGCGGGTAGCTGGTTCTCCAGTACAGTTTCTTTTCACCGTCCGTATAGACATTTTCCATACATGAGAGTGAGGAAATATCTGGAAGTTCCTTGGAAAACGGTCCAAGATAGATCCAGCTTCCCTGATACCCATGAATCTGATATACGGGGTGGATATTGTCAGTGGAGTTGGAAATTTTCAGAGAAGTGCGGTATTTTCCAAGCGGTCTGTTAATCTGAATATATACCACATAGGCGCCGCGATTGATTTCTACATGGACAGAATTGACAGTATCATCCAAAACAGCGTCCGGCACGAGAGGAGAAGAGACCTTTTTTCCCGCCTCAACAATGTAGATGGCACAGGAGCGCCCAGTTTCACTCTGTATCGTCTCATGTTCGGTTGAGATTGTGACGACGCAGTAGTTGTCTACACGGATTTTTCCCATGGCAAAGCAGGTTCCGCTCCAATGTTCTCCGAACACGCGCTCAGGATACACGTTGGTGAGTTCTTCCTGGGAGTATTTTGGAAGAATCGGGAACCAGGAAAATTCATGCAGATTTGTGACAGAGGCTTTCGCACGCTCTAAAGGGAGGGGCGGCGTGTAGACAAAGCCCAGCTGCCCCTCTCTCTCAGGAAGCGGGGATTGGAACAGATACGGTTCCCACTGTGGGGCAAGGTTGCCAAAATAAAATCCAAATCCAAGCTCTGTCTTTTCTGTCAGAAAAGCAAAGAGGTTACAGCCCTGTTTTAGTGTGACTTTAAATTCACATTCTTTGTGCATCCCCTCCTCGGATGGGATAGACTGGTAACAGAGCTCTCCATTGACAAGACAGTATGTAGGTCCAGTACATGAAATTACAAAGGTAGTCATGTGCTCCTGGAAGCAGAAGAGTTTTCCCACAGCAGAGCAGTAGTTGCCGATGGGGGTATCAGGAAAGCGATTCCCGAAATCAAACTGGTATCGTCCTTTCTGGTCGCATAAGATGCCGTTATCAAAGTCTATTTTGTACTGAAAAGGCAGAGGCGGATGGTTGCCAATAAAATGTCCGGCAATCAGATTTAAAACGGCACGCTCATCGTCTCCAGTGTAGATAGCAGCGCTCTGGTTTGCATCAAAGTACAAATTCTCCATAGACATCCTCCATTCAAATTAGAAACAGACCAGGATTCAGGAACGCCCCAGGTCTGTCTGTCTTTTTCTAAAGAGTATTATAGCATAAAAGGAAATAGAAAACTATCTGGAAGAATTACTTTATTAAAAAAATAATATGATGTTGGGGTCAAAAGATATTTTGACCCCTTTGATACCGGATTGCTCCGCACTGCGTGCTCTCACAATTCTCAAAAACATTCATAATCCGCTCATTTTTCTTTGAAAAATGGCTACTTATCCATGTTATTTCTGACCTTTTGACCCTAGTATCATATTATTAAGAATAAAGAAACAGAAAATAAATGCAATATAAAAGAAATAAACAAAATAATATAGAAAATTCAAACAAATAAAGCGATTAAATGGGGTGATAAACTTAAATAAAGAAAAAATAATGGAAAAATATTAAAAAAGTATTGACAAAATAGAAAAACATAGCTATAATAAAGACAACAAAAACAAAGAAATACGAGATAACAAAAATCTCAGAATAGGAGGTACGGTCCCAAAACAAGGATAGCAACCCTCAGGAAACATCAAGATGGTTTTCACAGGTTAAGAGAAACGAAAGAATAAAAGAAAAATGGTGAAAAGCAGATTGATAGAAGAAACAGAATGACAAAGGATGATAATCGAGGGTTTTATCAAATAAAAAGAATAGAGAGGTACGGTCCCATGGATGAAATGTGTTGAGGTCGGATATGAATTTCAGAAGAAATTGATATCCGACCTCTTTTTGTGTGCCTAGAAGAGGACTGTGTGGATTTCTCAGTTGAAAAATCTCTGTATTTTTGTGAAAATTGCACTGAAAAAATCGGTTGATTTATAGAATAATATCTAGTATATTATGAATTAGATTATCTGAGCCATCAGGCGGAAGGAGAGAAAACATGATTACAGTAGCAGTAGATGCTATGGGAGGAGACAATGCGCCTTCTGAGATTGTGGCCGGTGCCGTGGCAGCAGTCACAAAAAAGAGTGAGATTCAGGTTTTGCTGGTTGGAAAAGAAGAGGTAGTACGAAGCGAACTGAAAAAACACTCTTATAGACCAGAGCAGATTGAAGTCGTCCATGCTTCGGAAGTGATTGACACAGAGGAACCGCCGGTGAATGCGATCCGCCGCAAGAAGGATTCTTCTATCGTAGTGGGAATGAATCTGGTAAAACAGAACAAGGCAGATGCGTTTGTGTCGGCTGGAAGTTCCGGTGCGATTCTGGTTGGGGGCCAGGTAATAGTTGGGAGGATTAAAGGTGTAGAGCGTCCTCCGTTAGCGCCGCTGATTCCGACAGAAAAGGGTGTTTCCTTACTGATTGACTGTGGTGCGAATGTAGATGCGAGGCCGTCTCATTTGGTGCAGTTTGCCAGAATGGGTTCTATCTACATGGAGCATGTCGTGGGGATAAAGAACCCGCGTGTGGCGATTGTGAACATTGGTGCGGAGGAGGAGAAGGGCAACGCCCTGGTGAAAGAGACCTTCCCGCTGCTCAAGGCATGTACAGACATCAATTTTATCGGAAGCATTGAGGCGAGAGAGATTCCTCATGGCGGTGCAGACGTCATCGTCAGCGAGGCTTTCGTCGGAAATGTGATACTGAAATTGTATGAGGGAGTTGGAGCAACGCTGATTCATATGATAAAAGCAGGCATGATGAATGGCGGACTAAAGACAAAACTGGGTGCTCTCTTGGTGAAACCAGCTCTGAAGGAAACGCTGAAGAGTTTTGATGCGAGTGAGTATGGCGGGGCGCCGCTTCTGGGACTGAACGGTTTGGTGGTAAAGACACATGGAAATTCCAAGGCGACAGAAGTATGCAACTCGATTATCCAGTGCGTCACATTCAAAGAACAGGATATCAATGGAAAGATACGGGAAAGCCTGTTAAAGGAGAAAAACACAGGAGAAAACGCTTAAAATGCGGCCGCGCTGCATAGAATACAGATAGTACATGGATATAGTACATAGACTGGCAGGCGGAGCGTACACCGGCGGCGGAAAAGAAAAGGTTTAAGAGAGGAAGGTAATTATGGAATTTGAAAAATTGCAGGAAATTATTTCAGAGGTATTAAATGTGGATGCAGAGGACATTACTTTGAATACGACATTCGTGGATGATTTGGGAGCGGATTCGCTTGACATTTTTCAGATTATCATGGGAATCGAGGAAGAGTTTGGAATCGAGATTCCAAATGATGCTGCTGAGAACATTGCGACAGTGGGAGATGCGGTAGAGCAGATTAAGAATGCATTGAACTGATGGGAATGGCTGTATGGGCCGCGGTGCAGTGTCCGCCTGCTTATGCAGCCGTGCCAGAGTGACATAGTACAGGCGCCAGCCTGCGAAAACATGCAGGATGGGAAGAAGGGGGTTGCCGGACAGAAATTGCGGCGCCCCCTTTTGTGAAGAAAAAGATTCAGGGAAGGAATGGAGTATGCAGGAGAAATTGAGAGAACTGGAGCAGAAGATAGGCTATTGTTTCAATGATAAGAGCATGCTGCGCCATGCGATGATTCACAGTTCGTTCGCGAATGAACACCGCCTGGGAAAGACAAGCTGCAATGAGAGGCTGGAGTTTCTGGGAGATGCTGTCCTGGAGGTAGTTACCAGCGAGTATCTGTACCACAAATATCCGGAGATGCCGGAGGGCGATATGACAAAGCTGCGAGCCAGCACAGTGTGTGAGCCGACGCTGGCTTACTGCGCGGGAGCGATTCCTCTGGGACAATACCTGCTTTTGGGAAAAGGTGAGGATGCGACCGGAGGCAGGGAGAGAGATTCTGTTGTGTCGGATGCGTTTGAGGCGCTGATCGGAGCCATCTATCTGGATGGTGGTTTTGCTAATGCAAAAGAGTTTATTATGCGTTTTGTGCTGGATGATATGGAGCACAAAAAGCTCTTTTATGATAGCAAGACTATCCTGCAGGAAATTGTGCAGAGCCGTTTTGAAGAGCCTTTGCAGTATGAACTTCTGAAGGAGGAAGGACCAGATCACAACAAAGTCTTTGAAGTCCGCGTGAAAGTGGGAAATCTGCCGCTCGGCGAGGGCAGAGGGAAGACAAAAAAGAGTGCGGAGCAGGTGGCTGCTTACCACGGAATCTTAAAACTTGGGGAAAAACAGGTGTGATATGTATTTAAAAAGTATTGAGATACAGGGCTTTAAATCCTTTGCCAACAAGATTGTCTTTGAGTTCCACAACGGCATTACCGGCATCGTGGGGCCGAACGGGAGTGGAAAGAGCAACGTTGCCGATGCGGTCCGCTGGGTTCTGGGCGAGCAGAGGGTGAAGCAGCTTCGAGGCGGTTCCATGCAGGATGTCATCTTTGCAGGAACTGAGACGAGAAAGCCGCAGGGCTTTGCATATGTGGCGATTACACTGGACAATGCAGACCACAAACTGCCCATCGACTACGAGGAAGTGACGGTTTCCAGGCGATTGTACCGCTCGGGAGAGAGCGAGTATTTGATAAACGGGGCTTCGTGCCGCTTGAAGGATATCAATGAGCTGTTTTATGATACGGGTATCGGAAAAGAAGGGTATTCCATCATCGGACAGGGCCAGATTGACAAAATCTTAAGCGGAAAGCCGGAAGAACGCCGCGAGCTGTTTGACGAGGCGGCTGGTATTGTCAAGTTTAAAAGGCGAAAGGCGATGGCGCAGAAAAACCTGGAAGATGAAAAACAGAACTTGGTGCGTGTGACAGACATTCTGGCTGAACTGGAAAAGCAGGTGGGGCCTTTAAAACGCCAGTCGGAGGCGGCCAGAGAGTATTTGCGCCTGCGGGAAGAACTGCGGGTGAAAGATGCGAATCTGTTCCTTCTGGAGAGCGATGCTGTGCGCGGGCAGATGCGGGAGACGGAGCAGAAGACACAGATTGTCACAGAGGATTTGAAGAAGCAGAAAGAGGCGCAGGAAGAACTGAAATGCCAGTATGAGGCATATGAACAGCAGATTTTATGTCTGGACCAGGCAATACAGGAGAGCCGCCAGAAACGGCAGGATTCCATAGTGGAGAAGAACAGCTTGGAGGGACAGGTCAATGTCTTAAAGGAGCAGATTCACACGGAGCAGCTGCGTGAGGAGCACATCCGAGAGCGCATGGAGACCATCGGGAAGGAGTGCGCACAGAAGGAAGCGCAGCAGCAGGAAGTGAGGGAGAAGCAGAGCAGTCTGTCTCTGGAACTCTCTGAGGCGTCGCAGGTTCTGCAAAAAGCGCAGGAAGCGCTGTCGGCACATGACGGCGAAGTGAGCGGGCTGGAAAAAAGTGTGGAGGACGATAAGGCGAAGATGATGGAGATTCTCACCATGAAATCGTCCCTGAATGCTAGACAGCAGCGCTATGAAGCGATGCTCGAGCAGGTGCAAGTGCGCCGCGCCGAGGTCAGTCAGAAGCTGCTGCGTTTTAAGACTGAGGAAGTCAATCAGGATATGGAAATTGGCGGGCAGCAGAAGCGTCTGGATGAGATTGCGGATGAAATCCGAGAGATTTTGGAGGAGAGGCAGACAGTGGAAGAGATTCTCTCCGAACTCGAGGAGGAGACGAGACGCCTCTCGGGAAATCTGAATGAGGCGCAGCAGAGATACCACACCAACACGACCAGGCTGGAGTCCTTAAAAAATATTGCAGAGCGGTATGAGGGCTATGGAAACAGTATCCGGCGCGTGATGGAGAGGAAGGACAGCGTGCATGGCATCCACGGCGTTGTGGCAGATTTGATTGCGACGGAGAAAAAGTATGAGACAGCGATTGAGACAGCGCTGGGCGGAAGTATTCAGAACATCGTCACGGACTCTGAGGAGACGGCAAAACAGCTGATTGCCTACCTAAAGAAGAACAAATATGGAAGAGCGACGTTTCTCCCGCTCACAAGCATCGGAAACCGCAATGCTTTTTCCCAGACAGCCGTGCTGAGAGAAGTGGGTGTTCTGGGACTGGCTCACACGCTGGTGAAGGCGGACAGGCAGTATGACGGCCTGCTCCAATATCTGCTTGGGAGGGTGGTCGTGGTGGATACGATCGACCATGCAGTGGAGCTGGCAAGAAAATTTCAGTATACGCTTCGGATTGTCACGCTGGAGGGCGAGCTTTTGAGTCCAGGCGGCTCGATGACCGGCGGCGCTTTCAAAAACAGCAGCAACTTGCTCGGACGGCGAAGAGAGATTGAAGAGCTGGAAACCATGTGTAAAAAAGCGCTGGAGGAGACAAAGAGTATCCAGAAGGATTTGCAGTTACATAGTGAGCTTTCCGCCGTGCAGAAGGAAGAGTTAGAGGAAATAAAGAAGAAAGAGCAGGCGGCCTATCTGGAGCAGAATACGGCGCAGATTGGCATGGACCAGCTGAAACGAAAGAAAGATGAGATTTTGGAAAATGCATCCGACCTCGTGCGTGAGAACGGCCAGCTGGAGGACCAAATTCGGGAGATTCGGGAGAGCCGTGAGGCGCTGGCGGAGGAAATCCGCGGGATGAATGAGAGAAATGCGCAGCTTCAGGAGGAGATTGCTGGATGGGGAAATCGCCTGGACGAGAAGAGAAGCGCGAGGACCAAGCTGGCGGACCAGGTGTCGGCGGCACAGCTCGCGGTGGCGCGCTTGGCGCAGAGCGGGGAATTCCTGAGAGAGAATGAGGCCCGCATCCAGGAAGAAATGCAGCGCCTGTTAGAAGAAAAAGAGTCGCTGTCCCACGGAGACGAGAACGCAGGGGAGGCGATTGCGCAGAAAGAGCAGGCAATCGCGGACATTCTTCTGAAGATACAGGCAGGTGAGGCGCAGAAAACACAGTTTGACGAGCAGATACAGAGACAGGAGCAGCAGAGGGAACAGAAGGCTGCCCAGCAAAAGCAGGTGCTTTCGCACAGGGATTTGCTGACAGAGCAGGTAAACGGGCTGGATAAGGAGATATTCCGCCTGGAGAGCCAGAAGGAGAAGCAGCAGGAGAAGTTCGACACGCTGGCGCGCTATATGTGGAATGAGTATGAGCTGACCGCACAGACGGCGCAGGACCTGCGCAATGAGGAGTGGAGCAAAGTGCCGATTCTTCGCCAGGAGGTGGACGAGCTGAAGGGCAAAATCCGGCGTCTTGGAAATGTCAATGTCCATGCGATTGATGATTACCAGGAGATTTCGGAGCGCTACACATTTATGAAGACGCAGCATGACGACTTGGTGCAGGCAGAGGAAGCGTTGCTTCGTGTGATTGAAGAGCTGGATACGGGCATGAGAAAGCAGTTCGAGGAGAAGTTTGGAGAAATCCGCCGAGAGTTTGACAAAGTATTCAAGGAACTGTTTGGCGGCGGACATGGTGAGCTGGAGCTGATGGAGGGCGATATCCTGGAGACGGGAATTCAGATTATCTCTCAGCCGCCAGGAAAGAAGCTGCAGAATATGATGCAGCTTTCGGGCGGCGAGAAGGCACTGACAGCGATTGCACTGCTTTTTGCCATCCAGAACTTAAAACCATCCCCGTTTTGTCTGTTGGACGAGATTGAGGCGGCGCTCGATGACTCCAATGTGGACCGGTTTGCGAAATACCTGCATAAACTGACGAAGAGCACACAGTTTATTGTCATCACGCACCGAAGAGGAACCATGGTGTCCGCGGACCGTCTGTATGGAATCACGATGCAGGAGAAGGGAGTTTCCACACTGGTATCTGTGAGTCTGATTGAGGATGAGCTGGAAGATAGGAGGCGTGCATAAAGGCTGCGCAGCCGACACAGAACATCAGAAGAGAACATTGGAAGATACCATCAGAAGAAAGCATTAGAAAAGAATATGAAAGATAGTATCAGAAAAAACAGCAGAAGAGAAGAACCGTGCGACAGAAGCGCAAAGTATAAAAGAAAAAGGACCATAGAAAAGTAAGAGAAAAAAGAGAAAAAAATCAGGACAGGAGGAAATTGCGTATGGGTGGATTTTTCAGCCGACTTGTGAAGGGATTAAATAAGACAAGAGAAAATATCGTGGCAGGAATTGACTCTATTTTCAGCGGTTTTTCCGCGATTGACGATGATTTTTATGAGGAAATCGAGGAGACGTTGATTATGGGCGATCTGGGAATTCAGACAACCACGGCGATTGTGGAGGATTTGAGAAAGAAGGTAAAGGAGCGCCACATCAAAGAACCGTCGGAGTGCAAGCAGGTTTTGATTGAGAGCATCAAGGAACAGATGGATCTCGGAGAGAATGCGTATGAGTTTGAGAATCGGAATTCGGTGGTGTTGGTAATTGGTGTAAACGGAGTGGGAAAAACTACATCCGTCGGAAAAATGGCAGGCCAGCTGAAGGATGCCGGAAAGCGTGTGATTGTGGCGGCGGCGGATACGTTCCGTGCGGCGGCGATTGAACAGCTGACCGAGTGGTCAAACCGTGCCGGTGTGGAGATTATTGCGCAGCAGGAAGGGGCAGATCCGGCAGCTGTGATTTATGATGCGGTGGCTGCTGCAAAGTCCAGAAGGGCCGATGTGCTGATCTGTGATACGGCAGGACGCCTTCACAACAAAAAGAATCTGATGGAAGAACTCAAAAAAATCAACCGCATCATTGACAGAGAGTACCCAGAGGCATACAGAGAGACATTGGTGGTGCTGGACGGCACGACAGGGCAGAATGCTCTGGCGCAGGCGAGACAGTTTATGGAAGTGGCAGATATCACAGGCATTATCCTGACAAAGCTGGACGGAACCGCAAAGGGCGGCATTGCTGTGGCGATTCAGTCTGAACTGGGGATTCCAGTGAAATATGTGGGCGTCGGCGAGAAGATTGACGATCTGCAAAAATTCAATGCGGATGAATTTGTCAATGCATTGTTCCAAGTACAGCAAAACTGAGGAAAAAAAGATGCAAAAGATGCGAAAAACACACAATACAATGACACAAAAACAGGAGGACAAGAAGATGGAGAATGTGGAGAACGAGATGGAAGCGGCGCTGACACTGGAAAAATTTGAGGAGGCAAGCGAGATTGTCGGAAAAGTGACACTGGAGACAAAGTTAGTGTACAGTGAGTATTATTCCAATCTGACAGGAAATAAAGTGTACTTTAAGCCGGAGAACTTGCAGTATACCGGCGCGTACAAGGTGAGAGGTGCGTACTATAAAATCAGCACTTTGAGCGATGAGGAGAAGAAGAGGGGCCTAATCACGGCGTCCGCGGGAAACCATGCGCAGGGCGTTGCCTACGCGGCAAAACTGGCTGGTGTGAAGGCAACGATTGTCATGCCGACCATCACGCCTTTGATGAAGGTGAACCGCACCAGAAACTATGGCGCAGAAGTGATTCTGTATGGTGAGGTGTTTGACGAGGCATGTGAGTATGCATATAAGTTGGCAGAGGAAAATGGATACACATTTGTGCATCCGTTTGACGACTTGGATGTGGCAACCGGACAGGGAACCATCGCTATGGAGATTATCAAGGAATTGCCGACCGTGGACTATATTTTGGTTCCAATCGGCGGCGGCGGTCTGTGCACTGGTGTGGCGACTCTGGCAAAAATGCTGAATCCGAAGATTCGCGTGATTGGCGTGGAGCCGGCTGGAGCAAACTGTATGCAGGAATCCTTAAAACAGGGAAAAGTGGTTACACTTCCTTCTGTGAATACCATCGCAGACGGTACTGCGGTGAAAACCCCAGGAACCAAGCTCTTCCCGTACATCCAGAAGTATGTGGATGACATCATCACCATCGAAGATTCTGAGCTGATTGTGGCGTTCCTTGATATGGTGGAGAATCACAAACTGATTGTGGAAAATTCAGGCCTTCTGTCCGTAGCGGCATGCAGACATCTGAATGTGAAGAAAAAGAAAGTTGTCTCTGTTTTGAGCGGCGGAAATATGGATGTTATCAACATGGCTTCCATCATCCAGCATGGTTTGATTCAGAGGGACCGTGTGTTTACCGTATCTGTGCTGCTGCCGGATAAGCCAGGCGAGCTGGCAAAGATTTCCGCACTGCTGGCAAAGGAGAATGGAAACGTAATCAAGCTGGAGCATAACCAGTTTATCAGCATCAATCGAAATGCAGCTGTGGAACTTCGCATTACGATGGAGGCGTTCGGAACGGAGCACAAGAATGCGATTGTGAGCGCTCTGGAGAGGGAAGGATACCGCCCGAAATTAGTAAAATCAAAAGAGATTTATGCAGTATAAAGCGAAAGCTATGAGGGGGGGAGGAGAATGTATACAAAAGAGACAGCAAAGAAAGCGGGAATGCACATCGTGATTCTGTTCCGATGGGTTGTATTTTCCGTGGTAATTGGCGGAATTGTAGGGCTTGTGGGAACCTTGTTCGGCCACGCAATGGAGGTCGCGACCGAGTTTCGGTCCGAGCATGATTTTGTCCTCCTGCTGCTGCCGGTGTTCGGGCTTATCATCACCGCTATTTACCAGAAAGGCGGGCTGCAGAAAAATAAGGGGACAAACTTGATACTGGAGGCTATTTCTTCGGATGAGGAAGTTCCAGCGCGCGTGGCGCCGGTTATTTTTATCAGCACTGTGCTGACGCATCTGGGCGGTGGCTCTGCGGGTCGTGAGGGCGCTGCGCTGCAGCTGGGCGGAAGTATGGGCACCTTTCTTGGAAAGTTTTTTAAGGTGGATGACAATGACAAGAAAGTGGCTGTCATGTGCGGCATGAGTGCCGCATTTGCCGCACTGTTCGGCACTCCAGTGACAGCGGCCATTTTTCCTCTTGAGGTAGTCAGCGTGGGAATTATGCATTATTCCGCGCTGGTTCCCTGCGTGCTGTGTGCGATGATTGCATCGGAGATTGCAGTGAGTTTTGGGGTACATCCGGAGAGCTTTCCGGTGACAAAAGTGCCGGCTCTGGGATTTTTGTCGGTTGGAAAACTGATTGTGTTAGCGGTCCTTTGCGGTGTGCTGAGTATCCTGTTTTGCTATGTGCTGCATACAGGAGAGAAGTTGTTCAAAGAGAAGATTGCGAATGCCTATCTGCGCGCTGTGGTGGGAGGTGTTCTGATTATCCTTCTGACGTGGATTGTGGGAACCAGAGATTACAATGGCGCCGGAATGTCAGTGATTGAGAAGTGCGTGATGGAGGGCGAGGTTTTCTGGGGTGCCTTTCTGTTAAAACTTCTGTTCACGGCCATTACGCTGGGGAGCGGGTTTCGCGGCGGTGAGATTGTGCCGGCTTTCTTTGTGGGAGCTACGTTTGGATGTCTGGCTGGACATTTTCTGCATTTTTCTCCGATGCTGGCTGCCGCCTGCGGTATGGTCGGCGTGTTTTGCGGCGTGACGAACTGTCCCATTTCTTCTGTATTTATGGGGCTGGAGCTGTTTGGAACAGCCGGAATGCAGTATTATCTTTTGATGGTAGCTGTCAGCTATGCCATGTCTGGATATTCCGGCTTGTATGGAAGTCAGAAGATTGTGTACTCAAAGTTTAAAGCAGAATATATCAATAAAAGAACGGGGCATTAGGAACAATATTTGTTCTTGCTTGAACAAAAAATCTGTAGTATTATCAAAAAAAGGCAGGATTTCCATGGAAACTGTCTTTTTTTTGTAATATAATGACGATACCAGAAGCACATAGTGCGGAGCAATCTGGTATCATAGGAGGGCAAAAAGGTATTTTGGCCCCCTATGAGAGTAGAAATGAGACTTTACAGCAAAAAAGTGAAGCTGCTGTAAAGAGAAAGAAAATGGGGATGAAAGAAATGCCAGCAACAAAACAGTCATTGAAAAAGCAGTCAGCAACAAAAATGTCCTTGGCTGGACGGGTATCAGGAAAACAGAAGAATCAGGAGTTGATTTTGCAGGGAAGCCTGCTTCGGGCGATTTTGGCGCTCTGTGTTCCGATTGCTCTAAACAGTCTGTTACAGTCCATGTACAATCTGACAGATACATACTGGCTTGGAAAAATTGGAACCAATCCGATGGCAGCGATTACATTGATTTCACCGCTGCAAAATATCGTGATTAACTTTGGGCAGGGAATCACGGCAGCTGGAGCGATTCTGATGGCGCAGTTCATAGGCGGAGGAAAGAAAAAAGAGGCAAATGGGATGGTAGGGCAGCTGTTTTTATGCGCCATGCTGTTTGCTGTTTTCTGCAGTGCGGCCTGTGTGGTGAGTGCAGGAGCGATTGTCGGATGGATGGGCGCAGAGGGAGAAATTTTTGACCTGAGCAGAACCTATCTCTCCATTGTAATTCTGGATGTGCCGTTTCTGTTTCTGATTAACTTGTATGCGTCTGTGAACCAGGCACAGGGGGATACGGTGCGCCCGATGCTTTTAAATATTGCCGGAATTCTCTTCAATATGGTTCTTGACCCACTGTTTATGCTGAAATTTGGCTGGGGAATCGCTGGAGCGGCTCTTGCGACACTCCTTGCGAAGGTGCCGAGTGCGCTTGTGGCATTGTGGCTTTTGACAAGAAAGAACCAGGAGATTTTCCTGGATTTGGGGCATCTTTCTTTTGACAAGGAAAAGGTTCTCATGATTCTAAAGATTGGTCTTCCGACAGCAATCGGAAGCAGCACGATGCAGTTTGGTTTTCTGCTGATGAGCAAAAATGTGTATACCTACGGTTCTGGCGCTGTGGCTGCGTATGGCATCGGAAATAAGGTCAACAGCCTGGTGACGCTGCCGTGCAATGCCGTGGGTTCTGCGACAGCCACGATTGTGGGTCAGAATATGGGTGCGAAGCAGAGGGACAGAGCAGAAACGGCGTATAAGACGGCGAGACGTCTGGCGGTGATTACGCTGTTTCTGGGCGGAATGGTGTTATCCCGCCCGTTTGTGAGCCGCTTTATTGTGTCCATCTTCTCAGCAGATGAGAATGTAATCGGCATGGCAGCACAGTTTCTGCGCATTATGGCGCTCTGCTGCTGGACAAATGGCATCTATAACAGCACAATGGGACTGTTCCAGGGAACGGGACATACACTGGTGACGATGACGATAGATGCGACAAGACTCTGGGTTTTCCGCTTTTTGACTTTGTATATCTGCGAGGCGGTTTTTCATATGGGTGTGCAGAGCATATGGTATTCTGTGGTAGTCAGCAATGCCAGCTCCGCTCTCATTCTTCTGATTTGTTATAAACTGAATATCTGGAAAAAAGAAGTGATTCATGTGGACCGCAGAGCTTCCGGAGTGCATGCAAAAGCGTGACCGCTTTGCTTCTTCTCAGCATAGATGCGAGGGTGCTGCAGAACCAGCCTGAAATCAATCTGATTTTGGGAGGGTGCTGCGGCATCTTTATTTTGAAATATACAATCGAATAGTAAGAGAATTTACGAAAAATTTAAAAAAATATAAAGATGTCGGAATAGAGTGACTTTTTTAAAAAAAGATGTTACAATAGAAAAAAGAATTGAAAAGTGATAGAAAAAATGCAGGAAATGAAAGAACTGAGGAAAAGAAGAGAAAGCGGCGCTTGAGAAAGTAGGAAACAAAGGAAAAAAGAAAGAATATAAAAGAGAGAAAGAAGTAAGAAGGAGGTTTTGGTATGGCAGAAGACATGTATGAAGCAGGAGGAACAGGAGGCGGCGGACGAAAGAACTCAAATTTTTTCAAAAAATTGCTATATGCGGCTTCTGGAAGTGTGGTGGGAATTGTGGTCCTGGTGTTTGTGGTAATGTCAGCGCTGAATGGATTTTATACGCTGACAGAGGATGAGCAGGCAGTTGTGACGACATTTGGAAAACCTGAGGTGGTCTCCACGTCGGGCCTGCATTTTAAGATTCCATACATTCAGAAAGTAAAGAAAGTGACAAAATCCATTATCGGTATGCCGATTGGCTACACGCAGCAGGAAAATTATGCATCCGACCCCTATTATTGGGAGGAAGATGTGTCCATTCCGCAGGAATCTCTGATGATTACACAGGATTTTAATTTTGTCAATGTTGATTTTTATATTGAGTATCAGGTGACCGACCCGATAAAGGCAGTGCAGCACGCGAGTTCTTACCAGAGCATCATCAAAAATTTGGCGCAGAGCTATATCCGCGATACGGTTGGCGTCTATAAAGTGGATGATGTGATTACAACAGGAAAAACGGAGATTCAGGGAATTGTCAAAGAAAAGCTGAGAAACCGTCTGGAGCAGGAGGACATCGGCTACGGAATCTACAATGTCACGATTCAGGACTCAGAGCTTCCAACAGAGGAAGTCAGCAATGCCTTTAAGAGCGTGGAAGATGCAAAGCAGGGCATGGAGACTGCATTGAACAATGCAAATAAATATAAGAGCGAACAGATACCAAAGGCGAACGCACAGGCAGACAAGATTCTGCAGGAGGCAGAGGCGTACAAACAGCAGAGAATCAATGAAGCGAATGGCCAGGTCGCTCGATTTGAGAGTATGTATGCGGAGTATGCGAAGTATCCGCTGATTACCAAAAAGCGTATGTTTTATGAGACAATGGAGGAAATTCTTCCGGATTTGAAAGTGATTATTGACAGCGGAGATGGGACACAGAAATTGCTTCCTTTAGAATCGTTCCAGAGCGCTGGCAGTGAGAGTGGGACTGTGCAGGGCACAGGCTTGAGCCAGAGCAGCAGTCAGAACAGAAGCACAGAAGGAGATACTGTGGCGGCTTCTCCAGAGCGGTCAGAGTCCTCAGAGGAAGTATCCGAGCGGCAGGAAGAGGAAGAGTGGGAATAGCAGCCGGAGAATGGATAAAACAACAGGTACAGAAAAGAAGGAAAAAACAGAAATAGAAAAAGAAAGAAGAACAGATAGAGAAAATAAAAAGAAGAGACAAAGAAAATACAAGAAAAAGACATAGGAAGATGGAGAAGAAATCTGTGAGGATAGGGATTTGAGAAAAAGGAACGGTGAAAAGAATGAAAAATAAAATAAAAAAGCCTGGAAGTCTTTCTGTAAAAGTGATTCTCGCCGCAGTGATTGTCCTGTTCTTATTTCAGGCATCTGTGGTGGAAACGTACAACAATGAGTATATTCTGATTAAACAATTCGGAAGAGTCGTGAGGGTGGTATCTGAGCCAGGAATCTCTTTTAAAATTCCGTTTATTCAAAATACGCAGAGTATCCCAAATTATGAGATGATTTATGATTTGGTGCCGAGCGAGGTCAACACAAAGGATAAAAAGGTGATGGTGGTAGATAGTTTTGCCCTCTGGGAAGTGACAGACCCATTAAAATATTTGAGTTCTCTGGGCGCCAATCAGGCGAATGCGGAGACACGAATCGGCAATATTGTTTACAACAGTGTGAAAAATGTCATCAGCGCCACGGACCAGGCGGATATCATCAGCGGAAGAGATGGGAAACTGGCAGAGATGATTACCGATAACATCGGAAGCAGTCTGGACTCGTATGGAATTCGTGTGATTAAGGTGGAGACCAAGAGACTGGATTTGCCGGACAGCAACAAGGAGAGCGTGTACCAGCGCATGATTTCTGAGCGAAAGAATATTGCAGCAGGGTACACTGCGGATGGAGAGTATGAATCCACAGTTATCAAAAATGAGACCGATAAGCAGGTCAGCATCACGCTGTCCGAGGCAAAAGCGAAAGCAGAGCAGATTAAGGCGGAGGGCGAGGCAAAGTATATGGAGATTTTGAGCAATGCATACAACGATGCCGACAAGGCCGATTTTTATAACTATGTGCGTTCTCTGGATGCTCTGAAAGCGAGCCTGCAGGGCGGCAATAAGACTCTCATTCTGGATGGAGATTCCGAGCTGGCGCGGATTCTGCAGGGAAATATGGAATAAAAAACAAGAAGGAAGTAAAAAAAGATTGGTGTCAGCAGCATCATACAGATATGTTTTCAAATAAATGTTTTTGAAAAAATGGCGATAGGAGGAGTTGATTAAAAAACAGAAAACTGATATACTTTTTTGATGAAGCAGGAATTTTTATAAAAGTGGGAGAAGAGAATATTTCAATTTCGCCGTATTCTGTGAAAGTGCCGAGCGAGGATTGAAACAAAGAAAAGACATGACAGAGCAGGAATATAAGAAGAGAGACATGGCAGAAGAAGCAGAGAAGATAGAGTCAAAGGAAAAAAAGCCAGGAATCAAGGAAGTCGCAAAGGTGGCAGGCGTATCGCCCACCACAGTATCCAGGGTTTTAAATAATAGAGGCTATATCAGCGAAGAGACGAGAAAAAAAGTATATCAGGCCATGGACCAGATTGGATATTATCCGAATGAGATTGCCAGAGCACTGCTGAATCACAGAACATATTTTGTCGGGGTGATTGTTCCTTCCATTATCAGTCCATTTCATGGAGAGATTGTACAAAATATCGAAGCCTGTCTGGCAAAAGAAAACTATAAAATGCTGCTGTGCAACAGCAACAATAAGACGGAGACAGAAAAAGAATATGTCAATATGCTGAAGCGAAATCAGGTGGATGGCATGATTGTGGGAACTCACAATAACAACCGCGATATTATGGAAGAATATGCCAGTTTGTCCATGCCGGTCGTAGCGATTGACCGCTATCTGGGAGAGAAAATTGTGATGGTATCCTGTGACAATTACAGAGTAGGAGAGATGGCTACCAGACATCTGCTGGAGCGTGGATGCCGAAAGATTCTCTGTATCCGCGGCGACAGCCGCCTGAAGATGCCTGGAAATGATAGGAGTCGGGCGTACAAAGATATGATGAAAGAAATGAAACTTCCCGCCATGATATTGGAAGTGCCCTTTGTAAAACCAACGATGGAAAAGCGGAAATTGATTTGGGATATGCTGGAAGCACATCCGGAAGTGGATGGAATTTTTGCAGGAGACGATTCCTTAGCTGTGATTGTTCTGCAGATTGCCAGAGAGAAGGGAATCTCAGTGCCCCAAAAACTGAAAGTGATTGGCGTGGATGGGGCGAGGCAGACCTTGTCCTATGTGCCAGAGCTCACGACCGTGCAGCAGCCGATTGAGGAAATTTCAGAGCATGCCGTGAAAAAGCTGATTGATTTGATTGAAGGAAGAGCGTGTGAGAGCCAAGTGAATTTGCCTGTGCGGCTGCTGCAGGGAAAAACGACTTAGAGAGTAAGCGGACATGCCTGCTGACGCAGGCATCACCATGCATAAAAATCAGATAGAAAAAAATCCCTCTATTTACTTTAGGGGGATTTTTATTTTGCCATCTGAACGTTTCTACGTTTCTAACCCTCTATGAAGCATTTTTGGATATTTTTACCCAAGATTCATCATAATGCCTAAAAAAATGTCTAATAATTTGTGAAAAAATTTATTGTGGTAACGATTGACATATGGTAACGATTGACATATAATAAGAGCAGAATTCAGGAGACAAAACAGAACGGAATCACACAGGGCAAAAAAGGAGGAGAAGCATGTATCAGCTGTATTATCAGCCGGAGGGTGTCTGGGTGGGTGATATTATGCCATATGGGGAGAATGGGACATTTTACATCTACCATCAGAGAGATACCCGAAATCCAGGACCATTTGGCGAGCCATTTGGGTGGGCCTTAGCTTCCACGAAGGATTTTGTGCATTATGAGGACTTCGGGGAGAGCCTAAAACGAGGCACAGAAGAGGAACCCGACCAGTTTATCTATGCAGGCAGCGTATTTCGGGTTGGGCAGGAATACCAGGCATTTTACACTGGTTACAACAGAGAATATCTGAAAGTGGGGCTAGTATCTCAGACTCTGCTTCATGCAGTGAGCAAAGATAAAGTTCACTGGAAAAAGTCTTTGAGAACATTGGAGATTGCACCGCAGGAGGGGTATGACAAAAGAAACTGGAGAGACCCTTTTGTGGTCTTTGATGAAGAGAATCAGGAATATATTTTGATTCTGGGAGCCAGAAAGGGGGAAGATAAGAGAAAACAGACGGGAAGATTGGTGTGGTTTACCTCGAAGGATTTGGAACATTGGGAGTTTAAAGGAGATTTTTGGTCTCCAGGATTGTACACCATGTTTGAGATGCCGGAGTTGTTTCAGATAGGAGACTGGTGGTATCTGGTCTATTCCGAATACAGTGCAGGCAATAAGATTCATTACCGGATGAGTAAGAATCTCCATGGTCCATGGATGGCGCCCAATGATGACAGCTTTGACGGCAGAGCTTATTATGCTGGACGGACCGCATTTGACGGACAGAGAAGAGTATTATTTGGCTGGGTTCCGACACGAATCGGAAACGACGACAAAAATGCCTATCTGTGGGGCGGAACATTTGTACCCCACGAGATTGTGCAAAGGCCGGATGGTACCCTTGCTGTAAAACCACCAGACACTCTCTGGAATGTATTTACTTCCTGGGAGAATATTTTTTGCTCCGATATGAAAACGATTGACATAAGAGAGGAAACCGTTGTTTTCTCAAAAATGGGAGACGCGACAGCGTTTGAGACGACATGTTCGTTTTCAGAAGGAACCAAAGCTTTTTCGATTAAATTTTATGAAGACAGGGAAAATGGCGTGGCTTATGAATATGTGTTTTTAATCGGGGAAAACCGTGTTGTATTTCAGAAAAGCCCGAATTATCCATGGTATCAATGCTTTAATATAGGGTTGGAGCGCCCCATTCTTCTGCAGCCGGAAAAACCGTATCAGATTCGCCTGATTGTGGACCATGATATTGCAGTGCTGTATGTGAATGGAACGGCTCTGTGTGCAAGGCTTTGTGACCGCCCTGGAGATTCGATTGCTCTTACTGTGACAGACGGAGAATTAAAAACAGAATATACCAGAGCATCTGTTTCTTTTAGACAATGATTTTGCAGAAAACTGCATTGGAAGAGAAAAATGGATTATAAAAAAATATCCGAAGAGATTGTACAGTATGTTGGAGGAAAGGAAAACATTAAAGGAGTCACACATTGCGTGACGAGACTCCGCCTGATATTGAATGACACAGAAAAATATGACAGAAAGAAACTGGAGAATGTAGAAGGGTCCAAGGGCGTGGTATTTAACAGCGGCCAGCTGATGATTATCTTTGGAACTGGCACAGTCAATAATGTCTATGATGCTTTTGTGGAAGTGACAGGAGCAAAGGAAATGACGACAGCAGAGGCGAAGCAGGAGGGCGTAAACAAGCTTGGAAAGCTTCAGCAGGGATTTAAAGTGTTTTCTGATATTTTTATCCCGATTATCCCTGCCTTTGTGGCGGCAGCTATTATTATCGGTCTGAAAGCACTGTTGACTGCAGAAGGATTGTTTGGACTGGATGGCGCGCTGGTTGACCACAGCACCTTTTTAAGCAGTCTGGCTGATTTCATGGGAATTATAGCGACAACATTTGATTATCTGCCGATTCTGGTAATGTACAGTGCGGTAAAGAGATTCGGAGGCAATCCAATTCTCGGAATTTTAGTAGGGATTGTGATGATTCATCCGAGTTTGATGAACCGAAATACATTTGTGCTGGACCCTTCCGGTGCAGAATACTGGAATTTTGCGGGGCTTCAGATTGCAAAAGTAGCATTCCAGGGCGGTGTGTTCCCAGCTGTTTTGACAGCATGGTTTATGTCCAAAGTAGAAAAAATTGCACAGAAACATGTGCCAGCCGTAATTTCCTTTGTGCTGGTTCCGACAATCACCGTTTTTCTTGCAAATATTGCGCTGTTCACCGTATTTGGACCAATCGGAAATCTGATTGGTACTGCGCTTGCGGCAGCGATTGATATTCTGTATAATAGTTTTGGAGCAGTGGGAGCCTTTGTTTTCGCAGCTCTGCTTCAGCCATTGGTAGTAACAGGAACCCATCAGGCAATTCAGGGAATCGAGGCGAACTTGATTGCAACGACAGGATTTAACTACATTCAGGCTATCTGGTCCGTATCCATTATCGCACAGGGCGGCGGTGCGATTGGTATGTATCTGCTGGCTAAGAAAAAATCCAGAGACAGAGATATTGCTATGTCCAGCTTTGTTCCGACTCTGGTAGGTATTTCTGAACCGGCTATCTTCGCAGTAAACCTGAAATATTCTGTAAAACCTTTTGTGTGTGCCTGCCTGGGAGCCGGATTTGCTGGCGCTTTTATGAAGCTTACTTCGGTGCGTGCAATCGGTCAGGGTCTTACTGGTGTTCTCGGTTTACTGATTGTAGTGCCAGAAAAATTAGTATTTTATATTATCGGAAACTTGATTGCTTTTGTGCTCCCGATTGTGTTTATTGTAGGGTATGATAAAATCAAAGGAATGCCAAAAGGAGAAGAGGACGAAGAGACAGAAATCGAAGAAAAAGCAGAAGAGTCAAACGAGAGCAAGAATGTAGAAAGCAGCAAAAATGAAGAAAAAACAGCTGTTCATGCAGTCGTAGATGGAAAAGTCATTCCGATTGAGCAGATTGGAGACGGCGTTTTCTCTGCAAAAATCCTCGGAGATGGGGTTGGAATTATGCCAGAGAGTGAGACGATTGTTTCCCCAGCAGACGGAACGGTGTGTACGCTTATGGAAGACAGCAAACATGCCGTGGGAGTGACAATGAAGGATGGCAGAAATATCTTGATTCATGTAGGAATTGATACTGTAAGTATGAATGGAGATGGTTTTTCCTACTTCGTGAAGATGGGCGATACCGTTAAGGCGGGGGATAAGCTGCTTTCCTTTGATAAGAAAAAAATTGAGAAAAAGGGTCTGAATCCAGTTGTGGTTGTGGTGGAAGTTGATGGAGGACAGAAAGAGCCTGTGAAATTTATTTCCGGCATGAAGGTCAGAGCGGGAAAAGACCTGATTGGAGAATAAGAATGGAATGGAAAACATTTGAGAAGTACATACCTATCACAGAAGAAAATGGGGAATATGTGAGGGAACTGGCAGCTTACTGCCAGGCCTCTCCGCGCAGACCCGCCTTTCATCTGGTTCCACCGTGCGGTTTGATGAATGACCCGAATGGGCTGGCGTATTATGAGGGAAAGTATCATATTTTTTATCAGTGGTATCCGTTTGGCCCGAGCCATGGAATGAAGCACTGGGGGCATTTTATCTCCGAAGATCTGGTATCTTATGAAGCTTCCGAAGAGATCCTGATTCCGACAGAAGAGTATGAGAAGAACGGGTGCTATTCAGGAAATGGGATTCCAATCGGAGACAAATTATTTCTGTATTATACAGCAAATTATAAGACACCTGCCGGAAAAGTCCCGAAACAGGCGCTCGCGTTTATGACACCAGACGGAAAGATAGAGAAATATCAGAAGAATCCTATCATTGATGAAAAACCGGAAGGTTTGACAGGGGAAATCCGCGACCCATTTGTGTTCCTGAGAGATGGGATGTATTGTATGCTTTTAGGCGGCGGAACGATAGACGGGCAGGCAAGACTTCTGTTTTATCAGAGTCTGGATGGATTGGAGTGGGAGTATAAAGGAACCATATCCTTAGGGAACTTGAAGTTGGGATATATGTTTGAGTGTCCTGGCTTTGTGAGGGTTGGAGATAAAGATGTGCTTTTTCTCTCCCTGATGGGCTTTCATCCGGAGGGAGACCGGTATCAGAATGAATTTTCTTCCATCTATCTAATCGGCCAGCTGGATATAGAGAATCTAAAGTTTGAAGTGGAGAGCTACGGCGAATTGGATAAAGGGTTTGATTTCTATGCCCCGCAGCCTTTTTATGATAAGGATGGAGAACCGACATTTTTTGCTTGGTTCGGGTGTGGCATGCAGGAGCTGCCCTATAAGAACGAGGATATGTGGATTCATGGCCTTACAATGCCGCGCAGATTGGCAGTGAAAGAGGGAAAGTTGGTACAGCGTTTGGCCTCGTCCATCGCCGGTCAGTATGAGACAGTCACATTAAAAGAAGGGAAAGCAGAACCAGAAAAGAACAGTTTTCATCTGCAGGTAGAACCACTGGAAGAAGGAATCTGGCAGATTCAGATTGGAGAAGAAGACGACAATTTCCGGATTCTGGTAGAAACAAAGAAAGGCCGTCTGACTGTTGACAGAAGTGGGCTGAAACAGAAAATCTGCTGTGAGTACGGAGAACAAAGAAGTCTTTCTTTTGAGCCTGGAAAGCCATTGAAGTTGGACTTATACTATGATAATACCTTTGCAGAGCTGTTTATCAACGAGGGGGAAGAGGTTATGACATTTCGTGCCTTCCCTTCTAAATTAAAACTTTGTGTCAAGAACAAAGAAGAGTAATGTAAATACTGTAAATCACATATAAAATGCGGGAGTTTCATCTTTGGGCAGATGAGACTCCCTTTTTTGTCTATTTTTTTCCAGCTAAGACAGTGTTGTTTTTCTCAATTTCCATCTCGTGATAGCCTGTATCCAGCACCGCACAGGATTCCTGAAAACGTTCTTCTTCCTCTTTTGAGAGGGCCAGTGTCAGAACGCGCACAGCGCCGCCGCGCCCAACGACGCAGGGCACTCCGGCGAAAACACCGTGTACTCCGTATTCTCCTCGCAGCATTGCAGAGATTGTCAAAATACTGTTCTCGTCGCCAAAGATTGCTTTTGTGATTCTCGCCATCGCCATGCCGATACCGTAATATGTCGCCCGCTTCGCCTCAATAATCCGGTAGGCCGCTGTCCGGACTTCCTCCTCGATGGACTTTAGGTTTTGGCTGTCAAATTGTTCAGGGCGTTCTTTAAAAATTTCAAGCACTGGCTTTGTCGCAAGAAGGGCCTGACTCCACGGCACGAATTCTGAGTCGCCGTGTTCGCCCATCACATAAGCATGCATATTTCGCGGGTCTACCTTAAAATATCTGCCGAGCTGATAGCGCAGGCGTGCCGTGTCAAGCGCTGTTCCTGTGCCAATGACATGGGAAGGGTCAAAGCCGGACAACGTGCATACCACCCTGGTCAGAATGTCAACCGGATTGGTCGCCACCAGAAAGATTCCGTGAAAGCCACTTTTCTTTACCGGCCCAATGATGGATTCAAACACAGCAAGGTTTCTCTTTAACAGCGCCAATCTCGTTTCCCCAGGTTTCTGCGCCACACCGGCGCAGATCACCACAATGTCGGCGTCATGGCAATCTTCGTACTCTCCAGCGTAGATATTCATATTGGCAGGGGAGAATGCCAGGCCATGGTTTAAATCCATCGCCTCGCCCCACGCCTTTTTCTTATCTATATCTATCAGCACCAGTTCATCGCACAGACTCTGGTTTAACAGGGCATAAGCATAGCTCATTCCCACCATCCCTGTGCCAATTAAAACAACTTTTCTCTTATCATCTCTCATAGTTTTGTCTCCTTTTCGCTTCCTGATTTTCTTCCGGATTTCTTTTGTTTCTCTTGTTTTTGTTGGGACTGCTGCGCAAATACATTCCATATATGCGATGTTCATGTATTTATCTGTTTCTCTCTTCGTTCTTTCTTAGTATTTCTGATATGTGGGGATTGTATTCCAGATATTAGAGAATTGTATTTTTGATAGAATTATCATCAGTTTACGACTTTAAAAATCTTCTTTAAATTTGTAGTTTCCTGGAATTGAATGGTTTTTCTTATTATATTGCCACTGTTCAAAGGTAATAGTAGCTTTTACGTCTGAAAGCAGCAAAGCTCTGAATCAAATCCATAATTATAAATAAAGATAAAGTTTTCCAAAAATGTCATGGCCTTATTATGCGTTACATAATAAGATTAAGTTAGCTAAATTTTCGTACGAGATGAGATTTGACATCATGACATTTAGAGAATGGAGGGTGGTGATATTTTTATGACATGAGTGTTGATACACTCATATAGCAGTAAAAGAAACAAGAAGAAGGAGAAAAAGTATGGAACGTAGAGAAAGTACGAAAAGTGCGAAAAGAAAAAGTACAGGAAGAAAATGGTCAATCTGGGCACGCATCATCAGCATTGTGCTGACAGTATCCCTAATTGCGCCGCAGACATGTCAGCTTGCTGCATATGCTGCAGAAGCTGTGTCCAACATGCCAAGACAGGTGGATTTTGACCGACCGGAAGGCATGACGCTTGAGGATATCGGAATTGCGTCAGGTTCCGATGCTGAAGATCCAACGAAACCCACAGAAGAGACGAAACCAGCAGAGTCAACAGAAGAAACAAAACCAGCGGAGTCTACTGCTGAGACAAAACCAGCAGCATCAACAACGGGAAACAAAAAGCCGCTGGCAGAGACAGAAGAAAAGGAAATTCGAGAGCCGGAAGTATTCTATGAAGAATACGTGGATGAACCGGAAGGAAAACTGGTGCGTTTCAGTGATACCATAAGAACGTATGAACTGGAAGAGGGAAAATACCTTTCCATTATGGGAGGCTATTCGGGACTTTATAGAGATGAAGATGGGGAAATCCGACCCATAGACAATACTCTTGTAAATGCGGAAGGCAGTACAGCAGGCAGTGTGGAAGAAGAATCTGAAGCAGAGCCGAATGGGACTGCAGTTGCCAGTGCATCCAATGCGCGCAGAGCAAAAAGCGCGAGAAGAAAGACAGCGCAGACATACACAAATGAGTCCGGTGCTATGGATGTGCGTCTTCCGGAAAAAATCACATCCAGCAAAGGGGTAACGATTGAGAAGGACGGGTATCAGATTGAGATGATTCCGTCGGATGGTGATTTCAGTGACAGTGTTGTAAGCGGGAATGCCATCCGCTACAGCAATGTATTTGAACATGTTGATGTGCAGTATTCACTGGTAGGAAATTCTGTGAAAGAGGATATTATCCTTCTGGAAAAAGGAACCAGAACCGCATTTTCCTATCGCCTGAAAACAGATGGTCTGAGGGTAAAACAGACACAGAATTCTCTGCTTCTTTATAAAGAATCGGCTGAGACACCCGTGTTTACTCTGACTGCTCCCATAATGCGGGATGCCGAGGAGGAAATCGGACTGGGACTTACTATGTCTGCGGTGAAGAAAGACGGAGACTATCTTGTGACTCTGGAGGCAGACAGAGGATGGCTTCTGGATAAGGAGCGTGTCTATCCGGTGCGGATTGACCCGTCCATCAACAGCGGTCCGGAAGGCTTTAAGGTAGTAAGTGTCTCTTCAGCCAATCCAGGAACCAATTATCTCTGGACCAAACCTGCTTATGTGGGGTATGACGACGGAAGTAAGACCGGAAATACGCCTAGCTATGGAAATACCCGTGCGTACTTTGCGCTGGGACGTGCAGATGACGGATGGAACCAAGTACCGAGAGATATGGTAATTGACAGCGCCACATTTTCCATCGGACAGCAGAGTGACTGGAGCGGCGGCGCTTCCCGCTTTGTATTTGAGGCACCGGATAAGGCATGGAACATCGGAATGACCTGGAACGAACAGCAGAATCTCACCTTTACTCCTGTGGGCGAAGCTGTTTCTGCAGTTGGAAAAGACCAGATGTATCAGGTCGATGTGACAGAGATTATGAAACAGTGGCTGGCGGGAACGAAGGCACAGTATGGCCTTTCCATGCGTGCCGAGGTGGAACCGCCGTCTGAAAACGCAGCCCAGGAATTCCATCATGTCTGTGAGCTTCTGTATAATCAGGACAATCCAACCTACGGACCAAGACTGCAGTGGGTATGGGGCGGAGAGCTGCCGCCGGAGCAGCCAGACCTCATGGATATCAATGACCTGGAAGTGTATCTGAATCCGATTACTGTGCCAGGAGAGCAGACAGGGAGCCGCATCACAGAGGGCGTTCTCACCTACGGTCTTTCTCAGGTGGGCTCAAAAGTTACCTATACTCTGAAAGAGGAAGAGTCTGGGGAGACTGCCAGTCAGGGCGAGAAAGAAGCAGAGCAAGAAAAGAAATATCCGGATTATACTGTGGAAGGACAGTATTCCTCTGCATTCAACAACGAAATCAAAGACGATAACTGGCAGAGTGATCCGGCAGTTCCTGGAACAAACCTGGAGTTGGATACCGTGTACTATTATGAAGTCCAGGCAGAGGGACAGGGCATTGAGCAGAATCCGGAAACAGGGGAGCCACAGTTAAATGGTGAAACTGTGACCAGTGAGGTGAAAAAAACGGAGCGCTTCCTTCTGTATGAGGTAAAGACATCTGATATCTTGCCGAGAATTGCAGAACACTACGAGGTGGATTTTAGCCAGCTTTTGAAAGATAACCATATGCCGGATATGCTGACCGTGGCAGGAGATATCTTATTTATCCGAGAGCCGGCAGAAGGTGTGGAACCGTATACATGGTCTTATCCAGAAAAAATGGACCAGATTCTTACGGACTTTTTGCTGCGCGGCAGACAGCTCGACTGTATCTATGCATTTGAGCCAATCAATATGAGCACCGGAAACTTCTTTATGGAACAGACCGATGCAGAGTTTGCCGAGCTCAATGGAACCTTTGCAGTAGAGAGAAGTTATAATTCGATTGCTGCATATTTCAAGTCTGCTTTTGGTACCGGATGGACCAGTCCTTTTGATGAAAGGCTGATGATGCTGCCGGATGGCCGTGTTTTCTATGTGCGCGGTGATGGAGCCGGATTCTGCTTTACAAAGAACGCAGACGGAACATATGAGGCACCAGCAGGATATGATTATGTTCTGGAAACCACAGAAGAACTGATTCTGGTGCCGAAAACCGATGATTCCTCTGATGCAGAAGACGAAGAAGCAGAAGGAAATACAGATACTGGAAATACGAACAATGAAAACACAGAAGACAGTGGAAACACACAGAATGGCAATACAGATAATGAAAATACAGAAAATGAGGATACGGATACTGAGGAAGCAGGAAGCGAAGATGCAGAAGAAGGCGGAACAGAGAATGATCCTTACGAAATGACAGCCTCTACAGGGTGGAAGTTAGAAGATAAAGAAGGAAATGTCTGTCTCTTCAACTGCTATGGACTTCTTGTCAGCAGTACAAACCGGAAAGGTCACACAACAACCTATACGTATGAGGGCGAGAGCCGCTTAAAGACTGTCACAACCCCGTCGGGGAAGGTTCTTGAAATTACTATGGATGAGAAGAACCGGATTACGGATATCACTCTTCCGGATGGAACCATCCTTCAGTATGCTTATGATGAAAAGGACAACCTGGTGAGTGTCACCAATCCAGAAGGCGGTGTGAGACGCTACGAGTATGACGAAAACCATCACATGACAGCATGGTACGATGAGAATGGTACCTGTGTGGTGGAGAATACCTATGATGAGCACGGCAGAGTTTTAAGGCAGACAGATGCTCTGGGAAGCGCAGCAGTCCTTACCTATGAGGATACGTATGTTTCCGCAAAAGACAACCGCGGCAATGTTACCAGATATTATCATGGGGAAGATGGGCGTGCGACCTGCGTCGTATATCCAGATGGAAGCAGCATCCAAACCGAATATAATGCAGCAGGAAGGGCAGTGGTGCGGACCGACGCCAATGGAACTGCAACAGAATACACTTATGATGACAGAGGAAATGTTCTCTCAGAGAAAAGAGCAGATGGAAGCACAGCGCAGTATACATACAACGAATACAATCTTCCGCTGACAGCAGCAGACTTTGAGGGAAATACAACGGCCTTTGCCTATGACGAACTGGGAAATCTGCTGTCTATGACGGATGGTGAAGGAAATCGAACGCAGTATGCATATGATGAACTCAGCCGTGTTGTTTCGATTACAGATGCAAACGGCGGTGTGATTTCGTTTGCCTATGATGGAACAGAAGCTCCAGCTGTATCCATGATAGATTCCGAGGGTGGTGTTTACATCTTTACGTATGACGCCATGAACCGGCTTTTGTCTTCCACAGACCCAGAAGGAAATACCACCTCTCATACCTACAACGCAAACGGATGGGAGACAGAGACAACGGCGGCAGACGGCGGCGTGACGCAGTATATGTTCAGCCCTGCAGGGGACGTGCTGGCTATCACAGACACCATGGATACGGTGACAGAGTTTACCTATGATGCCATGCACAACATCACATCAGGAACGGATGCACTGGGAAATACCCTGACCTATGCATACGATGAGAACTATAACCGCATTTCTGAGACCAATGCCAAAGGGGATGTCACTTCCTATACCTATGACACCAGAAACCGTGTGACAGCAGTTACAGATGCGTTTGGAAATACCATTTCCTATGTACTGGACGGCAGCGGAAATGTGACAGAAACGACGGACCGCAGAGGAAATACAGAAAAGATAACATATCACAGAACCTTATATCTGCCGACAGTCGTAACCGACGCGCTCGGAAATCTGACATTCTATCAGTATGACAGGAACGGAAATGTAACAAAAATTGTATATCCGGATACATCCAGTGTGTATTATCGCTATGATAAAGCGGGACGTCTGGTGCAGATGACTGCACAGAACGGGCTGGAGACGAAGATTGGATATGACGGAAACGGAAATATCACAACCATCACGGATGATGAAACGCGAACCTATCATTTCGAGTACGATAAAAACAACCGTCTGGTGAAAACAATCGACCCGCTCGGCGGAGTTACCGGATACGCCTATGACGGAGCAGGCAACCAGATTCAGGTGACAGATGCGAATGACCATGCAGCAGAGTATACCTATGATGCAGCCGGACGTTTGACAGAAATCAAAGATGCGCTGGGCGGAACCGTATCCGCTTCCTATGACCTGGAAGGAAGGACGCTGTCTGTGACAGACCAGAACGGGCATACCACAAACTGGTATTATGATGTGATTGGACAGATGCTGGCAGAAGTGGATGCAGCTGGAGCCATCACAGGCATGGAATACGATTCTCTTGGAAATGTGACGAAGGTTTTGGATGCATTGAAGGGGGAGACAGCTGCACAGGTGGATGCTCTGAGCCGCGTGGTGCAGATGACCGATGCCTTAGGCGGGATATATGCTTACGAGTATGATGAAAACGGAAATCTCTGCAGAGTGACCATGCCGGATGGAGACACCATTGTAATGGTTTATGATGCGGCAAACCAGATGGTATCGTACCAGGATGAAGCAGGGGTGGAAACTACAATCGAATATGATTCCATGGGGCGTGTGGTGAAGGCATCTGATACGGCCGGAAATGTCATGACCTATGAATATGATGTGAGCGGAAATCTCATAAAACAGACGGATACGATTGGACGAAGCGCTGTTTATGAGTATGATACATTCAATCGTCTGGTATCTGCAACAGGGACAGACCTTGCAACAGAGACATTTGCATATGACGTATTGGACCGCCTGATTTCCGTGACACAGGCAGATGGCACAGTTTACAGTTATGCGTATGATGCAGTTGGAAATTTGATAAAGACCACAGAACCAGGAGAGGCCGTTTATACGTATACCTATGATGCCATCAACCGGCTGACGGATAAAGTGAATCCATTAGGGGCTTCCACTGCCTTTCAGTATGATGCGAAAGGCAACCTGACAGGCACTGTGGATGCAGAAGGTGCACAGACATCTTATAGTTACGATGCGGTTGACCGTCTGATAAGTTATACAGACGGACGCGGAAACAGTACCGGATATGAGTATGATGAATTATCCAGACTGCTGTCCCAGACGACTCCGGAGGGAAACAAAGAGGAATACCGCTATGATGCTCTCGGCAATCTGACAAAAGTGAAGGATGCCAATGGGCTGATTACAGAGTACCAGTACGATGTCATGAGCAATCTGGTGCAGGAAATTTCTCCGAAGGGAGCAAAGACTTCCTACACCTATGATAAACATGATGAACTGACAAGTATTACAGATGCTGCTGGAAATATGACCATATATACTGTAGATATGAACCGTCTTGTGACAGAAATGACACAGAAGAACGGCGGAACCTATCAGTATACCTACGATGCGGTACACCGTCTGACCGGAATTACTACTCCTTTGGGGTTGAAGAGGGAATTCACCTATGATGTGGCAGACAATGTCATCAAGGATACGGACAATCTGGGTCGAACATCTGTGTATGAGTATGACAGTATGCACCGCATGACAAAATCTGTGAATGCAGAGGGCGGCGTTACCACATATGGATATGACATCCGCGGCAATCAGAATGCTCTGACCAATGCGCTAGGGTATACCTGGAACTATCAGTACGACCTTGTGGACCAGCTGACAGCCAGTGTGGACCCAGAAGGAAAAGCGACCGAAGTGGTTTATAACCTGGTGGGGGAGATTGCCTCCATCACAAAGCCAGGCGAACGGACTACCCGTTTTTCCTACGACAAGAATTACAATGTGACCGCAGTCACTGACCCGAAAGGTTATCTTTACAGCTATACATACGATAAGGATAACCGCCTGACCGGAACCAGAAATCCGCTTGGGGAGACAGAAACAGTTGTCTATGATGCAGGAAACCGTGTTACTTCTGTCACAGACCGAATGGGACTGACAGAAAGCTATACTTATGACCCGCATGGAAATATCCTGAGCGTGAAAGCAGCCAACGGCCTGATTACCCGATTTGGTTATGACATTCTGGATAATCTGGTGAAAGTGACACTGCCGAGTCATCTGACAGCCGCTTACACGTATGATGTGATGGGAAATGTGACCAGCACAACCGACACCATGCAGCGCACCACAAAGTATACCTATGACCTGGAAGGAAACATGACCTCTCTGACGGATGCAGGAGGCCGGAAAGAGCAGATGGTGTATGATATGGGCGGCCGTCTGACTGGATATACCAGCAACGGAGAAAATACGATTCGCTATGACTATGACAGGCTGAATGCCCTGATAGAAAAATCGTATGAAGATGTCAGAGATCCAGAGAAGAAGGAAGGCGTTCTGTATGCATACGATGCGATGGGCCAGAGAGTTTCCATGATGGACCGCTCCGGTGAATCAAAGTATGAGTATGACAGCCTTGGACGAATCATAAAAGTGATATCCGGCTCCGGAGAAGTGACAGAGTATGCCTATGACGGCTGTGACCAGCTGGAGAGCATTACCTATGCGGACGGAAAAAAAGTAAGTTATGAGTACGATAAAAATGACAATCTGACCAGGGTGACAGACAGAACTGGTGCTGTAACCACATATGTTTACGATGCGATTAACCGTGTAACAGAGATTCACCGGCCGAACGGAGTCAGCACATACAATACCTACAACGCCCGTGATCAGATCGTAGACATGAAAAATATCTGTGATGACTGTGAGTGGGTTATCAGTGAGTACCAGTATACGTATGATGACCGTGGATTTATTGTGGGAGAAGATGCGACTGAATCTCTGTATGGATATGCATGGGATGACAAGCATGACGGAAAGCATGAGAACGGACGCCATGATGACAAGTATCCCCATGGAGGCCAGCATACCAACAAACATGCAAAGGATGGAGAGTATAACTTCCAGATCATCGAGACAAAGAGAAACTTTGAGTATGATGCGGACGGAAAACTGGTAAAAGCCACTGAGACAGAAGACCGACAGGGAACATATGCATATGAGTTTGAATACGACGATATGGGAAATCGGACTCTGTACAAAAAGTCCAGAAACGGCACAGTCCAGGAAAGTGCAGAGTACACCTATAATCTTTCCAATCAGATGATTCATGCAAGAGTGTACGACGGCAAGCACTATAAGAATGTCGATTATACCTATGATGCAGATGGAAACCGGATTCTTCAGGAAGAGGTGAAGGATGACGGAACCAGAAAAGTGGAATTTACGTATGAGTATACCGTTGAGAACCGCTTGAAAGCAGTGTCTGATAAGAATGACCTTCTGGTTGCCATGGCATATGATGGGGATGGAAACCGGATTTTCCAGCTGAATTATAACCTGCATACCGATGACGACTGGAAAGGAAACAGCGGAAATGGCAACGGAAACAATAAAGATAATAAGGGAAGCGGAAATTCAGGGAAAGCTTTAGGAAATGGAACCGGAAGTGCGGCAGTCACGTTCTTGACAGCATCTGAAGAATCCGAGGAGAAGAACCTGATAGCCGCTGCACTCAGCTTATTTGCAGGAGATGAGACAAACCAGAGCGAAAACGGCAGTTCCGAGTCCAAGGGAAATAAGAATAAAGACAAAGGAAATGACGGAAACGACAAGAACAATGGAGTCGGAAACGGCAATGGTAAGAATAAGAACAATAACGGCAACAACGGCAATGGAAACTCGGGTAACAATGGAAATAACGGGAATGGAAATGGCAATTCCGGCAACAACGGAAATACCAGCACCGGCGGCGTAAATGACAACAATGGAAACGCGAATGGCAATACCAACAATACCGGAGGCAGCCAGAATCAGAGTGGTATCCTGTTCCCAATCAGCGGCGAAGTTTCTGAACTTGAGGAAGAACTGATCGGAATGATTCGGACCACCGGAAAGCACAAGAATTACGAGCTGATTGAATATGTCAATGATGTCAATAGGGAAAACACGGAAGTGTTGCTGGAACTGAATATCAATGGTATACTGGATACAGCTTACAGTTATGGAAATGAGCGCCTGACGAATGAACGCTTCACCGGATGGACTGGTTATTATACATATGATGCAAGAGGCAGCGTATCGGGAGTGACAGACAGTGAGGGAATGATCTGGCAGTCCTACCGGTATGACGGCTTTGGAAATATCATCTTTGGAAAGCCGCAGTATAATAACGTATACAGCTATAATGCAGAGTCCTACAATCCGAACATGGAAGCACAGTATCTACGTGCAAGATATTACAGCCCAGAAACAGCGAATTTCCTGACAGAAGATTCGTGGCTTGGAGACATCACAGACCCGCTGACTCTGAATCGGTATGCATATGTAAAGAGCAGTCCGTTGAATTATGTCGATCCGAGTGGACATGAAGCAATTGATTTTGAAGGGATAAATAACAGTACTCCAATTCCTGATTTGAATGAGTTTTTATTAAGGTATCTGGATTATGGTAAATATAAAGTTGAAGAAATAGAAAACAGGATAAAAGAGATAGAACAATTGCTTTTAATAGCTTCTGTAATGATGGCAATTGATTTTGTAAAAAATGAAGGAAAGAAGTTATCAGAACCGAAGAATTACTTGAAAGAAGCAATTGAGAACAAAGTAATGAGGGCAACTAATTTAAATGGAATAAAATGGTTATCAGATTTGGAGAATTATTTGGTAGAACACGTTGAGTCCGCGAGAATGCTAGTTGAGTGGAGGGATTGCCATATTATTAATGAGGAAATTGCAGCTGATCCAAGTTTGTTTGGAGCTGGAATAAAGAATAATCAAAATGATTTTTCGGAAAAAATGGGAACTTTTGGACCATTGGGAAATCTTTCGGCAAATAGCTGCGGTGCGGTTGCGGTGCACAATACATTATCAAATTTAGGATATGATATACCATATAGTACTACAATCAGGAATTTTAATAGAGACTGGCGAGAGTCTACAGTGTTTGGAGGAATACTAGGTTCAGATATATTTTATGTAAATGATTATATTACTCGTTTGGGATTTGATACAAGTTATTATTTAACAGTCTCGGATCTGAGTATGATAAAAGATGATATAGATATGTCTGAACTTTCTGATATAGTTCCTGTGAACGAGGTATCATATGTAAAGCGTCATGACGCTTATATTGCACTTTATATTTGGACCAATTCAAATGGGGAGATAGGGGGACATTATCAGGCACTACAGTATAATTCAGCAGGAGACTTGGAAGCTTTTAATGAGTTTGGACAATTTAAGAATTTCGAAGAATTTTATGATAGTTCAAATGCAATCTTTATGATAACAATGGGGTATGATAGAAAAGAAAAATGTAATTTTATAATATGATGAATTAAACGAGTAATGAAAAAATTTGGATTATTATAAAAAATGTAACAAGTTATTTGAAATTTATGAAAAGGAGATGTTGGAGTATTATAACATCTCCTTTTTAGGAGGAGCTATGAAAAGAAGTATTTTGTTGATACTGTTAAGTGTATGTATACTGTGTGCCTGCAATGGAAACAAAGAGATATATGAACCATTAAAGCTATCTTATAAAGAGGATACTTATATATCCAGAGGAATGATTGCTGCATGTTATGATGATAAAATCTATTATTTTTCAGATGGAAATGGACAGAATGGTATCTATGTAATGAACCAGGATGGTTCAGATAATCAACTTGTGTTGGAATGCCAGGATATACAGGGATTGCAGATATTGAATAATAAAATTTATATATCTGAACAGGAAGAGGAGGAATATAGAAGAAAAAGGACTTTTGGCCTATATAAATATGATTTGGATGAAAAACTGAGAGAAGACGTTATTCATCCTTTGATTAGGAAAAAAACTGCAAATGGATTTCCAGGAATAGGTGGCTTTTTTATTGATGAAAGTGAGAATGTGTTTCTTAATGTAAACAGCTATAATGACAAAAGAGAATGGGTAATCAAATTGATGTTTTACCAGAAGAATGACATTCAGCCATTTGGAGAAAAAGCAGTTTTAATAGCAAATTTAGAAGAAAAAAATACCAAGAAGCTGTTTTCTTTATATCAATTAGAAAATAATTATTTTGCAAGCAGTTCAGGAAAAAAGGATCCAAAGGATTATGGACAGAATTCCTTGGACTATAAATGTATTATGGATACATACGGATATAACAGTAAATCAGAATGTTCTTGGTGGAATGGGGATGAGTTTGCAAACAAGTGGAATCATGTTGTCAGAATATGGGGAATATATGAAAATAAAGTAATATTAACTGTTGATCATGTCCTGTTTGCGTATGATTTGGCAGATTCGGTAATTTGTGATACGCTTGTCTTCTCCAAGACAGGAAAAATTATATATGTGAATTTAAAGGGAGATAATTTTTATGCCATTTTAGAAGAAGATACTCCATCTGTTTATAACAAAAAGAAGGATAAAAGTCACCAGATTCTATATAAAGTTACACATGACTTTTCAGATTATGATGTAGTAAAAGACTATGGCACAGATGGAAAAATGATTTATATAGATGAAGAACATCTGCTGGATTATGATGGGGAATCTATCTGTCTGTATAATATGGAGAATGGAAGAGTTGGTGAAAAAACAGGTTCCTATTTACTGGAATTTCCGTTAAAATCTTTAGGGTACCAGATTGATGTGGCAGGGGAATGGCTGTTCATAAAGCATTACGATTACAAAAAGAAATCAAGTAAACTGGTCAAAAAAATTAATTTTTATCATGACTTAAAAAATAATTAGAGAAAAACAAATATAGTTGAAATATGTAATATGTAATTTGTTACAATAGCGCAGTACAATAATGTGTACAGCTACAATGTAGAGTCCTAACAGACCCGCTGACGCTGAACCGGTATGCATATGTAAAGAGCAGTCCGTTGAATT
>JAUNGE010000085.1 GCA_030524675.1 bacterium
TTCTTTCGCAGCTACTGGCTGGGTAAACGAGAATGGAACCTTCTATTACTATGATTCCGATGGCGAGTTAGTAACAAACGAGTGGAAGAAAGATGGTAACGCATATTTCTACTTAGGCGATGACGGCGAGATGCTGACAAGCTCTTGGGTAGAGGATGATTATTATGTAGGACCGAACGGTGCTATGGTAACAAACGCTTGGGTTAAGACAATGGCTGATGACAGCGATGATTCTGATCCAGAAGAGGACGGCGAGGGCTGGTTCTATTTCAACAACAAAGGTAAAAAAGTTACTGGTGAAGAGAGAAAAATCAACGGTAAGTACTATCGTTTCGACGATGACGGTATGATGGTTGACGGCTGGTACGAGGATGGCGAGGATGTTTATTACTACGGTGATGAAGATGACGGCGCTAGAAAAACTGGCTGGTTATGGCTGGAAGCAGATACTGATGATGATGGCGTAGATGCTGACATTTCTGATGACGATGATTATGACAGCGAAGCTTGGTATTACTTCGACAGCAAGGGCAAGCGTATCGAGAATGATAAGAAGAAAATCAATGGTAAATGGTATGCATTCAATGATCATGGTCAGATGCTGTATGGCTGGGTAATCCAGGGCAACAAGAATACAGGCGTAAACTGGGCTGCTGACAACGGCAAAGCATCCGATTCTGATGCATCTGTTGAAGATATGTGGTATATGTTCGGCGAGGAGAATGGTGCTCGTGTAAATGGCTTCGTTAAGGTTGACGGAAGCGAGTATCTTGGAAAAGACGCTGACAATAAGTGGTACTATTTCGATGATGGTGTAGCAGAGCATGCAACAGCTTCTGATTCTGTAGCAATCCCGCTGCAGGGTGATGCAACCAAGACCTTCAACAGAACAGTTGCTAAGATCAAACTGGAAGGCAAGTACTTTGCATTCAATACAGCTGGTGAGATGAAGACTGGTCTGCAGGCAATCAAAGATACTAATGCAGAAGGTGGATACGAGACATACTACTTCGATGAGAACGGCTACATGAAGACTGGTAAAATCAACAATGTAGAAGAAGATGACGACGACACCTATACATACTACTTCAACACCAACAACGGTGGACAGGGTAAAGGCTGGACAGGTGAGAAAGATGGTTATCTGTACTACAAAGGTAAGAGACAGGAAGCAGATGATGATTATGTAATCGTATCTGTAAGCGGCAAGAACTACCTGGTAAATGAGAAAGGTAAGATCCAGAAATCTACTACCAAGTACTATACCGACATCGAGAATGAGGGATTTGTAGGAAGTTATGTACAGGTAACAAAGGATGGTATTGTTAAGGGCGTATTCGATTCTGATAAGAAGGAAATCGAAGGCGATCTTGATACTCTGCTTGGCACTGTAGAGACACAGATTCCATACTTTGAGCCGTAATTTGTAAGTCAGGCTTTATGAGTTTGGACGCTCAGAGAAAAACACAATTATAAGATAAAATAGAAACAAAAGCCCCCAGAGAGGAATCTTATCAAAATAGATTTCTTCTCTGGGGGTTTTGCCCGTATTATGCACAATTATATTCTGTATCACAAAGAAGGAGATGCCCCCCAGGCTTATCACCTGAGGAACACCCCCATTGCAATTAGAATTTCTTAACGATAATTCTAGTTTTTGTTATTGGGATTTCCAATTAGTCAAAGTACGGAGCCTTTGGAGCTACGCTGCCATCATAGGAAGCGAAGAATGTAGCTGCGTCAACATCGTTAACTTTAGTAACTTTACCATTCTTGTCTACCTTAACAGTTGTAACACCCTCGTTCTCGATGTCTTCGTATGTCTTGGAAGTAGATTTCTGGATCTTACCCTTTGTATTTACTAAGTAGTAGCTGTCAGAAACTTTGATGATCTTGTAGTCATCTTCAGCTTCCTGTCTTCTACCTTTGTAGTACAGATAGCCATCTTTGTCGCCAGTTACGCCTTTACCCTTACCAGCGTTGTTTGTATTGAAGTAGTATGTAGACTCATCATCGCCATCTTCTACACCAGTAACCTTACCGGTCTTCATGTATCCGTTGTCATCGAAGTAGTATACATCGTAGTCATCACCGTTCTTGATCGGCTGCTTGCCAGTCTTCATACGGCCTAACTCATCAAATGCAAAGTACTTGCCTTCCAGTTTCTCTTTCATGATGATCTTCTTAAGGCCCTGCTCAGCATTGTTTGTAGAAGCTACACCCTCTTTGTCAACCCAAACAGCATCTTCTTCCTTAGCATATTTTGCCTTGCCATCTTTGAAGTAGTACCAGTTTGTGTCATCCTGCTTGCCAGTTGCGTTCGGTCCAGCGATCTTGATGAATCCGCCTACACGAGCACCATTCTCCTGGTCGAAGTAGTACAGAAGGTCGCCTATTCCTAAATCTGCATCAGAATCTGTACCGATTTCATCAGTTACCCAGCCGCCCTTTTCTCCAAAAGTCCATCCATAGTTCATCTGGCCATACTGGTTGAAGGAATACCACTTGCCATTGATTTTCTTAGGCTTGCTCTCTACACGAACACCGTTGGAATCGAAGTAATACCATGCCTCTGTATCGAAGTCATCACCGATGCCCTCATCTACATCGCCATCATCGGAAGCTGTCTCTAACCATAACCAGCCAGACTTTCTAGCGCCGTCATCCTCGTCACCAAAGTAGTATACTTTGTTGTCGATTTCCTGCCAGCCATCTAACATCTTACCGTCATCATCGAAGCGGTAGTACTTACCGTTGATCTTCATCTCTTTGCCGGTAACTTTTTTACCTTTGTTGTTGAAGTAGAACCAAGCCTCACCATCGGAATCTGGATCTTCGTCATCAATATCTTCTGGCATAGTCTTAACCCAAGCGTTTGTTACCATAGCGCCGTTCGGTCCTACATAGTATTCGTTATCTACCCAAGAGCTTGTCAGCATTTCGCCTTCATCGCCTAAGTAGAAATATGCGTTACCATCTTTCTTCCACTCGTTTGTTACCATCTCGCCGTCAGCATCATAGTAATAGAAGGTTCCATTCTCGTTTACCCAGCCAGTAGCTGCGAAAGAAGTCATGGAAGCGCCGATAGCTAACAGAGAAGCTGCAGAAAGAACTGCAACTAATTTAGTCTGCTTTCTCATAATAAATGCACTCTCCTTTTTTCTTTTTGAAGTTCTTCTTGAAATTCTTGAAATTCCTAATTGCATTACGAAATCATTATACTTCCTATAAAAGAAATTATCAATACCTTTTTGAATAATTTTTTAATTTTCTTCAAAGAGTTATAAGTATTTCTTAATTTCTCACAGAAGTATCATTTCTCCGTTACAACCACAGTATATTACATTTCTGAGGAAAATACCATAACAATTCCCTGTGCATTTTCTTACAGAATTATTACAAAAAAGTTGTTTTTGTTGAAAATTGTTTTTTTATAGATACAATCCTTGTTTTTTTATAGATACCAGCGTATAATGTTCATATCTTTTAACTTTATATTTTTTCTGAACATCAGATAACAAGCAGCCCCTTTTCATAAATTTAGCAGATTTCTATCGGCCTGCATGCCATGATGATACTTGCGTCCGCAGGCATGTAGATGCATACAACTACATTAAAATTTGAGAAAGGGACTATAAACACTACTACTTTATAATATAAGGAGTATTACAGTTATGAACCATTACGCGAAAATATGCCGGTGCATTTTTGAGAAGCCGGACAGTACCCAGAGAGAAATTGCAAAAGAACTCGGTGTTTCCCTTGGAAGTGCCAACAGGCTGGTCCACGAATGTGAGGAGCAGCAACTCATCTCCGCTTCCTCCACCGCGCAGGAGCGCAGATTGCTTCCAAAAGGGCAGGAACTGCTCGATTCCTGCAAAGTGGATGGAGCCCTCATTATTGCAGCAGGATTTGGCTCTCGCTTTGTGCCATTGACTTTTGAGACGCCAAAAGGGCTTCTCGAGGTATTCGGTGAGCGCATGATAGAGCGCCAGATTAAACAGCTTCACGAGGTCGGCATCTTTGACATCACGATTGTTGTCGGCTATTTAAAGGAAAAATTTGAATATTTGATTGATAAATACGGCGTAGAGCTACTTTACAATCCGGAATATTCCTGTAAAAATACCTTGGCAACCATTTACCGTGCCAGAGAAGTCCTCAGAAACCGGAATATGTATGTTCTCTCTTCTGACAACTGGATGCGGGAAAATATGTATCACACATATGAATGCGAAGCCTGGTACTCTTCTGTCTACCAGTCCGGATTCACTTCAGAATGGTGCTTAACTTATAATAAGAAAGAACAGATTACTGACGTACAGATTGGCGGACAGGACTCCTGGGTGATGTATGGACCTGTGTATTTCTCCAGAGAATTCTCCGGCCTTTTTCTGCCTGAACTGGAGCGCTGGTATAATCGGCCAGGCACAGAACAGTTTTACTGGGAACATGTTCTTATGGATATGATAAAAAAGGGAACAGTCAGCATACAGATTAACAAACAACCCGATACACAAGTTTATGAATTTGAAAACCTGGAAGAACTGCGCCGCTTTGACACACGCTATCAGAATCACTCTGACAATGCCGCACTTGAGCTGATTTCCAAAGTATTCCAGATTTCAGAGTCCGAAATTTCAGATATCCGCTGCCTGAAATCTGGCATGACCAATCAGTCTTTCCTCTTTCAGATTCGTGGGAAACAGTATATCTGCCGAATTCCAGGAGTTGGCACTGAAGCCTTAATCAACCGCAAGGAAGAAAAAGATGTGTACCAAGCTGTGATTCCACTGGGAATTACAGAACATCTGATTTATTTTGATTCAGAGACAGGATACAAAATCTCTGTTTACTATGAAAACTCAAGAAATGCGGCAGCTGACAGCAAAGAAGATTTGACAAAATGCATGGCTCTTCTGCGCAAAATCCACTCTTCTCATCTCTATGTAAACCATCGTTTTGATATTCGGGAGCGAATTTCATTTTATGAGGAGCTCTGCCGCGAACATCACTGCCTTTTATTTGAAGATTACGCAAAGGTGCGGGCAGATATGGAAATTCTTCTGACTTTTCTGGAACAGAGAAACCGCCCGCAGACACTGGCTCATATTGACTCCAATGTGGACAATTTTCTGTTTCTGCCCAACGGCGAAGTCAAACTGATTGATTGGGAGTATGCCGGTATGTGTGACCCGCTGATTGATATTGCTATGTGTTCCATCTATTCCTATTTTAATGAGGATGAGATGGCTGATTTGCTGAAACTCTATCTGGAAAGAGAACCAGATTTGGAAGAATCCTGTATCCTGTACGCCTATGCTGCACTCGGCGGCTTTCTGTGGAGCCTCTGGGCTGTTTATAAGAGCGCTATCGGCCAGGAATTTGGAGATTACACTATTAAGATGTACCGCTATGCAAAAACTTCCTACCGAAAGCTCTGTGAACTCCAGGCAGCAGAGCAGGTCACTGACATTTCTACACAATTATCAGAAAAATTATAAGCAAAGCCATAAAAATTATAAGAAAAACTGTAAGAAAAAATTTCATATTTTTCCTACAATTTGTGTTATACTGAGAGTATCATGTATCTTGTATTATCTGCAAAGATGCGAATCATCATTTATGGACAGACGGTTTTTCCACATAAACTTTCATGCGGTTTTCATGCATTCATGAACTACCCCACACCAATTTTTAATATAAAGTTTATAGAAACATGGACGTCCGACCTGTCTGTCCCTAGTATTTTATACATTTTGGGAGGATTTGAACATAATGATATACAAAAAAAGACTAGCCGCCCTCGGCGCAGCATTCCTTCTTGGTTTTACTGTTATTTCAGAGCCGCTTGCCATCTCCGGATTCGCTGCCACCTGGGAAAAACAGAATGGCAGCTATATCAGCAGCGATGGTTCTGTAATCCAGGGTGTTGTGGCAAGAGGAATTGATGTCTCTCACTGGAAACAGACAATCAACTGGAATCAAGTTGCCGGAGATGATATCCAGTTTGTTATGCTCGGAACACGCTACGACGGTGGGGTGGACCCCTATTTTTCCACCAACGCGACAAATGCCTTCGCCGCTGGCTTAAAAGTTGGCGCTTATCTTTACTCTTACGCGACTACAGTACAGATGGCAGAAGAGGAAGCAGATTTTGTGATTGATTTGATTAAGGACTATCCCATCTCCTACCCTGTCGTTTTTGACGTAGAAGCTTCCGTGATGAGCAATCTCTCCAAAGATCAGCTTGCTTCTATTATCAATGCCTTCTGTAAAAAAGTGGAAGATGCAGGCTACTATCCAATGCTGTATGCCAGCGATTACTGGTTGAGCAGCAAAATCAACATGTCTAACGTCAAGTACGATGTCTGGGTGGCCCGCTATGATGCCAAATATACATATTCCAATCCTGCCATGTGGCAGGCAACCAACACGGGAACCGTTGCTGGCATTGACGGAAATGTGGATATCAATTTCTCATTCAAGGATTTTTCTTCCCTGATTCGCCCAGATACCTGGCGTTTCATCAACAATAAATGGTACTATTACAAAAATTATCAGAAACAGACCGGATGGATTCATGACAGCAATGACTGGTACTATATGGATACAGACGGCAGCCAGTACCGCGGATGGCTGAAAACAACAGCCGGAAACTATTATTACCTGACAAGCGAGACCGGCGGCATGGCGACTGGCTGGAAGAAAATTGATGATAAATGGTACTATTTCAGCAATGACGGTCTAATGATGACAAATTGGCAGAAAATCGACAATAAATGGTATTTTCTGTTAAACGATGGAACTATGGTGACTGGATGGCTGAATATCGGCGATGTCTACTATTATATGAGGACAGGTGGAGACATGGTATCCGGCTGGTATCCAATCGACGGTGCATGGCATTATTTCAATGAAAGTGGCCAGCTTCTGCGCGGCGGATTCGCAGATATTGATGGAAAGCGCTATTACCTGGCAAATGATGGGAAAATGGCAACCGGATGGCAGCAGCTCGGCTCTGACAATGGATGGTACTATTTTGATAAAGATGGTATATTGCAGACAGAATGGCAGAAACTGTCTGACAAATGGTATTATCTCGGTTCTGACGGAAAAATGCGCACTGGATGGCAGCTTGTCAACAATGTCTACTATTATCTGGATACTCGAAATGATACCATTGGACAGATGCTCACTGGATGGCTCAGTGATGGAACAAATCGTTATTATATGAACGATTCTGGACAGATGACTGTAGGATGGCGCCCTATCAACAATAGCTGGTACTATTTTAATGATGCGGGCCACATGGTAACAGGATGGCTGACACTGGACAATAAGACTTACTATCTAAATACTACAAGCGGCAATGACTTAGGAAAAATGCTGGTAAACAATACCTATAATATCGGCGGAACCAATTACACGTTTGACAAAGATGGTGTGCTGCAGGGCAATGTAGCTGGCGGAACCGACACAAATACCGGTAACACCACAACGAATCCTGGCGGCAGCACTGGTTCAGGAAACACGACGTCAGGCGGCCCTAGCTCCACAGGCCCTAGCGGCACAAACTCCAGTAATACAAGTTCTGGCAACACAAACTCTGGCAACACAAACTCTGGCAACACAAATCCTGGCAATACAAACTCTAGTTCCACAATGAATCCAGGAAGCAGCTCTGGCAGTTCTTCCAATATGAACATGGCGGCTCCAGGCGGTTCCAGTTCAAACACAAACACCAGCACAAACCTGCCTTCCTCACCTGGCAGTTCCGGTAATTCCGGCAACTCCAGCACTTCCAATTCCGCAAATGCACCAGGTTCGTCCGGTAGTTCCAGTAATTCAGGTTCTTCTGGAAATCAGTCAACAGGACCTGTATCCGCTCCTGGAACAAAAGGGTCCAGTTCAAGTTCTGGCTCCAACTCAAGCTCATCCTCTTCTGGCAGCAATGCACCTGCTGGAAGTTCCCCTGGAAACAGCTCAGGAAACAACAGCTCTAGTTCCAGCTCTCCATCTTCTGGTGTTCTGGTAAGTCCAGATGCCAGAGGCACTACATAACTACATACTACTACAAATAGAAAAGTCCATTCTGACTCTTATAGAAGCATTGTCATATGCTCCAAACAGTCGGAATGGACTTTTTATTTCAAGTACGAAGCGTATTTTATGTGAGACGTACTTAGCGTTTCTTCTTTACACTTCAAAAATCAAATCGCCATAGCTCGGGAATGGCCACAATTCCTTATCCACCAGCATTTCCAGCTTATCTGCGGGAACACGCAGTGCCTCCATGGCTGGAACCACCTCATCATGATAGCGGTGTGCCTGTGCTTTTCCGTCATATTTCATCTCTGCTGCCTCTTCTGTCACTTTTTGCAGATGCGTCAATGCGCGTTTCATCTCAGCCAGAAGACTGGATGTCTCCACAAGCATATCTCTCTGTACACTCATATCTGCCTCTGGGCACACATTCTTCACTGCACCCATAGAATCTGCCAGCTGCGTTGTGTAGCGAATCACGGCTGGAATAATCTGTTTTCCAGCCATATCAATCATGGTTCTCGCCTCGATATTGATGGCCTTGGAATATCCCTCATACTCTACCTCAGCTCTGGAATACAGCTCTGTGCGTGTGAATACATGGAACTCTTCAAACAGTTTTACTGCCTTGTCAGTCACCAGAGCAGGAATTGCATCCACCATAGAGCGGATATTGGGCAGTCCTCTCTGTTCTGCTTCCTTCACCCACTCTTCTGAATAGCCGTTGCCGCTGAAAATCACTCTCTTGTGCTCCATAAACAGTTTCTTAATCATATCATGGACTGCCATATCGAAATCTTCCGCATCCTGCAGCGCATCGGCTGCCTCCTTAAATGCTTCTGCTACAATGGTGTTCAACACCACATTCGGGGAAGAAACCGAGTCGGCAGAACCGACCATACGAAACTCAAACTTATTTCCGGTAAATGCAAATGGGGATGTGCGGTTGCGGTCTGCCACATCCTTGTCCAGATCTGGCAGAACATTGACGCCCGTCTGCAATTTTCCGCCGGTCTTAGAATGTGTCGCCTCACCTGTGTCACAGAGCTGCGTCACAACATCCTCCAGCTGTTCACCCAGGAATACGGAGATAATCGCCGGTGGCGCCTCATGTGCGCCCAGACGCAGGTCGTTTCCTACATCTGCTGCAGACTCGCGCAGAAGGTCGGCATGCACATCCACTGCCTTCAGGATGCATGCCAGCACCAGAAGGAACTGAATGTTCTCGTGTGGTGTATCGCCAGGATTCAGCATATTGATGCCGTCATCCGTTGTCAGAGACCAGTTGTTATGCTTTCCGGAACCATTCACACCCTTGAAAGGTTTCTCATGCAGCAGGCAGGTCAGACCATGACGGCCTGCTACCTTCTTCAAGGTCTCCATAATCATCTGATTGTGGTCTACTGCCACATTGACCTGCGCATAGATTGGCGCCAGCTCATGCTGTGCCGGAGCCGCCTCATTGTGCTGTGTCTTTGCAGTAACACCAAGTTTCCACAGAACTTCATTGACTTCTTTCATATATGCGGCAATTCTCTCGCGGATGGCGCCAAAATAGTGGTCGTCCATCTCCTGCCCCTTCGGCGGCATCGCGCCAAACAGAGTACGTCCAGCATAAATCAGGTCTTTTCTCTGCAGATACTTCTCTCTGTCTACCAGGAAATACTCCTGCTCTGGACCTACGGATGGAATCACACGCTTTGAAGTCTTATTTCCAAACAAACGCAGAATACGGAGAGACTGCTCATCAATCGCCTGCATGGAGCGCAGCAGCGGCGTTTTTTTATCCAGTGCTTCTCCTGTATAGGAACAGAACGCAGTCGGGATACAGAGAGTCACACCAATCGCATCCTCGCGCAAAAACGCTGGAGAAGTACAATCCCATGTGGTATATCCTCTTGCCTCGAAAGTAGCGCGCAGTCCACCTGATGGGAACGAGGAAGCATCCGGCTCGCCCTTAATCAGCTCTTTGCCTGAAAAATCCATTCTCACTTTTCCGTCCGGACCTGGAACGGAAATAAAAGAGTCATGCTTTTCTGCCGTAATGCCGGTCAGAGGCTGGAACCAGTGTGTATAATGTGTCGCTCCATGGTCAATCGCCCAATCCTTCATCGCATGTGCCACAACATCTGCAATCGACGGGTCCAGTTCCTTGCCCTCCTCAATCGTCTGTTTTAATTTTTTGTAGACGCTCTTTGGAAGACGCTCACGCATCACAGTATCATTAAATACATTTTTTCCAAAAAGTTCTGCAACATTTACCAAATCGCTCATTCTCTTTTTATCCTCCCATGTCCGCCTTTACCGTTACGAATTTCATGCAGATTTTCTGCATATATTGTAGCATAAGGCATCTTTGAGAGAATTTCAATACCTGAATTTTTACAAAAATAAATCCTGATACAGGATGGAACCCTCCAAAACTCACAGTTTTTACAGCTTCATAGTCTCTGTACCGTATGTTTCCTCCCGTGAACTACCCATCACCTAAAGGTAATGGGCTTCTAAGAGCCTGATGGCTCTATTTAAGAAGTCTGATATTTAAGTTACCACCTGACAAATCAGGCAATCCTTATTCTTACAGGCGTGTCCACTTCGCCTCTACTGTATAGGATA
>JAUNGE010000086.1 GCA_030524675.1 bacterium
CCATTATTTAATTATGCAGTTCGAATTATACAAGTAGCACAACGAGTTAAATTATACCGCGTACAAAGAGCGGATTTGCCCAGATTGGAACAGCTGCTGTACAGTTGTTTTATTCACGATCCGCTTTATGAAACTCTGATACCGGATCAGAACATAAGAAAACGTCTGATGCCGAAGCTGTTTCACTGCGATATGGATGAATTTTATGAGACTTGTGAGATTTTTTCTGACAGCACAGACCTAAACAGTATTCTGGTGGTCTCTGACGAGGCGGAGCCTTACAATCTGTTCCGGTTTTATTTTTCGGAAGTCAAAGCGGCTCTGGCAACAGATACCTGCCTGATTCGGGAAGATCCGTCCCTCAAAACGTTTTCTAATTTTTTAAGAGGTGAGGATTATCTGAATTCCAGATGGACGGCGCAGCTCCATCAGAATAAAAGGCTGCATATTATTTATCTGGCGGTGGATCCCCGAATGCAGCACCATAACATCGCAGCAATGCTGATGAATGAAACCATCGAATATGCGCAGCGGAATGGAATGTTGATTTCTCTGGAAACCCACAATGCAAAGAATCTTGATTTTTATCGGCATTTTGGCTTTAAGGTGTACGGGGTGGTTGAAAAGGGATTCCCGCTCAAACAATACTGTATGATTCGGGAAGTGCAGTGATTTGCAGGTATTCGCATCTTTCGTATTTCTTTGCTGTGAAGATGTTTTTTGGTATCAGAAGGAAAGAAAATGCAGAAGCAGCCGCCCATGAATGTTTTCGGGCTGGCTGCTTTTTTAAGGTAATTCCGCTGGGATTTCGCGTTATGGAATGCTTTCTTGAGGCAGGTTTTATGAACAGAGAGATTATAATAAAGGAACAGTATCATTGCCACTCTACGAAATATTGGGAGATACAGGAGAAAAATTTTCTGTTATTGGCGCATGAGTATATCTTTGTATTTCAGAAATAGACTCGCTGGATAGAAAGTAAAGTTACACTATCGAAAGTAAAGGTTCTGATTGTCAGTTTCCAAATTTGTAAGTATAATAAATATGTAAAATTTTATCCGCTTATGGATATGGAAAAGAGGAACTGAGATGAGTAATTTGAATGTTGCACCTTTTGTGAAATGGGCTGGTGGAAAACGTCAGTTGCTTCCCCAGATAAAGGAGAGAATGCCTGAAAAATATAATCGTTATTTTGAGCCATTTGTGGGCGGTGGTGCAGTGTTATTTGAATTACTGCCGGAAAATGCACTGATAAATGACAGTAACAGAGCGTTAATCAATGTATATACAACAATTTGTAAGGAACCAGAAGCTTTTCTGAAAGCTATGAGAAAACTGGATGAAGAAATGTGGGAAGATGGAAAAGCGTACTATTATTTTCTCCGTGAATGTTATAATAAAAAATTGATGAAATCTGAGTATGATATAGAACAGGCGGCATTGTTTGTGTTTATGAATAAACATTGTTTTAATGGTCTATATAGAGTAAATGGAAAAGGATTGTTTAATGTCCCATATAATCAGAGCAGAAGAGCATCCGTGGATGAAAAACTTATCAGGAATGTATCAAAGTCATTGCAGGGAGTCATTATCATGAATGGTGATTTTGAAGATGCCTGTGCAAATGCAGCAGAGGGTGACTTTGTATTTCTGGATAGTCCATATGCGCCTTTAAATCCTACATCGTTTGAATCCTATACAAAAGAGGGGTTTGATATCGAAAGCCACAAGCGCCTGGCAAGACTTTATGATGATTTGACAGCCAGAGGTTGCTATTGTATGCTGACAAATCACAATACAGAGTTTATAAAAGAGTTATATGGGAACAAAGGCTATAAAATAGATGTTGTAAGCGTCAAACGTATGATTAACTCGGATGCATCCAACAGAGTGGGGGAAGAAGTAATCATATGCAATTATGAAAAAAAAGCTGCTGTTGCACGTTAGAAATTAAATGAACTCGTTGTGATGCTTGCGTCAGCAGGCATGTCCGCTTAGGAGAGGAAGGTCTTAAGAAAAGAATAGGGAGGCGGCGAATGAAAAGCAGAAATTTTGATGAATGGCTTGGCAAGTTCAGGTCAAGTATATCAGGCTATGATTATTATATTGATTTTGAAAAAGTTGTAAGAAATGTGGACGAAGTCAAAATGGAACTGAATATTCTAAATTCTCTGATTGGCTCGAAAAATATCGAAGAAGATTTTGAAAGAGTTGTGAAAAAATATCCAGAGACATTGACATGTATACCATTGCTCCTTGCTGTGCGTGAAAATGAAATTTATGCACAGGATGAAGAAGGTGCGTTTCTTTATAATTTTAAAAAGATGAATTACAGTATGGCTCAGTATAAGAAATTTATGCAAAAAACGGGTCTGTTTGATATGATTGCCAATCATATCGTAAACAATCTGGTAGACTATGCACTCGGTATTGAAACAGGGCTTGATTCAAATGGGCGCAAGAATCGCGGTGGGCATCAGATGGAGGATTTGGTAGAAAAATACATTATCACAGCGGGATTTGTCAAGGATACAAATTACTTCAAAGAAATGTATTTAAAAGATATTGAGAAAAGATGGAATATTGATTTATCGGCCATCTCCAATCAGGGTAAAACTGCAAAAAGGTTTGATTTTGTGATTAAGACAGATAAGATGATATATGGTATTGAGACAAATTTTTATGGCGGAGGTGGTTCAAAACTGAATGAAACTGCAAGAAGTTATAAGATGCTCTCTCAGGAAGCAGATACAATCGATGGATTTACCTTTGTGTGGTTTACAGATGGAATTGGTTGGAAGAGTGCAAGAGGTAATTTGAGAGAGACGTTTGAGGTAATGGATAGGATTTACAGCATTGACGATATGGAGCATGGAATCATGCAGGAAGTATTTGAATAAGTACTAAGCGTGTAGTACGAGTATGTGAAAAACATGTTTCCATTTTGAGTACATCCTGACTTAGAAGCAGCCAACTGTAAAGAAACATATTTTATATTAAAGGAGAATACAGAAAAAATGTGGATAGTATATGCAATAGGTTCTTCTTTTTTTGCCGGAATCACAGCGATTCTTGCAAAGTGCGGAATACAGAAAACAGATTCTGATGTGGCGACAGCAATTCGGACGTTTGTAGTGTTATTATTCTCGTGGCTTATGGTGTTGATTACTGGAACATGGACGGGAATCACGCAGATAAGTGCAAAGACGCTGCTGTTTCTCATTTTGTCTGGACTTGCCACAGGGGCGTCCTGGATTTGTTATTTTCATGCACTGCAGAAGGGGGATATCAATAAAGTTGTTCCGATCGATAAATCGAGTACCATTCTCACGATTTTGCTGGCACTTCTGTTTTTACATGAGGGACTTACATGGGGAAAGGTTGTGTCAACCATTCTGATTGGAGTGGGAACTATGCTGATGATTTCCAGAAAAGAGAATGTGGCAAAGAAGGAAGAACAGGGAAATAGCTGGTTGATTTATGCAGTGCTTTCTGCAGTCTTTGCGAGTCTGACTGCCATTTTAGGAAAAATAGGAATCAATGGGGTAAATTCCAATCTCGGAACTGCAATTCGGACCACCGTTGTATTGATTATGGCATGGCTCATGGTGTTTGTGACCGGAAAGCAGCATGAAGTGAGGAAAATAGAAAAGAAAGAGCTTGGTTTTATTGGATTGTCCGGACTTGCCACAGGGGCGTCGTGGCTGTGCTATTACAAAGCGCTGCAGAATGGACCAGCGAGTGTGGTAGTTCCCATAGATAAATTGAGTATTCTGGTCACGATTGCTTTTTCCTGGATTGTGTTCCATGAAACATTGACTAAAAAAGCAGCTGTCGGGGTCACAATGATTACAGTCGGTACTATCTTACTGGCACTGATATAAAGTGATAGAAAGACAGAACGACAGCAGTTCTATGTATTCTGGAATTTGGAGAAAGAAACGATTGACAAAAGAAAAAGAGTATGCTATATTCATAACGTCGTTATGAAACACCGTTATGAAATAGCGTTGTAAAAGAGATAGACGTTACTGAGATAATTGAGGTGGATACGATGGCAAAGCAGATTGAAGGAGTTTCCGAGCGTATTCTGGATTGTGCGAAGCGGGAATTTTTGGATAGAGGATTTATGGATGCATCTCTGCGCACTATCGCGGCAGAGGCAGATACTACGACTGGTTCCATCTACACTCGTTTTGGGGATAAAGAGGGACTGTTTCAGGCGATCGTTGAGCCGGTGGCAGATGAAATGATGCGGATGTACATGGAGATACAGGAGACGTTCCATGCATTTGATGATGAGATGCAGAAAGCGGAGATGGGAAATTACACTTCCAGAGCCATGGATACGATTCTTGACTATATATACGATCATTTTGATGTTTTTCGTCTCCTGCTCGATGCTTCCTACGGCACAAAGTTTCAGAACTTTGTGGATGAGTTGGTTCAGATCGAGGTGGAATATACCTATAAATACATGGAAGTGATTGGCTGTGAGAGTGTGAAATCCGGCATGGTGACAGAAGAATTTCTTCACATCGTGACGACATCTTATTTTAATGGGGTTTTTGAGGTCGTGCGCCACCGGATGGAGAAAGAATCTGCCAGACGCTATGTTAAGATGTTGGAGAAGTACCATATGGCCGGATTTGACACGATTTTTTCTCCGGAAAAGTATGAAACATATGAGAAGAGAGCATTAGAAGAGAGTATTGGAAAGAATATTAGAAAATAGCTTATAGATTAGGAAAAATGTGATAGAGAAAGTATGCAGAAGTGTAAAACGAATTGAGGACAGGGAAAAAGGACAGGGAAAAGATAGCAGGGCTGTCAGAAATTGGATGAGTGGAATCGGATAAGCAGTATTAGGTGAATCATATCCGATGCACAGGATACCGTATCTGGCAGTCTTAAAATAAAACTATAAGTTAGTAAGAACTAACTAAAAGGAGGAAAGTTAAGTAATTAAATATATTGATAAACATGATAAAATGTGTTAAAATGGGTTCAAAGGAGAGGAATCGTTATGAACACATCAAATATCACGAATTACAAGCCAAAAGATTTTGCTGAATTGTTAGGCGTATCTGTCAAGACATTACAGCGTTGGGACAGAGAAGGAATTTTAAAAGCAAACCGTACTCCAACTGATAGGCGTTATTATACTTATGAGCAGTATCTGCAATTTAAAGGGATAAATGTCCAAAATGACCAGCGTCAGGTGGTTATTTATGCCAGAGTTTCTACAAGAAACCAAAAGAACGATTTACAAAATCAAGTCTCATTTCTGCGGCAATTTTGTAATGCGAAAGGTATCATTGTGGACCGATGTATTGAGGATTATGGAAGTGGTTTAAACTATAATCGTAAAAAGTGGAATGAATTATTAGAGCAAGTATAAAAAACAAATAGAAAGAGATGAGGAAATTGCTGAGGAGCTTCAAGACGGAAATCCATCCGACGGAAGAACAGAAAGTCAAGATTCGCAAGACCATAGGAACTTGTAGATTTATCTATAACTTCTATCTTGCTCACAATAAAGAACTGCATGAAACTGGTAAAACGTTTATGAGCAGTCATCAATTTAGAGTTTGGCTGAATCATGAATATCTTCCAAATCATCCAGAACATTCCTGGATAAAAGAAGCCTATTCCAAAGCAGTAACGCAGGCAGTGAATCATGGGCAGAGGGCATTTAAAAGATTTTTTGAACACAAAAGTGCGTTTCCTAAATTTAAAAAGAAAGGCAAATCGGATGTGAAGATGTATTTCGTAAAGAATAATCCGAAGGATTGCCGGTGCGAAAGGCACAGAATCCATATTCCATCCCTTGGATGGGTTCGTATCAAAGAAAAAGGATATCTGCCAACAACAAAAGACGGATATGTAATAAAAAGCGGTTCCGTTTCCATGAAAGCCAATCGGTATTATGTTTCCGTTCTTATTGAAATTCCTGATAAAAAGATAGATAATAACTTCACTGAGGGGATTGGCATTGACCTTGGACTAAAAGAGTTCGCTGTTATTTCCAATGGAAAAACGTATAAGAACATAAACAAATCAGCAAGAATAAAAAAACTGGAAAAACAATTAATTCGGGAACAGCGAAGACTTTCCCGTAAATATGAAAACGTAAAGAAAGGAGAGCCCACTCAAAAATCAAATCTAAAAAAACAGAAGATGAAAGTACAAAGACTTTATCATAGGATAGACAATATCCGTACGGATTATATCCATAAAACAATCGCTGAGATAGTGAAAACCAAGCCGTCTTATATAACGATTGAAGACCTGAATATAAGAGGAATGATGAAGAATCGGCATCTTTCAAAAAGTGTTGCATCCCAGAAGTTTTATGAATTCAGAACAAAACTTCAAACGAAATGCAGCGAATATGGCATAGAACTTCGAGTCGTCAATAGATGGTATCCATCTTCAAAGACATGTCACCGCTGCGGCTGCATCAAGAAGGACCTGAGACTTTCGGACAGAATATACAGATGTGCCTGTGGTTATATGGAAGACAGAGATTGGAATGCGGCACTCAATTTGAAAGATGCTATAGCTTATGAAATTGCATAAGTAAAACGCAAACGTAAGCATGTACCGAAGGCTATTTCGGGAATTGACGACTGTGGAGTGTACAAGAATCTGTGAGTAGATATTGTAGAAATACAAGTCAAAAGCATACACAATAAAGCAGTAAGTAGAATTCGTGAGAATCTACGTTATCTCGATATGATGAGTATATTTAATCATATTTTGAGTGGCAGGAATCTATATGCAAACAAAAAGTCCAATGCTCCGTCTGTGGGAGCTTGGAGAGAGCGAAAAACTCACAGGTTTGCCTGTGGGATGAAAGCTGCTTTTCTTTTGCTTGACATTTACATAGAATATATATAATCTATGTACAGAAAACAAAGACAAAGTGAGAATAATTATGCAAAGAGCTGCAGAAAAAAGAAAAAGCACGATGGATGGAGATTACAGCAAGCTACTGAAACAATATCATAAAATTTCTGACCGGCATATTTTAGTTGTTGAGACTGATATGTCTGATATGGATGTACTTAAAGTCGTGGATCTTTCTGATAAGATTCGCAAAGCAGGCAACGAGCTTGTTGGTCTTATGAGAAAGAATTGGGAGCAGCTCATGCGTACAAAAAGGTACCGTAAACTGCTTTCTTTGTATGGAAATACCAATGATAAGACAAAAAGGAAAGAATTGTCTGTTCAGCTTAATGAGATGCAGAAATCCTATCATGTTACATGGGATGATTGCAGGAAGTGCATGATTCCGATAGGAAAGAAATACGGCATAGATGCTGTATTTGCTCTTACGAAAGCGGAAGATGTATGGAGAGGTATTGAAAAATGCCTTTATGGAAATGGTAATACCATCCATTTTTCTAAATACGGAGAATTGCCTTGTATCAGAGCAAAACAGATGAACCGTGGTATTCCGATATCGGTCAAGGATGGAGAATTACAATTTAAGCTTGGTAAAACGACGTTCAAAATACGGGTAGACGACAGATTTCGGCAGGATGAGGTAAATGCTGTCCTCTCCTATCTTGCTGAACCTGAAATCATGGATAGAAAAGCGGTTGATACACTTATCAAAGAGGCTTATTGTATAGATACATACAGACCATGCTATGCAACTGTTGTTCCTAAACCTCCATGCCTGCACAGTTTCATTTATGGTGGTGCCAAGTGTGCGGGCATGGAGGTTTAGGAAGAAAACATGGCGGCAGGAAGGGGCAAGAGGAATGAATCAGCATCTGTTAAAATATGAAAAGACTGTGCTTCTGGCGGAGTCCGAAGGGTGCGGCGTTTACCAGTTCAAAAACGAATCGGGAGAGGGAACTATTACAATGTATGACGTATTTCCTGGGGTGGCGCTGGCATATAATGATTTTCACATGCGATATTACGATTCCGATTTTCAGACTGGACGGGATGTTTTTTGTATCGACCATTGCAGAGAGGGGCGTCTGGAATATGCTGCGAGAGAGGATGCCTATTCGTATGTGGAAGCGGGAGATTTGAAACTGGACCGCCGCCTGACCCATACAGGCAGGTTTGAGATGCCTCTTTCTCATTACCATGGTGCCATGATTTCTTTTGACATGGAAACGGCGTGCCGCTCTCTGCCCCTGGAAGTGAGAGATTTTCCGGTTAATCTGCGCAGATTGCAGAAGAAATTTTGTCCGGACCAGTATCCGATAGTTCTTCATGAACTAGAAGCCATTGAGCACATTTTCGGGGAACTGTACGCCGTGCCCGAAAAAATCAAGCGGCCTTATTTTAAGGTTAAGATATTGGAGCTGCTTTTGTATCTGGAGGCATTGGAACTGCCCGAAGAGCCGGAAGAAAAACCATATTACTATAAGACACAGGTGGAGAAGGTGAAAGCGATTCATAAGTTTCTTGCAGCGCACATGGATGAAGATTTTACACAGGAGGAACTTTCCGAACGGTTTCATATTGCCCTGACTCCTATGAAGCGATGCTTTAAATCGATATATGGCTCTACCATCGGAAGCTGGCTTTTGCAGTACCGGATGAACCAGGCGACTGTCTTGCTGAAAACCAGGCGAGAGATGAATGTTGCAGCGATTGCGGGGACGGTGGGGTACGACAGTCCAGGAAAATTTGCAGCGGCTTTCCGCAGAGTGATGGGCATGACTCCCACAGAGTATCGAAACAGAACATAGCAGATGTGAAATGCTAGATGTGAATGTCAAGTGTAAAAGAAAAATATCGAATTGGAACAGTCTGGCCGAAATGGAGCAGACAGAAGGAACAAAATATTTTATGATGTGGCTGGTGCCAGTAAAGCACCAGCCGTTTTGTTTCATAAAAGAGTACTTTCTGCTTCATAAAAAAGTACTTTCTGCGAGAACAGACATATGTTTAGACATAGTTCGCGCAAATAGGAGGATGGATGGCGGACGGCTGCTATGAGTTTAAAACTAAGATATCAGAGGATATGTTTTCAGGAAAGGAGTCCACAGGTATGAATACAGAAACAAAGAAAAAAGGATGGCTGTCCTGTCTGTTAAGTTATACAGACGGCAGCAGAAGAGACCTCACCGGCTCGGTGATTCTGTCGGTTATCAGTGTGGTAGCGGGTCTGGTGCCTTACTACTGCATGTTTCGTCTCATTGAGATGTATGTGGACAGTGCACTGACTGTACAGAAGATTTGGCTGTGGTGCGGCGTCGCGCTGGCAGCACAGATTGTCAAGGTAGTGTTTTTTGGACTGTCCACCGGTCTGTCTCATTATATGGCGTATCATATTTTGGAGGGACTGCGTCTTAGGGTGGCAGACCGGTTCCTCCATGCACCTCTTGGTAGAGTAGAGGCGCACTCCATCGGGGAGATTAAAAATATGATAGTGGATAAAATCGAGGATATTGAACCGCCTCTTGCCCACATGATTCCAGAGGGAGCCGGTCATCTGATGCTTCCTATCGTCAGCATTGCGGCACTTGCAGTCATCGACTGGCGCGTGGCGCTGGCTTCTCTGGTTACGGTTCCATTCTCTCTAGTCTGCATGGCACTGACCTTTCAGATCAGCGGCAAAAACTTTGATACATACAATCAGTCCAATGCCCATATGAACAGTACCATTGTAGAATATATTGAGGGAATTGAGGTCATCAAAGCGTTTGGGCGTGCAGGCAAGTCCTATGAGAAGTATGCAAAGGCAATCAATGACTATAAAACCTTTGTGATTCGGTGGCTGTCTTCCACCTGGGTGACAATGAAGCTGGCATTTGCCTTGTTTCCGTCCACACTTTTGGGAGCGCTGCCTGTCTGCCTGCTTTTGGGAGAAAACGGTGAAATCACGGCCCCAGAGGCAGCACTTTGTGTCATGCTTTCCATGTCCATGGTGACCTCATTGGCAAAACTGGAAGTGTTCTCCAACAGCATCAAGAGCGTGCAGATGACAGTGCAAGAACTGCAGGAGTATCTGGATATGGAGGAATTGCTTGAACCGAACCATTCTGTACATCTGGAGCGGTATGATGTGGAACTGAATCATGTGTGTTTCTCCTACACAGGAAAAAAAGAAAACGAAGTGCTGCACGGAATTGACCTGAAACTTCCACAGGGCAGTTTTACGGCTCTGGTAGGGCCCTCCGGCGGCGGAAAGTCAACCGTGGCAAAACTGATTTCCCGCTTCTGGGATGTGACAGATGGAGAAATCACAGTGGGAGGTGTGGACATTAGAAAGATGCCTCTGCACCAGCTCTCCGATATGGTCAGTTTTGTGACACAGGACAATTTTCTGTTTAACTGCTCTTTAAAAGAGAATATCCGTCTGGGAAATCCAAAGGCGAGCGATGAGGAAGTGTTTGCTGCGGCCAGGGCCGCCCAGTGTGAAGATTTTATCCAAAAACTGCCTCTGGGATACGACACACCGGCGGGAGAGGCCGGAAAGCGCCTTTCAGGCGGAGAAAAACAGAGGATTGCCATCGCGCGCATGATTTTAAAGAATGCGCCCATTATCATTCTCGACGAGGCGACGGCGTCGTTCCCATTAGCACAACCGCTGAAAAGCCTTGAAATATGGGCATTTT